>JAEZCA010000014.1 GCA_023412665.1 Bacillota bacterium
GCATCCGACACTTCATCGACGAGCTTTGCAAGCTCTCCGATGCCATAGCCGTTGACCGACCAGCCAAACTTGATCTGAGCCTCAACCTTGTCACCCTCGGTTACCGCAACCTCTCTCATATTATCACCGAAACGGGCGACCTTCAGTACGCGGCTTTCCGCATTGCCGCATGCGGCACGCATCCAGACGCTAATTCTGCGGCGTACCTCTGGATCCTCCCAATGGCCTGCCACTACCTTGCGGGCAAGGCGGAGGCGAGAGCCTATGAAGCCGTATTCCCTGTCGCCGTGGGCCGACTGGTTAAGGTTCATAAAATCCATGTCTATGCTGTTCCAGGGGATATCCCTGTTAAATTGTGTATGCAGATGCAGCAAGGGCTTTCGGAGTATCGAGAGGCCTGCGATCCACATCTTTGCCGGTGAGAAGGTGTGCATCCAGGTGATTATGCCTGCACAGCTCTCGTCACTGTTTGCTTCCACACAAAGCCTGCGTATCTCATCCGGTGTTTTTACAACGGGCTTGAAAACCACTTTCCCCGGAATGGATGGGTCGCGCTCCAGCGCCGCTACTATCGCAGCCGAATGCCCGGCAGCCTGCTCAAGCGTTTCAGGCCCATACAAATGCTGGCTTCCTGTTACAAACCAAAACTCATACTTTTTCAAATCCTTCATTACCAATCCTCCTGCTACTAGATTTTACTTCTGCCCGTAATATGCATCCGAGCCATGCTTCCTGAAAAAGTGCCTGTCCTGCAAAGCCCGGTTTATAGGATTAAGTCCCGGCGACAATGTAAGTGAGTTGAATGCCATCATTGCAACCGTCTCAAGAACGACTGCATTATGGACCGCCTCTGCGGCGTCCTTTCCCCAGGTAAAGGGTCCGTGGCCGCTGACAAGGACACCCGGCGTACGTACTGGATCCCTGTCCTCGAAGGTTTCTGCTATTACGACACCAGTATTCACTTCATAATCAGCCTTTATTTCATCATCCGTCATGTTCCTCGTACATGGTATCTCTCCGTAAAAATAGTCAGCATGGGTAGTGCCCAGGGTCGGAATGCTCCTTTCGGCCTGTGCCCAGATGGTTGCCCAGTTGGAATGCGTATGGACGACACCTCCGATATCCAAGAAGCTCTTGTAAAGCACCAGATGGGTAAGCACATCCGACGATGGCCTCATATCTCCTTCGACCTGGTTTCCTTCCAGATCCACCACTACCATCTGCTCGATCTTAAGCTCATCGTAAGGCACGCCGCTCGGCTTGATGACGACCAGCCCGCTTTCCCTGTCAATACCGCTGGCATTTCCCCATGTATAGGTTACGAGACTCCTGGCAGGCAACTCAAGGTTTGCCGACAAAACTGCCTGTTTCAATTGTTCCAGCATCAACATTCACCTCCCGTGATTTTATTCCAAATTCTCTACTGCAGCCCTTTCTATAGCCAATCCTTTTGTATATCGTTTCATAAATTCATTGAAGCCCGCCACATCGGACGGATCAGGTTCGACAGTGCTTACCTGGCATCCCGCGAAGACCTTGCCAAGCAGGAAATCCTCCAGAGATTCGCCGTTTTCCCTATATGCCATATATGAAGCCAGCAGCGAAATGCCCCATGCCCCGCCTTCGCCCGCCGTTTCCATTACTGACACGGGAACGTTGAGAGCGGCGGCCATTATTCTCTGGCCTGCTTCCTTTGTTTTGAAAAAGCCGCCATGGCCGAGTATTTCATCCACTCTCACAGACTCTCTGCTCATGAGTATATCCATACCGGTTTTTAGTGCACCAAGGGCTGAAAACAGATTGACCCGCATAAAATTCGCCAGATTGAACCTGCTGTCAGCTGAGCGGACAAACAGGGGACGTCCTTGTTCAAAGTGCGTTATGTGCTCTCCGGACACATATCCATAGGACAGCAGTCCTCCGCAATCCGGATCTCCTCTGAGAGCTTCTCCAAGCAGCGTGTCGTAAAGCTTTGACTTACTCACATCATTTCCCAGAGCCCTGGAGGCTTCAGCAAACAACCCTATCCACGCATCATAATCAGATGTGCAGTTGTTCGAATGAACCATGGCCACAGGCTTGCCGGAAGGCGTAGTCACCAGATCGACCTCAGGGTAGGCCGAAGACAATTCCTTCTCAAGCACAAGCATCGCGAAAACCGATGTCCCGGCAGATACATTCCCCGTGCGTGCCGCTACGCTGTTGGTCGCAACCATTCCCGTCCCGGCGTCGCCTTCCGGCGGGCACAGCGGGATCCCCGACTCCAGCTGCCCTGTTTCATCCAGCAGGCAGGCTCCCTCCACGGTAAGTGTGCCGGCCTTTTCTCCCGCCGGCAGAACGTCCGGAAGTATGTCCTCCAGCCTCCATGGAAGCTCCATGGGCCTTATCAGCTCTTCAAACTGTCCGATCATCCGCCGGTTATAGCTGCCTGTCGCCGGATCTATCGGGAAAACGCCCGACGCATCACCGATTCCAAGGACCTTACTTCCGGTCAGCTTCCAGTGCACATATCCTGCCAGTGTCGTCATAAAGGAAATTTCTTTTATATGCTCCTCACCATTGAGGATCGCCTGATAAAGATGGGCAATGCTCCATCTTTGAGGTATCGGAAAATTAAAAAGTCCCGTCAGTTTTTCGGAAGCCTGTCCTGTAATATTATTCCTCCATGTACGAAAGGGAGTCAGCAGCCTTTCTTCCTTATCCAGGACTATATATCCGTGCATCATCGCACTGATGCCTATCGCACCGACCTTCCTGATACGCGTTCCATACCGGGCCAGCACATCTTCAGCCATAGCCTTGTAGCTGAGCCGTATCCCCTCCCATATTTTCTCGGGACTATAGGTCCAGATGCCGTTGACACAGCTGTTCTCCCAATCATAGCTGCCTGATGCCACAGGCATGTGATCCTCGCCCGTCAGGACAGTCTTTATGCGTGTAGACCCCAATTCCATACCCAGCGTCGTCCTTCCGCTGATAATAGCATTTTTGATATCCATGGATTCAGCGCTCATTATATCCCTCCGTTACATGATAGTTTTTCCTGTGCGGCTTTACATGTATGCTCGTGCGTACATGTAAGGTTATTCAATAATGTTCATAACAATCCTGGCTGCCTCGTTGTTATCTCTTTTGCCATCGTTTCTTTACGCTGCTATCTCTTCTTGCACGAATCCTTAATAACCAGTTCGGGAACTATTACCTGCTGCGAATAACTGCTCACGTTATCCTTCCCTCCGAGAATATCCAGCAAAAGCTCAGCTGCCGCCGTTCCCAGCCTTTCCTTGGGATGGGACACCGATGTCAGCCTGACAGCGCCGTTTTCAGAAAGATGAGAGTCGTCAAATCCTGTAATGGATATATCCTCCGGCACCTTCAGTCCCATTCCATCGACAAGCTGGAATATCTTGAACGCTATCTCGTCATTATAGCATGCAATGGCATCCGTTCTGCGTCCGGACATGATCATTTCCCTTATTGCATTTACCGGTTTTGTCGCCTTGTCCTCGGTATGGAAAAGGATCACATTATCAGGATCATATGACAGTCCGGCATCAGCCAGCGCCCTGGCATACCCCTTGTGCCTGTTCAGGCCCTGTATATCGTCAGCCTTGAAAATACCGATGATTTTCCTGTGACCCAGCTCTGCCAGATATTTGACGGCAGAATACATTCCGGCGGCATCATCCAGTATGACGCATGGCTTGTTCGCCAGGTTCTGATGACAGCCATGAATAAAAACATAAGGTATGCCACTATTGTCCAATGCTTTAAACAGCTCCAGGTTGCGGGAAAACAACGCACTTTTTGTCGGTTCTATGATCAGCCCTTCAACGTTTTTACCCAGCATATCCTTCAGACAGCTGTACTCATTTGCAGTATCGTTGTTGGTATTTTTCAGAATTATGCTGTACCCGTTCCGGGAAAGCACACTGTCGATTCCCTGAATAACCCTCGGGAATATATATTCGGATATATATGTCGTTATTACTCCTATATTCCTTGAAGCGCTCCTTTTAAGGCTTATATCAAGGCAATAGGTGCCCCGTCCGTGTTCCGAAGTCAGATATCCGTCGTTTATCAGTATCGATACAGCCTTCCTCACCGTGTTCCTGCTTATACTGAACATCTCGGCAAGGGTATTTTCAGAGGGAATTTGTTCTCCCGGCCTGATCCTGCCCATCAGTATCTCATCCTTCAGATACTCCTTGAGCCTGAAATATTTAGGCTGATTGTTATCATTTGTCATAGGCGGCTCCATAGTAGATCAACTTGTATGCACATGTTGCTTCAATTATAACACATAATTCAAAGAAAATTTTTCGTTTGCAGAAAATTTTTCTTGCATCAGCAGTGTTTCAAAGAGCTTGCCTTGCTATTTATGGTGCGGTGAAATGAATAAACTTTTCCTACTCTGCCTCGACAGGTATGAAATTGGCTTTTGTGACATCAAAAAGTCCCATATCAGTCAGCTTGAGCTCAGGTATGACCGGAAGGGACATAAAGCAAAGTGTCATGACCGGCTCCACATCCCTGCTTATACCAAGCCGGACATATGCGTCCTCATGTATCTGGGAAAGCTTTTCGCTGACCCATTCTCCGGTCCGGTCTGTCATGATCCCGCCTACGACCATCGGCATGGAGTTGATCACTGCTCCATCCTTTACCAGAATGATGCCGCCTCCCTGTTCCACAAGCTTTTCGACTGCCAGCGCCATATCCGGGTCATTTGTACCGACGGTGATGATATTGTGGGAATCATGGGCAATCGACAATGCCACAGCGCCCGATTTGATCCCGTATCCCCTGATCAACGCCAGTCCTACATTTCCTGTGCCCTGATGGCGCTCGACGACAGCCGCCTTGGCTATATCACTGCCGGGCTGCCATACAAATGTGCCGTCATCATCCAGTTCCACCTCTGCTATACCCTTTGCTGTTACGACACCGCCGGGCAGAATGTCAATGACATTAACACGGTTGGACTTCAGCTTCAACGCTAATTTTTTGATGGAAAAATCCTTAACATGAAAGCTTCCCTGTACGGAAGAAATATCACAGCGCTGCACCTCCGGCAAATACCTTCCAACCCTTGCCGCTTCCTCTCCGTTGATGAATACCTTATGCACGTTGAATAGCTTTAAATCATCAAGCAGTACGATATCGGCACGCAGCCCTGGAGCAATAGCTCCCCTGTCGCGCAGTCCGTAGCATTCCGCAGCATTCAGGCTTGCCATCTGGATCGCGGTGACAGGATCGATACCCTCCTGCACACATATGCGCAGGTGGTCATCCAGATGCCCCTGTTTGAAAATGGTCTCGGGCTGACGGTCATCCGAGCAAAGCAGACAACGCCTGCTGTTAGCCGGTGTGACAGCCTTCAGTAGATTCCTCAGATCATGGCAGGCGGAGCCCTGCCTCATCAATACATACATCCCCAGCGAAATACGATCGAGCATCTCCTGGATCGTCGAACATTCATGATCGGTGTGTATTCCTCCGGCTGCATACGCATTGAGACCTTTTCCTGCCAGAGCTGGACAATGGCCGTCGATCAGCTTGCCTTCGCCAAACGCAGCCATCAGTTTATCTAAAACAGCATCATTGGCATCAATGACTCCGATATAATCCATAAACTCACCCAGCCCCAGTATCCCGGGATTCTTCAGCGGCTCAGCCATGGCTGCTGCATCAATAACAGCTCCGGCATGTTCAAAGGGCGTCGCCGGGACACATGACGGAAGCATGTAGAGGATGTCGAGCTTTGTGCCCTTCGACGCCTCGAGCATGTAATTCATGCCCGTCATACCGCATACGTTTACTATTTCGTGGGGATCGGCAATAATGGTGGTCGTCCCATGGGGGACCAGAAGCCTCCCTATTTCCTCGGGGGTTACATATGAGGATTCGATATGGATATGTGAATCGATGAATCCGGGAGCCGCATATCGCCCCTGGGCATCTATCACCCGGATGCCGTCATGGTCTCCGATACCGGCTATATATCCATCCTTTACGGCAATGCTTTTGCCCTCGATAATGGAACTGCTGTAGACATCAACTATTTTAACATTCTTAATTACAACATCTGCAGGAATTCGTCCTGCTGCTGCATCTATTCTTACTTTTAGTGACGCTTTATCCACGACAAATCTCCTTCATGCTATCCAATATATGAACTTCCGTATAGAGGAACCGGCAGTGGGAGTTTTTGAGCCCCATTGCCGGCCTATATCAATTATACTATATTATAATAACGCATCGTTCAAAGAAAAATTTTCGATTGTAGAAAATTTTTCTTACCTCTGCGCGTTTCAACGAGGCAGGAGATATACTCACCGCCTGAAAGGCAAATCGGTACCCGCCACCTGTAGAGGTGGGGGACATCATCGCCTCGTTATTTTATTATACAGTAATGCCTGTTTTTCTCAATGTCGGCTGCTTTGATTAACGACAGCCGCACCCTTATCAGTTCCAGTCACCGATGACGTTTTCCACCAGGAACTGCTGTGTATTGATGCTCTCATCATTCATGACTTCTCCGGCAGATACAAGTACATTACCCTTGTTGTCCTTCAATTCTCCGGCAAATACCTTGATTTTTCCCTCGGCAATATCCTTCTTTACCTGAAGGACCTTATCCTGGACATCCTTGGGCACGATTGCATCGTTGAAGGGAGACAGCGCTGCACATTCGCCGCCTTCATAATAATAATCGCTGCTCTTTGCTACTCCATCTGCCACAGAAGTAATTATTTTTGTAAAGATAGGTTCGAAGTTCCACATATAGGATACCATGACCGCTTCAGGAGCAAGCTCCTTCATATCGACATTATAACCTACACAGAAAGCTCCGTTAGCCTGGCATGTCTGAGGGATCGCAGGAGAGGATGCTTCCATACCCATGTACTTGATGCCCTGGTTGATCAGTGTCAGAGCGCTCTGGGTTTCAAGGTCAACATCGTACCAGCTGTTTGCCCAGACTACCTGGACCTTTGCATTGGGATTTGCATATTTTGCGCCGAGGGCATAACCATTTATTGCACCGCGGACCGATGCCTCGGACATGCTGGCTGCAAAGCCCAGTAAATCGCTGTCTGCCATCAATGCACTTGCATAGCCTGCTAGGAACATACCTTCATAGTTGCGGATCTGATAGCCTATCAGGTTTTCCGTCTTATCACCCTGCTGAGCTACTATCACATTAGGATTCTGTGCTGCCAGCTCACTGAGGATCGCAGCATAACCGGCGCTTGCTCCGAATATAATGCTGACGCCTTCGCTGACCAGCGCATCATAAGCATTATTTACCGCTGACTGCTCTTCAGCAACGTTTTCGACTACAAGCAGGTTCTCTTCCGGGATACCCAGCTGCTTCATGGATGCAAGTATGCTCTGGTGAGTCGCCTGGCACCAGCCGCCGTCATTTACGACAAGAGAGGTGATCTCACCGATTTTGATCTTCGAATAATCGTGGGTTTTAGCTTCAGCCTTCGGTTCTCCGGGGCCTGCGCATCCCGCAAGTATTGAAGAAACCAATACCGCCGCCAACAGTAAACTTAGCAATTTTCTCTTTTTCACAATATTTTCCCCCTTTATTTTGTTCCGGTCCCAATGGTATCATCACCGGTTCCCACCGCCACTATAAGCGTCTTCCCGGTCAAAGCTCCACTCTCCCGTATATATCACCGGTTCTCCCGGTCATAATTCATCGTTCAGGCCATTCACCGGTTTCCCGGCCGTACTTTATCCTTCCGGTTCCTTCACCGGTTTCCGGCCGTACTTTATCCTTCCGGTTCCTTTACCGGTCTTCCCGGTCATACTTCCGGCAAAGTGCCGCCGGCTCCTCCGTGTGCTTCTTGCGGAAATTGGCAGTAGTTAAAATAAATGCCGCCACAGTCGCAATATAAGGAAGCATCCCATAAAACTGCGAAGGCACCCCCGGCAGATAAATCTGCATGTTCATGCCGACTATGCTGATCCCGCCAAACAGCAGCGCACCCAGGGCAGCCTTGGCCGGATTCCAGCCTGAGAAGGCCACCAGCGAAAAGGCTATCCAGCCCTTTCCGCCTGTCATCCCCTCATTCCAGAAATTCGTATACGACAACGAAATACATGCTCCGCTCACAGCGCACATAGCACACCCGAACATAATGTAGGCGTACCTGAGCCCGAACACATTGATGCCGACGGCATCAAGAGCGGATGGGTTTTCTCCCAAGGCCCTAAGGATCATGCCGGGCCTTGTCCTGTATATGTAAAACATGCTCAATGGGATCATGATGTACATCATATAAACCAGAAGATCCTGCTTGAACAATATATCACCTATCACCGGTATCTGTGAAAGCAGCGGTATCTCGATCTTCTCGAACTTCACCGCAGATGCGATGCCCGTCACATTTTTCCCTATGAAGCCGCTGAGACCGCTTCCGAAAATAAGAAATGCCATACCGCATACTGTCTGGTCTGCCTGCAGTGTCACCGTAAGAAACGCAAATAGCAGGCCAAGCAATGCTCCGACAATGATAACCGCAAGCATGGCCAGCGTGAGGCTGTTGGTATAGTGTACAGTCAGGAAGCCCGAAACCGCCCCCATAAGCATGATGCCTTCAACACCGAGATTCATGATCCCGGCGCGCTGTGAAAAAATTTCACCTGTTGCGGCATACAATATCGATACTGCATATACAATTGCCGCGGCGCATATCGAAGTAATAATAGCAATCATTGTGCAGCTCCTTCTGTTTTACTTGGACTTATCCCCTGATTCCCGCTGTTGTTATTGCCGTCGTGGTTTCCCGCAATGCTGTTGCCCTTGTTTATCGATATCCTGTACCGGTTCAAAAACTCACCGGCAATGACAAATATCATTATGCTTCCCTGGAGCATCGTCGCTATCTGCGATGGGACTCCCATTATCTGCACCGCAGCGCTGCTGTTCTTGAGACCGCCTAACAGGATGGAAACTATTATTACCGCTATGGGATTGAATTGGCTCAGATAGGCAACAACGATGCCGGTGTAGCCATTTCCTCCGGGGAGCTGGGCCTGCACCCTGTGAACTATGCCCGCGATCTGCACAAAACCGGCAAGACCTGCAATAGCTCCGCTGAGAGCCAGTACAAGCAGTATATTCTTCTTAACATTGATGCCCGCATACTCGGCTGACCTGACGCTGTTCCTGATAACTCCGATCTGATATCCCTGAACAGTGTATTTATAGAATGCGGACAGGAGGACCGCAATTATTATCGCAACGATGATACCGGAATTGATTCCCGGATTTCCCATATTGGGCAGGAACATCTCCGCAGGTATTATCTCCGAGATAGCAGAGGTTTGTTTTGGAGCCATCCATGGGCCATAGCACAGGTAATCCATGAAAAGCAGCGCTATATAGTTCAGCATCAATGTAATAATTGTTTCATTGACATTCCAGTATGCCTTCAAAGCTGCCGCAATCAGCGCCCAAAGCGCTCCGCCAGCCGCGCACAGCACAAACATGACAACCAATCCCCATGGCTGGGGCACCCCGGGGGCAAACAATGCAAATCCACCGCCGAATATAGCTCCCATAGCATACTGGCCTTCTGCACCTATGTTATTCAAATTCATCCTGAATGCCACCGAAACACTAAGTCCGCAGAACATCAATGGAAGCGCTGCTTTTATGCTTCCGCTGATACCACGCAGATTCAGGAATGAGTATGAAATCATTTTAGAGTAGACGGCAATGGGGTTAAAGCCCACTGCAATGATCAGGATCGAGCTGAACGCCAGTCCGAGCAAAACAAACACAATGGAATTCAAAATCTTGCTTCCAAGGGGCACTACTTGTCTTTTTTCAATGTTGATTGTTCCGATTCTCATAATTATCTCCTGCAGCAGGCCTGTATCAAGCCCAATCCCCGGGCCTCCATTCGAGGCGGCCCTCAGGCAAGTTCGCCCGACATCATACGTCCGATCTCATCATAATCCGTTTCCGATGTGTTTCTGATCCCCATCAGCTTCCCATCGCACAAAACGGCTACCCTGTCGGACATCTCAAAAATCTCATCCAGTTCCTCCGATATGAGAAGCACACATGCTCCCCTGTTGCTCTGGTCCGCCAGTATTTTATTTATTGCTTCCGTCGCCCCGATGTCCAGCCCGCGGACCGGATAGGCCGCTATCACCAGCGCCGGGGCACCGTTTATCTCCCTGCCCACCAGCAGCTTCTGCTGGTTGCCGCCGGACATCATGCTCACAGGCAGATCTGTTCCGCCATTTTTAATATCATACCGGTCAACATATTCATCGGCGGCAGTCTTGATACACTTTCTCCTCAATACGCCAAGCCTGCTGAACTCAGGCTTTCTGAAGTCCTTTAGAATAGCGTTGTGCATTATATCCATCTCAGGGATCAGACCCATCTTCAATCTGTCTTCGGGAATAAATGAAATCCCCGCTGAAATTCTCTGTCTTGCATTTGTTTTAGTGATATCGATGCCGTTCATGACTATCCTTCCGGAGGTGACCTTCCGCAGTCCTGCAAGGGCTTCAGCAAGCTCCCGCTGGCCACTTCCGGCAACGCCGGCAATGGCGAATATTTCTCCGGGGTGCAGCTCGAAGGATACATCATGGAGCGCTGTCAGTCCCTTGTCGTTCCTGACATTCAGGCTGTCGATCTCCATTACTGCCCTGGCCTTTTCCCGGACAGGCTTGCGTGTTGTCTTGTCCAATACTCTTGAACCAATGACTGCCTTTGTCAGGCGTTCTATGGTGGCATCCTCAGCCAGCATTTCATCTTCCACTCTCCCGCCTTTTAGTACTGTTATGCGGTCTGAGTTTTCCATTACCTCATTCATTTTGTGAGATATAAAAATAACGGCTTTGCCGCTGTCCGCCATCTTCCGCAGCGTCTTGAACATCTCGCGGGCCTCCTGCGGAGTCAGTACGGCAGACGGCTCATCCAGTATCATTATCTCGCAGTCCCTGCAAAGCAGCTTCATTATCTCGACTCTCTGCTGCTCGCCCACTGACAGCTGCCATACCTTTGCGCCCGGATCTACCTGCAGGCCGAATTTCTTCGAAAGTCCCCGGATAGAATCCTCCATTTTAGCCTTATTCAGTATAAAGCTGCAGCTGCCGATACACAGGAAAATATTTTCCGCCACTGAGAGCGTCGGGATAAGCTCGAAGTGCTGGTGCACCATTCCTATGCCCAGTTCAACGGCATGTTTGGGGCTTTTTATCGAGGCTCTTTTACCTCTATAAAGGATCTCACCGGAATTTGGCTTGTATATGCCCAGCAATATATTCATAAGAGTACTTTTTCCCGCGCCGTTCTCGCCCAGCAGCGCATGGATCTCACCCTTGTACAGGCACAGGTTCACATTATCGTTTGCCAGTGTTCTGCCAAACCTTTTCGTTATGCCTCTCATTTCCAATAAAGCCGGTTTCCCCATTATACACCTCCGTCAGCCGGACCCGATAAAAAGAGTGGTTGCCATATAAAACAAAAAATGGACAGAGAAGCTAGAGCTCTATCCATTTATACTCACAGTTTCAATTATTATGTAAACTTTCCGAAAAGCCTTCATCGTTGTACAGCGACCGGCCTTGTTTCTTCAGTCCGCATATAACAGAACCAGAGAGGAGACACTATAGCGTAGGTAATTTACGGTTACCACGTAGATACTTCCACACCATATAAGTGGATTAATATAGTAGTATTTATGCTATCAAATTTTTGAAAACAGTTTACCATGGCTGCCGTATTATGTCAAGTTGTACGGTCTTTGTCCATCGCCGATTATCCGCCGTCTGTCCGCCGATTTTCTATCGAATTTCTGTTGTATTTCTGTCGATTATCGGCTCATCAAATATCAAGACCTATAGCTCTCAGCTCTTCCTTAACCTCATCATACATGCTTTGCCATTCAGGCAGCGGTATGACTGCATCCATATCATAAGCCTCGTCAAACCTTTTGCCCGTATATTTTTCGGGCTGGCTGAAGATGTGCTCATATTTTTCAAGCAATTTCAGAACCATCTCATTTGCAGCTTCCCTGGTTATCCCCTGCCTTGAAACAGCCTTTCCGACCTCGCCCATAAGCCTGGCTTCAAGCCCGGTGCCGTTGGGTTCCCTGCCGTCAGCCGCGCCTACGCCCTCCAGGTGTCCTCCGCTGACAGCGACAACTATGGCATTAGCCGCCACTTCGTACAGCAGCTCTTTTGTCATTGCACCGCTCTTTGGCCATATGTCGCAGACAATGATTGCCGGTGCATTCTCGGCAAATGCCTGACACAGGACGGATTGCAGCCACAGACAGCCCCTTGCTGTAGTGGCGACGTCCCTGATATGTATCGGATGGCACAGATGGTAGTCTGCCAGGCAGATAAGATTGGCTGCCATGATAGATGCGATCATAACAATAGCAGCACCGGGAGCGTCACCGCCGAGGCCTCCAACCATGGAGCAGGCCAAAGAAGCATTTTTCATGCCGTAATCAAGGGAGTAGGCTGCTCTCAGAATATTTCCGTTGTCCATCATCAGCTCGTTAAACATGGCGATCAGATGAGAATCACACGGACGAAGCCTTTTTTCACTTGCAGCCGCCAGGTCTCCAACCTCAGTAACAGCGCTTTCAGCCGCCAGCATTCCCATTCCCGGCCTGCCTGCTGCGTTAAGGGCTTTGCGCAGATATTCCAGCTCACGGCATGTAGCAAGCAGCTCTGTGGGGTGATTCCTGACTACCTGGAAGCCGTCCACATCCACCAGCGACCCGCAGGTCAGAAGATCTATGATTGGCTCTTTAGCATAGCTCAGTACATTTTCATAAAAGATTTTTTCAGGTGTAGGGCAGCCAGGATTTCCGGCCCAGATTGCAGGCTCTCTTTTATCCTCGACCTTGCGGGCATAGAGTGTATAGGCATCCTTGCCTTCTCCCATGACAAGCTCTGTCTTCATAGACCTCAGGCCTTCATCTATCTCTTCCTCGGAGAACTGTATGATGCGGCTTGTAGACATATTGTATATCCCGGTACTGCAAATGAGCTTTTTACCTGCTTCGAACAGCTGATCCAGCAGCTTTTTATCAGTAGGGATCAATACATTTTTATCCCATGAAAAATCATATTCATCCACCAGGTCTCTGACTCCGGTAATTATGTAATCTACATCCCAATCGTCCTTGCTGACTTTCGGTCCGGTACTGCTTCTTTCACAAAGCTCCAGGTATTTTCTCGTATCCATTCTCGTCCCCCCGCTGATAGCTATATAAAAAACAGAATAAAAAACAGGCGCCTGAATTGCCAATAACAATTGTAAATCTCATCCCTGATTAACTAAACAATGACAGTATTATAACATTATTCGACATTTTTACAATAGCGAGTTCAGGTGAAATCAACACTCTGGCAGCAATAATCATTTTTGTGATATTATAGTGGAAGGAAAATTTGTATTCGGAGGGTGTCTATGAAAAACAGAATTGATTCTATCAGGGAAAGCATGTCTCTACTATCAGATGAGGATCTGGTAATGATACTGACAGAAAATGCTGATGAATATGAACCGATAGCTTTGAAAGTTGCTCAGGAGGAGCTTGATAGCAGAAATATCGACATAGATGAATTTCTCGATCGAAAAAACATCCAGGACCTGCTTGAAGACTCCGATTCTGAATCCGGCCCCTCAGATAACGATATCACTGTTACAGAAATGGTGCCTTTCCTGGAGGTCGTCCAGAAAGCGTTTTATCCACTTGTTGAAAAATACCTGCACATGTCTCACCCAGAAGATGATGAATTTCTGGGATGTTACAGGGAGCTTTATGAAAAACTCCTCCAAATGACACCGATCATGCACAAAAACGTACTCATCACCCTCAAGAAGGAAAAAATGTATACCGACGGCCCGTCCGTAAGCTTTTGGCACGTTTATGGCCTATATACCGATCAGAATATTATTCTCAAGCTCGATGACTGCAGCTGGAGCGACTGGCTTGGACTGCATGTCTTGCTGCAGGATCTCGAAAGGATAGGCCATGAGGCCTTTGTAGCCCATTGCTTTTATAAAATGACGGAAAAGGGCTTCTCTGAAGAGGCTGCCGGGGAAAAATAGCCCACAGCCTGGCAACATGCGCTGACCAGAGTGATTTGTCGAATGATGAGGCTTTGCTTGATCAGGTCCCGCAAAATGTTTGATACCGGCAGGCAGATGGCGCAGGCAAAGTTGTATACAACTCGTGTTCGGGTGTATATGAATATGGGTCCGAGAGTACACCCAGCAGCTTCTGTATAACACTATAATCCCCATCTTTCTCTGCAGCCTGGAGAGCTTCCTCTACCCGGTGATTTCGAGGGATTACGACAGGGTTGTTGTGGGTCATCAACAGGTGAGCTTCATCCATCGATTGAGGCTGCCTGCTCTGCCTGGCCTTCCACTGTTCTTTCCATCCGATGAACTCATCAGTTTTAAACATATCAATAACTTCGGTATTATCATTTGTCAATGCCCTGAAGGTATTGGTAAAATCAGCCCTGTTTCGCTGCATCATGCCAAGCAGGGCTCCTACAAGGTCGTCATCATTAGGCTCATCGTTGAATATACCCAGCTTTGCCCTCATTCCATCAAGCCAGTAACCATAAAATAGATTATTGAATTTGGACACTTCAGCCTGAGCAAGCTCAATAGCCTTTTTCTCATCATCATGAAGCAGCGGCAGCAATGTCTCAGCAAACCTGGATAAATTCCATGCCGCGATAATTGGCTGGTTGCCATACGCATATCGTCCATGGGTGTCGATAGAACTAAATACAGTATTGGGATCATAAGTATCCATGAATGCACAAGGTCCGTAATCTATGGTCTCGCCGCTCAAGACCATATTATCTGTATTCATTACACCATGAATAAAGCCCACCAGCTGCCATTTGGCTATCAGCGATGCCTGCCGTCTGACGACCTCACTCAAAAGGTAAATATATTTGTTACCATAATCTTCACAATTATCTGATTCCACTGGGGTATCCACATATGCGGCATCCTTATAATTAACTAAATCATCATGATAAGCTTGTTCAGCGCTAAAACCTCTGTCAATGTCGAATCCTTGATTACCTTGATTACCTTGATTACCTTGATTACCTTGGCTGCTGGGACCACAATTATTGCGATTGCCAATAAAATGCCGCCAAAGCGTATAATCAGCCAGTGCTCTAAGGTCGTCGACCTCACCCCGCCATGCGGCATATTGGAATGTGCCGACTCTGATGTGGCTGGCAGCGATGCGTGTTAAAACGGCACCTGGCTGTACCTCTCTGCGTAAAACCTTCTCGCCGGTAGTTACAACAGCAAGGCTGCGGGTGGTAGGGATCCCCAGCGCATACATCGCTTCGCTGATTATATACTCCCTCAGCATGGGGCCAAGTACTGCGCGGCCGTCACCTCCGCGGGAGTAAGGGGTCCTGCCCGATCCCTTGAGCTGCACATCGTATCTCTCACCCTTCGGAGTTATCTGCTCTCCAAGCAATAGAGCCCTTCCATCACCGAGCATGGTGAAATGTCCAAACTGGTGGCCCGCATAGGCCTGGGCCAGCGGCTTTGATCCGGGAGGCACCCGGTTTCCTGCAAATACGGCTATACTTTCATCTTTTAATAGTGCCTCGGGGTCCAAACCGAGAGACTCAGCAAGCGAATGATTCAATACGGCCAGCTTCGGCGAACTCACCGGGGTCGGGGCAAGGCCGGTATAAAACAAACCAGGCAGATCCGAGTAGCTGTTTTCCAAATTCCATCCCGCATTTACTCCACTAGTTTTCATTGACATTGGTTCTCCTTCTCACGGCTTATATTAGAATTTATACCATTCTTTGCGACACATCATTCAGAAGAATTTATGTAGTCTGCATTGTTATATTTTTTCTGCATTAAGGATTTTTCATTCTGCCGAAAATTTGCCAAAATAAAACAAGGCACATTACTGTGCCCTGCATCATCTTTCGCCTATTCTGATTTCCAGTTTGTAATCATGATTCCTCAAAAATATACTGCCAATCCCGGCGAACAGCGCCTGCGCTTCCTCACCCGTCAAGCTTTTTGATAAGGTGATCAACAGATTCTCTTCCCTCTTCATTTTTTTCTCCCTCATACGTTTGATGCGAGCTTTTTCCTGTCCGAAGGCTGCTGCCTGGGATTCTGCTATCGCTTCAGTCGGCTTTGCCACCTCTCTCGCTGACTGGGATTCTGCTATCGCTTCAGTCAGCTTTGCCGCCTCTCTCGCTGACTGCACTTCCGTATTTGCCTCCACCTCTGCTTCGATCCTGCTTTGCGGAGCCTCTGCTTCGATCCTGCTTTGCGGAGCCTCTACTTTGATCTTTCTTTGCAGAGCCTCGGCTTTAATCTTTCTTTGCAATTGCGAAGGCACTGCCTCGCTTATAGCTCCGGCCTGCTTTGCTATAGCCTCGCTTATGGCTCCGGCCCGCTTCGCCGCCTTCCTTACGGACTTCATTTCCGCTTTCGGCTGCTCTTCATCATCCGCCTTCACATACTTGGCAATCATATTGTATATGTTGGCAGGATTGACACCAAGCTTTTCCGCGATCTTCTTCTGAGTAGGATAAAGAGCTTTCAGTTCCTTCAGGGCTTCGACCTTCTGATCCCTTGGAAGGCTTTTCAGCTCTTCATAAGTTATGCTTTCATACACATTTCTCACTCCTGTTCCATATTAATATTCGTTCTAATTGAATAATCACCATTAATACAATAAGTAATTCATTTTTCTAATAAAAAAGAACCGAAAATTAAGAAAAATGTTCAAAAAAACGAACAGGAGCCTAAAATTGTATAATTAGAATCAATATAAGAAACGCGGCCAATGATAGCAGTATGCTAATTGAAATGGAATTTAACACGAAATCCCTGTCACTGCCGTTGCTTTCCCTCATATAAATAGGAATAACAAACGGCGGGGGCAGCAGAAACAGCGTATAAAGTGCGATCTCATAGCTTTTATCAAGTTGCAGTATCCCACTGATCAGTACTTTATTTAGTACAAAGGCAATGGACAATAGAATAGTAATCCGGACAACAGAAGCCAGCAGCGGACCCTTGAGAGCTTTCATGCTGATATGCAGCTCGTACCCAATAATAATGCAAATAAGTGGTGATGTTAGATTTGACAGAAGCCTGATTGCTTCAAGAACAGAGCTGAACACCGGAAGCTGCTCCATTGCAGTAATCACGCCAATACCTCCGCAAAGACTCCCTAAAATTATTGCCAGAATGACCGGTGATTTGACAAAAGACAATATAAGCTGCCTTACATTTGAAGTCTGGCCGTTCTTTTTCTGAAGATAGCTGACGAGCACAAAGAAAACGAATGTTACCTGACCCAAATCCATTATGGCAAGCTTAAACATATTTTCTGCACCAAATACGGCCACATAAAGGGAAAAACCCATCATTCCCGTCTCAAACCCACTGAAGAGCGCAGGTACATAATCGTTTTGCAACCTTGCGGCCTTTTTGTACAAGCCTCCGAAAAAAAGCATTATCGCACATACAAGAAATACGGCAATAAAGATGAGCAGATACCGGACTTCAAGGGCGGTTCCCGCGAAAGCCAGGAACAGCAAGGCTGGCAGACCGATATTGACAGTTATCTTCTTTAAGTCCTCAATGGTGCTCTGCTTGATAAAACCGGTTCTATGCAGGAAATTGCCAAGCAGGATCAGGAGTATGACCGGTAAAACCTTGGAAATGACAGCAACAGCGTTATCCACCAGAATGCCTCCTTAAGCTTTGGTCCAACTCCTGCTGCAAGTGTGCCTAGTGTCCGCAGCTTCTGCGTTTCTCATTAGAGCAGCCGCATGAGCAGCCGGGGCAGGAATTGTTTCGCATGCCTTTTATTGTCCTGTATGCACTATAGGCTACGATTCCGAAAAAAATGATTCCAATTATAATATTCGCTGTCATAACACATTTCCCTCCCTAACTGTATTACTTGTTTTTAGAGCTTTACCGCTGCGCTTACGTATACCGAAGGCTATAAGGCCAACAAGCACAGCAGCGATAATGATAGAGATCACCGCTCCCTCTGCGGGTTTCCCATATACAAGCAAAGTCCCTATTTGTGTAATTAGCATG
Organism: Bacillota bacterium; assembly: GCA_023412665.1. Classification (GTDB taxonomy): domain Bacteria; phylum Bacillota; class Clostridia; order Acetivibrionales; family DTU013; genus DTU013. The sequence continues at coordinate 18,137 of JAEZCA010000014.1, forward strand.
GCGACCGTATATCCAACTCCAAGCTGGAACAGAAGTGCCTTGAATATCCATTTGCGTCCTCCCAGCTCTGCATTCATCGCTCCGACTGCTGCAAAACACGGAGGTGCGAAAAGGTTGAACGCAAGGAACGCAAATGCGGTTACCGGAGTGAACATCTCAGCTAAAGGCCCGGACGCGGAATAGAGAGCATCTTCAGAAGCTGCAAGCAGGATTGCCAGTGTTGCCACCACATTTTCCTTCGCAATAAATCCTGTAACTATCGCAGAGGCCATCTGCCAGCTTGCAAGCCCCAATGGTATGAGCAGCGGAGCAGCAACGCCGCCAATGGCAGCCAGAATGCTCATGCTTTGGTCCTCAACGGGCCGTAGGTTCCATCCATACATCTGCATGAACCATACTAATGTATTCATAACCAGTATGATTGTTGCCGCCTTCCTCACAAAAGCCATCGCTTGCTTTAACATCTGCCGCAGCGCATGCTTCAGGCTTGGCAGCTTGTATTCCGGCAGCTCCAGTATAAAGCTGGAAACATTCTCACCTTCATATTTAAAAAGCTTCTTTAGCAGCAGCCCTCCTGCAATGATCACC
>JAEZCA010000011.1 GCA_023412665.1 Bacillota bacterium
GCCATTCAGTGTGACAGTAACTGCAAAGGATATGCATGGAAACATAGCTACAGGCTACAGGGGAACGGTTAAGCTAAGCTCTACAGATGATAAAGCTGTATTGCCCGGGAACTATACCTTCACAGAGAAGGATAAAGGGACCTATACCTTCAATGGATTCATTCTAAAGACCGCCGGGTCACATACTATAAGTGCTGAAGATACAGACGGCGATTCTATAAGCGGAGCTACAGGTAAAATTACAGTTGACGCCGATTCGGAAGCCAGGCTGTCAACCATAGCTGCAGATAAGTCCGGGGCAATAGCTGATGGTAAGGATAAGGTCAATATCACGGTGACTCTGAGAGATATTTATGGCAACCCTATAAGCGGTAAAACAGTGAATCTAAATCAGGGCAGCGGCAGTTCGGTAATTGAAGCGGACTATGGTACCTCTTCACGCATGGATGGAACTTTGTTATTCACAGTGGCAAGCACAACAGCGGGAGCGGTGAGCTATAGGGCAATGGTCGATGAGAAGGCTGTAACTGATGCTGTAGAAGTAACCTTCCTGCCTGGAACACCCTCCCGGCTGGAATGGAAAGTACAGCCGGGAGGAGGAGCTGCAGGACAAATCTGGCCCCAGCAGCCAGTACTTGTTCTTAAGGATTCATACAATAATGTGAATACGGGAGATAATAGTTCAGAAGTTACAGTGGTGCTTAAAAACGCTGCTGAAGCCATATTAGGAGGGACAAAAACAGTAGCCCTCAAAAATGGTGAGGCGGTATTTGATGATTTGCAAATTGATACTAGAGGAAGCTACGAGCTTACGCCGACAATTAATCTGGAAGGGATAGACAGTACTGACAGCAATACTTTCAGAATTTCCCTGGTACCTGCACCAAGCATAAAGCCGAACGGAGGTACATTCTCTGATCCGGTTATCGTTACTCTTGATTATCCGGAAGAATATGAAGCATATTACAGTCTGGATGGAGAAACTCCGAATCAAGACGCTATCTTCTATGACGGACCATTTACGATTGTTAGCAACAGTACCGTTGCAGCAATCGTATACGATGCAGTATACGGAGAGTGGAGCCAAACCAGTAGAGCAGAATTCACCATTCAACTGCCCTCACCTACTGCTGATGTGGAAGATGGCAGCACAATTGAAAATAACTCCACTGTGAAATTATCTGCCGCTGTTCAGGGAGCAATCATCTACTATACTACCGACGGGAGCATTCCGAATACAACTAGCCCCAGTGGCAATATGGTAACGATTACCGGTACTAAGGGTACTATAGTTACTCTGAAGGCATATGCAGTTAAAGCAGATTATAAAGAAAGCCAAGTGGTTGAGTTTAGATATTCTATAAAACAAACTGACTCCGATAACAATGATGGAGATAATGATACCGGAAATAACAGCTCATCTGGCGATAGTGGAGGAACAAGAACTCCTGCCCAGCGATCACAGACAGAGACAACTGTTGCCGGAAATGCAGTTACTGCTACGACAACAGTTACAGCTGTCGTTGAAAGCAACGGTAATGCAACGGCCACAGTCAACCTGACACAGGTAAGCCATGCCATCGACCAAGTACTGGAAGAAACCGATAAGCATGGAGAGGGTATTGTAAGCGGAGTTCAGATTAAAGTGGAAGCTCCCGCAGATGCCGCAGTCACAACAATAAGCATCCCTAAAGAAGCTGTGAGCCAGGCGGCGGAATCTGGAATTGATGCCTTGACGGTAGCAACACCGATTGCGGTCATTTCCTTTGACGCTAACGCCATCTCTGCCCTTGAAGCAGATTCAACAGACGATGTGAAAATAACGATCTCCAAAGTAGAGGTCTCCTCTCTTTCGCTCGAAGCACAACAGAAGGTAGGGGACAGACCGGTATTCAATTTCAGTGTTACTAGTGGAGGTGAAACCATATCCCAGTTTGGCGGGGAAGTGTCCGTATCCTTGCCATATACCCCCAAGGCAGGAGAGGATACAGATGCTATCGTCATCTACTATATCAATGCTTCAGGTGAAATTGAAATAGTCAGTAATTGCATCTACAACCCTATAACGGGAAGTATCAGTTTCAGCACCAGGCATTTTTCGCAATATGCCGTGGGTTATAATAAGGTCACCTTTAAGGATGTGACAGAAGATTCGTGGTACAAGAGGGCGGTAGACTTTATTGCTGCACGGGAGATAACGTCAGGCACAGGAGACGGAAACTTCAGTCCGGATGCCAAGCTGACCCGAGGGTCGTTCATGGTTATGCTGCTGAAGGCATATGGTATAGCCCCTGATAGAGACCCCAAGGACAACTTTGACGATGCAGGGGATAGCTATTATACAGGCTATCTGGCGGCAGCAAAACGCTTAAAAATATCGGCTGGTGTTGGAAATAATGAGTATGCACCGGACAAGGAGATTACACGTCAAGAAATGTTCGCTCTTTTATATAATGCATTAAAGTCCATTGAAAAGCTGCCGGAAGGAAAAGCCGGCGAACCGTTGTCAGCCTTCGCCGATGTAGAGAGCATTGCTCCCTGGGCCAAAGAAGCAATGACGCTTCTTGCCGAAACAGGAACCATTGGCGGAAGCGAAGGTAAGCTCTTTCCGACGAGTACAACTACCAGAGCAGAGATGGCGCAGTTGCTTTATAATTTGTTCTCAAGATAGGCTGGTAAACCCCTTGACAGCGATATTTACAGACTAAAGCTGACTTATTACTTGCAGAAGCCAGCTATGGGACAACTGAAATGAATGCCGTTGCAGAGAAGGCTCCAGCGGTAAGTTTTAAGCAAGCAAATCCGTAATGTAACCTTATCCAGGATGCATTACGGATTTTCATTTACAGTTTCATCATGACAGTCAGGAAGTATGGATTGCAGTGATAAAGAAATACAAATTGTATATGGAAGTATCAGATCATAAGTGCCCCGGGCATGTCAAATTCTATAAGATGAGCGGTAGCACTCTGTCTTCAGTATATCAATAAGAATTTAGAAAATTTTATAAATGCTTTTGCTATATTTATTGAACAATGTCACAGTCCCCGTCCTCTATACGTATTTTCAGCCCTTCAGGCTGTAAAACGCTTGGTGGGGGTTACCGATTGAAAAAGCTGTCAGTGGCGAGTACAATCTCCCACTGACGTTGTTCAAACGCCACGTTTAGATGTGGCGCACGTAGTGTAGCGCAGGGCTAATTCATTTCGCCCGCAGCGAGGGGGTATGGGGGCTTGCCCCCATTGGAAATTGAATACCTTATTGATTTTTTGTGGTATTTCAATAAAAAAATATCATTATATATTGCAATGATTGATGAAAGGTGATAGTATATTGTTGTATTGTTAAATTGTTAGACAATTGGACGAAAGCTGAAGGTCATATTAAACAACGGGGTATAGACTGAACCTTCATCTTGTAAGGAGTAAGAATGAATATTAAGCCTATACAGAATGATCGTTTGTCGGACAAAGTGGTTGAGACAATATTGGATATGATCAAAGATGGAACACTGAAAGCCGGGAGCAAGCTGCCCAATGAGACATTGCTGGCAGAGCAGTTCGGAGTCAGCCGCGGCATACTTAGAGAGGCTTTGACACTGTTGCAATCACAGGGTTATATCCGACGTAAGCCCAAGGATGGTACCTATGTACAGCCGGAGGTTCACAATATGTTGATGAGCCAATCTGTGAGTGATGTGCTAAAGAGGGCGACTTATTGTGATCTGTTGGAATTTAGAGGAGCTTTGGAACAAATTGTTGTTGAGAAGGCAATCGACAAGGCGACGGACGACGAGCTGGATGAGTTGATGGAAATCCTAAAGGGCCAAAACGATGCCCAAGTACCAAGAAGCGTGGATTATTACTTTCATTACAAGTTAGCTGAGGTTTCTAAAAACATTTTTTATATGAATTTTATTGATACATATTATGACCTAATTGCTGAAATAGCTGACAGAAACCAGAAGGATGAGGTTCGACGCGCCCAGATTGAGCAGGAGCATCTTGAAATTGCCACAGCGTTGATTAACAGGGATAAGAAGGCTGCGGTTAAATCCATCAAGCATCATTTGAGTATGGTGGACAAGTCGATTAAGTAGCACATACTGTACTATACCATGGGGGAATAATCATTGAAACGGGCGATCTTTTTTGATTTACAGGGAACACTTGGCGGAGAACCATTAGGAGACATACTGGATTTTTCCTTTTATCCAATGGCAAAAGAAGCAGTTGCTTTAGCAAAACAATCATCCCATATGATCTTTATTGTTACAAATCAAAGTCACATTTCTAAAGGGATGCTCACAATGGACCAATTCAACCAGCGCATGTCCGCAGTCATCGGCGAAATTGAGGATGCGGGTGGTAAGGTGGACGGGGTTTATTGTTGTCCGCATCTGCTGGCTGAAGGATGCATTTGCAAGAAACCTTCACCGTATTTTATGAAACAGGCCGAGGAACAGTATGGGTTGAGCCTCGAAAGCTGTTATGTAGTAGGGGATATCGGTAAAAGCGATATGCTGATGGCTCATAATACCGGTGCAAAAGGAGTACTGGTAAAAACGGGAGAGGGCCAGGCCAGCCTAACCACCAACAGGGAATCGTGGAGGTGGTATGATCCGGCCTATGTAGCAAAAGACGCATTTGATGCTGTAAGTTGGATAATTTCTGATATGCACAAGTAAACATACTAAAATAAGCAGCAAATTACATTAAAACAGTAACAGCAGAGTACATAGAAAGACGGTGAACAAATGAAGCAGTTTAAAATACTCTCACCCTGCGGAATGTTAGGGTACGGGTTCCCGGAGGAATCCTTCAGAGCAGGGATGGAGAACCACCCGGATGCCATTGTGGTGGATGCCGGTTCTACAGATGCCGGTCCTCATAAGCTGGGCCTTGGTACGGCTATTGTGAGCAGGCATGCTTGTAAAAAAGACTTGACACTGATGATTACAGCCGGTGTTGAGGCAGGTATACCCGTTATTATCGGATCAGCCGGCGGCAGTGGGGGAAGAACTCACGTACTTTGGACAAAAGATATTATCGATGAAATTCTAAAGGAAAATAATATTAAGAATAAAAAAATAGCTATTATCTGGGCTGATATACCAAAAACAATTGTTCAGGATGGGTTGAACAAGGGCAAGGTTGAACCTTTGGGTCTGACGGTCAAGGAATTGACGAGCCAAAGGCTTGAGGCTACTACTGCCGTTGTAGCTCAGATGGGTCACGAACCAGTTTTGAGGGCCCTTGAGGCCGGAGCAGACATTATAATCTGCGGTAGGGCATACGACCCCTCGCCATTTGCCGCAGCAGCGATATATAAAGGTTTCAACGCAGCATATGCATATCACGCGGGAAAGGTTCTGGAATGTGCTGCCCTCTGCGCAGAACCGGGAACTACCAAGGATTGCATGCTGGGATGCATTCAAGAGGACGGATTTATCATCAAACCGTTAAACCCCGTTCGAAAATGTACAAAAACCAGTGTTGCTGCTCATACTTTCTATGAGAAGGATCATCCGTACATACTCCATGGACCGGGAATCGAAATGAATCTGGAGGCTTGCACCTTCACAGAGCTGGGGGATGGCAGTGTTAAGGTTACAGGAAGTAAACTGACCTTGACGCCGGAATACCGGGTAAAGCTGGAGGGGGCAATGCAGGTAGCATACCGCGCCTTTGTCATAGCAGGTGTCCGGGATGAAATTTTGATTTCCAGAATTGAAGAAATAGAAGCACAGGTCGTAGAGCAAGTACAAAACTACTACAAGGAAATTTCTAAAGAGAGCTATAGCATCAATTTTCTTAATTATGGGCTTAATGGCGTGCTGGGGGCAATTGAACCCTGCAAAGAACCTGCGCATGAAATAGGAGTTGTGTTTGAAGTTTTGGCCGATACGCAGGAGAAAGCCAATATGATCTGTTCCTCGGTACGTTCCACATTCTTGCATTATGGCTATGAAGGGCGAAAATCCACTGCCGGCAATCTGGCATTCCCTTTCGCGCCAAGTGATGTGCCTTTTGGACCGGTTTACGAATTTTCAGTCTATCACCTTATGAGCGTTAAAGATGGTCTGGAGTTGTTTCCGATTGAATATTACCAGGTTTAACATTTGTTGTGCATCTACAACAGGGAGGCGATAGAATGGCTAGATTATATGACCTTGCAAAGGTCATACGAAGCAAGAACAGCGGCCCTTTTGAAATTACGCTCGATGTACTGTTTGACAGCCGCGAGATCTATCAAAAGGTAAAGGATTCCAATGTTATAACAAAAATTCTGATATCACACCTATACAAGGTTGACGAGGACAAGATTACAGTTCTGGTTTTTTATGATCAGGCATATGGAATCAAGGTGACCTTTGCCCGTTCAATATCCTCAGGCTCATGCCTGGACAGGGATGTTTACGGAGCCCAGCAGCATGTACTGCTAAGCGAGGTTGAGATACCGATTTAAAGGGGGAAGAGATTATGGCAAAAAACGCAGCAACTGTAGTGCACACGAAAGAAGAAAAAAAAGCGGTATCGCTGGAGAAACGCAGACGCACATTAAGGAAGCTCAATCAGGATAAGGTGCTGTATCTAATTTTACTGCCCACGATGGCATACTTTTTGATTTTTCATGTCTGGCCGATTATTGAAATGCGATTGGCCTTTTATGACTTCAAAATCATCGGAGATAACGTTTTTGTTGGTCTAAAGCACTTTAAAAAGTTATTTTCCACTCCGATGTTCGTCCAGATCATTAAAAATACTCTTATCATCAGCTTTATGAAGATTGTGTTGTTTTTCCCGCTGCCCGTTATTTTTGCCCTTATGCTAAACGAGTTCAGGACAGGGCCTTTTCGTAAAACAGTACAGGTCATTTCCTATCTGCCACATTTTTTATCATGGGTTGTTATTGCAGGTATATGGTTTCAGTTTCTGGGAGGCGATGGTGCAGTAAATACAATCCGAGACGTTATCGGGCTGGAGACATTTGATTTTTTGACTAACAGAGAGGCGATCCGATGGGTGCTGTTTTCATCTGAAACCTGGCGCAGTATAGGATGGGATTCCATCATCTACTCAGCCGCTATCCTCAGCATCAACCCGACACTCTATGAAGCGGCTTATATCGACGGCGCCAAACGCTGGCAGATTGTTACGAAAATCATTCTTCCGGTGCTGACCGCAACGATGGTTACGGTACTGATACTAAATGTAGGCTTCCTTATGAATGCCGGTTTGGATCAGGTACTGAACTTCACGAATGATGCCGTAAACAGTAAGATAGATATCATTGACACATATGTTTATCGTATCGGACTGAAGAACGGACAATATTCCTTTGCGACAGCGGCAAATTTATTTAAGGGAGTCGTAGGTACCGTGCTGGTGGTATCCACGCATATAATTTCTAAAAAGCTTACCGGCAAAGGTGCCTGGTAGCACTGGAAAGGAGCGGGATTGAAATGATTGGAGAAAAAAGGTTCACATTTCCGAAAATTATTATGGGTGCAATTCTTATTCTGGTCTCATTAACAATGATTGTACCTCTGTTGAATATACTGGCCAAGGCACTATCCGACCCGGATAAGGTGTTTATGGTAGGAGGGCTTGACATCCTGCCAAAGGGGTTTTCCCTGGTACACTTTAAAGTGATTATGTCCAACCGTCTGGTATGGATCAGTATTAAAAATTCATTGTTTATTACAGTGGTCGGGACAGCATTGAGCATCCTGCTTACCTCCAGTGCCGCTTATGTCCTTACACGTCCTGGGTTGGTCGGTAAAAAAGTGTTTATGTACTTCCTGATTGTTATGATGATTGTCACCCCCGGCATGGTACAGGAGTATTTTCTAATGAAGAATCTAAGCCTGTTGGACAATCTGTTTTCCATGGTGTTGTATAAAGGCGTCAGTGTTTATTATTTGATCATATTGATGCGCTTCTTTGAGAATATTCCGGAGGAGCTGCTGGAATCCGCCAAGCTGGATGGTGCAGGTCATATTACCATACTGTTTAAAATATTCATTCCGCTGGCGAAGGTGCCAATACTGACCATATCAATGTTCTATGCGGTAATGAAATGGAATGAGTTTTTCTACTCCGGTATTTTCCTCAACAGCGAAAAGAATATTGTGCTCCAGGTGCTGTTGAAAAAGTTTGTTGTTGAAAATGATTCTACAAATATGATTGGAGTTGCCAACATAGCCGCCAACAACTTCATTGCCCAGCTTGATCTCGATGCGATGAAGGCGGCGACAATTATAGTCACTATCATACCGATTCTGCTTCTCTACCCGATCGTGCTCAAATATCATACATCTGGTGTGTTGTCGGGCGGAGTGAAAGAATAAAAAAATCAAAAGAAAGAAGGATTGAGATGAAGAAGTTTATAACGATTCTAGTCGCACTAATGGTTTTGGTCAGCAGTTTGGCAGGCTGCGGCAGTTCTTCTGAGACACCGGGGACTAATGAGACTCCAGCGCCAGCGCCGCAGCAAAGCACTCAACCTGAGGGAACAGCTGAGGACGCAACTAACATGGGTACTGCAGAAAATCCTGTTGTCCTTACGATGGTTGCTAAGGACATGCCCAAGAATGACCCTGTCACCATCAAGTATTTCGAAACCATTGAGAAAGCCATGGCTGAAAAAGGGATGCATATCAAGCTTGACCTGGTTGAAATCCAGGAAGGAACATATGCAGACAGCGTAAGCTTGCTGCTTCAGAGCGGTACGATACCGGATATCATCTATTTCCAGGGCGGCGATTATCAGTTTGGCGTAACACAGGGTATTTTGGAAGACCTTACACCCTATGTTGAAAAGTCGGAATATGTAAAGGGTGCTTTGGAAGCTCACTCTGTTCAGTGCCTGCAAAACTATCCGTACCTGCTTTGGATCGCTCCTACACGTACAAAGGTACCGGTAGTACGTAAGGATTGGTTTGAGGGAATGGAGACATCTGCTGCACTTATAGCTGACCCGACTCCTGAAAACTACTATCAGTTCTTTAAGGAAATTCAACAGAAGTATACCAAGAAATCTGCATTAACCGTTCAAGGCGCAACTGATGGCCTTTTAGAGGTTGATATGTTCCTTGGGCAGGCCTTTAGCGATGGTATGAGCTGGGTTAAGGATGCAAGCGGAAAATACACGTACAGCAAAATATCTGAATCTGAACTGGCCAAGCTTGAATACTATGCAAAGCTTTATAAGGAAAATTTATTGGACAATGAATACCTGTCCAAAAAGTATGATGCTAAGGAAAAGGCTATGTACAGCGGTGAGGTCGGCGTGATCGTAGCTACTCAGGGAACAGTTGCATCAAATTACAACAATAAGAGCATAGCACAAAACGGTGAAGCCGGTGAACTTATGGTACTTCCCCCGGCTAAGGGACAAAACTCATGGAGCTTTACACCGACCGATGTCAGCAAGGAATCGAGAGGATGGGCGATAGGAGCCACCAGCAAGAATAAGGAATTGGCATTTAAATTCTTTGACTTTATGGCCAGCCCCGAAGGTCAGACCATTGATAAGCTGGGCTTTGAAGGAGAGCATTACAACATAGTCAATAATAAGATCGTATTAACGGAAAATTTTAAATCATGGTATCCGAGAGTTCATGAGTCTATCGCAGTATTTGAACCAATTTTACCGTTTGACGAGACCACTCCTTACATGACCCAGATTTCAAAAGACTCATATGAGATGGTAGCAAAACACTCCTCCAATGACAATGCCTTCCTGATTCCCGATGAGCTTGTTACTGAATGGGATGCTGCAACAGCCGCTTACAAAGAGTTTGCTTCAGATATTATATCAGGTAAGAAGACAGCTGCGGATTGGAATGAGTTCGTAGAAAAGTGGAAGTCCATGGGCGGACAGGCAGTCATTGATTATGCCAACACCGTTCTTAAATAGTAATTATATATCCACGGAACAGGCTTAAGGAGAGGGGGGTATGAACAGCTGATGTTTATAAAAGGATACAGCATCATACCGCCCTCTTTAAGTTTAGATGCTAACATGGGAGGATAGAAATGATACAAAGCAATTATTTGGAGAAGGTATACGGTGGATTACTGGGAAAATGCATCGGGATCAGGCTGGGAGCCCCGGTAGAGCCATCGATCTGGAATTTTGACCGGATTGTCAAGACTTATGGCTATGTGGACAGATATGTGAAGCCGTATAAAAACTTTGCAGCAGATGATGACTCCAACGGACCGGTATATTTTCTTCGTGCGCTGGTGGATGATGCCAAGGACAGGGAACTGCAGCCACAGGATGTTGCCAACGCCTGGCTCAATTATGCCAGGGAGGGTGTGGGCATGTTCTGGTGGGGAGGCTATGGCATCAGTACCGAGCACACCGCATACACAAATCTGAAGATGGGGATCAAAGCACCCCAATCCGGTTCAATTGCCCAAAATGGAGAGGTCATAGCCGAGCAGATCGGTGGACAGATTTTTATTGATACATTTGGGTTGATACACCCGTGTAATGTGAAGAAGGCTGCTGACTATGGTGAAATTGCGGCCAGCGTTTCCCATGACGGAGAGGGGCTGCTTGGGGCGAGATTTTTCTGCGCAGCCATTGCCAAGGCTTTTGAGACCTCAGACATTGACGAAATTATTGCAGCAGGACTTTCCCAGATCCCTGAGACCTCCACATACTATGCGGTGTCCAAGGCGGTCATTGATTTTTATCATCTCCACCCGGAGAATTACAAATTATGCATGGAGATGCTTAAGAAGGATTGGGGCTACGATAAATTCCCTGGAAACTGCCACATCATTCCTAATGCAGGTGTCTGTATCCTTGCAATGATGTATGGTCGCGGAGATTACTGCAAAACAATAGAAATTGCTACAACCTGCGGCTGGGATACGGACTGTAACGCAGGTAATGTCGGGACGGTCCTGGGTGTTGCCTGCGGTGTGGAGGCTTTCCCGAGCAAATACCGGACCCCGATTAATGATGGTATCGTGCTTTCTGGTATATCCGGGTACCTGAATATTCTTGATTTGCCGACCTATGCCAGGGAAGTGGCTTTAATCGGTTACCGGTTGGTGGGCGAAGAGCCACCGGCCAAGGTGAAGGAGAGCTATAGGCCGGGAGAACTGTATTTTGACTTTGAGCTGCCGGGTTCAACACACAATATCAGGGTTTCAGAGCCCTATATATGCGACCCCCGACACAGCCAGGAAATTGCTTTTTCAGGCAAGGGCTCGCTGGAAATTCTGTTCAGCCAGCTTTATCGCGGTAAAAGCAGCAAGGTGTTCTACAAGCCTTTTTACACAAGGGATGATTTTAGTGATGAAAGATACAGCCCTGCATTTTCTGCCCAGGCCTATAGCGGCAGGACTGTCAGGATGAAGGTGTATCTGGACCAATGGGAAGGATTGGATCTGGTAGGTGTGAATCCATATATTCATACCGTTGGCGGCGGTGATATCATATTACAGTATATCCGTCCGCAGCAAGGGGAATGGACTGAAATAGAATTTACCATACCCGATACCGATGGAAGGGTTGTTGATGAGGTAGGCTTTATACTTGAGGGACTTTCAGCTCCGAAAAGCAGAAGCCGCGGAAGATTGTTCATCGATGATTTCTCCATAACAGGCAAGGGTGATTACACTATAGAAATTTCAAAGCAGAGGAAGGATTTCGGCTGTATTACTCCGTTTGTACACAGTGATGGAGCATGGCGGATTATGGGGGATTATGTAAATCTCACTCGTTGCAAGCCTAGCTTTAGCTTCACTGGCAACTATTATGCCCAGGACCAGAGCATAACCGCAAGTGTGATACCCCACAGTGGTGAAGATCATCTGATGATGGTAAGGTCCAATGGAATCATGAGGGGCTACCTGGGTGGCTTTGACAAGGACGGAACCGTATCTGTGTATAAGAATGATTTTGGATACAAGAAAATTGCATCAGCTGTATTCAAATGGCAATATGATAAGGAATATAAGCTGACACTAACTGCAAAAGGAAATGAAATAACACTGCTGGTGGACGGGCAGGAAGTGCTGAAAACCACCGATGACCAGTTCAGTTACGGTATGACAGGCTGCGGAGGAATCGGAATCGGACGGACATCCTTCGGGCATTTTAGAATCACTGAGCTGTAACAAAATAACAAAATTGCATGGGGAGAGTTAAAAATAGATGATAACTAGACAGGATTTAATCAATAACAGGGCTCTGGCGGAAAGTAAGGCGGTAGGTTCCATCTGTGGTCTGGCAATCGGAGATTCCTTCGGCGACGCGTCCAGAAAGCAGGAAAACCGTGTTAACTATGGTATCACGACTGACTTCAACAGTGGTACTTCGTGGAGTACGGATGATACGGAGTTTGCGCTGTTGACAGCCAAAACTCTGATCAAATGCAAGGGAGACCTGACAACCCAGTGTGTCGTGGACGCATGGTTCGAGGATGTTGTAGTGCAGGATGAATTCAAGAGGGGTGGAGCCAGCGAGACATCGGCTGCAATGAGCCTGCGCCGTGGATTACGTCCGCCTTTAACAGGTAAATACAGCACATTCCATATGAGCGACGGCTCTGCAATGCGTATAGGGCCGGTTGGGGTGATATGTGCGGGAGACCCGGAAAAGGCCGCAGCAATGGCGGAAATTGATGCATCCATCAGCCACTATGCCGACGGTATCTGGGGAGCGCAGGCGGTAGCAGCCGCTGTATCCGTTGCTATGGTCGATGCTACAATGGACGAGATCATAGCCACGGCAATGAGGTTTATACCTGCGGACTCATGGCTGTATGCCAACATGAATACAGCCTTCGAGATCGTAGAAAAGGCCGGAGGCTCCATACTGGATTCGTGGATGCCGCTTCACGACGCACTGCTTACCAGCGCATGGGCAACGACTGCAGAAGCGATACCCTCAGCCTTTGCCTGCCTTAAGCTGGCTAGTACAGATTTCAAAACCGGTGTCATATTAGCAGGTAACTTCGGTAGAGATGCCGATACCATCGGCGCCGTAGCCGGTGCCATCCTTGGTGCAAAGTATGGTGTCCAGGCTATTCCCGCCCATTGGGTAGAAAAGACCCGTTACCCATCCGGAACATGTTTACAATTTACCAAGGGGATCGATCTTATTTCCATTGGACAGCAGCTGGCTGAGTTGATCCGGTGATAGGTTTGTAAAAGAGTTTTATGTACCCTGTGGAGTCACTTTTGTGGGTGATTCTGCAGGGTTGTTTATATGTTGCTGGTAGATAATTCTATCACAATACAGTTCAGGAGGATTACATTGTGAAAAAATTTAGCGAATATTTCCTTATTAACCTTGGATTGCTGTTAACTGCTATGGGTATTCACTTCTTTAAGGGGCCCAACAACTTTGCCATTGGAGGGGTGAGCGGACTTGCTATTGTCCTGCGGTATTTTTTCCCTTCTATTCCGATGGGTCCGCTAATGCTTTTGATAAATATTCTACTGCTCATTATAGGTTTTACACTGATTGGCAAGTCCTTTGGTTCAAAGACGGTTTATTCAAGCGTTGTGCTTTCTGGCATGGTATGGCTGCTTGATCAATTATTTCCTATGCAACAGCCCTTCACCAACGACACTATGCTGGAATTGATATTTGCGATTATTCTTCCGGCTGTAGGTTCTGCAATAGTTTTTAACCAAAACGCCTCGACGGGCGGGACGGATATCGTAGCGAAAGTACTCAGTAAGCTTACCCACATTGATATTGGGAAGGCGCTGCTGCTTTCGGACTTCGCTATCACCATTGCTGCAGGTATGGTATACGGTGTGCAAATTGGTATGTACTCAGTGCTGGGCTTGCTGCTTAAAGCTTTTATGATCGACATGGTCATTGAAGGCTTCAATCTTAAGAAACAAATGGTCATTGTGAGTGAAAGGGCAGAGGAGATCAAGAAATATATTGTAGAAAATTTGCACCGGGGAGCCACGATTCATATTGCATATGGCGCTTTCAGAAATGAGGAAAAGCAGGTGCTGACTACTGTGATGAGCAGAAGACAGGCTATTTTACTGAGACAATTCATACGGGAGACTGATAAAAGCGCATTTATTACGATTACCAATACATCGGAGATTATCGGCAAAGGCTTCAGAAACCTGTAATTGGACGACCTATATCCACTAAAGCACAAAGTACGCAGAATAGTAAAATTAATTTGTTTATTGGTCTTGAAATAGGGGCATTAATATAGAGGACATAAACATTTCAAAACAACTGGCTGAACCGGTTGCTTGGGGAGGCCCCATCGTAATGAACACAAAAGAAGAGTTGTATAAGGCGTTCGACGATTTGAAAAGAGGCACATTCTTACAGGACATGATTTCTTATTGATGAAACGATATAGAGAAACCAGTGCGCATACGGGAGCAAAAAAAACCCGTAAATATAGAAGAAGAGGTGATTGCTATGAGAAGTTTCACTACATTAGACCTACAATATGCACACAGGTTCTATGGATTCAAAGGTGAAGCACAGTATTTGCATGGACATACGGGAATACTGACTATTGAAGTTGAGGATACTGTCAACAAGGGAGTCAATATGGTATTTCCATGTAATGAAATCAGGAAAACCGCCTGGGAGGTTTTGCAAAACTTCGACCATGCGTTGGTCTTAAGGGAAGATGATCCATTGCTTCCTGCGATCCTTGGCGTTTACGAAGCTCAAGGTATCAAGGATGGCGCACCAACAAATAAGCAAAAAGGTCCGGCTTTCAAGACGGAGCTTGCTACTGCGTACCCGGAATGTCGTTTGGTAGTAACAAAAGAGACGATGACTGTAGAAGGTATGATTAAAATTGTTTACGAGCTACTGAAGGACAAGCTGAACATAGTGAAGCTAACGTTTACAAGCGGAGTAAATGGCGCTACAGAAGAGTACACGCCCCAAAAGGATATCGACCGCTGCCCGTTATGCGGTATTGCGTTAAATGAAAATGGTGTGTGCCCTAAATGCGGATACAGGAAAGTCTAAACAGGTATCTTAAATCAATTTTTTAGATTTGAACTAATCAGGCACTCTATGCTTAAATTGCATAGAGTGCCTGGTCTGTTTCTGTGTTTTTAAGCTTGGTTGGTCCTTGATATATCAAGTGACTTTATAGGCTCACCCCATGCTCCGAGCGCCTTCCCATCCCATGAAAAATATGTTTGACAGGTTGTACTGATTGGTGCGATGGTTCTAATACGCTGTTCAACACTCGTGCTTTTATCGCTCAATCCCTCATCAGCCAAAACATTACGAATCTTGCACAGGAATACTTCGCCATTGTCAAGAGGAATGGATTGAGAGACCTCAAGCTCAAAAGTCAAGGGACTGTCATCTAAAACAGGGACATTCAAGACTGAGCCTTTGGATGTTCCAATTGCAATATCCATTTTGTTAGCCGAATATCCGTCTGTGTTCCCGAAATAATCAGCAAGGGGGAGAAGCGATTCTGTGACAAGATTGGCAGAGAAGACTTTAGTTGCATGTATCCGGTCTTTCGTCAGTTTATCACCGCCGATACACGCCATCACACCCAGCTCTGTATCCCAGCAATAGCTGAGCCAGCAAAAAAGTCCGAAATTTGGTGTACCATCCTCCTTATATGTGCCATACAGGAACATCGTTTGCGGGCAAAAGTCGTTTGAAATAGGCATGGATTTTTTCATAATCAAAGTAGCTCCTTAATACAAAAAGTTTCTGATGAACCGGGGTAATATCTGCCTTTTTCAGCAGTAAATTTATAAACACAATAATCATCATCTGTAACGCCCTTGGGATAATACATCTCAAAGCCTTCGCGCCACAAGAGTTCTTTGTGATATGTATCAGTGCATACCTCCATCGTACCGATAAGCATCAATCCGTGAAAAGCCTGTTCGTCACAATAATAAACACATGCTTTGGGGTTTGCTTTGAACTGTGCCGCTCTCTTGGATGACAGGTTAGTCGAAAAATAATGGATGCCTAAGCCGTCACGTTGCAAGGAGAGCATGGCTTTTGTGTTTGGGTAGCCATTTTCATCTACTGAAGAAACATAAACATTTTTTGCATTTTCAACCAGAAGGTTAATTTCCTGTTTCATTTGCTCATTCATTTTAAATAATCACTCCTATTTAGATTTGTTAGTATACGCTCCAGAGTATTTTCAAAGGCGGTAATCTCATCATCCGAAAAACCTGCATAATAAATTTCATTCATCTCTTGTGATACCATGTCGTATTTGCCGCTAAGTGAACGAGCTTGATCAGTAAGCGCAATACGTATCTGCCGCCGATTTGTTTTATCGGGTATGCGTAAAAGCAGTCCGGACTCCTCCATTCGGTCAAGCATACTGGTCAGTGTGGTTTTGGCAAGCCCGGTTTTCTTTGAAAGCTCAGCTATTGGGATATTATCTTCCTGCCATAATACATACAGTATCCTTCCCTGTGCTCCATTGAATGCATCTATGCCAGCGTTAGCAAGCAGCCTTTCAAATATTCTGCCGCTGATCTGCTTGATTTGGGAAATCAAAAAGCCCCCATTTGTTTCAGAAACCAAAACGTCACCTCCCTATATAGAATTGTACCATATAGAACAAAAAAGTCAATTAATTATTTCCAGTCACAGGGTCAAGAAACAGGTATGCCAGAAGGTGAAATAATGGATAGAAAGCTATTTGTTCAAGCAATAGAAAATATCTATCAGGTGAGCTGTCCAGCGAAAGTTGACGCGGATAGTTGTTTCATTGACCCATTCCATCCTAAGTCATAAACTCAATGTCATTGATAAAAATATAAAGAAGAAGTACAATGTATGTATATGTATATGTATCTTAGGAAAGTGTAAAATCTTCATCAATACATATAGTATCCAATGGGAATATATAAAAAAATAGGGGGACATAAAAATGGGTTTAATTAAGGCGGCTATAGGTGCTGTAGGCGGTACTCTGGCAGACCAATGGAAAGAGTTCTTTTACTGCGAGGCCTTGCCAAAGGAAGTAATGATCGTAAAGGGAGAAAAAGTAATAGGCAAAAGGTCCTCTAATAAAAAAGGAAATGACAATATCATATCAAACGGCTCCGGCTTAGCAGTGGCGGATGGCCAGTGTATGATAATAGTTGAGCAGGGCAAAATTGTAGATATCTGTGCAGATCCGGGAGAATATACCTATGATTCATCTTCAGAGCCAAGTATCTTTACAGGGCCACTGGGAGAAAGCATCAAAAACACATTTAAGACCATAGGAAAAAGATTTTCCTATGGAGGAGATACAGGAAAGGATCAAAGAGTATATTATATAAACACGAAGGAATTGGTAGACAATAAATTTGGTACAGCAAATCCTATACCTTTTAGAGTAGTGGATAACAACATAGGCCTGGATATTGATGTATCCGTAAGATGTTCCGGTGTATATTCCTATAGAATTCAAGACCCCATGCTGTTTTATACAAATGTGGCGGGAAATATATCTGACAGGTACACCAGGGATGCAATAGACGGTCAATTGAAGACAGAATTCATATCAGCCCTTCAACCGGCTTTTGCAGAAATATCAAAGCTTGGAATCAGACCTTCGGCTCTGCCGGGATATGTAGAGCAATTATCCGATGTTATGAACACTGCTCTTTCAAAAAAATGGGCGAAAATCAGAGGGCTGAAGATAGTATCTATTGCGCTGAATCCAATCACACTTCCTGAGGAAGATGCAGAAATGATCAAGCAAGCGCAAAGAACAGCCATTATGCGTGACCCGTCAATGGCGGCAGCTACTTTGGTAGGTGCCCAGTCTGAAGCGATGAAAGCTGCAGCAAGCAATGATGCAGGAGCCATGACAGGCTTTATGGGGTTAGGTATGGCTCAGCAGGCCGGTGGGATGAATGCGCAGAATCTTTTTGCAATAGGGCAGCAGCAACAGCAGCAAGCATCTCCGGCACAGCAAGCTCCTCAAGAGGGATGGGCTTGTTCTTGCGGCACACAAAACAAAGGAAAGTTCTGTTCCAATTGCGGCAATCCACAACCAACTCCTGCTGGCAGTTGGAAATGCTCCTGCGGTGAAGAAAATACGGGGAAATTCTGCTCTAACTGCGGCAAACCGGCTCCTTCAACAAAATGCGCAAATTGTGGATTTGAACCGGAGGACACAAAAAATTTGCCAAAATTCTGTCCGGAATGCGGAAAACCTTTTAGTGCGTAAAAACTTAAATAGGGAGTTGAAATTATGGCAGTTTTACAGGATTATAAATGTCCTGCCTGTGGTGGAGCCATAGGATTTGATTCAAATATCCAAAAGATGAAATGCCCTTTTTGTGATAATGAGTTCGAAATGGAAACCCTTAAGGCCTTTGATGAAGAATTGAAAAATGAAGTGCCTGATGATATGAATTGGAAAACTCCTGCCGGAGAACAGTGGGCAGAAGAAGAGATCGACAATATGACAGTCTATGTCTGCAAATCCTGCGGAGGAGAAATTGTAGTAGATGGAACTACATCTGCAACAGCCTGCCCCTTCTGTGACAACCCGGTTGTTGTTATGGGCAGATTTACAGGAGCACTAAGACCAAATTATATCATACCTTTCAAATTAGATAAAAATGCAGCAAAAGAGGGACTATATAATCATTTAAAAGACAAAAAGCTTCTACCCAAGGTTTTCAAAGATAAAAATCATATTGATGAAGTAAAAGGGCTATATGTTCCATTTTGGTTATTTGATGCAGATGCATATGCCAATATAAGATATAAAGCAAGTAAGGTTAGTCATTATAGTGACAGTAACTATAATTACACCAGAACCAGCTATTATGCTGTAAGGAGATCGGGAGATGCAAGATTTGAAAAGATCCCTGTAGATGGTTCAACAAAAATGGATGATGATTTGATGGAATCCATAGAGCCATATGATTTTAAAGAAGCAGTGGATTTCCAGACAGCATATTTAGCGGGATACTTAGCAGACAAATATGATGTAGACGAAAGCTCCAGTGTAACAAGAGCCAATGAAAGAATTAAGAAAAGTGTAGAAGAGGAGTTTAGATCAACAGTACAAGGATATTCTACTGTTGTTGCGGAAAGCACTAGCATACGTTTAAAAAATGGAGAAGCAAAATATGCTCTCTATCCGGTATGGGTGCTCAACACTACATGGAATGGAAATAAATACACTTTTGCCATGAATGGTCAAACAGGAAAGTTTGTTGGAAACCTTCCCATGGATAAAGGAGCCTTTTGGAAGTATTTTAGTATATTCACTGTAATCGGGGCGGCTGTTATTTTTGCCTTAGCAAGATTCATAATTTAGGAGGTATGAAGATGAAAAAAAGGTTTAATTTATTATTGATAATACTTCTCCTTGTATCTTTCATGCCTTTGACAGTATATGGAGAAGCAGTCACTGCATATGAAAGGCAATTGCCAAGATTGGTAGACGAAGCCGGTTTATTAACGGTAGAACAAGCAGAAAGGCTTACAGAAAAGTTAGATGAAGTATCTGAAAGGCAAAAGCTTGATGTAATTATTATTACGGTGGATTCATTGGAAGGCTATACAGCAACTGAATTCGCAGATGATACTTTTGATTACAACGGTTTTGGAATGGGAGATAACTATGATGGCATACTCTTGCTTATATCAATGGAAGAAAGAGACTGGGCCATATCTACCCATGGCTATGGTATCACTGTATTTACAGATGCAGGGCAGGAATATATGGTGGATAGTTTTTTAGGGCATATAAGTAATGGGGATTACTATGAAGGCTTTGATAAATTTGCAGACCTGGCAGACAGTTTTATAACTCAAGCAAAAACAGATGCGCCATATGATATAAATAACTTGCCTAAAAAGCCGATGTCACCTATTTGGATACTGATTTCTATCCTTGGAGGAGCGTTAATAGCTCTAATCATTACAGGGGTAATGAGAAGCAGCCTTAAATCAGTATCAAAACAAAGAGTGGCAAGCAATTATCTGGTAAGCACTGCTATGTCACCCTTTGCAAATCAGGATTTATATCTTTATAGTGTGGTGACTAAAAAACTGAAACCAAAAGAAAACGAAGGCGGCTCCAGTACTCACAAATCTTCTTCAGGAAGAACCCATGGAGGCTCCAGCGGTAAATTCTAAATGGAGCACTTTGAGGACTTCGACGAAGAGCGTTGGGGGATTCAAGGAGAATAAGAGGTATAAAAGGAAGCCGTGAGTGAATGCTCGCGGCTTACTTTATGGTAAATCCTCCTCTTACATCAATATTGATGTAAGAGGGGTGTTAAGTTTTTCAATCGAATAAGGGAAGAAAATAGTAGGGAGTTCAGACAAGTATAACATCGACACCCATCTCCCTAAGCTGATTAATTGTTTCCGGACGCGCTTCTTTACCGGTAATTATTGTATTAACCTCATTGATATTGCATGTATTAATAAATGCAATCGTCTCAAATTTTGTATGGTCACAAAGGACGATTACTTTTTTTGCCGATCTCATCAAGGCTTTCTTAACTGATATTTCCTCGATATTATAATTCATGCAGCCGTGCGCGATATCAATTGCATCGACGCTCAGGAATAGGGTGTCGGCGTGAATTTGATTAATTACCACTTCAGAAAAATAACCTATAAGGGTATTAAACCTTTTTCGCTGAACACCGCCTATGACTAAAAGAGTAATATTTTGCATATTGCTAAGCTCGTTTGCTATAAACAGATCATAGGTTGCCACCATAAGGTTGCCAAAACTGCTAAATAATCGGGCAAGTTCAATGGTGGTGGTGCCGGAATCTAAAAGTACAGTATCGCGCTCATTAACAAACTGAAGCGCGGCGTTTGCAATGCGTTGCTTTTCCTCTAGCTGAGAATCACGACGTAATTCAAGCGGTGGTTCGTGAGAAATGCTTTTATTAAGGGATACGGCACCTCCCCGTATTCTTAGAATCTGATGCATCTTTTCAAGTTCACATAGGTCGCGATGTACTGTTGAGCGAGATATTCCTAATTTGCTTACTATATCATCAATTCCCATAAAACCATTTTGATTAATAGCATTGGTAATGCGCTCATGACGTTCAATCTGAAGCATTGTTTAATAACCTCCTAATAGTTCTATACCCTTATTTATATCTATTCTCTTAAAATGAATCAATATGAATGCATATGACATATCCATTGACTTACATAATAAGTATCTATTTTATGTATTATTATAATATGGTTATTTTAATAAGTCAATCAAATAATGATTCGATATGACATAATAAAAAATATAAATACTCATACATTGTCATGATATTTCGCAAAAGCTATATGAGAATAAAAGGATGATCCAACCAGTGGTTGGTAATTAATCTGCACCATTACTGACGCCGCACAGTCAAAAATGGTAAGAATGCAGCTTTTTGAAGTATTGGGTGGGCTGACTCAAAATGAGATAATAAAAAATGAAATAAATTTAAAAGAAACATATTGACAAATTGCATAGACGGAGTACAATAGAAAACAGATGGAAGCACGATTTGAAATGCCAGCCAAATTGTTCAAAATCGCGGCATACACGGATTTTGATTACATTTGAATCGATCATTTTTTATGCAATTTTACATATGATAGATTGCATGCCAAATGTGTCAAATGGAGTCAAAATAATCCATTGACAACAAGAATCAACCGGTATTGTCTCAAATTCTTTTTTCAGAGGAGGATTGTAATGTCTAGGAACGAGATTCTAAGCTATCTGGATGATAAACAGAATGAGATTATTGAGTTTTTACAAAAATTGATCAGTATTAATTCTGTTAATGGGCCGGAGGATACGGAGAGCGGAAAGGAACTGGAGATACAGAATTTTCTAGCTGACTATTTGACAAGAGAAGGCTTCACTGTTGACATGTTCAGCGCTGATGATAAAGGTGTCCGTCCAAACATCTGCGCAACCCTCCCTGGCAGAAAGAAGGATGCAAAAAAGAGTTTGATTTTCTCCGCACATGTGGATACTGTCCCGGTGACTGAGCTGGAAAAATGGCATGTTGATCCCTTCAATGAAGGTGAAGTTGATGGAAAAATATATGGCCGCGGAGCCAATGATATGAAAGGGGGACTAGCAGCTGCAATTTGGGCGGCTAAAGCTATCAAGGATTGTGCAGTTGATCTGGACGGAGATGTGATACTTATGCTCTCCTGTGGTGAAGAATCTGCTGAGGGAGATACTATTGGTACACGAGCTTGCGTTAAGCGCGGTTATCGTGCACCGTTTGCGGTCGTATGTGAACCGACAAGCGTGGAAATCCATACATCCACCGCTAGTCTGATGTGTTTTGAACTAATAATTCCGGGCAAGGCAATTCACACATGCTGTCGAAATCAGGTCATTTTCCCGCAAAGTATCTATCAGGACAGCGGTAGTACGGTCGGCGTGGACGCAGTTGAAAAAGCACTACCATTTCTTGAATTTTTCTATCGGCTTGAGAAAGAGTGGAATCATAGGTGGAAAAGAACATCTGTAGGAACCGGAGGGAAGCCCGGTCACGATACGCAAGGAATCGGTGCCTTCAACATTAACCCGTCGTTTATTGAAGCGGGTACTTATATCGCATCAGTTGCGGGCAGTTTAAAGGTTACTTACGCGGTTTGGCATCCGGCAGAGGTAACGGCAGAGGATATCCTGAGGGAAGTCCGAGATAGGGTGGCAGCATTGGCACAGACGGATGATTGGCTCAGAGAGAATCCGCCGATAGTGAATGGTCCTGTTTCACAGCTTTGGCCGGGGTTTATAACTGATGAAAACAGCGAACAAGTAATAACTCTTAAAAAATCATATCAGAAAGCACTTGGCAAAGAGGCTGTTATATCTGGCTTCCGTGCTGTTTGCGACGGCACATTCCTGGCTGATGAAGGGATCACATCTGTAGTATGTGGACCGGGAGCGATCAACGATGGCGGACATGGTTACAATGAATTTGTCCGTCGCAGTGAAGTAATCAATGCAGCAAAAGTATATACAAGCTTTATATATGATTGGTGCAGATAATGATTCATTTTGATCGTTGGATATCCGGTAATAACGCATAAGTTTTAATTAAATATTTAGTTTAAATTCCAAAAGTGGAGAGGTGATCCAATGTCAGAATACTCAATTAAAGTTCGCAATCTAGAGAAAGTATACCACCAACAGACCGGCGACTTCCATTTGAAAGACATCAATTTTGACGTAGAAAATCATCAGTTTATTACAATCCTGGGACCGAGTGGCTGCGGGAAGAGCGTGCTGCTGAATCTATTGTGTGGTATAGAAAAACCAACATCCGGTACTATTGAATTTAACGGCAAAGTATTCGAAACCGGAGTTCCCGCATCATTCAGAAAAAATTTCGGCTTTGCGTTCCAAGAGGATAATTTGCTTGACTGGCGGACTGTAGAAAGCAATCTAATGTTCCCCATGGAATGCTTCCGGCTTAAGAAGAAGCTGGATTGTGCAGCAAGAGTCGACGAGGTTCTACACCTGGTCGGATTGGAAAAGTTTAAGACGGCTTATCCGCATGAACTCTCCGGAGGTATGAAGCAGCGTGTCGTTTTTGCTCGTGCACTGATGCACGACCCTGATATCCTCCTGCTTGATCAGCCCTTTGGTGCACTGGATGCGATCACAAGAAAAATCCTGAATTACGAGTTGCATAATATCTGGAAAGCAACAAAAAAGACAGTAATTATGGTTACTAACAGTGTTGAAGAAGCTCTTTTACTCTCGTCTAAAGCAATATTTTTCTGCAAGAATCCTGATGCAACCATTAAAACTCAGGTCGACATCGACATTCCCGTGGAAAATAGGGGAGCAAATATAACGGAATACTCTGGATATGCAAAGCTGAAGGAAAAAATGGATGGTTTGGTGCATAACCTGAATATTTCAACTGGAAATTGTCAGGGAAGTGTAGAGGTTTAACACTAAATGGTAGTTGAGAGGTGATTATATTGATTAAAAAGCAAACGAAATGGTTTCGCGGTTCTTCAAATTATGCACCAATTGTCGCATTAATACTGATTTTTGCGATTTGGGAGGGCTCCATCCGTATCTTTAATGTCCCGCAAAGCGTTCTACCATCACTATTTTTAATCCTTAAAACATTAATAACAAAATTCACCACTGTTTTTGGAATACATCTGTGGTACACATTCCGGACAGTTTTAATTGGAATGCTGGTCGGAGTACCTATAGGAATTATTATTGGATCTATCGTATCGCAGATCAGCTGGGTCGGGAGAATAACGTATCCATATATAATCGCTCTGGTCACGATCCCGATGGTCGCGATATTACCGATTCTGATGTTTTGGGTAGGCTTCGGCATGCCTGCCCGTGTAATTGTAGTTATCTGCCAGGTGGTACCTATCGTTACGCTGCAGTCGCTAACCGGATTTAATACTATCGAAAGAAATAAAGTAAATTTAGGTCTTTCAGTTGGAGCATCGACTTTTACAAGATTTATCAAGATAGTCTTTCCTAATGCATTACCGTATGTCTTCACAGGTATGCGTCTTGGCAGTATATTCGCAACAACGGCAACTATTTCGGCAGAACTGGTAAGTTCCTCTGAGGGTCTGGGTAACCGTGTAACATATTTTTCGAAAATTGTGGCTACAGATTATACATTTTCATGTATTTTCCTTATTGCTGCCATTGGCGTGACTGTTTACACAATAATTTCTGTTTTGGAAAAGAAAATAACTGTGTGGAAAAGTTGATGTGACTGCACACTTTTATCTATCGGAGGTGTAATTTTGATAAACAATATAGTTGAGACAAATAACTTAACTAAGATATTTAATACAAAATCAGGTCCATTCCTGGCGCTAAAAGATGTCAGCTTTAAATTGGAAGAGCACTGCTTTACTTCACTTGTGGGACCCAGTGGATGCGGAAAATCTACAGTGATTCGAATGCTGAACGGAATTACACCCATCACCAGTGGTACGGTGACGATCCACGGACAAACATTTGACAAGGATAATATCGTAAAAGGTGAGATTCATAAAAAGATGGGATTTGTTTTCCAAAGTCCAAATCTCTTACCGTGGCTGACAGTGAGACAGAACCTCGAATTGCCGCTTAAGATATATAAGCTGCAGAATAATAAAGAATATGCAAATAATATTGACGAATGTCTACGCATTATCAACATGCAAGAATACGCATCAATGTATCCGGGTGACTTGTCAGGAGGTATGCGTCAGCGAGTCGGTGTAATGCGCGCAATGGTTCATAATCCCGACATACTGCTGATGGACGAGCCATTCAGCTCTCTTGATGACGAGACCCGCGAGACATTGGATCTTGAGACTCAGGATATATGGCAGAAAATGAATAGATCCATAGTGTTTATTACGCATAACATTACGGAAGCAGTGCTGGTTTCCAACAAAGTAATTATTATGGGTACTAACCCGGGGCGTATTCTTGAAGAAATCGAAATTGACCTGCCCCGCCCGAGGACTTGTGAAATGAAGGAACTGCCAAAGTTTAACGAGTATGTGGAACGAATACGCAACAGTATAGGCAAGATTGATTTAAGTACTATTAAGTAAGGTGGGGGAAATATGAAAAAGAGAAAAATTATTGATGCTCTTTGTTCGATTGGTGTTATGTTGGCTTTACTGGCAATATGGCAAGGTGTAGTGGTTGCTTTTAATATACCTGCATATACTCTTCCAACGCCAATTAGGGTGATGAATGCCTTCATCACCAAATTCAGCAGCACGCTTCTGCCCAGTATGTTGATGACTCTTAAAGTCATTCTCATTGGTTTTATCATCGGCGCACCTATAGGCATTATACTTGCTACGTTAATGTCGCAAATTAGTGTTTTAAACAAAGCATTGTCGCCGTATATCATCGTTATTGTCTGTACTCCGCTTATTTCATTAGTTCCGCTTATGATGCTTTCATTAGGATATGGGAGCAATGTCCGTGTGATAGCAGTTGTGCTGCAAGTGTTCCCCATAGTCATGATGAACACATTCACAGGCATGAATAATGTGGAAACAATAAAGCTTGAACTTATGAAATCTATGGGTGCTTCAAAACTATCAACTATATTTAATGTAATTATATTTGACTCGCTGCCTCAGATTTTTAATGGCCTGCGTCTGGGAACAATTCTTGCAACCATTACCGCTATTTCCACTGAGGTTGTCTCCGGTAACGAGGGACTCGGAAATGCATTGATGGTTGCCAAAGGATTATTAAAAATGGATTTGGTTTTAGCCACGGTGCTATGCTGCGCATTGATTGGGATCCTATTTTACTCTCTGATTATGATAGTCGAACGCAAAATAATCAAGTGGAAGATTTGATTCTGATAAAGCTATCTTTCTCGATATATCTTCTGGTTAATCCAGAGTTATATAACAATAATTTTAAGGAGGAATATCAATGAAAGCAACAATGTCTAAAGCTCTGAGTATTGTATTAGTAGTCATCCTTTTAGGAACGATGATGACTGGCTGTGGTGGTGCAAAAGACAGTTCTAATACCCCAAGCAGCACCGTCCCTTCCGAAAATCCGGCTACAGACTCAACAACTACCACTGAACCATCTTCAAAAGAACTGGATAAAGTCACCCTTGTTTTTCCACGATCTTACGAATGTCTTGATGATGCTCATATCCATGCAGCAATCGAGATGGGATATTTTGAAGAAAATGGTATTGAAGTAGTATTTGAGCAGGCATATGGTACCGATGACCTCTCTATGATCGTCGCAGGACAGGCAGATGTAGGCTATCCCTCAAGCTTCGTGCAGATAGCGGGTCATGAATCGGGACTTCCTTTCAAGTCTATATATCAGGTAGATAACTGTAACATTTTTGGTTTCAGTGTCAAAGAGGACAGCGGAATTAACAGCATTGCAGACCTTAAGGGCAAGACCATTGCTCTCGGCGATCCTGCATGGAACACCATAAGTGACCCAATACTTATGGCAGCGGGTGTTTCTCCCGATGAGGTTACCTATATAACTGCCGGTGAAAGCCGTGCACAGATGGTCGATGCCGGTCAGGCAGATGCAGTTTTGACCTGGTATAAAGAGTTCGAGCTTTGGAACGGACAGGGTATCACACTCAAATATCTGGCCGGCGAAGATGTTCTCAAAATTACAGGTGGCTGCCTGACATTTGCGAATGAATTCATCGAAGATCCCGCAAACAAAGATCTTCTTGAACGTTTCGTAAAAGCATATGCAATGGGCTCATATTTCACGTATCTGAATCCTGTGGCTGCAACAGAAATCACAATGAACAAGTTCCCGTCTCTCAATGTTGACTTTCAGTGGGCTCTTCTCTCTATTGAGCACCTGATCTATATCGATAACGGCGAAGATGTCGAGAAAAATGGCTACGGCTGGCACAATGAAGAAAAATGGAAAGCACAGATGGAAGCCTGCCGCAACGGCGGTACTTTGACCCGTACCGATCTGACAGTCGACGAGATTTACACTAATGAATTTGTCGAGGCAGCTAACGATTTCGATCATAGCCGCGTTGAGAAAGATGCAAAAGAGTATAAGGTTTCTGATGAACACAAGTCTTTCGTTTACTTTAACGAGCCAAGATCATAGATATAGGACTCGTGTGACCGATAAACAAGAACAGCTTTGATGTATTATAGATACTATTTTTAAAGGTTAAGCAGAAGGGCGGTAAGATATCTTTCCGTCCTTCTCACTAGACCCTGATTGTTTAATTTATACTGGAGGCGATTATATGAACATTGGTTCAACTCATGCACTAAAAGGCAAGTTTGAATGTGAAGCTATGTCCGTAGTATGTTGTCAGTATGCTCCGATCAGTTGTAATAATTATGATCAAGTCAGCAAGAATGTAGATACTATTTTGGAATATATGGACAGGGCAGCTCTTGGCTTTCCCGGCTATGATCTTTTTATCTCTGCCGAATGCGCACTACAGGGTGCAGGACCTGATTGGCCGAAGGTCTTGATTTCCCTTGACGGTCCGGAGATTGCCCGTTTGAAGGAAAAATGCGCTGAGTTAGATGTGTGGGGTATATTTAATCCCTGGGTCGACGAATATAACGGCCATAAAGCGTGCAATATAGCTATTATGATTAACAATAAAGGTGAAATAGTTCATCGTTATGTCAAGAATAATCCGTGGACTCCCGGAGAGATAACCTATCCGGGCTCAGAAATTCCTGTTACCGAGGGGCCGTGCGGTTCACGTATTGGTATCATTATCTGTGCCGATGGTGATTATCCTGAGTCCTGGAGACAGTGCGCAGCAAACGGAGCAAACGTTATAGTCCGTATCTCGCACTATATGGCTCCGTGGGACCGCGCATGGGAAATCACCAATAAGGCTGGAGCATACTCAAACCAGGTATATGTCTGTACTGCGAACTCTGTTGGTATTGACGAGTATTACACCTATTTCGGGCGCAGCATGATTCTCAATCCGGATGGAACGATCATTACAGAAGCACCTATGGGAGTACCATGGCTCATAAAGGCTGACATTTATCCGGCTATAATAGATAATCTCCACAAAAAAGCGGGTTCCCACAATTTGCTCTATCAGTATAACCATCGCGGATCAAGCCATTGTGACACAAAGGGACTGGGCTTGGATCTGAGTGATTACAATATATACAAGAAACTCTGATTGACGATGTGTATCTATTTAAATAAGGAGGGTATCTAAATGAGCTACTATTCTGCATTTGTTCATAATCTGGTTAAGGCTTTTGGTGATATCGATTATCCAATTACGAAGGCAGAGTTGATTGCCAGGGTTGGTGATGAAGGCGTACAGAATGATTTTAATAGCAGCATTTCATTAAAAAAGCTTATTGAAGAATTGCCGCGTGACAGATTCACATGCGCATGTGAGCTGTACTGCAACATCGATTGCGTAGTACTAAAATTTGATTAAAGACAAGGAGGATGAATACTTTATGAAAACTACAGTTATTAAGAAAAGTGATGCACGTTTATTCCTGGAGGGTGCAGAGGTTTGCCGTCAGTACTTTGAAACAGAAAAAATCACTTTCGGCACATCTACTCTTCTGCCTGGACAGCGCGGCGACATAGACCATGGTCATGCTAACTCGCACGAAGTTTTCTTCGTTGTCAAGGGTCATGTCCTGATGCTGGTTGAGACAACCGGTGAAACTTTTGAACTGTTTGAACAAGATGCTGTTATAATGCCTGAAACTGTCCCTCACACGCTTGTCAACATTGGCAGCGAGGAAGCGGTCATCAGCTGGAGTAAGGCTCCCAGTGAGCTTTAAGTATAACTGGGCGATAAATGGGCCACTCGCCCCACCACCTGGCTTTTTGCTTTCGCAAAAGGCCTTGGTGGCGGGTACCGATTTGATTAATCGAAAGAAAACGATGCAAGCATATCTCCCGCCTAGGATGCATAGGCGAGCAGCAAGCCCTGCTTGCGACCAGCCACATGAATTGAAGTGTTATAAAGACGGCCGGAATTAAGCTGGTTTTAATAATTAGAGACAGGAGGTTTACTATGAAATTTACAGGAAAAAATGTTGTCGTTACCGGGGGAGCTTCCGGATTAGGAAAGGCTTCAGCCATGACCTTCTTAAAAGAAGGTGCAAAGAATGTTTTCATATTTGACATAGATGCCGTTGGAGGAGAAGCTGCTCTAAAAGACCTCAGGCAGTACGGTGAAGCCCACTTTGTAAAATGTGATGTCAGTAATGAAGATTCGGTAAAAGCAGCTTATGAAACAGTTATATCTGCCTGCGGCAGCGTGGATATATTGCATGCCAATGCTGGTATCATTGCTAAACCTAAGTTCATAAATGAGATGACTTTTGCTGAATGGGACAGAATGATTTCAATCAACCTGAACGGAATGTTCCTGGTATCGAAATATGCTATTACGCAGATGCTGAAACAGGATGGCGGGGTGATAGTATTTACCGGATCCAACTGGGCATATGTTTGCGATCCCGGTTTCACCAGTTATGCAGCGAGCAAGGGAGGAGTTGTATCCTTCGCCAGAGCACTTGCACTGGATCATGCAAAAGACAATATACGGATTAATGTAGTTTGCCCCGGAAATATTCACTCACCGCTGCTTGATAAACAGCTCAGTGAAGAACCCGATCCTGAAGCTGCATTAGCTAAAATGGGCCAGGTTTCTACACCACAGGAAATTGCAAATCTGGTTATCTTCCTTGCAAGCGATGATGCATCAGCTATGAAAGGCTCAGCTGTTATTATTGACCAGGGAGAGACGCTCGGTTACGGAATCGGTCTACGTTCTAAGAAATAGTGTCGTTCTATTGCACAAATTTGTTTCAGCAATGTTTAATATGGAGGTGCAAGATTAATGGAATCTTTGATTTTAAGTGTAGATTTGGGAACAACTTCGATAAAGCAGGCAGTTATTGATACACATGGTCATATTGTAGCTGATGTTATGCGTGAATACACCCTTGAAACACCGTTTGCCTCTTATACAGAATGCAGTGAGGAAACATATTGGAATGCTTTTACCGACGGGCTCAGCGAGCTGCTGAACAAAATCGGGGACAGAAGGAATGCGATTAAGGCACTGGGAATATCGGCACAGGGAGAAACCTTGTTTTTCCTTGATAAAGACGGGAAACCGCTTCGCAAAGCTATTGTATGGATGGATAACCGTGCTGAAAAAGAAGCAAATGACCTGCGCAATAAGTTTACTGATGAGAAGTGTTACGAGATTACAGGTCAGGTTAGCTTTGATCCATGCTGGCCTGCCGCTAAAATCCTATGGGTAAAGCGCAATGAGCCGGAGGTTTTTGAAAAAACGGCCATGTTTGCACTTATCGAGGACTGGTTGATCTATCGTTTGACCGGCAAGCTGGTATCGGAAGGTTCACTTCTGTGCTCGACTGTTTATTGGAATATCCGGACCAAAACCTGGTGGCCTGAAATGCTAGAATATTTGGGCATCGACGAAGGCCGTCTGCCAAAAATCATGGAGCCCGGACAGTACGTGTCGAAAATTCTTCCACAGACTGCACAATCTCTTGGCTTGCCTGCCGATATGTCTGTATGCACAGGCCTTTTGGATCAAGCTGCCGGAGCTATAGGAGTCGGGAATATTCACGAGGGTATGTTCTCCGAAAACATTGGCGCAGCACTGGCAATATGCGCTCCAATGGATACGCTTCGCTTTGATCCTAACCGCAAGATGCCGGTACACTACTTCGGTATACCTGATATGTATATGCTGCACACATTCACAACAGGCGGCATGGCTCTAAAATGGTATCGCGATACCTTCTGCGGTTTGGAGCAGCTTGAAGGTGAAAGGACTAAAAGGAACACCTATTACATCATGGATGAAGAAGCCGAAGCAGTACCACCTGGATGTAACGGTCTTGTAGCACTGCCGCATCTTGGAGGATCCATGGCACCTGATGTGAATGCAAAGGCTAAGGGAGTGTTCTATGGCTTTACGCTTAAACACACCAGAGCGCATTTTGTCAGAGCTATCATGGAATCAATCGGATACATCATCCGCAGGAATATTGAAGCAATTGAAAATGCCGGCTTGAAGGTTTCTGAGCTTCATTCATCCGGTGGCGGAAGCAAGAGCCCGCTCTGGAATCAGATCAAGGCTGACATTATCCACAAGCCGCTCATTACTATAAAATGTTCAGAAGCCGCATGCCTCGGGGCAGCAATAACTGCGGGAACAGCTGTCGGCATCTTTGAAAGTATAGAGGCAGCATGCGAAAGCATGGCAGAGGAAAATGAGCGTTTTGTCCCTAATAAGGCCAATGAGGAAGTATACAATGTTGGGTTCGAGGATTACAAGGCACTGTTTTCCAGTTTAGGTGATCTGTTTGAAGCAACCTACAGATCCTGAAGTTAAAGATAGAAATAATACACAAAGGGGAGTTAAATATGTTACCAAGTTTAATAGTTATGCTTACAAATAATGACCAGACAGTAAAGGATGCAATCGAGGTCTTTGATTCTTCAAAAGACATTGATGTTCAGGATTGGGGCTTTAAGAACATCGGCTTAGAGCTGAGCAAAATGAAACAGCTCGTCAAAAACATGAAGGATGCAGGGAAGACCACTTACCTTGAAGTCGTTACCTATACAGAAGAAGACTGCCTGTCTTCTGCGAAGCTTGCGATCGAGTGCGGGTTCGACTGCCTTTGCGGAACTCTCTACTATCCTTCCGTTGGCGAACTGGTAAAGGGTAAAATCAAGTATTTCCCATTCTGCGGTCATGTCTGGGACAACCCTTCCATACTCGGAGATGATATAGATGGAATCATTGCCGACGCAAAACGCCTTAAAGAGCTTGGATGCGACGGTACTGATCTTCTCGCATATCGTTTCGTTGGTGATCCGGTGGCACTGATAAACCGTTTTGTCAAGGAAGTTGATGATTTCCCGACAGTGATTGCAGGCAGTATTGATACTTTTGAGCGAATTGATTATATGAAGGAAATAAATCCATCCGGATTTACAATGGGCAGTGCTTTGTTTAAAAAGAAGTTCAAGGCAGACGGTACATTCGCGGAAAATCTTAAAATAGTGGCGGATTACTTGAAGAAATAGTAGAAACGGCGTACTATAACTATTTTGGTCGCAGGACAAAAAAGGTGTTTTTGGATAAAGAGGTATATATTAATGTATCATGCGATTATTATAGGCGCTGGCGTTACTGGCTCCTCCGTTTCACGGGAACTATCCCGCTATAAACTAAAAGTTGCAGTGTTTGAAAAGGATAGTGATGTCTGCGGCGGAGCCAGTAAAAGCAATTCAGCTACAATCCACTCCGGGCACGATGCTAAATACGGTACAAATAAGGCTTATTACAATATTTTGGGCAATCGCATGTATGACAAATTGTGCGCTGAATTGCAGGTGCCGTTTGTTCGTAACGGGACGATCGTTTTTGCCGCAGATCAACGGGAATGGGATGTAGTTGTAAAACTGAAGGATAACGCCGAAAAAAACGGTGTACCTGATGTTCGAGTTTTGGATAGGGCAGGATTGGAACAAATCGAAGCCGGATTCGGTAATGAGGTTATTGGGGGACTGTATGCGCCTACCGGGGGCGTAGTCTGCCCATATTCATTAGTGATTGCACTGTGCGAAAACGCCGCCATGAACGGTGTGGAGTTTAAACTGAATGAAGGTGTCGAAAAGGTAGAACGTGTCTCAGATCATTACGTTGTCCATACTAAGAGCAGCAGCTATGAGACAAAACTCATTTTTAACTGCGCAGGCGTTAATGCAGATCTGTTCAATAATATGGTCAGCAAAAGGAAATTAGTGATGCTTCCACGCAAGGGTGAGCATATCATCCTGGATAAGAAATTCTCCCCATTTGTCAAATGCACTGTCACTCAGACACCTGTGTTTCTGCATAGCGGCGGACACACAAAAGGTATGGGAATTATACCTTCAGTTGATGGAACCGTTCTTCTAGGATGTACGGCTCACGACGTTGCTGATCGCAATGACAGTGCTTGTACTCGTAAGGGATTAGAAGAGATAGTTGCCTATTTCAGATCTAACTGGCGTCATTTGCCCATCAGCAAGGCTTATCCCGAATTTCCGTCAGATGGAGTTATCGGGGCGTTTTCAGGCCTGAGGCCGCATCTTGATACTGACGATTTTGTAGTAGGTGAATGTCAGGACTCACCCGGATTTTTTAATGCGGCTGGGATCGAATCCCCAGGACTTACTTCTGCACCGGCAATTGCACATGAACTTGCTGCGGCTGCAGCTGAACGATATGGCCTGGAACTAAATCCCGATTTTAATCCTATACGGGAGCGGAAAAAGCTTTTTCGGGAAATGACTTCTGCGGAACGTGAACAGGCCATTAGGGAAAATCCCGGATATGAACGGGTCGTTTGCAGATGCGAACAAGTAACTGAAGCTGATATCACTGCGGCTATTCGAGGATATATCGGTGCGACTAATGTGAATGCTGTAAAAATGCGAACCAGAGCAAGTATGGGAAGGTGCCAGGGCGGTTTTTGCGGACCTGAAATCATCAGAATCCTCTCGGAAGAATTACATACCACTCCTCTTGATATTACACTGAGAGGGGATGAATCAAGGATTTTGCTCGGCAGAGCTTGCGAATAATTGCCAGAAAGAAGTATTCTATGAAAACAGTAGATATGGTCGTTATAGGCGGAGGTAGCGCAGGCATGGCAAGTGCTCTGTCCGCAAAAGAACATGGCGTTAATGATATATTAATTATTGAGCGCAATGCTGTACTTGGGGGAGTTCTTAGTCAGTGTATTCATAACGGCTTTGGCATTGAACGGTTTCATAAAGACATGACGGGGACGGAATATGCCCGGGCTTATATTGAAAAAGTTGAAAAAGCAGGTATTCGTTATCTGGTAAGCACAACAGTACTGAATATATCCCCGAATTTAGTTATAGCAGCAGTTGGGCAAGAATCCGGATATATTGAGATTCATGCCAAAACTATTATTCTGGCCATGGGTTGCAGGGAACGTTCCGGCGGATCATTATTGATTTCAGGTGAGAGACCGTCCGGAATATATAGCGCCGGAACTGCTCAACGATATTTGAATCTGGAAGGCTATCTTGTTGGACGAAAAATTGTTATCCTTGGTTCCGGGGATGTAGGGCTTATCATGGCCAGACAATTTATGCTCGAAGGGGCAAAGGTGATAGCTGTCGTGGAGCGCCTGCCATATGCCAGCGGTTCTGAACGAAATATTAAGCAATGCCTGGACGATTTCAAGATACCGATCTACTACAACACGACTGTCATAAGTATAGAAGGCAAGGAAAGAGTGAGTGGAGTCATCCTGACACATTTGAATGAACAAGGAACCCCTGTGCCGGGTACAGAGCAGTATATCCAATGCGACACTCTTATTGTGTCTGCAGGTTTGATACCTGAAAACGAGCTGTCTTCATCTGCGGGGGTAGAAATATCCCCTGTTACAGGCGGAGCGATTGTAGACGATAAGTTTCACACCAGCGTGGACGGTATATTTTCCTGTGGCAATGTCCTCTATGTGCACAGCTTGGTAGATCAGGTAAGTGCAGAGGGAGAACAGGTGGGAAAAAACGCTGCGGACTATCTTATGATGGGAATGACCCGTGCAAAAAAAACCGCTTCAGTGATCGGCGGCAAGGGAATCCGATTTGTAGTGCCGCAGAAGATTTGCCTGACAGAAAATGATGACGATATAGAGCTGCAATTCCGCGCTTCGGGTAAATATCTGGATCGATATGTAGAAGTTAATTCAGGGGGATGTCTTGTGAAACGGCAGAAATTCCGCAGTATTTCGCCCAAAGAGGTTAGCAGAATGCATGTTCCCAGACAAAGCATTCATGATGATTTGACTATCAGCGTGACTGATGATAATATCCAGATATGAGGAAGATCATTATGCAAGAGAAGCTGATTTGTATAAGATGCCCTGTCGGATGTGAACTGGACGTATTAGTTGAGGATGGATGCGTCGCTGAGGTTGGCGGAAATCAGTGCCCTATGGGAAAAGACTATGCCGAGCAGGAAGTTGTTTCGCCTATAAGGATGTTCACAGCTATTATGAAGTGCAGAGGAAGGGACAAGCCATTCCCGGTGAAATCCGACCGTCCAATCCCCAAAGACATGGTGTTAAAATGCGCGATGGAGTTGAAAAAACACCATCCCTTGCCGCCGGTAAAACGTGGTGAGATTGTCGTAAAGGATATTTGCGGGACGGGGTGCGATATTATTGCTGTTGAGGATGCATAAAAGACAGCATACTTATCAGACTAAAAATAAAAAAAGAGGTGGAAGTGTGAAAAAAATTACTATCTCACAAGCACAGAAATTAACATCACCCAATCCATTTGCGCTGGTTGGAACATGTGATAAAAATGGTCGGCCAAATTTGATGGCGTTATCATGGTGGACATATGTCTCAAATAAACCGGCAACTATTGCTGTTTGTTTAAGCCAAAAGGGGTTCTCCGGAACACTGATTAAACAAAACATGGAATTTACTCTGAATATTGTTGGAGAAAATCTGAAAAAAGAGGCATTTTCATGTGGATGTGCTTCGGGGCGTGACATCGACAAGGTTGAGCAATTTTCTGTTAAGCTTCTTCCGTCTGAACATATCGCTCCGATGCGTGTTGAGCAATCCAGAGTGAGCTTTGAATGCAAGGTCATGCAGCATATCCCGGTATACGACCATGACATATTTATTGCAGAAGTTCTGGAGGT
Organism: Bacillota bacterium; assembly: GCA_023412665.1. Taxonomy (GTDB): domain Bacteria; phylum Bacillota; class Clostridia; order Acetivibrionales; family DTU013; genus DTU013. Next base: position 36,249 of record JAEZCA010000011.1, read on the forward strand.
ATACGGGGATGACTCGATTAAGCAGATATTTGCATTGAATGGTTATTCAGTGCTTGATACAGTTGATTAAAAAAAACATATCCTAAAAAGATAATCAATATTTAATACCATACAGGATCATACAGAAAGGATTGACTATGAACACTCCGGTATATAGCAAACGCTATGAGATAGTTATCACCTTCCTGTTTTTTCTTACCTGGGGGGCTATATTTTTAGATCGGTTGACGGTGAGTTATGCTTCAACAGCTTTGTATAAAGAGTTTAACCTGACAGATACGCAGTATTCGTCACTTAGTACCATAAACGCATTGACATTTGCATTTGCTTCAATAGTGGGCGGCATGGTTTCTGATCGTTTGGGCATATATAAAAATCTTCTTGCTCCGCTGACGATCATCTCCGGAATAACGTCTTTGTGCTGTGCATTGTTTGCATCCGAATATTATCACATTGTTTTAGCGCGTGGAATAGTTGGCTTAGCGACAGGTGCAAATATGACACTGATGTTTACGATCCTCGGCAACTATAACCCGAAAAATCTTGGACGGAACAGTGGCATAGTGAACACAGGACCTCCTGTTATTGCTTACATTTGTGGACCGCTCATCATGACCAGGATTGTTTCATCACTCACATGGAACTACTGTTATGCGTTAACCGGCATACTTCTGGTCTTGACAGGTCTGGCGATTTTATTCTTTGTCAGGGAAATAAAAACTGCACCCAGGGACAAAAAGCAGGCAACTAATAAATTTCTCGACATGTTTCGAAATAAAAACTATGTTCTCTGCATAGCTTTTGGCATCTGCATTATGTGTGTATATTGGACGGTCAATCTATACTCAACGACATTTATGACAAAAGTCATCGGTATAGATGCTATCAAGATGGGGTATATTGCAACCTCCATGGGTGTATTTGCCTGCGTATACGGCTTATTGGTTCCTGCGGCTTCTGATAGGCTGGGACGTAAGAAAATACTGATTATTGCAGGATTTTTGTGCTGCCTTGCACCACTATCGATGAGCGCTTTCTCAAATCATACACTTGCATTAGGACCGTACATCCTGTTCGGCGGCATCAGTGGAGCTTTAACACCGATATGGTCGTCAATCATACCGATGGAGTGCCTTCCTCCGGGGCATAAAGCAACCGGAAGCGGAGTAGCTTACGGCATTACGGAAATCGTAAGCGGTTCTCTGTGGCCAATAGCAGCCGGGACGATTTCCGATTCGAAAAGTATTTCATCAGTTCTGATTGTGGGAGGGTTTCTTGCTCTTGTGGGATGCTCTATCGGCTTATTTATGAAAGAGTCAAAAATGCAAAGCGATGGCGGTGTAACTTGACGGCCTCCAAGGTTTACGGCGTCAATTAAGTTTGATAATGGAACAGACACAAGTGGAAAGTGGTATACAAAAGAAAGATAAACCAGCTCTCATATGTGAACTAATTTATCTTTCTTTTGAGCTCCACTCGTCCCACTCATAATGACACTTCAATCGCAAGCTGTCGCTTTAATTGAAATACTTCTCAAGGACCTAATTATATACGTCAAGCAGATAATGCAGGGGTTCGCCATCATAGTAGCGATCGTCAAGTTTATCACATCTGTCAATCGTGAGATTTTGAACCGAAGTGTTATATAAGTGTTATAATAGAAAATTCTCCTTCAACCACTGTAATGCCTGTGCCCACATTTCCTGAGTGAATTCATGCCCGGTGTTCGGATAAACAATCAATTTTAGCTTTTCAGAAGAATCATGGTAATAGCCGGTCAGCTTATTATAGAATTCCTTCACTTTAGTAATATCATAGTGCTTGTCAATATCACCAACCTGAATTAAAAGTGAGGTTGGATAAAATTTGTCCGGATAATTTGAGGGCTGCAATGTTTCGGAAAGTATTTTCCAGTCCGTTTCGGCTTTCTCATCTGTATTGACTGGAACATCGCCCGGAATATCATCCCAAAAGGGAGAACTGATTATTGGGATGCCCACTTTGATCCTGTCATCGGTTACAATAGACCTGTATGTTATAAAACCACCCATCGAGATGCCAATCATGGCTATATTATTTTTATCAATTTCTTCAAGCAAAGATAATTCATCTATCAGCAGCCTAACATCGTCAGCCGTTTCCTTGATTGCCTTCCTCAATAGGAACAAATTCACTTTTCCGCTCGACTCTATTATCGTTGTACTGAAATGCGGGCCGGGTCTATCGCCATGCAGCCTGTTATCAATGGCTACAGCATAATAGCCTGCTTCTGCAAGACACTTTAGACAGCCGTTGCTTTTATAGCTTTCTTTACTGTTGGTAAAGCCATGACTCATTATAACAAGCGGCTTTTTTAAAGAATCCTCACTTTTGCATACGATTGCTGGTATTCCTTTAATAATTTTGTTTTCTTCAATAATCATCATATATTATTCCTCTTTTCAAGTTGATAATGTGAGTATAAACTGTAAAGTAATAGACAGGTCAAGAGTTTGTTTGGAGGATCTTATGTGGTTATCTGTTGGGAAGGTCTCAAAAATGTTCGGGATTTCTAGAACCACTCTTCTTTATTATGATAAAATCGGGCTCCTCAGTCCATCTGAAAAGAGTACATCCGGATATCGCCTCTATAGTCAAGCGGATATCGACCGTTTGAAACAGATATTTATTCTGAAAAACGCAGGAGTGCCGCTTTATCAGATAAGCAGCCTTATCGCATCTGAGGAACAGGTTGTTTTCGGTAAGCTGATGAAAAGGCTTGGAGAGTTGAACCAGGAGATTGATAAAATAAGGAGTTATCAAAAACAAATTATTAGTATCCTGAATGGAACAGCTCTAGTTAAGAGTATCGGAAAGAGTGATGCGGATACGTTAGAAAAAATAATCAGTTATGCAGAGATCGATATGGATAAAAGGATGCTTTGGCATGTTGAATTCGAAAAGCAATCGCCGGAATTGCATGCTCGATTTTTATCTATGCTAGGGCTGAAGGATGAAGAAATTAAAGCTCTCAGGGATCAATTTAAAGCACATCGATAGAGTCAGTGGGAGATTGTACTCGCTACTGACAGCTTTTGGTAACCCCCACCAAGCGTTTTTCAGCCTGAAGGGCTGAAAGGTAGGTTTTCAGGTAAAGTAAAAAAGCTTTCTAAGATTTTTATCATAGAAAGCTTTTTTAGTAAACTTTTCTTCACAGGATCATTAATTAACTATAGAGTTTTCACATAATCGCCTATTTTCTTGTCCATGCTTTTTATGTGATTTGTAAGCCAGTTTATGACCATTTTATTGGCGTTAAGTATAACCAGGATATTACCGCCGCCCTCGTTATAATCGCTCTTCAATTTGGCAAGGTCATTGATAAAGCTTGCATGTGCTTTCTTTTGAGCATCGATCTCAGGATAGCGGATTTGTGCCATATAAGCTTCTTCGTCTCTGAAGTGCATCTTTGTATATTCGTCCAGGAAATCAATCATTGTATTGATGTATTCTTTTGCTTTCTTTTGCTTTCCGGCTTCAAACAGCTCATCAGCCTTATTAAACCATATTTTGTGTTGTTCATCAATATTTTCAACACCTACCGACAAGACAGGAGTCCATACTACTGCCATACAAACCCTCCTTTATATTATGTTATTATGTTAATTTTATAGGTTTTTTCATATAATTACAATAGATTTTAGTAGAATGTGCAATACCCGGTTGAGCACTGCATTAAGGCTCCGGAGTTAATGAGCTTGTGTCGAACACGCGCAATTCCTGTGGATACGGAAAGAGATGAAGCCTTTGTTTTGTTAAAAAAATATAACAGGGAGCTTGATAAGCTGCTTGATATGACACTTCATGCTATGGCTGCCAGCGAGGATATAATCAAAATTGTTCAAAATTATTTTGTTTGTAATGATATTTTTGGGGTATATTTCGTCTATAAAGTCAATGTGTCTAGTGTTTTGTAAACCAATATGTATAAGTCATATTGGCAACGTCATTTCAAAGGAGGGGCAATAATGTATTTCAAATGGCGGGATGAATTCAGTACGGGTATCGAGACTATCGATAAGCAGCATAAGCACCTTTTAGAAATAGGATCAAGGGTATATGACCTTGCAGATGCAAACGACGGTATTGATCATTATGACGAGATCATGGCTGTCCTTTTGGAACTGAAAGACTATACGGTATACCATTTTGGATATGAAGAAAAGCTAATGGAGCAATATGGGTATGAAAATTATGAACCTCACAAGTTTCAGCATTATTTTGTAATCAAAAAGATAAACAAGTTTGAGAGTGAAGATATTGATAATAAACAGAAGGAAACGATCATGAGCCTGGTTAAATTTATATTTGACTGGATCACAAACCATATTCTGAAGGAAGACATGGCGTATAAGGATTTCTTCATAAGTAACGGAGTAAAGTAACTTGTGAAGCTTATGCAAAAGGTCACAGGTCATGCCTGTGTAGACGACCGAAGCAAAGATGAAGCTGTTTGGCTCAAATAACCGTCTGCTGCACAGCCTCGACAAAGTGCGTTCCATATACCTTTATTATCAAATGAAAATACTCTTTCCTGGTTTATATCGCTAGTTTTTAGCCAGAAAAGAGTATTTCCTATATGTTTGGTATTCTGCCAATTGAGACACTCCCGCTTTTTGAAGCCACAATTGAAATGGCAGGTGACTTTCAATAACTCGATAATTGTCTGTTTCGTTGAAAGTATGAAGCCCTTGTATGATCGAAACATCTGCATTAGTCTGGCTCACTCTTAAGAAGCGTGAGAAGGTGAGGGTAATAGACCGAATCTTTTTCTAAGATATTTTCTTGTAAGTCAACATATACTTTTTAATAAAAGGCATCATTTTCGATGACTATTTTTACATGTAATGTATGGACAAACGCATATTAGTAATATATAATTATATTTGTGGTAAAACGTTTGACCATTTAATCCGCTTCATTGCTCACATTCTTAGGAGACGACATTTTATTAAGCTCAAACCCCGTTTTTCACCATGCATTTAAATATCGCAATTATTGATTGCACCATGGATATGACAATATGTTGAAAAAATTTCAATATATTATTTAAAGAAAGGGGATCAAAGAATGAAGAACACAAAGATTATTGCGTTGTTGTTGGTTGCCGTCATGTTTGTTTCTGTTTTTGCGGCATGCGGTGCAACAGAGAAAGAACAACAAGGAGGCGAACAGCCTGGCAACACAGAAACTACTACTCCAGGGAATGATACGCCAACCGTTGATCAACCCGAGGACAAAAAGCTTGAACCGATAACATTCACAATGTTTGTTGCCGGTCCTGGCGAAGCACCACCGAAAGACAACAAGATCGTTAAAAAGATTCAGGAACTCACAGGTGTCACCATTGATTTTGAATTCCTGGTAGGCGACATGGAACAAAAAGTCGGAGTTATGATCGCCGGCGGCGATTATCCCGATCTGATCGGCGCTGGACAGGCGCGCGGAAGATTCTTGAATGCAGGCTCCTTTACGGCGCTTGACGAGTATCTCCCCAAATACCCCAATCTCTGGAAGCATTATGAGCCTTATATGGATACGCTCCGCAGTGTAGCAACAGATAATAAGGTTTACATACTGGACATTTGGAGCCGCGAGTATTGGCTCAATGACGGACAGGATGATTTCTACCAGGCTGATTATAACGGCCCGGCTTTCTGGATCCAGAAGGATGTACTCGCATGGGACAATTATTCACAGCCCACTAAATTGGATGACTTCTTTGACTTGCTTGACCGTTATGCAAAAGCACATCCCACGATAGACGGCCAGCCCGTCCTGCCCTTCGAAGTACACTCACAGGATTGGCGCTCATTCTGTCTGAAAAATGCTCCTCAGCATTTGATCGGCGGACGTAACGAAGGCGACGTGGTTGTTAAGCCCGGTACCCTTGAAGTCGAAATATACCAGAACAAAGATTACGCCAGGGACTATTACAAAAAACTCAACGAAGCATACAAGAAAGGCCTTATAAGCCCCGAGACATTCTCCAGGAACTATGACGATTATCTGGCCACTATTTCCACCGGTCGTGTGCTTGCTATGTTCGACCAGCAGTGGAACTTCCAGGACGGAGAAAACGTATTAACTTCCGAAGGCAAGATCGAGAGGACTTATGTCCCCATCGGCGTCAGCTTTGATGGTTCCGCAGTTCCGTACAACAGAGTAAGGAACGAAGGTATCATAGGCGGCAATGGTATGGGTATCAGCGTAAATTGTAAGGATGTTGAACGCGCTATGCAGTTTATGGATCAGCTGCTTGCAGAGGATGTACAGAAGCTGCTTTACTGGGGTATCGAAGGCGAAGACTACTATGTAGAGAATGGCCGTTTCAGACGTACTGCAGAACAGAAAGCCAACTTCGACAATCCTGACTGGAAGCTCGCTAACGCCGGACAGGTCATCGGCGACCAGTTCCCGAAGATACAGGGCCGTTATTCCGACGGAAACTCTGCTACTCCTGGAACACAGCCGGAGGAAAGACTTGCAAACCAGTTCCCGTATGACAAGGAATTCTACCAGAAGTACGGTTTCTACACCAAGTCAGACTTCCTGCCTCTGATGGATCATCCCGGATATCCTGAGGTATGGTCGATATTCTCCACGATGGAGGATGACAATGTCGCCAAGCCGATATTTGACCAGATAACAGATCTTCAGAACCGTTACCTGCCAGGTGTTATCATGTCGGATAACTTTGATGCTGCATGGGCGGAATACGCAAAGAGATACGACAAAGTTGACGCTGCAGCTCTGGAGGCAGAAATCGAAAGTCAGATAAAGGCACGTTTGAAGAAATAAACCTGCTCTTCGTTCATAAAGATGCAGAGGCGGCGACCGTAAAGCCGGCCGCCGCCTTCTGTATGATATCATAAAACAGCTGTGAATCAGAGCTGGGGGGATGGCGATATGACAACCGAAAAGTTAAGTACCGGAAGTGATACAGTAATTCAAAAACCAATTAACAGAAACAGTTTTTGGTATAAGGCTGATAAACAAAAAGAGCTGATCCTGATTTCTATACCCTTTTTTATTTATATCTTTATTTTTTCATATTTACCGCTGGCGGGTCTCGCCATGGCATTTCAGAATTATAAGCCCCAAAAATCCCTTTTTGATCAGCAATGGGTTGGTCTCAAGCATTTTAAAAATCTTTTCACCGATCCTGATTTTTACCGTGTGATGCGAAACACGCTGGCGATGAGCGTAATCAACCTTGTGCTGGCGTTTGTTACGGCCATAGCGTTTGCGTTGATCTTAAACGAGCTTACGGGGAAATTCACCGGATTCAAGCGAATCGTGCAGACGGTATCGTATATGCCCCATTTCCTCTCATGGATCATCGTCTGCGGTCTGGTTTCAAATGTCCTTGCGATGGACGGCGGGATCATCAATGAACTGCTGGTGTCATTGGGAATCATCAAAGAAAAAATACACTTTATGGGGACACCGGAGTACTTCTGGTGGATCGTTGGATTTACGAATGTATGGAAGTCAATGGGCTGGAACAGCATAATATATTTGGCAGCGATAACTTCTATCGATCCGGCGCTGTATGAAGCCGCGGCAATAGACGGTTATGGCCGTTTCGGCAGGATGTGGCATATAACCTTGCCGGGCATAAAGTCGACAATTATCGTCCTTCTTATCCTGAACGCGGGCTGGATCCTCAACGCGGGTTTTGAAGTCCAGTATATCCTGGGTACTAACGGTCTCGTGCTTGATGTATCGGAAACCATTGATATTTTCGTACTCAAGAGGGGCTTTGGCAGATCCGGTGGTTTTGCCTTCGGAACCGCAGCCGGCATGTTTAAGACAGTAGTCAGTGCTGCGATCCTGTTGCTTTGCAATAAGATCGCCGGTTGGTTAGGAGAGGAAAAACTGGTCTAGCAAAACGTTTACGTTGCGCTATTCGGCTTGGAGGTATATATAAATGAAAAAATCAAACGGTGATAAGGTTATTGATGGAATCATTGTGCTCTTAATGCTGGTGGTCGTAGTTGTTATGTTGTATCCGCTCTGGAATACGTTGATCACATCATTCAATGAAGCAAGAGATTCAATAAAAGGCTCGCTCTACCTGTGGCCGAGAATATGGACGCTTTTTAACTATCAAAGCGTGTTTAAGACAGAAAAGGTATTTAACGCCTTTATAGTGTCGGTCGCCCGTACAGTGATCACAATGGCGCTAAATGTGCTTTTCTCGGCTTTGCTCGCATATGTACTGAGCCGCAAGGAATTTATGTTCCGAAAGTTTTTCACAGTATTTCTGGTAATGACGATGTACCTGAACGCAGGACTGATCCCACAGTATTTCCTGTACCGTGAGCTGGGGCTGATCGACACCTTTTGGGTCTATATAATCCCTTCGCTGGTGGGAGCATTCAACGTTATCGTCATACGCACCTATATAAATTCATTGCCGCCATCTCTTGTGGAATCCGCGAGGATCGATGGAGCCAGCGAACTTAGAATATTTTTCAACATTATTTTTCCGCTATGTAAACCGGTTTTGGCCACTGTTGCCCTGTGGGTCGCCGTCGGCGCATGGAACTCATGGTTCGACTCCTTCATTTTTGCGCCAAAGCAGGAATTGAGTACCCTTCAATATGAGATGATGAAGATATTATCATCATCCATGCAGTCGGGGGTCAGACAACCGGATTATCTGGCCGCATCAAATCAAACACGTAACATGGTCACACCGAACTCATTGCGCGCGGCCATGACTATCGTAGCGACCGTACCTATACTAATTGTCTATCCATTCCTTCAGAAATACTTTGTAACAGTTAACATCGGCAGTGTCAAAGAGTAAAAGCTAAGGTGCCAGGATTCCTGGCACCTTATTTATTCATATTTTAATCTTTTCAGAGGACGATGCGAACGGGCCAGGGATAACATGTACACCACGGTGATTCCCGAAGTAGTCTGTGTCAAAGCGTATTGGAGTTCCGTCTGTGTTTTCAAAGTATTGCTCCGGCTCGAAGGCTTTTCCGAGAACCTCGGTGTTGATCATCCGATCGCTGAAATCCTTGATGCAGTCATATATATTTGTGCTCAGATAATATTCGCCGTCTTTCTCCACCAGCTCTACTTTAAGTCCCTTATCGCAGTTTTCAACGGTCAGGCCATTCACTTCATTTTTCCATGGCTTGGCGCCGTTCAGATAAACATTCCCTTCGCTCCAGACTGGCAGGTGACCCATATGAGCAGATTCTAAAGCTCTCATGTTTGGACGCTGAGAAAAGTCAAACTGCGCAATCCATTCATCATAGGTTGGGTAATCATCGAAAACGTGCGTACCGACTTGTCTGTTTTCCCGTCTGCTGACTACACTTTGATCATCGTATGTCACATAGTCCTCCGAAGGCCATTTCTGGACAAAGATATTGTTATAGAAACGGTTGTCTCCATGAAGAAAGGTCATAAAGCCCATCACTTCCGTACGGTGTGGAATGTGATATGGTGTATAACGCCAAGTCGTTCCTCCGCCGACATCAGTTAATGCACCGCAGACTAGGTTGTGAACCATAGCCACACCCTGTGTCGCAAAACGAAGGCTTGCGTCTGAGAGCAGAATATTGTTATCGATCAGTGTTGGGCCATGGCTGACTTCTACAAATATGTCCTGAGACATCATACTTCCCGGAAGATTTTTGGCAAAGGGAGGGCGCTGATTGTCATGCAACAGGTTCTGGGTAATACGTGTGCCCTGTGCTTCCCAGTCACACCAGACTCCCATCGTGCAATGGTGTATATGGTTGCGGCGTATGAGCACATCTATGGCTGCATGCATTTTTATCCCGGAGATCTCAGCACCGCCAAGCTCCATCATATTATTGATATGGTGGATATGGTTGTCCTCGATGATACTGAACACACCGCCCATTCGGCCGATGATGCCGCCCTGTTCACAGTGATGGATATTGCAGCGGCGAATTATGTGACTGCCGATCCTTTCCTTCAGCCATCCATGGTACTGGCCGCGGCAAACAGCGTCCCTTTCCATCTGGGTAGGACTCTTTACATGCTTATTTGTAAAATAATGCTCGTTGTCAGTGTCGAGATATTTGCCCAGAGAAATGCCCGCGCATTTGCTGTTCGAGATTTCGCAATCCTCAATGATCCAGCCACAACTCCAGTGAGGGCCGATCATACCATCCTGAAAAGCTGCAGGCGGTGCCCAGGTGGTGGCAGCCTTATCGATTCTAAAGCCTCTGACTGTATGATAATCGATACCCGTTATTGAAGGCATAAAGCACCTGCGGCGTACATTGATCTCTATATTTTCCTCATTTGGGTCTTGACCCTGAAAATTGGCGTATATGATCGTTTCATCAGCAGCTGTGTCCTGCTCGGTATACCATTTATAAACAGAATCCTCCGGCACCCAGCTGCACTCATAATTCTCGCCCTTGATGCACTCTTCCAAAGATGTGGCTTCATACATCGCCTTATCATTTAAGTAGACACAGCCGGTATGCTTGTTCGGCGTCGCAAAGTACCAGTCACCATACACTAAAGTTGTATAAGGATTGTATTCGCCGAAAACACTGTTTGCGATACGGCATACCCAGACATTTTCCTTGTAATGCTGCCAGCTTTTTATTTGCTCCGCGCCGGTGATCACAGCGCCAAGAGGCGTTGTACTGGTATAAGTGATACGGGCATTTTCAGTGCCGGGATGGACCGGATCTACATATTCCCGGTATATCCCCGGTGCCACCATCACTTCATCACCTGGAAGCGCCAGCTTTGCAGCCTCATTGATCCGCCGCAACGGTCTCTCAATGGAACCATTGCCGTCTTTTGCAGCATTTGCATCTACATAGTATTTCATGATAGCCCTCCTATTATCTTAACGGTATCTTAACGAGGTCAGGCTTGCATAATTCCCTTATTCGATGCTCTGACGAGCAAGAAAATTATGCAAGCCTGACCCCGCAACCTTTTACAGCTTTCTTTTCAAATAAATCATATCCACCAGCTGCTTTCCATCCTCATACATGGGATGGTCGTAATTATCAATAAAAAAGTTTTTTGCGATGTGTGATTTTTCAAATTCACATTTCCCGTAGAAATTAAGCGTCATAGGGCTGTCGCCTGTTCCAACATACAGCTCGGTGCCGGATCTGCCTTTGCAGTAATCGGCAATAAATGAGATCAGCTGTTGTCCATATCCTTTCCGTTGATATTCAGGAACGGTAACAATATTCTTGATTTCATAAACGCCGGGCTGCTCCTGGGTAACGACGCAAAGCGCTTTGACGCCATCATCACACAATGCGAACATATCACCGCGATATAAATATTTCTCTATCATATCTACCTGTTCATCTGCAATAAGCAGTAAGTCCATGTACTTTGTTTTATCGCTGTCAGCGATTTTGACAATTTCCATTAGAAATTCTCCCTTTCGTTTTCTTTTTAGGACTCTGCCATGCACAATGTTTCCTGCTTTTCCTTATGGTTCATCCCCCCTTTTCTCTATTATAACACGTCGGTTCAAAGAATAATTTTCGTTTGTAGAAAAATT
>JAEZCA010000047.1 GCA_023412665.1 Bacillota bacterium
CCTCGCCTTCTTCGCCGCTACCCTGCTCCTCGCCTTCTTCGCCGCTACCCTGCTCCTCGCCTTCGCCGCTCTGCTCCTCGCCTTCGTCGCCGTCTTGCTGCTCCCTCTGGCTGATTTTCTCCAGCGCATATTCATAGTTATATTTCAATGACACATCCTGCGGAAACTCTAATATGCCCTGCTTATACCGCTCAACCGCCTGGCCGTAGTCATTTTGCTTCAAGCTGCAGTTTCCCATATTAAGATATCTTTCAGGCGTGCTGAGGGAAGATTTCCCATAATACTCCGCCGCACGGCTGTAATCGCCCATGCTGTAAAGCGCCTGACCGGCATTGTAACTCAACTCAGGATCCTGGGGATATTCCTTCAGTCCGTTCTCATATACCTCAAAAGCTTCCTGGTATCTGCCGGACTCCATCAAACGGTTCCCCTCCGTCAGTGCAGTATCCTTCATACTTTTACTGAAATTTATTGCCCCAATCAGAAACAAAATAAGCAGTATGGCAGCAAGGCTTCCTGAAATGTAAAATAGCTTCTTCATTTCGCCCTCCCAGTCTCCGGCAGCAAATATGCAGCCAGGAACAAAAGAAGTCCCAAGCCCAGGAAATACTGAAACAGCTGATTGTAATTATTTATCCTTTTCACATTCTGAGAGTCTCTCTTCAATATTGATATATCGTTAAGGATAGAAACCACCTCAATACCTGATGCTGTCGAATCGTAGTATTTGCCGCCGCTGTCAGATGCAAGCTTTTTCAGTTTTGCCGGCTGAAGCTTAGAGATTACCTCATTATAATTTTCATCATAAATATAATCGTAAATAGTAACCCCGTCTACGCTGTATATAGGAATCTTGCCACCCTCCAAAGTGCCTATGCCTATGGTATAGATCTTAAGCCTGCTGTCATTAATCTCATCGAGCACATTTGCAGCAGCCTCCTTACGATCCTCGCCGTCACTCAATATGATAATTACCTTGTCCGAGCCTTTGGCTTCATCAAATGACTCATAGGCCAGCCTGATTGCAGGTCCAAAGTCGGTGCCGCCGCTTCCCACCATCTCGGTATCCGTAACCTCCAAAAACATACGAGCCATATTGTAGTCATCAGTAAGGGGCATTTGCACATAAGCATCAGATGAAAACGGGATGAGACCGATCCTGTCACCCTTGAGATTCTTCATTAAAATATCCACGAGCATTTTTGCCCTGCTGATCCTGTCGGGCTGGACATCCTGCACCAGCATACTGTTGGAGGTATCTATCAGAACATATATATCAAGCCCCTGGCTTTTTATCTCTGTAAAACCGTTCAATTTCTGAGGCCCTAGCAGCGCAATAAACATAAGGCACATGCCCGCAACGGTCAGAATGATCCGTATGATTTTAAGACGAGACTGAAAGGTTATACGCAGAGCATCCATTATCCTTCTCTTTTTCCTGAGAGACAGCACAAGTACAATCAGACTGAATACAGGAATCAGTACATATATATAGTTTTGAGGGTTTCCAATTTCAATGCTGCCCAATTCTCATGCCTGCCTTTCCTTACACAATTGCTTACCACTGCTATCGCCGCTCGCCCAAGCTGCAGCCTTCCATAGTACCGCTCGCCCCAAGCTGTCCACCGCTCGTCCAAGCTGCCTACTCAAGGAATACGGATATACAGGAAGCGATCCAGTAAAATCCCGATAGCGAGTAATATCAACGCAAATTTTATATACACAAAGCCAAGCTCTGTATACTCGTATGTAGCACCTTGATCAAATTCCGTTTTTTCCAGATCGTCAATATCAGAAAAAATGCCTGACAAAGCATTGGGATTATTTGCCCGGTAATACTTGCCTCCAGTAGTCTGTGCGATATACTCCATCAATTCTTCATCAATTCCACTATCGTACGTCTCATATTTATTGGTGCCCTCAATAGGGAGAATCATTTTATCAGTGCCGACCCCGATAGGATAGACCTTTATGTCAAGCTCCCTGGCCATCTCTGCCGCAGTACTCGGATTGACAGTGCCTGCATTGTTCTCTCCATCCGTTACCAGTACGATTACTTTTGATGCTGCATCACTCTTTTTCAATCTGTTCAGGCCAACAGCCAATGCCATACCAATAGCGGTGCCATCCTCTGAAACCGAGTCATCACCCACATCCTTGAGGGTTTCCCTTAATATATTATGGTCATGTGTCAATGGAATGAGAGTATGGGCAGTAGCCTTGAAAACCACCAATGCAATCCTATCCTGGGGCCTTTTAGCAATGAAGCTATCTATTGTTTCCTTAGCGACCTCCAGCCGATTTGGCTTAAAATCTATGGACTGCATCGAGATCGAAACATCCAGTATTACAGCAATGTCAATACCGTTCTGACTACCAACACCGGACACATTTACGTTTTGGGGCCGTGCCATGGCAACGCATGCCATTATAAGCCCCAGCACTATCAGATACCTTCCGACTTTATGCAGGATAGTCTTCTTCATACCGCCGGACATCAGCATCCTGACGCTGGAAAACTTCAATGCAGCTACATTGTTTTTGGGAAAGAAGAAGAATAAATAAATGATCAATGGTATCAGCAACAGGAAATACCAGTTTACTATTCTCATCACGATGCAGCTCCTTTTGCGGCTCCTTTTGCGGCTCCTTTTGCAGCTCCGTTTGCAGCTCCGTTTTCCGCCGTTATTACTGCCCATTTTCCTGTACCATTTGCGGTGTCGATCCTGCCAACCAGCTCAGCTAGCTGTCTTTGCATTTCCAGCTTTCGTTCCCTTGATGCAGTGGTCCCGGAGAACTTGAAAAAATCACATTCCCTGAGCCAGCTTCCCAGCTCCTGCCTGACACCTTGCATACGGGGGAGCCTGCTTGCAGTAATCAGTATCTCAGATGAGGTCATTCCTTTTATTTTACATTGATAAGCCGCTTCCAGATATTCTTTGAAAAAGCAGGTCTGTTTGACAAGAAACTCCCTATCCTCGGGCGAAACCCCTGCGCTCTGGCTCAAAAACCTTTGGTACGGAGACAGCTGGGCCTTGCTCTTCTTGATAAATCGCTCCTTCAGATTTATTGCTCCCGTAACAGCAAAAGCAGTCAACAGGGCAATAAATATATAGAGCCACGGTATAGCAGGCTTAGGCGCTATCGGCGTCAAGCTGCCTTCCATAGGGCCTTCTGACTGGATTTCCTGCAGCGTAGACTTCACAACGATCACTATTTCCTTGTCTCCCAGTACGACTCTCTTCTCCCCGGTTTCAAAGGTCCGCAGCTTAATAATGAAATGATCGGACTCCTTAACCAGGCCGACTATTTCAAATTCTCTGAATTTATCTCTTATTACCTCTTCGGTCAGCTTCTGTGACGATATCTTCAGCTCAACGATATCACCCACATAAATATTCCGTTCCGATGCAGCTGCATTGGAAAGCAAAAACATTATAACCATCATCACCAGCAAAAGGAAAGTCATTATCCTGGTTTTATTCATCTTCCGGCCCTTCTTCTGAAAAATTGTCTGAATGGATTTATATAATCCTCATCTGTATAAACAGTGATAACATTTCTACCTTTCATCTCCCGCTCCTCCTGCCTGAATTCCCTTTTGAGGTTGTTCAGCTCGACAACCTCACCGGTTTCAAGATCTTCAAAAGCAAATACAGCTCCCGACGGTATATACTGCTCAGCTCTGTCAACAACGCGCACCAGGATCAGATCATGGCGTTTGGAGACTATTTTCAAATCATTTTCGTACCCTTTGTCCAGAAAGTCGGATATGACAAACACTATACTTTTCTTCTTTTCAACACGATTAAAAAACTTCAATGCTTCTGAAATACTGGTGCCGGATGATTCGGGCACCAACTCCAGTATATTCTCAATAATGGCCAGAACATGCTCTCTGCCATTTTTAGACGGTATGAGTTTTTCAACCTTTTTGGTGAATAAAACAGCCCCGACCTTGTCATTGTTCATACTTGCAGAGAATGCCAGCATTGCGCCCAATTCAGCCACAATATCCTTCTTGTTTCCAAAATTGTTGGAGCCGGACATATCGATGAGAAGGAACATGTTCATCTCGCGCTCCTCACAGAATTGCTTGACAAACACCTTATTCTGCCTGGCCGATACATTCCAGTCAATATTCCTGACATCATCGCCGGGGTAATACTGCCTTATGCTTTCGAATTCCATCCCCTTGCCCCTGAAGCCGGAACGGTAGTCTCCGGTGAAGCTTTCCTCCACTAGCTTTCTCGCTGTGATCTCGATCCGCCTTATCTTTTTGTTAAGTTCACCCGGCTTCACTGCAGTCCCCCCCTCCTTTGAGCCCATCCTAGCTGTGGTCTATGGCAGATTCACCTGCTCCATGATCTCGCTTATCAGCTTCTCAACTGTGATGTCCTCCGCTTCTGCTTCGTAGGACAATATGATCCTATGGCGCAGCACATGGAACACCATCGCCTTGATATCATCAGGGGTGACAAAATTGCGTCCATGCAGGAAGGCCATAGCCTTTGCAGCCTTTATCAAACTGATGGAAGCGCGGGGCGAGGCTCCGCAAGAAATGTACTGTGACTTGCCTCTGGTCTTGAACACAATATTCAATACGTAATTCTCTATGCTTTCGTCTACATAGACGCTTTCCACTTTCTTCCTCATATCAAAAATATCAGCGCGTGACAAAACCGGCTTCACTTCCGCATCTTCCTCAACTCCGCCGGTAAAGCGCCTGATGATCCTTTTCTCTTCCTCCAGCATGGGGTAGCTAACCTTCAGCTTGAGCATAAAGCGGTCCTGCTGCGCTTCCGGCAGCGGGTATGTGCCCTGTTGCTCCAGCGGGTTCTGGGTAGCTATAACAATAAACGGCTTCTCAAGGCTGTAGGTTTCTTCTCCTATGGTTACCTGCCCCTCCTGCATTGCCTCGAGCAATGCGGACTGCACCTTGGCGGGGGCGCGGTTTATTTCATCTGCAAGTATGAGATTTGCAAAGATAGGTCCTTTTTTTATAACGAATTCTCCTGTGCTCTGCTTATATATTTCAGTGCCTACGATATCTGCAGGCAGCAGATCCGGTGTGAATTGTATCCTTTTATACTCAACTCCCACCGCTTTGGCGATAGTGCTGGCAATCAGTGATTTGGCAAGTCCGGGGACACCTTCGAGCAATATATGCCCGCCTGTCAGAATACCTGCAAGGATCCTGTCAACGATATAATCCTGGCCTATGATAACCTTGCCTATTTCAGCCTTAAGGGCGTCAATGATCTTCTTTTCTTCCAAAAAGCCGTTGCCTTCCATCTTAGGTCCCCCTTGACATAAAAAAAGTAGTATTTTGTTTACAAAACTTCCTTACAAAATACTACTCAAAATATCTTATTTTGTCAAATAATTACTCTATCTGTGCATTCAGCAACGCATTTTCCACCGCCTGCAGATAAGCCTTTGAATCCAGGGTAGCACCGCTGACAGCATCGACCTGTAAAGACTGCTCCCTGATCACCCTGCCGTAAAGCTCCTCCCTTTTATCAGCCGGCAGAGTAAGCTTTGATTCTAGCAGCTCTATTTTTATCACTTTGCCTAGAGATATGGTAACACGAACTTTGTTTTCCCTCCATTTGTACATGCCGCCCACATACGACCCAACATATTCGCCATCCGCCAGCTTTCTGAAGTCCACCCTGTCCAGCGGCAGACTTTTGGCCTCCTGATGCTCCTTTGACAGCTTGGACCAGCCGGTCACTCCGAATATACCCAAGCCTATTGCTATGACACCAAGAATAATCCACACCATCTTTCTTCTCCCCATCCCTTTCATTTTATCACCTTCCTACTCTCTGCTGTGCTTACTTCTGTCCCGCTCCGCTCAAGCCAGCACCAATCTCTTTACAACAACATTTTCACAAGCTTGAAAGCTCCCCCAAAGACCATCTGTCACATATATTGTCATATCTTTATCTACAAGGACTGCCTCGGCTCCGGGAAAGCATTCCAGTGTTTCAAACACACATTCAATATCTTTACTAAAACCTGATACAAATAACGCAGTAGACAATGCATCTGCTGCCATCGAACTTTCACAAACCACGGTTACGCTTGTAAGTCCCGATTCTGCGGGGTATCCGTTTTTTGGGTCCAGAATATGATGATACCTTTTACCATCGAGCCCCATAAAGTAACGCTGATAATCCCCCGAAGTCACAACCGACCTGTCGGAAACAGAAATAGCTCCGATCAGGCCGTTCTCCTTCCTTGGGTGCCGTATCCCTATATTCCATGGGGATCCATCAGGCTTTGCTCCAAGTACAGCCACATTCCCGCCGAAGTTGGTGAAAGCCGAAGTTATGCCGAACATTTTATATGTATCCAATATCCTGTCGGCAGCAAATCCTTTACCAATCCCGCCAAGATCCACGAACTGCCCTGTTCTCCTTAGTCCGGCGGTTCCCTTGAGTCCGGCGGTTCCGTGCACTGTTCTTCCGGGCTCAGCCTCACTTCCATACCCAGCCTTTCCTCTATGCCAATCTATACCCCTATGTCCGACTTCTGCTTCCCCAATATCCAGGATCACATCGTTATAATTCACAAGCTCGAGTGCATCGGCAATCATTTTCTTTCCGGGCGGCTTGTGTCCCTCTTTGGCCCCAGACCATAATGCTGTCAAAGGAGCAATTGTTATATCAAATCGCCCATGACTGCATTCTGAAAACCTGACAGCCCATGACAGCACCTCAGACGTCTCCCTGCTCACCTGTACAAATCCGCCACCCGCTTCAGCGTTTAGTCTGCCGATATCACTATCCGGTATAAACCTGCTTAAAATCCCTTCCAATCTGGCTGTCTCTTCTCTGGCTGCACAAATTACATTTTCAGCATGCTTTCCATATACCTTATTGGTAATCACCGTACCCATTCCATAAAATTCATCGTCTGCCCAAAGCATTTGTTCCGATGCCATATCAAAATCACCAGCAATGATGGCCGCTGCAATCAAGTATCTTCCATCAAACCTTTCATTATGAAATGTGCCATATACTCCATTACCTGCGGAAAATACTGCAGCCCGATTTCTTCCTTATGTGTATCAATGCTGACCAACGCCGCAAAAATGACCATTATCATCTCTGCATCGATATCGCCTCTCATTTTTCCGTCATTCTGCCACTTCCTCACAACCTCAATAAAGCAGTCATACAGAAAGTCAACATGATCCAACCCGCTCTCCTCGCGGTAAAGCTGTTCAATTTTATTGAAAACCTCTTTGTTGTACCACTCCTTTAAAATTGGATCGGCGTTAATGCCCTGAAGGTTCCTGGACACCATCTCCCCCATTACCTCCATTGGATCAGCATCCAGATCCAGCGAATCGAGTATGCTTCTTTTCAGCCTTTCATTCTCTTTCAGGAAGATTTCCATAAACAGCTTTTCTTTTGAAACAAAATAATTGTAAAAGGTCCCTGTAGCCATACCGGCCCTTTTTGTTATCTCCGCGACATTTGTAGCTTTAAAGCCCTTCTCGCTGAACAATTCCTTCCCGCAGCGAAAAAGCTCCGCTTTCTTATCCAGCAAAACTGTCACCTCCCAATATGTATAAGCCGTTCATACATAATCCCGGTTCGCTGCCCATCAGACACCTCCGCTTGCATTATCAGCCGGCAATTGTTTTTGCAAAGCTGCTGATCGTACCCTCCGATAGCCTTGCATAGCCATCTTTTACTCCGATAAAAACTCGAAGTATCAACTTAGTGAAGAAGTCTAATTTGTCCCAGTACAGCTCTCCTCCGATAACCTCCATGACAGTTGCCCGACTGCACAACTCGCCCGGGAACACAGATGCAAGCATTTCCTTTCTTTTTTCAGTGTTCTCTTCTCCCGCGCACAGGAACAGACCAAGTCTTTTCTCCTTCAGCGCATCAATATTCTGTGTCATGAAACTGTTGACTTCCTTCAGTGTCTTACCTGCGTATACCGGTCCTCCGAGAATAACAGCGTCATAATGTGACAGATCGGGAGCTTCTCCTTTTGACAAATTTACTGCGCCAAACCCGGCAGGAAGCTTGGATTGCAGCATCTTTACAGCTTTTTCCGTACATCCGTACTTTGTACCATAAATAATGATTCCTTTCATAATAAACCCTCCCAATTACCGCATTTCCTTATTCTTTATTATTGATTCTTTTAACATATTCCGCATTTTCTTATGTTTATTGTTTGCTTATGAATGAATATTTTTTTATTCATTCATATAATAACATAGTTATATTCCAACTGTCAATAACTAGTAATAAATATTCAAATTATGCGTATCATGGAACGGCTCATGGAAACAGAAATGATACCTCATACTGATCAAGCATGTTCTTGTACCAGCTTTGCGTCTTCTTCTCCGCTTCCTTGAACTCTGCCACAGCAGTCTTCCTGTCCACTTCCCCGTTGGTATACGCTCTGGTCTTATTCATCCATTCACCGAAAATTATAACCTCAAGGCCGCCGTAATCATGCTTTCCGCCGGGTGTATCCAAAACGTCGTATATTACCGGGTTGATATTCTGCCCGCCCAGAAAGTCAATATTACATTTGGTATTTTTCAGTATTGTTCCGGAGACCACAGCCTTCTTTCCTCCATAAATTCGGTAAAGCTGGCTGCCTTTATCATATAAGGCGTCATTAGCCAGTTGATACTGAAGCCCTTCTTCGGAGCAATCCAGTGTCAGCCATTCGATAAGAGGTCCCAGTGCTTTTTTATTGGGAGAATCCTTGTTGACCATAATACCGGTATCAAAGGCCGCCTTGATTTTAAACGGCGGCACACATATTGCCCAGTCACCGGCGGTACTCTTGAGATAATGATCGGATTCTGTATAGGCTTTGAAATACTCAAACGGTAAGACAAAGCCAAATACAGGCTTGTCACCTATACCGTTCAGCATGTTGCTCCATCCATCATTCCATGGCTGCTCATCCTTCATATAGCCATTGTCGAACATCTGCTTCGAAATATCCATGAATTCCTGCCACTTTGGATTTACATCATAGCCTTTGTCAGCCGCCTGACCGGAAGCCGGGATACCGGTATCGATCATTCCGGCGATATCTCCACATCCCGGCACAATATAGATGCCATGCTCTTTCAGTGTCTGTGCCGCTTGCAGGAAACTGTCCCATTTATCGCTGCCTGCGCCGATGATCTCTGCGATCCTGTCCGGATCATCCGTTCCCCAAACGCCATTTGCAATGGAGCGCCGGTACATAAATACATTTACACCTGCCTGATACGGCAGCGCGATCACTTCACCATCCGGATTCGTTCCCGCATCGATCACATACTGTGGGATACCAGCCTTTTGTATATCGGCGTCAATATCGATGCCCAGTTCCTTATATGTACTTGCGTGTTTGGAATACTCCCCCTTGATCATCTCATGGGAATATGTATCAGGGACGCAGTATATATCCACCACTTGCCCTCCGCTGCTTTGCATGTTGTCATTTATCGCACCAAGGGTACTGAAATTGTCGACCATAGCATAATAATACCAGTTCACCTTGAAATTAAACTCCGGATGACCTTTAGCATATTGCTTTATCAACTCCGGCAGCTCTTCGTCATACGAATATACATTCAGTTCTCTCGTTCCAATGAGAGAGTAAAGTATTCCGTCGGCTGAGTAATCAAACCCGTTCACCTTGAACATGTCCTCCCAGCCCTGTTCATACTCCTTTACTGCCTTTTGATAGTCTGCAACAGCGGTCTTTTTGTCCTTATCCCCTCTGAGATACGCCTCTGTCTCATAATACCAAAGCCTGAAAAGGTCCATACCGGGAGAATGATGCTTGCCGGCCGGCATTTGCAGCGCTGCATATATCAAAGCATTTATGTTTTGTCCATCCAGAAAGCTATGATCATTTTTTATGCTGTTCAAAACAGTACCTGATACGACAGCCCTTTTCCCGCCATATTTCTGCTGCCCGGCACTGTCGGTATTGCTGTAGAAAGTATCATTTGCCAGACTATATTGAAGCCCTGTTTCGGAGCTGTCTAATGTGATCCATTCGATAAGGGGTCCCAGTGCATCCTTATTTGGCGAATTCCTATTGACCATGATCCCTGTATAGTAATCCATATCCTCAAAGCCTGTATAGAAACCAGTATCCACACTGACCGGCGGCAGGCATACAGCCCAGTCACCGGCGCTCTTGAGCAGTCCTGACAGCTCTTTGATATGATTATCTGCTGTGAATGCACCAAATACAGGCTTATCACCTTCACCATTCAAGTCCTTTCTCCATTCATCCGTCCACGGCAGTGTATTTTTTGCGAAGCCCTTGTCAAGCAGGCGTTTTGAAACATCCATGTATTCTTCCCACTTTGGGTCTGCAGCATATTTTCCGTTTGAAATCAGATCGCCGGAAATCCCCGTCTCGACCAGGCCGGAAAGCTCCTTACAGTCGGGCAGCATATAGTACCCGTGTTCCTTCAAGGTTTGCGCCGACTCCAGGAACCTGTCCCATTTTCCTGTGCCTGAGCCAATGATATCAGTAACCCTATCCGGATCGTCGGTTCCCCATACGTCCCTGGCAATAGAGCGGCGATACACGAAAAGGTTGACATTCTTTTTATATGGAAGTGCTATCAATTCCCCTTTTGGATTAGTTCCCGCTTCTACGATATTCTGCGGGATATCGGCCTTTTTAACGGCAGAGTCAACATCGATGCCCAACTCTTTATAAGTACTTGCAAAACCAGAATAGCCTCCCTTGATATACCACTGTGAATATGTAGCTGGGACGCAGTAAAGGTCCACCTGGCTTCCCTCACCGTTTTGCAGGCTGTAGTTCAAATCATAGAAAAAGTCCTTGTCATTTTCGCGGCAGACTATATTAAAGTCGAACTCCGGATGCATTTTTGCATATTGCCTCACTATTATGTCAAGTTCCTTATCGAAGGTGAATATGGTCAATTGCTTCTTCCCGGCGGAGGTGTCCCCGTCCTCCGGATCGGAATCTCCTCCTGCTGCGCCCGGGCTCAGCCCGTTGCCATTTCCGTCACCTGTTCCGGAAGCACCGTCTGTTGTGCTCTGATCCCCATTTGCCTGCGAAATATAGCCGATTGCAGAACTATGTGTCAAAATCACTGCAATGGCAGCAACGACAGCAACGATAAGGATAATAACCGATGCGGTAATGATGCGTTTTTTCAAGTCCATAATACCTCTTTGCTATTGATATATAAATCATATCACTTGAATACATATTATGGAATACCCGCCTGCTATAAAGGCGCTTTCAGCCTGAGGGGCTGAAAATACGTAAAGAGGTGGGGCGGTGGCCCGTCTATTGCCTAGCTATAATTTATTTCATAATTTATTTCCATTGAACACTATCGACATAATCTGCCGGTGACCTGTCGGTTACATCGTTTCCCGTCAAATTCAAGCTCCCCAGCTTCGTCAGCTTTTTGATGCTGCTGATGTCGCTGATCCTGTTAAATGCCAGGTCCAAGTCTTCCAGCTTCTGAAGCCCTGCCAGGCTGCTGATATCACTGATCCTATTTTCTGAAAGATATAATGTCTCCAGCCTCGATAATCCTTTCAGGCTGCTGATATCGCTTATTCTATTGTTGTTGAGATTAAGCTCCCTCAGATATTTCATATCACCAAGACCGCTTATGTCGCTGATCATGTTTACGGACAGCTCAAGCTTTCTCAGCTTTTTAAGCTCCTTAAGACAACTGATGTCGGTAATTTGATTGTTGCTGCAATCCAGTCTTACCAGGTCTTTAAAATGTACGATATCCTCCAGGCTCTTTATGTCCCTGCCTGACAGGTCCAATTCGGTTACATTGCGCAAATAACCTTTGTCGATATCTGTTAGGATAGGCACTTGAAGTTGTTCTCTTACAGCCGCCTTGAAGTTCTCGTCTTTCCAAACTACCAGCTCTTCCAGGGAAGGATCCCTTGGCGGCAGTACCTTGCCTGTCTCCCTGACCTGACTTATAAAATCCGCGATCGCTGTGTCCCTATCCTTTTCTCCGTCAATACAGGCCTGCATCATATCCAGCCAACCGCTGTAAATGTTAGGTTCGTAGAAATTATATCTGTGCAGTCCTTTCGATCTCTTCAATGCATCATACACTAACGGGTTTATGTTTTGTCCTCCCAAAATGCTGCGGCTGCCATCCACCTTTTTCATAACTGTACCGGAGCTGACAGATAATTTCACATTATTATCCACAAGACTGCTCGTGCCGTTTGCCAGACTATATTGATACCCGTCTACGGAGCAGTCGAGAGTGATCCACTCAACAAGAGGCCCTAACAGGTCTTTATTCGGCGAGCTCTTACTGACCAGAATACCTGAATAGTAGGGCATCCGGGTGTTGAACGGAGGAATGCATACCGCCCAGTCGCCTGCTGTTTCATCAATGCCTACGAATTGGAACATGTCTGTATATGTTACAAATCCAAACACCTTATCATTTTTTCCATTCAGGTCCTCCCGCCATTCATCAAACCAAGGCTTGGTATGCTTTATATAATCATTATCAAGCAAATACTTTGAAACATCCATAAATTCCACCCACTCCGGATCTGCTTCAAAGCTTTCAGCCGGCCCCGTAATAGAGGCTGAGGATGTATCCAGCATATATTCGAGATCGCGGAATCCGGGCACTATATAGTATCCGTTCTTTCTCAGTGTTTGCGCCGCTTCAATGAGCTTATCCCATTTTTGCGTACCCGCTCCGATGATCGCAGCTATCCTGTCCGGGTCGTCCGTACCAAATACTTCCTTTGCTACAGAGCGGCGGTACATAAATAAAGTCGTTTCCGCCAGGTAAGGAAGGGCGATCAATTCACCGTCAGGATTTGATCCATCCTCTATCAGACACTGGGGGATATCAGCCTTTCTCAGCGCTTCGTCAACATCGATACCGAGCTCCTTGTAGGTACATGCAAAGCTCGAATATTCACCTTTGATATATTGCGGGGCATAGGAGCCCGGAAAGCAATACATGTCCAGCTTGTTTCCATCTCCGCTGATAAGCGCTTCACTTGCCATGGAAACAATATCTGTCGAACTGTATAGCGATGCATCTGTGAAGAAGTTTACAGTGTAGTCAAAGTCCCAGTGTTTTTGGGCATAAAGATCGATTATCAGATTAATATCTCTGTCAGTGGAGTAAATGTTTAAACTAATCCCACCGGGACGTTCCCCATCAGCCTGACCATCCGGAGTCTGTTCCCCGTCTTTCATACCGGTCTGCTCCTGCTCTTCGCCTGCCAAACCATGCCCGCCGTCTGTTATTGTACCGGATAAGCCATGCCCGCCGCCTGTTTCTACAGCTGCGTCCTGAATATTATTCCTTGACGCTAATATCAAACCCGCCATAGTGGACGCAATCACGAGGAAACATATAGCACCGGCAATAATATACTTTTTCATTAATGGTCTTAATTTCATACCGACCTCCTGAAATCCACCTTATCCCGCTAAAGGCATGCCCCCACCGTGATATACCCTTATCTTTGCAGGCACTTGGCCATGTTTACCTGTTAAATAATTAAACTTTACATCCCATTACTTTTGAAATTTTTTCATAAAAATTAGATATACAAATCCTATTATTGACAGTAAGGCGAAAATTATAGTGATTAAACTTGAAGAGTGCGTGCCAGCTATAAAAATAGATGTCGGTCCATCTGCGCCACCGATTATACCTATTGATGCAGCTTTATCCGAATCAATATTAACTCTATACGATGCATACATACGTAGAAAATATTTAAAGCTTGCACTAATAAGAGTTATTAAAGTAGTTATTATAGTTAGTACAGTTATTACCTTTTTATTTGTAAATGCTTTCATTTTCTATTCACCTCATATCTCAACGTATTATTTTACACATGGGAAATCCGTCATATTATTATACCATAAAATCCCTCAACAAGGACTATAACGAAGATTACTTCTAGTATTGCTGCTTTCATATTTTCAAAACATGAAAAGGCCCCTGACGGCTGTTTTACCAACTGTCAAGGGCATTATGTTATTAATAGTATTACTTCCCGATATACCTTTCAAGCAGCCCCTTAAATGCCATTCGACATTTCCTATTCTTTAATTGTCCTCTTTATGTAGGTGGCATAAGTAAGCGGAATAATAACTAAAAATATAGGAACTATGTACATTGATAGTTTATTTTCGACATTAAATATTGAAAAGCTATTAAATAATGAATGAGCAATTATACATGGAACAAGTGATTTGCTCTTATAAAATATAATCACAAACAAATATCCAATTGTCATTGCGTAACATATTTGTAATAGAGTCGGAACAACATCTGCACCATTTAACAAATTTATAATATGTCCTATGCCAAAAGTAATAGAACTTACTATTATCGCACTTTTAACGCTATCTTTTGCCATCATCTTAAAAAGAAACCCTCGAAAGATAATTTCTTCTATAAAGCCAATATTAAGCATCGTTAATATGTGAAATAATATTTCACTTGAGGTATTTTTAATGTTAAAACCATTCCAAAGATTAACGGATACAATGAGTAATAATGGAATAAAATATAAATATCTCTTTAAGTTTGTTACCTTTGTTAACCCGTAATAGGAGACTCTTTTTAAACTTATAACCAATATTAATAATGCTACGGAAAATACCGTATTTATAATCACACTTCTATAATCTGTTTTTCCAAAATTCTGCATGCTATAAGAATTAATTACCATATATAAAACGATTAGTAAAATACACATTAAAGTCTCATGCTTTTCAAATATCTTTTTCATTTTATTCTCCTTTTACAGTATAAACTGCTCCATAAAATATTTTTTCAAGTGTCTTTATTACATTTAATTCATCATAAAGTATTGTTTTATTGGCATATAAACTTGCATATCCATGAGTGAAAATGAATAAGGTGCTAAAAACTTCCTTCGCATTTTCCATTGATATGTCCAATTCTTCTTGTAGCACGGCAAGCATCGGTAGCAATTCATCCGAGTTCAGCAAATCTAGCATACCTACTCCAAAAAGCTCACTTGATTGAAACAAGAAATAGAAGATATTTCTTTCTTCTATAGCAAATCTAATATAGTTCAATCCGATTGAAAGCATAGAATTTCCGTAATCCTGTTCCATATTCATAATATAATTTGAGTGATACTCATCTGCTTTTTTATATACAGCCCTTTTTATTTCCTCCACAGTTGCAAAATAATATAGTACTGGTTGTGTAGAACAATTTAATTGCTCCGAGATACTTCGAGCAGTAACTTTATCTACACCTTCTTTCCTAACAATCTCGAAAGCAGTATCTACTATCATTTCTTTCGTTATTTTGGCTTTGGGCGGCATAACAACCTCCTTTTTTATAACGTTTGTTATATAACATACATTATATCATGTTCTTTGTCAATAAAAAAAAAGGAGCATGTGCTATTTTTCTTTACTCCCACTTTTGCTATGTAAAAGCCTTATTTTAGGCATAAAGAAAGAGGATAGAGTTTTATAGTCTACCCTCAACAAATCCTTTATTTATGCGATTTTCTTATTTACCGAAGTAACGGTTTAAAAGACCCTTGAAAGCCGCACCATGTCTTGCTTCGTCCTTGCACATCTCATGGACGGTATCATGTATGGCGTCATAGTTGAGCTGTTTTGCCTTGGTCGCAATATCCTTCTTACCCTGGCATGCACCAAATTCAGCCTCTACTCTCAGCTCCAGATTCTTTTTGGTGTCCGCGAAGACCACTTCTCCAAGGAGCTCTGCAAAACGTGCTGCATGGTCTGCTTCTTCAAATGCAATCCTTTTGTACGCTTCGGCAATCTCCGGATAGCCCTCCCTGTCTGCCTGACGGCTCATTGCAAGGTACATGCCGACCTCGGTGCATTCTCCCATAAAATTGGCCCTCAAGCCTTCGAGAATTTCGGGATCTACTCCCTGCGCTACGCCTATTCTGTGTTCATCGGCAAACTGAAGTATGCCGTCTACTTTTTCAACGAATTTCTCCTTTGGAGCCTTGCACTGGGGACACTGATCCGGCGCTTCGCTGCCATAATGTACATAACCGCATACTGAACAAACAAATTTCTTCATAACTTACCTCCATGTATATAAAAGTTAAAAGCATCTTTAATGCTAATTAATTATACCACTAGAAAGGGGGTTGTAACATCGTAAAAAATTATAAAGAGAATGAGGAATGCTGCCGCAGCATTCCTCATTCTCTTATCCTTTATTGATTCTGAACATCACAGTTACCCTCAGGGCGCTGTAATAGTGTGAACCTTCAATGTATTAGTCGTGCCCGGTATTCCCATAGGAAGCCCTGCAGTCAGCACCACCAGATCTCCGCATTTGACAATGCCTGTTTCTATAGCCTTCTCAATAGCGTGTTCAAATAGCTCATCGCTGGTCTGCTTTTCTTCAAATAAAATGGGGGTGATACCCCAGGACATTGACAGCTGCCTACATACCTTCTCAGTTGTAGTACACCCTATGATAGGGCACATGGGCCGGAACTTGGAGATCATTCGTGCTGTGCTCCCGGATTCTGTCAAAGTAATGATCGCTGCAGCATCCAAATCATGGGCCGTGGTACAGGTGGCACGACTGATGGCATTTGGCACATTTAAAATGGTTTCTGAAGGCTCCATTTGATTAAAGCGCTTTTTATAGTGAATTGCCTTTTCAGTGCTTTCTGCTATTTTTGCCATTGTTCTGACGCTTTCTACAGGATAACTCCCTACTGATGTCTCCCCTGAGAGCATAATAGCGCTGGTCCCATCATAAATAGCATTGGCAACATCACTGATTTCTGCTCTGGTAGGTCTTGGCCTGGTAATCATTGAATCCAGCATCTGAGTTGCGGTAATGGATTTTTTCCCATAAAACATAGCCTTCTTTATTAGCATTTTCTGAATTCTAGGAAGCTCATTGTAGTTGATCTCAACACCCATATCTCCCCGAGCGACCATGATTCCATCACTGACCGCAAGAATTTCATCGATATTGTCTACGCCTTCTTCATTCTCTATTTTCGCTATGATTTGTATGTCCTGGCCGTTGTTCCTTTCAAGTAAGCTTCTGATGTCAAGAACATCTGCTGCTGTTCGGGTAAATGAAGCTGCTATATAATCAAAATCATGCTTGATCGCAAAAAGGATATCCTGTTCATCCCTCTCGCTAAGATAAGCCATATCCAGCTTAACCCCAGGTATATTGACACTCTTGTTATTCTTAACAACACCGCTGTTAAGAACCCTGCATATGACATCTGTAGCTGTACATTCAATGACGACCATCTCCACAAGGCCGTCGTCAATAAGTATTCTATCATCCTTTTTTACTACCCGGGGCAGATTTATATAGTTAACGTGAACCTTTTCTTTAGTACCGCTGTACTCCTGGGTTGTCAAGGTGAATACATCATTTGGATGCAGCTCTATCGTGCCGGTTTCAAACCGCCCGATCCTTATTTCAGGCCCTTTGGTGTCCAAAAGCAGGGCCACAGGCTTTCCCATCTCTTCCCTGACCTTTTTAAAGGTCTTTACCATCTCAAAATGCTCCTCATGGCTGACGTGGGAGAAATTCAACCTGGCAACATCCATTCCCTCAGCTATAAGGGTCTTTAGGATCTGTTCACTTTTAACAGCAGGACCAAGGGTGCAAATAATTTTTGTTTTTCTCATTTATTGTAGACCTCTCTATCTATTTTCCAAATACTATACCTTGTCGATTATATCACAAGCTTCAATAATATCAATTTTTAGTTTTTTGTTGGAACATATTGACATTTAATTATTGCTGCGTTTGTACCCCACATTGTGGAAGGAGCTGGCATCGTGGGCTGATGATGACTTTCGCTCTATAAACGGACAGATTTAATATCTGCTTTCCAAAGCAGTGAAGAAAGGAAATAACTATCACAGGATACTGATGTGTAAGCTACTGTCAACTACTTTAGCATAAAAGAATCCCGGGTGTTGCTGCCCGGGAATTTTAACGACAAAGAGTAAATCACCGGAGTGCGGTGTGCAAAAAACTAATTGTCTGGGCACCTAATTTGCCTTTTTGTTTCCATAACGCTGCAGCATTGCGTATTATCACCCATTTTATATAATATTTTCTAAGTATTGAATTGAAATGTGCCCAGAAGATAACAAATTTGCACACCATAATATCATGACCTTATCTTTATAGGAGCTTGGCCATGTTCAGCTCTGAGGCTAGTGATATTTGCAAGCATTGTTGCGTTTTTTGTGAAAGCCGAGGTAATTTCGTCTGATAGGTGCTTTAGTTTTACATACCAGAAAAATACCAATCACGACAAATAATAAACAGACTGTCTTTATGACATTCTGCTCAATTGGAACAGGATTATTTAGAAAAACCATATATTGAGTGAAATTCACCATACCATGTAACAAAATGGCAGACAGAATACTTCGATTGTTGCTGTCATAAATAACAGTAATTAAAACGGAAATCAATACAACAAAAATAAAATAATTGATAAAGTATAAAGAAATGAGACTTTCTTTATTCATGAGAGCAAAGGGAATATGCCATGCAGCCCAGACAACTCCTGTAATTACGCTAGATGTCAAGCCACTCCAGTATTTTTGAAATGTATCTAGTAAAAAACCACGCCATCCCAGTTCTTCTCCAAAACCGGCGCCTAGTCCCAATAAGGCAAACCCAAGTATTTGTAAAGGGCTTCTGATATTTTTAATAAATGTATCAGAGGATGAAATATCCCCACCTAGTAGCTTATGAATAATAACTGAGATGAGTGTTATGAACGGAATAATAAGTAAGATAATGAGTAACCACGTTAATCGAATTGATTTATAATTGATTATCCGGTGTCCAAAATTTTTGTATGCACCTGACTTATCCAACCGCAAAAAAAGGAATCCTATGATCGAAGGCATACATGAACCGATGATCCCAATTCCTGCATTTGGGGCAAGAAAACATATGGTCCAACTAATACTATAGGTGATAAAGATAAATAAAAGTGCTTTTTTCATATCATTATATTTTTCTCTATTCTTTACTTTTTCCATTTACATAATGCTCTCCTTTTGATTAATTTGGTTCATCTTTCCTAATGGGGATACTCTCTGAAATGGCAAAAAGAGTGGCAGGCGTAACCATAAGCTCAAAGGGCAGTACCTCATAGTATTTCATTGCTTTTCCATCAGTTGAAATTTCGTGATCTCCTTGGATGAGATGCGCTGATTCCAGCTTTTGCAAATGCATATATAATAGCGGACGGCTTATATTCATCATTCTTGCTAGTTCACTGACATAGTGCTTGTTTTGATATAAAATACCCATGATTTTAACTCTGGCCGGATGAGAAAGGGCGTCAAATACTTTTACGATATTCTCATAAGTATAATTTGAATCGGGTTGATCGTCTTTGAGTTGCTTCATTTCTATTCTACTTCCTTTAAAAGTTTCTCAATTGAATTAACCTTTTCTTTTAGTACTGTAAGATCAGAACAAACAACCTTTACTGCTTCTCGTTGTTCATTTAATAATTCTTGATACAAATCGTTCTTCATAAGGTGTTTTTCTAATGATAATTTTTTAAGCCGGAGAACCAAGATGAACCCCATGATAACCAAAAAAACGGTTATAATCACTACAATAATAAATCGGACAAATTCAAACTCTGGCATAAATACCTCCATAAATTTTAATAATAACTGATAGCATACTATCAGCCTTAAAAGTGCGTTATTCAATGTTCATGTTTAATTTTATTCTTCTCAATAGTCATTATTAAATAACACCTGTAATCATATTATTACAGGTGTTATAAAATGTCAACACTTACTTTCTATTATACCTTTATAGTGTGAATTAAGACAATTTCACATGGGAAGAACTTCGATGCTCGAAGGTGAATATTCGAGCTTTGCACGTACCTACAAGGAGCTTGGGATCGAAGTAGATGCAGCTATTATAGGCGGCCGATACCTCATCTCAAATTTCGATTTCCTTGCCTTCGGTGCAATAATCTTATATAAATGGACAATTTACAGCTTGGCACAATCCAGCCTTACTTCCACAAGTCCAGCAAATATCCATAGCCTCTTTCCTTCATCTCTTC
Source organism: Bacillota bacterium (assembly GCA_023412665.1). Classification (GTDB taxonomy): domain Bacteria; phylum Bacillota; class Clostridia; order Acetivibrionales; family DTU013; genus DTU013. Next base: position 20,142 of record JAEZCA010000047.1, read on the forward strand.
CTTTGGAATAAATGCAAGAGAAGCACTGTTGATGCAGTACCGCAATCCGCCCAACTCCCTGGGCCCATCGGTGAAAACATGTCCAAGATGCGCATCGCCAACCTTGCTCCGCACTTCGATCCGTTCCATGCCATGGCTTCTATCTGCCAACTCCTTGATTACATCCTGACTTATCGGTTTGGCAAAGCTGGGCCAGCCACAGCCGGATTCGAATTTGTCACTTGATGCAAAAAGCGGCTGTCCGGTAGTCACATCCACATATATCCCTTCCTTGAAATGGTTATAAAATTCATTTCTGAAAGGCGGCTCTGTGGCATTGTTTTGTGTCACATTATACTGTATATCGGATAGCTCAGCCTTCAAAACTTCCTTTGGTTTAGGCCGATACTTGGGCTCAACATCCGGTACTCGCCCTGCTTCTGCCGGACTTGGCCGATTATCCGCCGCAGGGTCCTGTGCCTGTTCTGCCTTTTTGAATTTTTCCCCGCCAATATGACAGTATCCATAAGGATTTTTATCCAAATACCTCTGATGGTACTCCTCTGCCTTAAAGTAATTCTGCAGCGGCATTACCTCAATTGCAACCGGTCTGTCGAGGCTCTTTTGAAGCTCGTTAATCGAATCTTCGATGATCTCTCTATCTGTCTCATCAACATAATAGATACCGGTGCGATATTGGGAGCCTATATCATTACCCTGACGATTTATTGATACGGGATCAATGACATCGTAAAAAAGCTTGAGTATGAAGCTCAGGCTGATTTCCTCCGGGTTATATAAAACTTTAACAGTTTCCGCATGGCCGGTATCTCTGCGGCACACATCCTCATAGCTCGGATTTTGGGTACGGCCGTTTGCATACCCCACCTCAGTATCAACAATGCCTTTTACTAAAGACAAATATTTTTCAGTTCCCCAAAAACAGCCTCCGGCCAGATATATTTCTTTATTGCCTCCATTGGTAATCATATCGTCCTTTTCCACAATAAAAACTCCCTCTTCTTTCCCAAATAATTATATAGTGCAAAATCAGTACTAATATATTACCCAAAAAATAACTATATAGAACAAAAGGCTATCGTTTACTATAGCCTGAATATCTACCTTATTTGGTAAAGAGCCCGCCACATCTTTGCAGGTATTTGCAGGTTGGAATGTCGAATTAAGCGTCAGGGGAATTACTTCTAGTTTGCGTCCAGTACTGCTACAGCCTCAATTTCAACCAAAGCATCCTTTGGCAGTCTGGCAACCTCCACACAGGATCTGGCCGGAAAACCATCCCGGAAGAATTTTTCGTAAACCGCATTCATTTTACTGAACTCCTGCATGTTCTTAATAAAAACCGTGGTCTTAACTATGTTCTTTGAGCCAAGGCCTGCTTCCTCCAGAATGGCCATTATATTTTTCATCGACTGCTCAGTTTGTTCTTCAATGCTCCCCGGCATTGTTCCTGTGGCCGGATCCACCGGCAGCTGCCCCGATGTATATAACATCCCATTCACCGCAATCGCCTGTGAATATGGGCCTATAGCCGCAGGGGCTTTATCTGTAACAATTACACTCTTCATAGCTTAACCTCCGTATATGTTAAAATTTTGCACTCTACTATATTATAACGCATCGTTCATAGAAAAATTTTTTATTGTAGAAAATTTTTCTTTGAACGCGCGTTTCAACGAGGCAAAGAGTCGGGGCGGGGGTGCCAGTCACGACAGAAAGATAGTTATTGTATATGCTTATCAAAAAAATAACTGTCGTGTCTGGCACCATTATTCAAAATATGGTAAAATCAAAGAATATAAAGATACGAATGAATGAAAAGCAAGAAAATCAGGTGAAATTATGGTAAAGCTGTATACAAAAAAATCCATGATTATATGCGGGCTCTGTATCCTTGCCGTTGCTGCCATTGCCTTAGTTATGCATTACGGCAGGGTCAGTGACAAGGACTATAAGGATGTGGCTTCGGTTGACAATACTCCTCCCGTTGCTGCAGTACCCGAGGAACATGACAACGTTCCGCCTGCTGATGAAAAAAAGCCGTCGGGAACAGTTAATATCAATATCTATTCGGTCGACAGGCTGCTTGATGAAATCGTCGAAAAATATGCCAGCGAGCATTGGGACTTTCCTTATAAGATCAACTATACATCAGATGAATTGGTTTATAGCACAGAGGGTCTTGTCCGCTTAACAAACGACAAGCTTCGCGAAGGTACTGCAGTGGACTTGTACTGCATTCCTGCAGTATATAACCAGCATTATGTCAAGGGAGAGTATTCCGACTATGCATGCCCATATGAAGAGCTTGGTATTGATGTGGATGACGCTTTGAAAAAGGCTGATATACCGCAGTATGCCATTGAGGACGGAAAAAATGCCGACGGAAAAATCATTGCTCTGCCTTATTTGGGCGACGTACAGGTATTTGTGTATCGCCGCTCTGTTGCCAGAGAAATATGGGGGACGGATGATCCGGACAAAATCGCCGCATTGATCGGCGGAGGCACCGGAAAGTGGGATAAGCTTATCGAGGCTGCCCAAACGCTTAAAAAGCATGGGTACTATATCATGTCAGGGAATAATAATATCTCAGGCTTGATCGATACAGGCATTCCTGATACAGATCCCGAAGTATACAAAAACGGTTCTGTAACCCCCAAGTGGGATGAATTCATGGAGCTCTCAAAAGCACTGTTTGACAAAGGCTATATAAAGGGAACCGGTCCGATGGAGGAAAATTGGTTTGTAGACTTAACCGGTTATGGGAAAAATATATTTGGCTATATCATGGTGACCGACCATTATGAAGGCAGGCTGAATAATTCTAACGATGGCGACTGGGCAGTATGCACACCGCCCTTCAAAATCGTTTCAAATTACAATACAGGGATCATGGTCAGCAAAAGCTCACCGAATAAGGATCTGTTAGGCCCCCTGATTGAATGGATCACCCTGGATAGCTCTAAGACCGGGTTTCAATACAAGCTGGCCAGCGGGACTTTTGACAATCAGGGAAAATTATCTGTTATCTCAGGAACTGTTCTAAAAAACGCTGACACCAGCCGAGATATTTTAGGAGGACAGAATATCAATCCAATCGTATATGACATCCTGCAAGCACCGGACGGAAGGCATAATGATTATTCTTACGGTGAAGTTACTTTATTTCATTTTCTGAAAGAGACGGATGCTTATATCAGGGGCGAAACCGACAAAGACACTGCTATTGCAAACTTCGTCCAAAAAGCAGGACTATCAAAACCGGTATTGGATCCTGCTGCTGATGGAGACATTGTCTGGAAGGATGAAAACTTCGAGCGGGCTGTGCGAAATATCATTAAAAAGCCAAACAGCAGTATTAAAAAAAGTGATGTATATGGGATGACCGATTTGTATATATCAGGTAATAATATAGAAAGCATTGAAGATATCGTGCATTTCAAGAATTTAAAACGTTTTGATTGCTCTGCCAATAGAATCACCGATATCAGCAGCCTTAATGCATTATCGGGTTTGGAGGCGCTTTTCCTGGTTGATAATCAAATCAGCGATATCAGCGTTCTGAAGGAGCTCACAAGCCTGAAGGAGCTGAACGTGAGTTCCAACCCAATCACTGACATCAGCAGCCTCGAAGGGTTAACGAATCTAAAGGAGCTTTATATTATCGCCGACAAAATCAGCGATATCACCAGCTTGAGCGGACTGACGGATCTGGAAGTATTAGAGATATCTCAAAACAACGTCAGCGATATAGGTGCCATCAGCAAGATGAAAAAATTGACCCAGCTCCATTTATGGGGTAATAAAATTGAAGATATAAATCCTCTTAAAGAACTTACAAACCTGGAAAAACTGTATATGGGAAACAACAATATCTCTGACATCACCCCTTTGAGTAAACTGACAAATTTAAGAGAGCTGGGTATGGAAACAAATCCGATCAGCGACATAAGCAGCATAAAAAAGCTAAAGAAATTGGAAGCGCTATTCGTAGAAGGTGATAATATTACTGACAAGTCACCTGCATCCCATGTCAAGAATGTATATTGGTGATATCCGGTGGTGCCAGGTAGCGCTGTACTGACTTCAATACACGCTTTGCTTCTACCGATCCGCTTGCAAAAGGATGGCTGACTGTATTGCCGGTGAACAGCCTCAGGTCTTTTGACAGCACTATCTCGTCATATGTCCCTATATCTACTTTTTTGCCCTTGAACTTCTTGTCGGTAATGCCCAACAGTTCACATGTCCTTTGTATGTCAGCCTCCGGCATGTTCCTGTATATATCAGTGTTTACGATCACCTGCTTGTTTGTCTTGTCCTTGGCGCTGCCTATCTTCACGAGGATATTGTCCTTACCGTTGAAATACTCATTGTAATAGATATCCACCGGTCTTCTGTTGCTGCCGTCCTTGTTTACGTAATAGAACGTAGGCTTTATCCTTATATAGTCGTTGTCTTCAAAGTATTCGCCTATCGTTTCAAGGGTGAACTTAAAGGCATAACCCGTTTTGAGCGCGCCCCGATCGCCCTGTGTGGGATTACTGCCTTCCATTATCGGCAGCGTATAGGGCTCCGGGTTCCCTCCAAGAGCATTTCCTACCGCAAAATTCTTGCCGGTGTGGGACGAACTGCCTGTACGTGTCCTGAATACCTTTTCCCAAAGCGGATAATCATTTATGTCCGTTATCTTGAAATTGCGTACCTGGCCAACTACTCTGACCTTGCTGTCACGGTATGCCACATAGTTGTTAATATCCTTGTTTACCATGTACTCCCGCTTGCCTTCTTTATCATCTTTCGGATCATCGATGTTGAAGCCAGCGTCACCTGGGTCGTCTATATCATCAGGCGCATTTATGGCAACCGTTTTGAAGTTCACCGTATATTCGCCCTCGTTCACCCATACAGGCACTTTTATGTATAATTTCTCCTGGGGCTTGCTCACAATATGCCAGATATTCGCCTTTACATACTCATAATTGTCCGGCGCACTTTCTATATATACATCAAACGGGAATCGCACATATTTGGACTCCACATATTTTGTATAATCCTTCGTTCCATACCCGGTTATATCACGGTGCATGACATTGTCCACCTCAAACAACAGCTCGGCTTTCTCTCCAAGTATGATGTCGGAACGCTTGGTTTCCTTTTCACCTATCTGCTGGCTATTGTAGTTCCAAATGCCCGAGTTGCAGACCACCGGCGTATGTACCGTGAGAGGGTTCAAATCCTGGTCGAGTGTCACTTCATTGCCTCTGGGAGGATTCAGACTATCGCTAAGTAGTCTGTACCTCACCTCGCATTTAGTATCATATGTACCGTTCAATGCATCACTTTTTACGGCCAGATTATCTCTGTATAGTACATTCCTGTTTATTTCAGGTGATGCCGGAATATCGCTGGGTGGTTCTGCATCACCGTCGTTATCTATTGCTCTGGACATTATTACTGTACCGTTGAATTTGAGTGTATCGTTCCTTACCTTGAAATTGCCTACTGCGCTTCTTAGTTCTGCTGTAAAGTCCGGGCTTCCGATGGAAGGTACAGTGGTGCTGCTCTCGCCCACCCCCGGATATATATGGCCGACGCTACTTATCGTCAGGACATTTTTCGTTCCGTCTTTAGTTATTCTCCCGCTAGCAATAGCATCCTCGAGGGGATCGTTTGTCACATGATAGCTTAAGCTTGTATCGTGATAATACTCGTCTATAACAGGCTCTTTATACTCCGACCCGTTTACGCTTATCGCTGCTTTCCCGCCTGCGAGTACATCACTTTCTATCTGGGCATTCTCGATCTCATAGATTGCCAGCTTGTCTATCGTCCAATACCGGTAATTTCTTGTTATCGTATATGTATTTTCATAAGCCTTGTCTGTATATGTCCCGACATAATCTCCTAGATAGCCATCTCCTCCACAATTATTGCAGTCTGTCTCATTCGTCGGATCTTTTTTATCTTTGATTTTTCCGTCGGAACAATCCGGGCAGTCATCAGCATCATCGTCCCATGTTTCGTAATGCAGCCTGAAAGTTTTTCTGACTGTGATATCATAATCTTTACTGTCTGTTACTTCAGTTACATTGAAATCCTTCAGATACTCCGGTGCTATAATATTTGCATACAGCTCTTCCGTACATGGGATGCCCTTGCTGACATCATATTTTTCTGCATCTCTGTTTTCTGCTTTGAACTGACCTTTTACTTCCTCCGGATCGGTGTTAAATATGACGTCTGCATCAGGAAGCTCTTCAGAGACGACTACAGGCTCCGGCGGCGGCTCTACAGCAGGGTTTGGCGTGACTACACC
>JAEZCA010000051.1 GCA_023412665.1 Bacillota bacterium
TTATGAGCCGGTTGCTCTAACCAACTGAGCTAAAGGCCCTTATGGCTCCTCAAGTAGGACTCGAACCTACGACCCTGCGGTTAACAGCCGCATGCTCTACCGACTGAGCTATTGAGGAACGAAACAAATAATATTATACTTTCGAACACCTGACAGGTCAAGAGCTTTTTTAATGAAATTTTTTATCTAGTGCAAAGCAGCACTGTATATCTATTGATTTCTTTCCATTTTATCATTATGCTTTTAATTTCTCAGCGCCGAGCTTTTTTCTAATGAGATGCTTTCCATTTAAGCAAAAGCTCTCTGAATCTAGCTGCATGATGCCCTTCATCCTCTGCGAAATCCTTGAAGACCTGTTTGAGCTCTTCATCCTCAATCCTTTTCGAATACATCTCAAAATCCCTTACCAGCTCCGTTGAGTTTTCCCATGCTCTCAACAGCCTGTCATACTCAGTGTATTCTATTTCCGGCAATTCTTCATTTCCTATCCTTTTATCCATTGTAATCCTCCTGCCATCTTGGCTTCCAGCCCACAATAAAGCATAAACGAGGCGGGAAATATACTCACCGCCTCGTTTATATGTTTTGCTAACAGCATTATACCTATAACAGGAAAAATAATCTATATATCCGATGCATTACATTAATCAAGATAGTCCTTCAGCTTCTTGCTTCTGCTGGGATGCCTGAGCTTCCTGAGCGCTTTGGCCTCTATCTGCCTTATCCTCTCCCTGGTTACATTGAACTCCTTGCCGACCTCTTCAAGGGTCCTGGCCCTTCCGTCATCCAGGCCGAATCTCAGCTTGAGTACCTTTTCCTCTCTTGGTGTCAGAGTATCCAGTACTCCGAGCAGCTGCTCCTTGAGAAGTGTAAAGGCTGCAGCTTCAGCCGGCGCCGGAACATCATCGTCCGGGATGAAATCACCCAGATGGCTGTCCTCTTCCTCTCCGATAGGAGTTTCCAGAGACACGGGCTCCTGGGAAATCTTCATTATCTCCCTAACCTTGTCCACAGACATGTTCATTTCCTTTGCTATTTCCTCCGGGTGAGGATCCCTTCCCAATTCCTGCAGCAGCTGCCTTGATACTCTTATCAGCTTGTTGATGGTTTCTACCATATGAACAGGTATCCTGATAGTTCTTGCCTGATCAGCTATAGCCCTGGTTATGGCCTGCCTAATCCACCAGGTAGCATAGGTACTGAATTTGAAGCCCTTTCTGTAGTCAAATTTTTCAACGGCCTTTATTAGTCCGAGGTTGCCTTCCTGTATCAGATCCAAAAACAGCATCCCTCTGCCCACATAGCGCTTGGCAATACTTACAACCAGCCTCAGGTTTGCCTCGGCAAGCCTCCTCTTGGCTTCATTGTCACCCTTTTCCATCCTGATTGCCAGATTTATTTCTTCATCTGCCGACAGCAGCGGTACCTTTCCTATTTCCTTAAGATACATCCTCACAGGATCGTCTATGCTGATACCTTCGGGAAGGGTAAGATCAAGCTCTTCCTCTACATTCTGCAGCTCCTGTATCTCTGCGTCTATGTCACCGACAACGTCAATACCCATATTCTCTACTGTTTCATATATTTTTTCTATCTGCTCGGGCTCCAGCTCGACCTCTTCAAAAGCATCCATTATTTCCTTATAGGTAAGCATACCCTTGGATTTGCCCTTTTCTACCAATTCCTTTAGAATCGATTTTCTGTTGGTAGTAATGGATTCATTATCATTCATCTTCATCATTTGCCCCTCCCTTCCTTCACGTAATTCTTGTCATTGATCGCGTTTATTTCCTGCATCAGATTTGTCAACTCCAGTTTCAATTTAGCTTCCTCGCCGTCAGGAAGGCTGTTTTTATTTTTCAGCAATTCTATGACCCTATCCCGCCTTGACTCCAGCTTTAGTTTTTCTATATCTCTAATTTTGCCCAAAATCGCCTTTTGATTATCATCACAGTGACATTCTTCATTCAATATTCTTGCAAATTTGCCTGCATCTTCAGGAGAAACTATGCTCAGCAGCTCAGCAGGCGTTATTCCTTTACGTTCTTCGATTCTTTCGTAGAGGATTTGCGCAGTTCTTTTATTTTCTCCTGCTGTATACTGATCTATCTTAAAATGCTCTTTTAAAGTGTTATATATACTGTTGTCAACACATAATAACGACATTATGAATCGTTCGTTATGTTCAATCCTGGCTTGTGTGCTTTCACCAGGCGATGATGTCTTTTTTGCTGCCTCAACAGCCTTCGCAAGCTTGAAGCTCTGCTTTCCTGCGGGCCTTGTTTTTCTGATAACCTCTGAGAGCATTGCCTCTTCTGATATTTCATATTCCCTGGAAAGCTTTTTGATGTACATTTCCCGTTCTAAAACATTGTCCACCCTGGCCATGACCCCGGCTGCCTTATTCAAAAATGCTATCCTTCCATCAGTCTTATCAATGTCATGCTCATTCTTTAGTGCTTTGATCTTGTATTCAACCAGAGGCAGGGCATTCTCCGCAAGCTTCCTGAATTTTTCAGGGCCATTCCTTTTGATATATTCATCAGGGTCCTTGCCGTCAGGAACCGAAAGCACCCGTACATTACAGCCAATATCGTTCAGCAGATCCAGTCCGCGCTGGGTTGCCGCCTGTCCTGCCGTATCTGCGTCGTATGAAATGATGATTTCATCGGCGTATTTCTTTAGTATCCTTCCCTGGCTTTCTGTCAGTGCTGTTCCCAGCGAGGCTACAACATTGGTTATACCGCTCTGGTGCAGTGATATCACGTCCATATAGCCTTCAACTATTATTAGACCCGAGCTTTCAGAATTTTTTGCAAAATTCAGTGCGTACAGATGCTTTCCCTTGTTATATGCAGGAGTTTCAGGGGAGTTCATGTATTTGGGGAGAGAATTATCCAGCACCCTTCCTCCAAAGCCTATAACATTTCCTCTTACATCAAAAATAGGAAACATGAGCCTGCCTTTAAACCTGTCATGCATTTGCCCTGAGCTGCTTTGCAGCACAAGACCGCTTTTTAGCATTTCATCACCGCTGACACCCTGTGTCTTCAGGTATTTGTACAAGCTGTCCCATTCATTATACGAGTATCCCAGTCCAAATCTTCTGGTAGTGTTTTCAGATATCTCTCTTTTTTTCAGGTAGGCTGCGGCAGCCTCCCCGTGTCTTGACTTTAAAGCTTCATTAAAATATCTTGCTGCCAAAAGATTAATGTTTAAAACCAGCTGCTTTAGTTTTGCCCTTTCCTCCTCTCTGGGATCATCACTTTCAGGAAGCATTATCTTTGCTCTGTCCGCCAGTAGTCTGACAGCTTCTACATAGTCCAGCTTTTCAGCCAGAGAAATAAACTGGAACACATTCCCTCCCTTGCCGCATCCAAAGCAATAAAATATCTGCTTCCCAGATTCAACGCTGAAAGAGGGTGTTTTCTCCCTATGGAACGGGCAAAGACCGAAATAGTTCTTTCCCCGCTTTTCCAATCTGACATACTCAGAGACAACATCTACAATATCGTTATTGATCCTGATTTCTTCTATAATTTCATCCGAATATCTTATATAGCCATCATCCTTTTTACCGCAATTGCGGCCGCTTGTTTCATGTCATTGTTTTTTTGTCTATAACACACCCGCTTAAATAATATACGATAACATTCACCGAAATACTCTAATAATCTTCGACACAATTGTTTATAATCCTTCTTTTTGTTTAACTTTTTATTAGTAGCAAAAATAATAAAACCTCATTCCAAGTACACTCAGATGAGGCTTCATTCAACGGATTTAATTATATTCTACAGATAATGTCGATAATCCTTCATGCCGCTGATTTTTTTTTTGAAATCAGGGCTTATTTGCACTCAGAGAAGATCCTCAAGTATGTCCTGCAAGGATAACGGAGTTACTGTATTTTCCGCCAGCATACCTATGATGCTGACCATCTTTTCCTTATCAGTATGTACATTTTCAAATCTCTTTGTTTCAGATGACTTGCCATCGACCTTTTTTACAATTTCTACGCCATAGGTCGTAATCATTGCCTCTTTTTCACAGTCATCCATCTCACTTGTCAAAAGGTAGTATTCAAGTTCAATTCTATTTCCCTGAGTTTCGTCGATTATTTCTCTTTCTGCTTCCCGGCATTTGTCTAATAGCTTGCATGACATAGCTGATACCCCCTCGAAATAATAAAAGCTTATTGCATGGGATATTATAACTTATTTACCTGACTTGTCCCATAAAAAAGTTTCGAGGGCATCTTATAATAAATATCACTATTCGACAATTTTACAAACAAACACAAGCACATTAATAAACTTGCTGTCGTTTTTGAATATCTTTTAGCACAATTTTTATCTAAATAAAATAAGTACATTGATCAGACTAATTCTATTATCTTCAATTTCTTTTGTGTTGCAAGATCGACAAAATTGTTTCCTGACTTGACGATAGGTCTTGATATATTAAATGGATTGATGTGAACGATTTCTCCGGTTATGCCATTGCTGAGCCTTACTAATTCCCCAAGATAATAGGAGGCTATGTTTTTAAGGAATACGCTTGTGACCCTGTTATCCAGTGTATTAAAATTATCCACCGATATAATCTCGATTACATCAAACGGACACTGCTTATTTCTGTATACCCTGGTCGAAGTCATAGCGTCATACATATCAGCAACCGCTACGATTTTTCCAAATTCATGTATTTTATCGCCCTTCATGCTGAAAGGATAACCGGACCCATCCTCCCTCTCATGATGTAGCAGTATGCCTTTGAGCACGTTTTCATCCAGACCCTTTATGCCTTCTGCTATCTTGTATCCATAGACGGGATGCTTCTTCATCTCTCCATACTCTTCACTTGTGAGAGAGCCTGGCTTATTCAATATTTCAGCAGGTATCCTGCTTTTGCCGAGATCATGCAGGAAGCCTGCAGTTATAAGCGACTTAAGCTTTATATAATCAAATTTGAGCCATTTTCCAATAAGCATGCACAAAAGTGCGACGTTGACGCTGTGGCTGTAGAGATATTCGTCGGTAGTCCTCATTTCATTGATACATGCTACTATTTCACTGTTTTCGTTGATTCTGGATAATATGGAATTGGTTGTCTGATCCACACGCTGTGAGTCGATTTGTTTGCCTGTTGATATATCATGCAGGACACTTTTTACAGTGTTGAGATTTTCCTTATACTGCGCTTTGAAAAGTTCGGATCCGCTGACTTGAATCATTTCACCGGTGTCATCGTATATTCTTAACTTTACAAGGCCAAGCTTTTTGAGCCTTTCAATGACGTAGCTCTCAAGGACCGTTCCATCAGGTAATATAACGGCTCCGTATTCATTATAGATGTCCTCTGCTATTTTCATACCCGGTTTGCAGTCATTTACGCTTATAAATACCCTTTTCATGTGTTGCTCCCCTGTAAATTGTGCTGTACTCCAAATGGATACGATTTGTCATTTTTCTTTATTTTATCACAATTTTTTCGAATTGTATATTCATGTCGCTGGTAAACATTAAAACTTGATACATGTAGAATATTATGTTAACATACAATGGTTGCTGAATGGGAAATAATCAACTCTGGAAAGGGGGGTTGGGACATGCAGTTAAATCAGTCGGACCGCACAAAGAAAATAGAGAAGATAATATCTGCCTTCAGCAAAATGCAAAAGCTCCCTAAGACCCTTATTAGATACGGAACATACATTTTTACTGGAATTTTTGTAATAGGCATGATATTGGTTATACTTAACAATACAGTATTGCAATTTGATCCATATCTTGATATGGTTTCAAAGGAGATCGTCAAAACAAGCTTTGTTATAGCAGCTGAAGCAGTTATAGGCGGACTTATAATAGATTATGTGTTCAGAAAATGAGCAGAAACCGGCACATATATAGATGTAGCCGGTTTTATTTGCTTTGGATGTCCGATGATCCTAAAAGTCTGTCTTGATCTGCTCAGAGGATAGAATTCTGGTGCATAGTATTCTTGTATCATTTTCACTGTATTTTCCTTCAATAGCACCTGTTCTTTCTATTATTTCACTTACCTCGCCCTCTGATGATACAACTATGTATTTGATATCACCCGGTACAAAATCCAGCTTTGCAATTTGTGCAAGGTCATATTCTGCCTTTCCTCTTACTTCCGGATCATTGAATTCAGCTTCGGTCAGGCTCAGTATTTCATCATTATTGCCGGTTAGAAGAGGTACCCATCTCCACTCTCTTTCATCATAGAATCGTTTGTGTATCCTTCTGCCGCCAGTAACTGCATCGCCTTCATAGAGCTTTACATGTCTGAGTATATTCATCAAATGGAGCAATGTCCTCTTATCCGCTGCATTGCCGACTTTCAAGTCCATGAGTAAGGTACTGATATACTCAGACAAGTCAGAGTTCTGGTGCATATATAGTACCGGATTGATTTTTTGATGTATGCCCCATTCTTTTTTCATACCAATGCCGTATCCACCATAAAAATCAAGATGCTCATGAAGCTGCGACAACGGCAGGTCGCAGAAGCATGTCATTGGAAACGCAATCTTGTATTCTCTGTCGGATTCATGAAAAAGATTTGAGTAGTTCTCCAGACAATACCTTGGAATAAAGCCATTCTCAAGAATGCCTGTCAGGTCATCCAGATCCCTGGTAAAATGGAAAAGTGTATTTGAACTGATAACTATGGCGCTTCATCTCCCTGCGAATCAAAATGCAATAATATTTTGCCCAATATTGAGCCGCAGAACAGCATAATTTATCGCCTCGTCAAAATTTCAGGAACACCTTTGCGATGACATGATCCATTGGAATACAGCCTATCTCTCTGCTGTCTGTGCTTGCATTCCTGTTATCTCCCATTACGAACAGGCTGTCCTCAGGAACTGTTACCTTTCCCGGGAAAAACTCCATCTGTTCCTTGATGTAATGTTCAGAAAGGAGCTCATTGTTCCTGTACAGCTTTCCCTCCCTGTATTCCAATACATCTCCGGGCATTCCTATGACTCTTTTTACCCAGTAATGCTCCTGCTGAATACCAAGTAGCTTATATGTGACAAGATTATATTTAATTGTTTCATATATATCGTCCTTCAGTGTCCTTGTTCTGTCAACACGGCTGTCTATTATAACGACATCCCCGTATGTAAATCCGGTTTTGAAGGTATGGGGCAGCTTGTTTATGAGTATTTGATCCGCATGATAATATGTCGGTTCCATTGATATACCCTTAACATGTGTTGGCTGAGCGATAAAAATCACAATTACCAATGCCGCAATGATAGCTCCGGTTATATGCAATACCCAATCGAGTATCTCCCTGAATGTTTTCATAAGGCCCTCCTAGCCGCATGTCCGTTTCCATGTTACCCCATATTATACCATGTAATGGGAAAATAAAAAACCTTGCTACGTATTTTCATACCGCATATAAATGCTGCGTTCCTTGAAACCAAGAGACTGCCAGAACCTATAGTCTCTCTCGTTCCAATACATCACTTCTATATCGATCCTGTCTGTTTCAAGCATGTCAAGAAGCTTATAGAATGTAGCAATGCCATAGCCCTCTCTCCTGCATTCCCTGCATATAAAGAAATGCCTGAGATAAAGTGGCTTGCTGTTATGATTCACAAGCGCATAGCCCTTCACTTCACCGCTGTGTTCGAAAACATATGCTTTATAGTCAGATTGAATAAATCCAAGCATTCTTTCCTTAAGCTGATCCGGAGAAAGCCGTATATCAAAGTTCTCATCCTCTAACAGCTGTTCGTTCATGCGTGCCAGCAGCTCAATGTCATCTTCCGAGCAAGTCCTTATACCTAAAGGCTTATATCTGTTTTTATACTCCATCCTTGCAAGACCTGTGATTTTGCTTATGAAGCCGGATTTAGATGCTGTATATCCATCCCTGTCAAACTCATATTCCTCTTTAAGGGACTGCTTGAGCCGGCCGTATTCTTCAGCCGCCTCCGGATGCTTTTTGAGATAATCCCTGAAGTAAAGCTCATTCCAATCTCCGCTGTACCTAACGTGTACATGGAACGCTTGCCCTCTGAATCCATCGGGCGTATACCCCTTCATAAACATCATATGAGGCGGCGGATTATCATCCTGCCTGGTGAAAAGGTAGCCTGCAGCTTTTATATTTGCTATAAGCTGGTCAAGGTCAGTAGTCTCTTTTATCTCGATCAATATGTCTATTGTCGGCTTTGCAACCAGACCGGTCACAGATGTGCTTCCTATATGGCTGATCCTTTCAATATTGTTTATACCAATGTAATTGATCAACTGTTTCTTTTCCTCAAGATACATTGTTTTCCACTCTGGGTCATGCTCCATTAAAATTATTGGGAAAAGCCTCCAGCGTTCCTCATTAGTCATGTCTGCCAGTGATTTTGCCATATAGTCCTCTCACTCCTTCATCAAGGTTCACCAATTCTCATAATGTACCTTGCTTTCATCAAACCTGTCCTGTACTGTCCTCTCTTCCCCTTTACGGCCTAATGATATCAGGCCTACAGGAATTATTGAATCCGGCAGTGAAAGCATCTTTTTCATTCCCTTTGTCAGATGAGTCACCGGATACAGGCCGCACCATACACCTCCAAGGCCAAGCCCATGAATAGCCAGCAGCATGTTTTGGATTGCAGCTGAGCAGTCCTCTATCAAAAATCCCGTTTCCGACTGTCTTTGTTTATCACCGCATACTACTATACAAATGTCCGCTCCCGGGAGCATCTTTCCATAGGGATGAAATCCTGCAATAGCCTGAAGCTTTTCCTTATCCTTTATCACAACAAAGTGCCATGGCTGACGGTTGTGCGCAGACGGTGCAAAGCATCCCGCTTTGATTATTGTCATCAGCTGCTCCTGAGTTATATGTCCTTCAGTGTATTTTCTGACACTCCTGCGGGTAAAAATCGCATCTAAAACATCCATCAATAATTAATCTCCTTTTCCTCTGCCTGTAATCTCCGCAGGCCAATAATCACTGACATTTTTTTCGCCTTCAAAATAGTTCGTCTGGTCAGTTTTTTTATATATCTCACGATACGGTAATATATTGGTTTTTCCGGAATCGGGATAATCGCATATGTCTATGCCGTTTTCTGTGCCAAGATCAAGATATATGCAGGGCTGCTCCGTATGATTGTATAATTGATGAGCTCCTCCGGGCCCCATTTCAAAGAAGGCAATATCCCCTTTCTCCAGCTCCCGGAATCCATCGGGTGTCCTGAGCATTGCCTTTCCGGACAGAATAACGAACATCTCCTCCGCATTTCGATGAGAATGAAATGGGTAAGAATATTTGCCGGGATCCAGTGACCTTACATTGAAATTCATATTTCTCGAACCGGCCAGCCCCGAAAGATCCGGGCTTGTATGCCATGAAAACTCCGGAACAGGTGACTGCTTTAATTGAAACTGAATCTCATCCATTTTGAATACCTTAGCCATAGACACCATCCTTTTTAAATTCTATATGTCATCAATATGAGAATAGTTGTTATAACAATGAATGCTGAAGGATTTATTATCATGGTCATATTTGAGTATGCTTATGCTGCAGTTTTTAAGCGGAGAACCAAAGATGAATCTTTTCTGCTGTTCCAGGCCTAATATGCCGGCTAATATTACTTTTATGACACCGCCGTGGGTGACAAGAGCAACTTTTTTATGATATGTTGTCACAAGTCGTTCAAGAAAACTCCGTACCCTTTCCCATACGTCTCTGCCGCATTCACCGTCTGGCGGATAGCACATATCAGACTCATGCCTGTTGAACTCCCTCATGTATTCCGGGTATAAATTCTCCAAGCTCTCCCAGCCTTCGGTCTCACATATGCCCATATGGATTTCCCGCAGTTCCGGCACTACTTCAATTTCAGTATCTATGTACCTGTTTATTACTTCTGAAGTTTGTATTGCTCTGATCATATTGCTGCAATATATTTTTTCTATACCATGCCTGCCAAGCAGGATGCCTGTCAGTTCAGCCTGTTTGAAGCCTGTTTCAGTAAGCCTCAAAGACTCATGGTTGCGTGAATTCTCTTTCTCACCATGCCTTATCAAATAAATGTCCATAGTTTCCCTCTTACGCCTATACATTAAGTGCCATTTCATTATCTACTTTGGTAAATCCAAACTTCTCATAAATAGGCCGTCCCATCTCAGTTGCATGCAAACTGATTTTTTTATACCCCATTGCCTTTGCTTCGCAGAGCACCTTGTCGAAAAGCACCTTTGCAACGCCCCTGCCTCTGTATTCGAGCAAGGTATACATATTCTGTATATATGCTACCCCTCCGCTCATGTTTTTGTAGGAAGGTGCAAGTGAATAAAAGCATAACCCGCTTGTACCTATTATCTTTCCAGACTCTTCGGCAATCCAGGCAATAAAGCGGTCCTCCGGCATTGTCGCATTGAAGAATTTTCTCAATTCCTCAGCCAGTGCTTCGTCTTTGTCACTGCCTTCCACATGCTGGACCTCTTTTATGAATTGGATCCTCATTCGTACAAGATCCTCAATATCCTTTACTTCTGCTCTTCTATATCCGATCATAGTGCAGTCCATAATATCTCCTCCCTGGTATCAGATGCTTGCTCACAAGCATACTGCCCATGCTTCCATATCCTATGAAGCCTGCCTTCATGAAACATTACCCCGCTTTCCCCGGACACAGTTTCCATCTATAACAAATGCAACTGCTAAGGTATATTCACTTCGTTACCAGCTTATTATCATTATATATAACACCGCAGGTTTCAAATCTACAAAGCAGTCCTTCCCCTGCAAATGTCTTGTGATGCTTTCCTTTAAGCGATCCATCCAAAATCCCTTCCACACCGTGGATCAGCTCGGAAATCACTGTTTTTGGTATAGGAGTTCTGCAATGAGCTGGCAGAAGCATATCAAACCTGCCGGAGAGTGAATCCAGCTTTTTCAGGCTGGACAGATATACTTCCAAAGGCTCAGACTCCTCCAGATACATCCATACATCGCCCTCAATGATGGAATCTCCGGTAAACAGCATTCTGTCCTTGCTGTCAAGTAGCGCAATACAGCCCGGAGAATGGCCCGGTATAGGAATCACCTCTATTGTCCTGCTGCCAAGATCAAATATTTGATTATCATGTATATGTACTATCCCGCCTGGTTTGGCACGGGTCCACTCTTCCTTCGAAAATCCTTCAGGATACGGGCCTCTAGTAACATACTTAATTGCCCATCCCCTGCTTTCTTCATCGAAACAGCCTTTGAGAATATGATCATCTTCCTTTGCAATATATACACTATTGAACTGGTAATTGCCTCCGACGTGGTCAGGGTGCCCATGGGTATTGACAACAGTAACAGGTGTATCCGTAAACTCTCTGACGACTCCCGGCAGATCCCCAATGCCCCAGCCGGTATCTATCAAAAGAGACCTTTCACTGCCCTTAACGAGATAAATACTGCTTTGACCCCTGTCATCCAGCATTATGATATCTTCCGTTATTTTTTCTATCCTGAACCATTCCCTGCCTGTCATAATCACGTCAGCTCCTTTATGTCGTTTTCAGATAAAAGCCCATTTATCAAAATCCCTTATAAAACCAGCGCGTCGGAAGTAAAAATGTCCATGGAATAGTTATTACAGCAACCGTCAGGGCGGTTTTGAAGCGAAGCTTTTTATCTTCGATATGCCGCGCAAATGAAAAATAATAGTTGAATATAAAAATAAATAAACCCGAAATAAGCATCGCAAAAACTATTATAGCTAATGCAGCAGGGTGATCAAAGGGATCAAAATTGACCGCAGATGTAATCTCATAGGGTAAACCCAGTGAATCTCCGGTTATTACTACTCCAAACAGAATACCTGCTCCGATAATGTCAGCAATAAAGCCAAAGAGCCATACCTTTATTATACTTCTTTTATAAAATGATTTTAAAGACATTTGATAGTTTGACATTTTAAACATATAGAACACAGCAGCAATCACTAAGGAATCTATAAGAAAATTGCCAAACAGCGTTATGAATATCACAGGAGGAAAGAATAGTAATAACCAGATTGGAAATATTACATTGTAAAGTTTAATATCCTTCATTTGTACAACTCCTTCATATTGATATGCGAATCTTGTTAAGACTTATATTAGCATACTTTGCCGTAACTTTCCATCTAAATAACCCTTAGCAGCATATGTATATATAAGAAAGAGTAAAGCCGGTACAAATGTACCGGCTTTTGGAAGCTTTGTATAAATAACAGCAGACTTAAGCCTTTGCAGGCTTGCGGGCAGCTGCCTTCTTATTGATTTTTCTTTCCTGCCAGATCATATAAAGCGGGCTGGCTATGAATATTGTTGAGTAAACACCGCTGATTATACCGACCACCAGGGGCATTGTAAACTCCTTGATCGACTCTATATTGTATATCACAGAGAACACATACAGCGTCAATATTGCTATCAAAGTAGTGATAGAAGTATTAATAGACCTTGAGACCGTTTGCATGACACTTTTGTTAACCAGCTCTCTAATCGGCATTTTGCGAAGTATTTTCATGTTCTCCCTGACCCTGTCATAGATTATGACAGTATCATTTATCGAGTAACCGATGATAGTAAGCATAGCTGCCACAAATGAATCATTAATCGGTATCTTGAACAAAACATATACGGTAAACATCACAAAAATGTCATGCAGCAGTGCAACCACTGCAAAAACACCTGCCGACAGACCATGCATTGTCCTGAATCTCAGCCATACATAAAGAATGATCAGTATTGATGAAATCAGGATAGCATATATGGAATTTGTCCTTATCTCATCTCCAATGAATGGCTCAACACTGTTGACAGTGACATTGGCATCTTCCGCTATATTGAATTCAGTCCTCAAAGCTGTCAATACATCTTGTCTCTCCACATCCTTCAATGTCTCATCGCTTGCGATATTCAATACCATCAGATTGATATTATCAGCTTCATTTTCTGGATTGTATGTTGAGGATTTCATAACAGTTGCTTTTTTGCCGATGGTCTCCATAACGATATCTTCTGCCCTATCAATGCTGAACGTGTCATCAGGCATTTCGATCTGCATGATGGTACCGCCCTGGAACTGGATATCCATTTGGATGCCATATACAAAGAGACCTACAATACCGACGATGAAGATGAGTATGGACAACGCAAAGAAATATTTACTTTTTCCCATCAAATCTACCATTACTGCACCTCCTTAACGCCATACAGCCATAGTTTCCTGAATGCGCTGATATCTGTTATTGCTACAAGCATTGTCCTGGTAAGCGTCAATGCTGTGAAGAAGCTTATGAGTACACCGAAGAAAAGCGTATATGCAAATGAAATCATTGCGCCTGTTCCAAAAATATAAAGTATCGCAGCAACAATTATTGTCGTCACATTTCCGTCGATGATGGCCGACAATGCTCTTTTAAAACCAAGTTCCACAGCAGCCTTCATAGTCTTACCGGAACGCAGCTCTTCCTTGATCCTCTCAAATATGATAACATTCGCATCAACACCCATACCGACTGAGAGGACTATACCTGCCAGGCCCGGCAGTGTCAATGTGATACCCAGCCATGAGATAACATTCAATGTCAGGATCGCAAGAGCAAACAGCGCTATCGATGCTATGAGACCAGGCAATCTGTAATAGATCATCATAAAGATACATATCAGCAAAAACGCAACTATAAATGCTCTGACCGTAATATCCAATGCGCCTTTTCCAAGAAGAGGGCTGATGGCATTGACCTGCTTTGCCTCAAGCTTGAAGGGCAGCGCACCTGATCTGATCGTGTCGGCAAGTTCTTTTGCCTCTGCGATCTTTGCATCTCTGTCTTCATTTGAACCCAGTGTAATGACTGCATCTCCATTGGGTATATGGGACTGGACTACCGGATCCGAGATGAATTGATCATCCATGAATATGGCGATAGGTTGTCCGATCAACCTTTTTGTAGCTTCAGAAAAGGCTTTGACGCCATTTTCATTCAAATCAAGATCAACCATGATATTACCTTGCTGGTCATATACAGGCACAGCATTTACTACATCGGTACCCTGCAGTACGATCCTGCCGGTAGGCAGCGGATCGCCGGTTTCCGGATCCACCTTGTCCGCATCGACTTCCTGGAATGTCAGCAGTGCTGTCTCTCCTATCATAGCCAGTGTCTTGTCAGGGTTAAAATCTGTCTCTCCTGCGGCCCACGGTATCTGTAATATTATCCTGCCGGAATTAACATCGGTACTAAGATTTCTGTCAAGTATACCTGCCTTGTCAAGCCTTTTACCAATGATAATCTTTGCTGTATCAAGATCGTCCTGGGTCGGCTTCTTTCCGTCCTCAGTGACGGCATAAAGCATTGCGTCTATTCCTCCGTTGATATCGATGCCTGGGGTTATATCATTGACACCAGGTATCTTAATCAGGCCGAAAAGACTGCCAGCGAAACAAATGTATGTCATCACGGCAATCAAGGCGAAAACGAGGAAAAGTTTCAGCCCGTTTCTTCCTTTCATCTGTAAAAATCCCCCTTTTTTTCGTAACCGCATGAAGTTATTATATTACTATCATTCTGACGAGTCAATACTAAATCCGCCTTGTAAAGTGGTAGTTTCAAGCAATCAAATGAGCCTGGAATCGTTGATCAGCAGCTGGAACTGAAGTCCTAAAAAAGATGCGGCACGCCTGTTCATGGTCATTCTTACAAGGAATATTTCAAAGTAATCCATAACCGGACAAATGGATGTATCAATTTTTAGAACGAGCTCAGCTGTCTTCATTTCCTTGTCAATGGCAATCGTCGATTTTTCAACAGCATAATTCACTCTGTCATGTATATCGAATGTGGCAATGTCGTTATTCCTGACCCTGCTCCTGTGCACATCCGACTTGTCCGCCAGTATCAATGCGGCCGATATGTTGCTGACAGATGTACCCGTATGCTCATCATGGTTTCCTATTGCCATCATTATTTCAGCTGCTTCCCGGAAGTCCATGCCCATCCTTATCAGCATATTATATGCCATCATAGCCCCCGTGTGGGCATGGTCGTTTCTGTTTACCGCATTACCAATGTCATGCAGGTAGCCGGCGATCCTGGCCATTTCGACCTCCCTCTCGGGATATCCGAGTTGTTCGAGTATCTTTCCGGCGGTCTCCGACACAAGAGTAACGTGCCTGAAGGAGTGTTCCGTATAGCCCAGCACCCGCATCTGTGTCTCAGCGATTGAAAGGAAGGTTTTTACTTCCTCACTATTTTTAATATCTCCTATCTTGACCATCCAATACACCTCTCAACATTATTCACCTGCTTCGACCGCCTTGGCCCACAAAGCGCATTCAACCCTTTTCCTTTCAAGCTCGCAGCCGATTTCATACGGCTTGTCCAGACAGTTGTTGAATTGCCATGCATTTGCCGCACAGCCTCCGCTGCAGAAAAACCTTGCCCAGCACTTTTTGCAGTCAGGCTTTGTGTATATGTTCTGCTTTTCGAACATTTCGCGGATCGCCATATTCACATCAGTTCCATTATTAACATTGCCCATTTTGAATTCTTCCATACCGACAAACTGATGGCAGGGGTAAAGATCGCCTTCGGGCGTCACAGCAAGGTATTCATGACCCGAGCCGCAGCCTCTCATTTTTTTGATCAGACATGGACCCTGCTCGAGATCCAGCATGAAATGAAAGAAGTTGAAGCCGTTTGACTCCTTGTACCTTTTTACATATTCAAATACAAGCTCCTCGTATTCCTTGAACAGAACAGGCAGGTCCTCCTGTCTGAGATCAAAGCCGGTGTCCTTGGCCGCTACGACAGGCTCTACAGAAACCTGCTTAAAGCCCAGATCCGCAAGATGCAGCACATCCTTTGAAAAATCAAGGTTCTCCCTAGTGAAGGTCCCCCTGACATAATATCTGTCCTGCCCTCTGGAATCCGCCATATCCATTATCTTCGGAAGGATGTCCTCATATGTTCCCCTTCCGTCGGCGCGAAAACGCATCCCGTCATTGACCTCGGGCCTTCCGTCAATACTCAGTACAACATTTCCCATATATTCATTAATGAATTTTTTGTGGTCTTCATTAAGCAGCACAGCATTGGTGGTTATTGTGAATCTGAAGTTCTTGCCTGTTTCCTTCTGCCTCTCAAGAGCGTAAAGCACTATATCCTTTACTGCCTCGAAATTCAGCAGCGGCTCCCCTCCAAAGAAGTCCACCTCCAGATTGCGTCTGGCCCCCGACCTTTCAATAAGAAAATCTATTGCTTTCTTTCCGGTCTCTGCCGGCATTAGCGTCCTCCTGGTCCCGAAATCCCCGGTTGACGCAAAGCAATATCTGCACCTGAGATTGCAGTCATGAGCAATATGAAGACATAATGCTTTAACTACTGACCTTGAGTTATTAAAGGCATCATAACCTGCCAGGTATTCCTCCACAAAATCTTCAGAAAACAGCTGGCCTTCAGCCTTCAATTGCTTCAGCTCCGCTAGAGCTTCGCTCACTGCACTGGTGCTGTATTTTTCGGACAATCCACTGATAATCTCATCGTCCGGCTTGTCCATATAATCGAGTATGTCGTAGGCTATATCGTCAACAATGTGCACCGCACCGCTGTTTACATCCAATACTATATTGCTTGCGTGCATTCTAAACTTATGAATCATTTGCTCATGCTCCTCATTAAATAATGAACCTCCGCACACATAAACAGCGAGAGGCGCAAAGCCTCCCGCTGTCATGGTTTCAGCTCACGTTTCATCTTTTTTCACATTTCTGGTTTGCCACTGTACAGCTGGTCTTGCATGCTGACTGGCATGAAGTCTGGCATTCTCCGCAGCCTGCGTTTTTAAGATCCTTCTTTGCTGCAGGAGCATTGATGGTCTTTATATGTTTCATATGTAATCCCCCCGATTGCTCAGATTTTTCTGTAAATCTATGGTTTGCGTCAATAATTATAGCATACATACTCAGCTTTGAAAAGGTCAGCTGCTAATATATTTAAATTTCGAGCTCTTAGTTGTGTTTATGCTCATGATGCCTCCTATAGCTCCGGCAAGTACTCCTATTACAGTCATGGTTATCACATATCTGTCAATTGTGAAGTTCTTACACAGAATACTGCTGAACAGGTAAAGTATCAGCATGTATATGAAGCCGACAATGCTGCCATTGAGCCAGCCTCTGCTCCGAACTCCCTTTGTGGATACGGCCCCGGCCGTAAGCACGCTTACAACAGTAATTACAACTACCGCAGGTGTAAGCAGCTTTTGCGGAAAATCAAGGTTTGACAGTATCAGGGCAAACACCATGAATGCCGGTATTGTTATAATATAGGATGCAAGAAGCCCTTTTAACAGTGATATAAGCTTCAATCCTTCATTACCCTCAGGCTTTGCGTTCTGGCTTGCTGCTTTGGACATGGACATCACTCCTGTACAATATTTCATATAATATAATATTACACATAAGTCTGTTATAGAACTCAGCAGCAAACTGCCCGACAGCAGCAAAAAATCCCGCCTGTCATTACATGCGGGATCTTTGAATTCATTGAAAAACTCTCAAGATTCGACAGGCTTTACAACTTCCTTTATCGCCCATTTCTTAAAGTTGATCTTTGCTCTCTCAACACCTGTCTCCAGTGTGACTTCATCGTCCTTGATGTTGACTACCTTGCCCGCTACGCCGCCGATGGTGACTACCTCATTGCCCACCTGCATTGCTTCAAGCATGGCCTTGGCCTTCTTGTCCCTTTTCTTCTGCGGAAGAAAAATAAGAAAATACATGATCAGTGCAAAAAATACAACATATCCCAGCGTGAGCCATATTCCCCCGCCTTGTGCTTCCGGCATGCAAATCCCTCCATTCGTTATGATTTTTTATAGGCTATATCGTGACCATATAACTTAATTTACAGCTTGTAACCATAAGAGCCGAAAAATTCATTTCTAAAATCACCCAGCCTATCATCTATTATAGCCTGTCTTACCTTTTTCATCAAGTCCAAAAGAAATTTAAGATTGTGCCATGTAGTCAGTCTTATGCCAAGCACTTCATCAGCTTTCAGCAGATGCCTGATATATGCCCTTGTGTAGTTCCTGCACGCATAGCAGTCACATTCCGGATCCAAAGGGGAAAAATCCCTTGCATACTTTGCATCACGGGCAATGACCCTTCCTCTGCTGGTCATAACAGTACCGTTTCTGCCAATGCGCGTAGGAAGCACGCAATCAAACATGTCTACTCCCCTGATGGAGCCTTCGATCAAATAATCCGGGCTGCCTACACCCATTAGATATCTTGGCTTGTCTTCAGGAAGCAGCGGCACAGTACACTCGAGCATCCTGTACATATCCTCCGCAGGCTCACCCACACTCAGACCTCCGATAGAATAGCCCGGGAAATCCAGCGCTGTCAGTTCTTTAGCACTCTGCTCTCTCAGGTCCGCATATACACCTCCCTGTACAATACCGAACAACGCCTGTTTTTCAGTATTGGCATGCGCCCTCTTGCACCTTTCAGCCCATCTGGTAGTCCTCTCCAGCGACTTTTTTGCATAATCGTGATCTGCCGGATATGGGATGCACTCATCAAAGGACATTATAATATCCGACCCCAGATCATTTTGTATCTTCATTGCAAGCTCCGGAGTGAATACATGCCTTGATCCGTCTATATGTGATTTGAAGGTGACGCCCTCCTCCTTTATATCTCTCAGATCGCTCAGGCTGAAAACCTGGAAGCCGCCGCTGTCAGTCAGTATGGGCCTGTCCCAGTTCATGAACCTATGAAGGCCTCCCGCCTCCCTGATTAACTCATTTCCCGGTCTCATGTACAGATGATATGTATTGCTTAAAATGATCTCCGCTCCGACTTCCTTCATCTCATCGGGCGTCATCCCCTTAACGGTAGCCTGTGTTCCGACCGGCATAAAGGCAGGCGTCTCAAAGGAACCATGGGGCGTATGCACAATACCCAGCCTTGCGCCTGTTTGTTTACATTTTTTAATAAATTCATACCTTATTGCAGCCATTATATCCACCTTTATATATTATTTATTTTATGAGCATTGCATCTCCAAAGCTGAAGAATCTGTATTTTTCCTTTACCGCTGTGTGATATGCCTCCATTATATGCTCCTTGCCTGCAAAGGCGCTGACAAGCATAATCAGTGTAGATTCCGGCAAATGGAAATTTGTTATCAGTGCATCAACGATTTTGAACGAGTAGCCTGGATATATAAAAATATCGGTCCATCCCGAGGATGCCTTTACACAGCCATCGGTGGAACTGACGGTCTCAAGCACACGACAGCTTGTCGTCCCTACTGCGATGATCCTTCCTCCGTCTGCCCTTGCTTTGTTTATCATGTTTGCGGCAGCTTCATTCAAATCGAAAAATTCAGAATGCATTACATGCTCTTCGACATTTTCAACCTTGACAGGCCTGAATGTACCAAGTCCCACATGCAATGTCAGATATGCCTGCTTTACGCCCATCTGTTCAAGCTCTCCCAGCAGCTCCCTTGTAAAATGCAGTCCTGCTGTCGGCGCTGCAGCTGACCCTCTGTACCGTGAATAAACCGTCTGATACCGTTCGGAGTCAGCAAGCTTCCTGGTTATATAAGGAGGCAGCGGCACAATACCCACCCTGTCAAGCACCTCCTGGAATATCCCTTCATACTCAAAATGGACCAGTCTGTTGCCGCCTTCTGTCACATCGATTATTTCGGCACGGAGTGCACCATCTCCAAATACGAACCTGGCACCGGGCTTCGCCCTTTTTCCCGGCTTCAGAATGACTTCCCATACATCGTTTTCCAGGTTTTTCAGCAGCACGAACTCTATCCTGCCGCCGGTACCTTCCTTTTCGCCAAGAAGCCTTGCGGGTATTACTCTTGTGTCATTCAATACAAGGCAGTCTCCCTTTTTCAGATATCCCTTTATATCTTCAAACACCCTGTGTTCAATGCTGCCGCTTTCTCTGCCGAGAACCAGGAGTCTTGATTTGCTTCTTTCTGCAATCGGCTCCTGTGCTATCAGCTCCTGCGGAAGCTCATAATAAAAATCACTCGATTTCATTTTTCTCCTATAAATGTTACATATCTGCTTATACACATTAATTATTTGCAATTTGACTGATGTTAACCCATTGATCCTGAATGAAATTTACATTTCATACATAAAGCTGCTTTTACGCAGCTTTACTCAGACATCACAATGGAAATCATACTATATGATACCGATTTTTACAATATGTTAACCAATCATTGTCTATTCAACACTTGTCCCCTGGAAATAATGCGTAAGTATATCCTGGTATGATATGCCGGCTTTGCCCATACCTATAGCTCCTTCTTGGCTCATACCCACGGCATGCCCCCAGCCCTTTCCGCTAAACACATAGGTCTCGGGAACAACTGTTGCCTTATTCACGACATCATTGGCTCCAAGAACCACGATCTTGTTATTTGATCCCTTCACACTTTGTATACCATCTGCGGTTATTACCTTTTTGCCTCCAAGCTGTGTTCTTACCGGTTCGGATACTTCCGGAGCAATAACAGTGGGCGCCTTTGGCATTGCAGGTGGTGCGGTGTCAACCGCCTGAGCTCCTGTATCTGATGCTGCTTGTGTTTTCGCTTCCGTATCAGTGCCTTGCGCTTGAGTAGCAGTTGGTTTTTCTGCTGTCTGATTTATATCGGCAGTTGTTCTTGGTTTATCGGAAAGGCCGGAAATGAATACATCTGCATCAGATGTAATAGTATAAAGCTGGCTGTCAAGTCCGAACAAAGTCCGGCATTTTTCATTGGAATAATACTGCGGCTCACCTCTGCTTGCGCCCGTAACGGCCAGTTGGGTGACCCTTCCTGTAGGCGCTGTCCTGGTAATAGTTATCCCCAGTATGCTGCCAAGCTGCGGAAGCTTTGCCTTAACGTCGGAAGCACGCAGTGTTTTAGTCCAGGTATATATCTTCTCATACTTATCTTCAACGCTGACGAGATAAGGGTAGGACGACCCCCATACATTCCTTACATCCTCGGTGCTTCCTCCACCGGAGGCAAAGTAGTATACATGCTTAATCGGCTCTCCATTATAAGTGATTATCTTGTCATAAACCTCATCTATGGCGCTGTTGCAGCCAGCTATTTCTACACTGTAGCCCTTATAGACCTGACAATGCGTGGTATCGCATATATCGAACCCGGTACTGCCGTGCTTGCCCCTGTTATTGAGAGCATACATTTTTGATGTGACAGCCTGTGCCTTTAAGGCTTCAGCCGGAGACCTCCCGCCTATTTCGGGAGGTACGTTGCCATAAAGATATTCCCTTATGTCTACAACGTTTATAACTGTCATATCGCTGTTTGAAAGCCTCTTTACTTCTATTGCGCCTCTGTATTGCTTTCCCTTTATTTTGAGTACCGGAGGTTCGCTTTCCTGAGCGGGACGAATCTGAAAATCCGCAGTTTTGCTGCCGAATATGCACATGGTCCTATACTGGCCGTTGATTACGGCTATCCTTCCAGAGGATGGCTGAATGATTTCATAGCCTGCCTCGCCCAAAACAGGTATCATAGTGCTTATCAGTTCATTTGCGCCTGCTTCGCTCACGCAGAGCCCCGTCCATACCTGCCAGGCATCATTATAGGCTATGAAGGCGTCTATTCCGATCTGCCTGTAGTAGGATGCCTGGTCCCCTGCAGTTAAGGCATCGGGGAAATCGCTTCCTATTTTAATATGGTATGGGCCATATTTTGTTCCGGTGACACCGGCTCCAGAAGGGTCGTATTCCTTCAGGCCGCTGCCGGTATCATAATAGAAGGAATCCTTTCTGATATATAGAGCAGACGGGCTGGCTTCCCTGTATATCTCAACAAAATTTCCGCCCTGAGAAAATCCGATTTGCATACCGGCTTGAGCTGATACATCAAATAATGACTGTGCTGTATTGACAGAGCTTCCTTTATAAAACAAGCCCACCTTAACTGTTTCAGTAATCTGATCGGCTCCAGCAGAAACAGTCGGCAATGATGTTAATATGACTGCAACAGCTAATATTGCTGCAGACTTTTTTATGATTTTTTTGATCATATTATCTCCTTCTCATTAGTAAGGGGTAAACTGCATAAATTAACCATACATAATAATTTATTCGACATTAAATACCTCACTTCCTTCTATATCGGCATATTAGCAGTCTTTTTGCTAATATTTAATACTACTGTAATAAAAGCTGCCGATACAAAACATTTGACAATATGTAATTGCGATGTTATTATAGTTTAAAGCTTTAGCTGTAAAGTAATAAAATAGCAGGAAACGATAGAGGTGCGCTTCTCATCAGTAATTCCGCGTAAGGCCGCAGGGGCCGGTGATACGGAGTGAAAGGGCGAAGCGCCGAAGGAAGCAATCCCCTGCAGGAAAGCATCCTGGTTGTAATTGCGAACAGCATTACAACTGTCATCAAGCATTTGATGGAGCGCTATCAGTTCATATGAACCCTTTTATAAAGGGATACGCATTTGGAACTGTTGGCAACCGCCAACAGTTTAATTTTTATCAGGAGGTAATATACTATGAACGAAAAGCTCAAGGTTGGAATACTCGGTGGTACCGGCATGGTCGGACAGCGTTTCGTCACACTGCTCGAAAACCATCCCTGGTTTGAGGTAAAGGCTATAGGCGCAAGCGAAAGATCAGCCGGACTCACATTTGAAAAGGCTGTCGAGGGACGATGGAAACTGGATATACCAATGCCTGAAGGTGTCAGGGATATCATAGTAAAAAATGTCACCGAAATTGATAAAATGGCAGATGAGGTCGACATGGTCTTCTGTGCCGTTGATATGAAAAAGGATGAGATCCGTGAACTCGAAGAAAAATACGCCAGGGCTGAGATACCTGTCATATCAAACAACTCGGCTCATAGATTCACTGATGATGTTCCAATGATAATCCCTGAGATCAATCCGGAGCATGCTGCAATAATAGAAAGTCAAAGAAAGCGCCTTGGAACCAGGAAGGGTTTCATTGCTGTCAAATCCAACTGCTCGCTTCAAAGCTACGTCCCCCCTATTCATGCGCTGATGCAGTATGAACCGGAGAAGGTACTGGCTTCAACTTACCAGGCTATTTCAGGCGCGGGCAAGGTTTTCAAGGACTGGCCGGAGATACTGGATAACGTGATACCATATATAGGCGGTGAAGAAGAAAAGAGTGAAAAAGAGCCGCTGAAAATCTGGGGCAGCATTGAAAGCGGAAAAATAATCCCTTCAAAAGGGCCCGCTATATCTGCACAGTGCTATAGAGTCCCGGTTTTAGACGGGCATATGGCAGCGGTGTATGTTTCCTTCAGGAACAAGCCATCTATGGACGAGATCATCGGATGCTGGAAGGAATTCAAGGGCAGAGCGCAGGAGCTGAAGCTGCCTAGCGCACCTGCACAGTTCCTGACTTATTTTGAGCAGCCTGACAGGCCGCAGTCAAAGCTCGACAGAAATCTGGAAAATGGTATGGGAATCGCCGTAGGCAGGCTGCGTGAAGATAACCTTTTCGATTACAAGTTCACCTGCCTGTCCCACAACACAATCAGAGGCGCTGCCGGAGGCGGTGTACTGATGGCTGAGCTGCTGAAGGCAGAAGGATGGCTGTAAGGCAGAAGGATGGCTGTAAGCCGTAAGGATGACTGTAAAACGTAAGGTAATAATATGTTTATGGAGGTTGCTGAAAGCATGAAAAAGTGTATTTTCACAGGATCCGGCGTTGCTATTGTAACGCCCTTCACAAATGACGGTATTGATTATGACAAGCTTGGAGAGCTTATTGAATTCCAGATCAGAGAAAGAACAGACGCGATAGTCATCTGCGGCACAACCGGAGAAGCCTCTACAATGCCTGATGATGAGCATATTGCCGCTATTGCCTATACGGTCAAAAAGGTTAACGGCAGAGTGCCTGTCATAGCCGGCACCGGCAGCAATGATACAAGACACGCTATCAACCTCAGCAAAAAGGCTGAAGAAGCCGGCGCTAATGCAATACTGAGCGTCAGCCCCTACTATAACAAAACAACTCAGCGCGGTCTGTATGAGCACTTTAAGGCCATTGCAGATAACGTGAAAATACCGATGGTGCTTTATAATGTGCCATCAAGAACCAATTTGAATATAAACCCCGATACAGTGAAAAAATTGTCTGAAATAGACAATATAGTAGCTATAAAGGAATGCAACCTAAGCCAGGTCGGTGAGATCATTAATCTCTGCGGCAGTGACTTTACTGTTTATTCAGGAGAAGATGGACTGGTAGTTCCGCTGATGTCGCTCGGAGGCAAGGGCGTCATTTCCGTAATGGCAAATATCATTCCCGGTGATACTCACGACATGGCTGCCAAGTACCTGACAGGAGATATCGAGGAAGCCAGGAAGCTGCAGCTGAAGACTGTCGAGCTGGTAAAGGCACTTTTCATCGAGGTCAGCCCCATTCCGGTAAAGGAAGCAATGAACCTGATGGGTATGAATGTAGGAAAATGTCGTATGCCGCTGGTCGAAATGGCCGAGGCCAATAAGCAGGTACTGATCAAAGCTCTGCAAAACTACGGTTTAATTTAAGGGAATGGGACACTCCTCTGCAGGGAGTATTTCTCTATGGCCGAGGAATGTCCCATAATAAATCCCTATCCTTACCGATAAAGGGAGTGCACAAATTGATAAATATATTATTAAGCGGATGCAACGGGAAAATGGGACAGGTCATAACAAGAATGGCAGAGCAATACAGCGATCTAAAAATCACTGCAGGCTATGACATTACAGACAGCGGCAAAAATGCATATCCTGTCTGCACAGACCTGAAAAAATACGAATTCCATCCGGATGTTATAATTGATTTTTCTAATCCTGCAGCATTGGAAGGATTGATCGATTATTCAGTGAAAAATAAAATTCCTGCTGTCATTGCTACTACCGGACTGTCCCAGACTCAGATCAAGCTGTTGGAAAAAGCATCGCACAGCATACCGGTCTTTTTTTCAGCCAACATGTCACTTGGAATAAATCTTTTGATCGATCTGGTGAAAAAGGCTGCCAGGCTGCTTGAACAAAACTATGACATCGAGATAATCGAGAAGCACCACAATCAGAAGCTGGATGCTCCAAGCGGGACAGCCCTTGCCATCGCAGATTCCATCAATTCCGTACTGGCTCAGAAGCAGGAGTATGTTTATGACAGGCATTCCCGC
Organism: Bacillota bacterium; assembly: GCA_023412665.1. Classification (GTDB taxonomy): domain Bacteria; phylum Bacillota; class Clostridia; order Acetivibrionales; family DTU013; genus DTU013. The sequence goes on from JAEZCA010000051.1 coordinate 25,282, forward strand.
AGAAAAAAGAGAAGCAAAACAGAAATAGGCATACATGCCATACGCGGCGGCACGATAGTTGGCGAACATTCGGTGATCTTTGCCGGCAGTGATGAAATAATCGAAATCAATCATACCGCCATGTCCAAGGAAATTTTCGGCACCGGTGCTCTCAGGGCAGCAAGGTTTTTATACGGCAAAGCTCCGGGGATGTATGATATGAATGATCTGATAAGTAAGGAATAAATCGCTGAGTCCGGTATTATATTTGAACAATGTAACAGTCTCCCTCCTCTATACGTATTTTCAGCCCTTCAGGCTGAAAAACGCTTGGTGGGGGTTACCGATTAAAAGCTGTCAGTGGCGAGTACAATCTCCCACTGATGTTGTTCAAACGCCACGTTTAGGCGTGGCGCACGGAGTGTGGCGTAGGGCGAATTCATTTCGCCCGCAGCGAGGAGGCATGGGGGCTTGCCCCCATTGGAAATTGAAGCGGAGGTGTTTATATTGACTAACAGGCCTGTTTCAAACATCAATGTTACTTATAATGTAGCTCTTGTAACGCTTGACAAGCTTCCCAACGACACCAGGCTGATATCTGATATTTTCAATGCCATAGCAGAAAGGAACATCAATATCGATATGATCAGTCAGGCTCCTCCTTTCAGGGGAAGCGTTAATATTTCATTCAGTATCCCGTCTGCTGAGCTTGTAAATGCATTAAGTGCATTGAATGAATTCAAAAAAACAGCAAAGGACCTAAGGGTGGAAGTAGATGCTGACAATACAAAGCTCCAGGTATATGGGGAAGGCATGCGCAACATACCCGGCGTGGCAGCGAGGCTTTTTACCGTTCTTGCAAACGAAGGCATCGAGATAAAGCTTGTAACCACCTCGGAAATCGATATTTCCTATCTGATATACGAAAAGGACGTCGACAAGGCGATCAGCGCTATTAGAAAGGAATATAGCCTTCAAGAAACATGATGAAATTTTCGGTGAAATGTAAAATAAAGCTGTCGGCATTGCCGGCAGCTTTTTATCTTTTCATTAAAATACAAGTATCAGCTCAGAAATACCTCTTTATACTGTCTTCACCGCTGTCATTATTACTGTCGCTGGTTTTGTCTCCATCGGTCTCATTTTCACCGTCTGTCAGTTCGGCAGTATCCTCATGCACTTTATCTCCCCTATCCTCTTCTTCATCCTCTTCTTCATCCTCTTCTTCATCTTCATCATCTTCTTCCTCTTCTTCGTCTTCTATCCGGGAGATTATGAATTTTTTAAGCTTTGGATATGCATAAAAGTTTGTTATGAAGCCTGTCAGGCTCAGAGTCAGGAAGAGATATGGGAAAAATCCAATTATCGGGCTGAAGGGAATGATCAGACCAAAGGTCAGAAATACAAGCAATGAATTGAGCAGTAATATTCCGATATTGGGAAGGAATTTTATTATGGCAAATATAAATGAATTCTTATACAGCTGTTTCAAACTAAGATCAAAGGTGACCATAATCGGGTAAATGTATATATTCATACATGCAAACACTATGAACACCATTATCATGATACCTAATCCAATCATGCCGGGCAGATTCGCAAGGTCGCCGATATCAATAAGGGCCCAGTACATTCTAATGGAAAACAGGATCACAAAAGTTGCTGCGAAGTTGATAGTACTTACAATCAAGCTCTGCTTGAGGTTCTTGAGTGCATTATCCTTAAAATCGCTCCAAATAAATGCATGCTCTTCACGCGCGTAATTCCTCAATATATAGGTGAAACCTGCCTGGGCGGGCCCGGTCGTTATCATTGGGACGCACATCATCAATGTAAGCAGCATGAACTTGATGATAGTATCGTTTATCAGATTGCCAGCGCTCTCAAATGCATCCGGCAGTATAGTCGGAAAGAACGCCAGCATGACGAACATACCAAGAATCAGAGCAGGGATGTTAAAGAGAAGAAATAATAGATTCACCTTTATAAGATTCCAGAACTTTCTTTGAAGGATCTCAAAGAACACAACTATCGATGGCTTTGGAGGTGCATCCTTCGGTACACCCGGTCCTGGTTTGTTATAGTCAAAAAATCCGAAAATGCCCGCCATGTGTTTATCCCCATTTCATATTTTAGTATTGGATCAGCAAAACATAACATTGGTACAATCAGTGCTACTATTTTATTCTATCAATAGCAGGATAATAATTCAATACATCTATAATAGATTAATTTGGCTGATTATTTTTTGCTCAAAAGGTATTGACACTGAATGCTTATGTTAGTATAATTAGTTTTGCTGACCGGCGCCGGACATGTGAAACAAGGCGCGAAGCATGTAAAATGCGGTCGTGGCGGAACTGGCAGACGCGTACGTTTGAGGGGCGTATGGGAGACCGTATGGGTTCAAGTCCCATCGACCGCACCAAAAAAAGAGAGGTTAATTACCTCTCTTTTTTGTATTTTGTAAGGGGACACTCCTTCGCAGGCAGCTATATGTTTTTAAGGAAGTCCAGCTTGGTGAAATCACGCTCTAGGCGCTCACGCAGGTATCTTCTGGTGATAAGGCCCAATTCCTCCATTACCTCCGAAGACAGGCCAAAGCTGAACAGCTCTTCCATCGATGCGTAAGCTATATGCTGGATGGCTCTTGAGGCTCCGTGAGACAACAGGCTCGAAAACCTGTCCTCGCCGGAGCATTTCTCCCTGTCACATAAAAATCCACATTTAGTAAAGCTGAAGGAATAGTAATTTTCGGGAGCTTCGCCGCAATTCATGCAGCTGTTGACATGAGGTGCATATCCCGCAATAGATATGGCTCTCAGTTCAAATATGCATGAGACCAATTCAGGCTGTTTCTGTGTCTTGGAAAGCATGTGCAGCGCATTCAGAAGCAGCTTCAACAGTTTGGCAGAGGGCTGGTTTTCCTGGATCAACTCCAGTACTATATCCATAAAATGAGCGGCATAAGTGAGCTTGACCATATCATTGCGTATTTCATAAAAAGGCTCGATTACGTCACAGCTGTTTACGGAATAAATATCCTTGCCGCTGTAAAGCACAAATTCACTGTAGCTCAGTATCTGGGATCCTGCGGCCAATTTGGATTTAGGCCGCTTTCCTCCCTTTGAAAGAGCTGATATGCGGCCCTGATTCCTTGTAAATATGGTTATGATCTTGTCAGCTTCACCTGTGCTGACCTCTTTGACTACTATCCCCCTGGTCTTCAGAAAACCCATGATAAATCAAGCGGCTGCGGATCCTCTCACAGCTCAGGCATTGCTCACGCTCGGAGCAGCCTCTGCTTCTGCAAGGCTTCTCTGCTCAGCAGCCCTGTCCCTTTCTTCTATTTCTCTATAAAATATATAGGATTCAAGAATTCCGTTATTAATGAAAGCATCCCATGCAAACTCCTTCAACATTACAAATCCCCCTCATCTTTTGTAGTTTATAGGGACATATACAGTGATGTGCCCCTCTTTCCTTGATCTTGCCTTACCTATTTATCTTACTCTAATCAGGAGTTTGTATACTTGCAATATTTGCACCGGTTATTATCTGGCTGCCAGCAGCATTATTTATAGCCCAATGTTTTGAGCATGTTATCACTGTTGCGCCAATCGGGCTTCACCTTTACCCACAGCTTAAGGAACACCTTTACTCCGAGCAGGTTTTCTATCTCTGTTCTTGAAAGGGTGCCTATTTTTTTGAGCATGCTGCCCTCTTTCCCTATCAGTATCCCCTTATGGGTATCACGTTCACAGTATATCGTCGCTTCTATGTCTATCAGGTCCTTTCCCTGGCGATCCTTAAACGACATTATCTCCACACCTGTACCGTGAGGCACTTCTTCCTGTACAAGCTCCAGAATTTTCTCCCTGATAAGCTCTGCAGCTATCATCTTCTCAGGCTGATCCGTGATTATGTCATCCGGGAAATATTTGGGCCCTTCAGGCAGAACCTTTGTAATCTCATGTAATACGATGGTGGTCCCTTCATCAGAAATAGCTGAGATTGGAATAACAGCCTCAAATTCCATAAGCTCAGCAAATACTTTGATCCTCTCAAGCAGCTGTTCCTTCCTTATGAGGTCTATCTTGTTCAATATGAGCATGACAGGCGTTTTCAGAGCTTTCAGCTGCTCTATTATATATATGTCCCCCGCTCCGGGCTTATCATCGGTCGCTTCTGTCATGAATAAAACAACATCGACTTCATTCAATGTGTTTTCAGCGAGATTGACCATATATTCCCCCAGCTTGTTCTTGGGCTTGTGTATGCCTGGCGTGTCCAATACTATTATCTGACTGCTGTCCGTATTGATTATGGTTCGAATGGTATTTCTTGTGGTCTGCGGCTTGCTGGACACTATTGATATCTTTTCTCCAAGCAGCCTGTTAGTCAGCGTTGATTTGCCCACATTGGGCCGTCCGACTATGGAAACGAAACCGGATTTGAACAATTGTCATACCTCCCGCATTTTTTTGCCTGTTATATATTATGCCCATTCCTGTTCACGAGAAGAACTGGAATAAAAGCAATGTTACCAAAAATCCAATGACCGCTCCTGCGATCAGTTCTATTGCATTATGTATCTTTCCCTCTAATCTGCTTTGTACTACAAGCAGTGCAACGATTATGAACAATATGGTTATACCTGCATTATTTGAATAAAGCGCAACCGCAGTCGCAGCTGAAAAAGCGACTGCCGAATGTCCGCTGGGCATACCGCCGCTGAACGGCGTACCCTTTTTAAATATTGCTTTGAGGATAAGCACGGCTGTCATTGTGAGTACAATAGCTATGATTGTGACATGCATATGGGTCTGCTTGATCCTGACGATCCCTATTTCTAGGCTTGTACTGACCCTGTCGAAGAATATCACATATGCGACTATAATTGAAAGCAGTGCTGAAATGAACACCGCAGCCGCAGCTGTATCCTTTACCACTTTTGCTTTTGGATGATAGATACCGATCAGCGTGTCGATGACTACTTCAATAGCTGTATTGAAAAGCTCACATATCAAAACTAAGGCTATTGTTATACATATAATGATAAACTCCGTCCTTGTAAGGTCATAAAAAAGCGACATGACCAGAACCATCACCGCAGCTGCCAGATGGATCTTCATGTTCCGCTCGCTTTTCACTGTCGATATTATGCCATGCATAGCATTATTGAAGCTGTCGATAAGGGTCCTGTTTTTCATTCTCTCTTTAGCCCCAGCTTTTCCAGCACTTTTTCCTGTTTTGCCATCATTACCGCTTCATCCCGGCTCTCCATATGATCGTATCCAAGAAGGTGGAACATTCCATGGGCAGTCAGAAATGCAAGCTCTCTCTCAAGTGAATGCATATACTGCTCGGCTTGTTTTATGGCGGTCTCAATTGATATTACGATGTCGCCGATTACAAGCAGTCCTTCATCTATATCAAAATCTCCGCCTTCGTCGATTAATTCTCCGTTTGCGATATCAGCCATTGGAAACGACAGAACATCCGTCGGCTTGTCAATATCTCTAAACTGCCTGTTTATATCCCTTATAGCTGCATCATCAGTTAGTAGTATGTTGATTTCACAGCCAACCTCTATATTTTCTTCTGCAAGACAATACAAGGCTGTCCTTTCGAGCAGTTCTCCGTATGCTTGCGTAATCTCGGTCTGTGACTGCTCATTTTCAATATATACCTTTGTCTGATCCATACCCTTAAGCTTGCTGTTTTTCATTTTGCTTACCTGCCTTCTCATTCAGTGCTTCATTCAGACGGCTGTCCAGTTCTGAAATTTTCAGAGCATTGCTTGCCTGCAGTGCGGGCTGCTCATTCACAGCTTCCGCAGACAGTGGGTCAATATCATTTCCGGACTCCTCTGTCAGCCTTCTCATCTTCATTTCGGGGTATTCCTGACGTTCATGGAAATAGCCTCCGAAAACTCTCATAAATGCCTTTGCTATCATATCAAGATCTCTCAAAGTAAGATCGCACAAATCCAGCTGACCGTCATCCAGCTTGTCTTTGATTATTTTTCTGATCAGGCCTTCCATCTTGCCCTCGGTTTTTTCCACCATTGATCTTACAGCGGCCTCGACAGAATCCGCAAGCATTACTACAGCAGCTTCCTTGGTCGAAGGCCTCGGCCCTTGATACCTGAAATCCTCCTGTTTTATACTGTCGCTCTTGTCACCCTTTTTAGCCTTGTAATAAAAATATGCGGCAAGTGTGGTGCCGTGATGCTGGCTGATTATATTCCTTACCGCCAGAGGGACCTTGTACTTTTCAGCGATCTCAGCTCCGTCACTGGTGTGGGAGGTTATTACAAGGGTGCTCAGATTAGGCGTCATCCTGTCATGAGGATTGTCGGAAAGCTGGTTCTCCTTAAAGAAATTGGGGCGCTTTAGCTTCCCTACATCGTGATAATATGCTCCCACCCGTGCAAGCAATGCATTTCCGCTGATAGCCTCCGATGCAACCTCTGCAAGGTTTCCGACCATAAGGCTGTGATGGTACGTGCCCGGTGCTTCCATCAGCAGCTTCTTCATGAGCGGCTGGTTTGGGTTGGCCAGCTCCAGCAGCTTCAGAGGCGTTATGATATTGAAGGTACTCTCAAAGAACGGCAGCATACCTATGGTTAATATCGTTGAAAGCATGCCGTTGACCGCAACGAGCGCAGCATTGTTTACTATTGTTGTCAGGCTGCTTTTGCTTATCAGTCCTATACATGCAATAACAGTCGCATTGATGGCTGCAATAACAATGCCGGATGCAGACAGCCTGCTTCTCTGGTTCGCTCCGGTCACAATGAAAGCTGCAATAGTACCGCCTATAATAGCTGTATATAAGAATTTCGGATCACCGTTAGTGATAAAGGAAATCGTTAATGAAAGGAGTATGTTTACTACTATTCCAAGACGGAGATCGAGCAGTATTGTTATCAGCATCGGTGCGATAAAAACAGGTATCAGCAGAGATCTGTACGGATTGAGCAGCCACGCCGATACAAGTGTAAGCAGTATTATTACACATAACAGTATAGTTTCCTTTGTTCCATGAACGATTTTGCTGCAGAAATGATGCAGATACAAAATAAGCAAAAAGCTAAGCATCAGCACGACCAGCAGTATTCCTCCTGCAAATGCATAGTCAAAGCTGTCGGTCTCCAGAAGATTCAGCTCACGTAAAACCTCCAGCTTGTCCTCGGTGACGATATCGCCGAAGCTGAGGATCCTGGAGCCTTCTGTTATTATCTGCTTGTTTTCCAGCGCTGTGTTGTATGCCTCGGCCCTGGCCTCGTTGGTCATAGCCTCATCAATAACACTGTTGGGCTTGAGCATAGCGCTTGCTACGATACTGCCTATGCTTTTGAATTCCTGAGGCAGGTTGCTTAGCTGGAAGGTGCTCTGTACAAAACTCATCTGGGATGCCAGATTTTCCTCTGTTACATCCTGTTTCATAACCGAACTGATAAGTTCGCCAGTCAATGTCTGAAATCTATCCAGTTCTTCATCTGTTACCGCACCGACAAGATATTCTGCCTGGTCTGCAGATAACATTATGCCGTGCTCCTTGAGCCTGAGGCCAAGAACATCTGCAGCCTCTGTACGCTCCTGCTTTAAAAGCTCCTGATATTCTCTGTCGACAGAGGTCACGCCTTGTTCCGCTAAACTGCTGAGGACACTTTGTCTTGCAGATCTGATATCATTGAAAAACTCATTGGTGATATTGATGATATCAATAGATACGCTGTCGAGCCTTTCCATAACAGGAGTCACATTATCTGCGGCCTCCTTTGCGAATTTTTCGGTAAGGAGCACATTTTCTATGTCACGGGGCGCAGAAATATCGTATTTGGAGCTTTCCCCCAGCTCCAGCCTGTACTTTTTCGGAGCAGCGCTGTTTTCTACAATAACGACCGATATGGCTATGGTTATTATCCCAATAAGTACACGCTGGATTGTCCTGCTTTTGAAAAAGGATAAAAACTGTCTTCTTGTTTTCTTTTTATTAACCGCGTTCAAAGCTCAGCCCCCCATCAAAGAGAATACAGTTTCAACAATACCGGGTCGGATAATGCGGTTTCAGCCCTTATGTGAATCAAACCGTTCGTATGCCTTAATGATCCTCTGGACAAGCTCATGCCTCACAACATCTTTCTCGGACAAATATACAAACTCCAGACCTTCCACATCCTTCAGGATCTTCGTTACCTCCCTGAGACCCGATTTCTTGTCGCCCGGCAGGTCGATCTGTGTAATGTCGCCGGTAACGACAGCCTTGGAGCCAAAGCCGATGCGCGTCAGAAACATTTTCATCTGTTCCGGAGTGGTGTTCTGTGCCTCATCAAGTATTATAAAGGAATCGTCCAGCGTACGGCCCCTCATATATGCAAGGGGAGCTATTTCTATAGACCCTTTCTCCAGGTATTTCTGATATGTCTCAGCTCCCATGATCTCATACAAAGCGTCATACAGCGGTCTCAGATAAGGATCCACCTTGTTCTGCATATCGCCTGGCAAAAATCCCAGCTTTTCTCCCGCCTCCACTGCCGGCCGTGTCAATATTATCCTACTGACCTGCTTGTCCCTGAATGCAGTCACCGCCATTGCCACAGCCAGAAATGTCTTTCCGGTGCCGGCAGGTCCGATCCCGAAAACAACAGTGTTTTCCTTTATGGCATTGACATACCTTTTCTGTCCGTGGGTCTTTGATTTTATCTGCCGGCCTCTTGCCGTCAGGCAAATATAGTCGCCCGGGTATTCCCTTATCTTGTCCATTTTCCCGTCTGCCGCCAGGTCAACAAGATAGCTCACATTCTGCCTTGTAATATCCTCTCCGAGTGCAATGATGGAAATTAGCTTTTCCATAACAGCGGATGCCTTTTCCACATCTTCCTTACTTCCCGTAATCTTGATTTCGGTATCCCTTGACACCAGCTTCACATTCAGTCCATCCTCGATTATCCTTGCATTTTCATCAAAATGTCCGAACAAGTGTATCAAATGCTCTATTTTTTCAAATTCAACAGTCTTCTCAATATTGTCCAATCAATTTCCTCCAATCCGTTTGGACGTACCTATATCTTCAATACATTCAAGAGTCACTCTTGCTGTAATATTTCCATCCTGCTCAATAAAGTTCTCTGTTTTTCCGACTATCCGCGCTTCATCAGGCACCTGCGCGAGTGCTTTGTTATAAGCCTGCCCCGCCGCTTCCTTCTTTGCGTCCTCCCTGCTGACGTATGCCTGAACAACTCTTTCTTCTATATACTGAATAGTGATCCATTCTGCGGGGAAAACCAAATCTTCGCCGATCGAAAGCTTTTTTTGGGTTCTGGAAACGGAATATTCCTGGAATTTGTTCTTCTTGCGAAAAAGGTCGATTTCCTTCGAGAACATCACCAATGAATTGTCCGTTATCACTCGGCCGGTCCTGAGCCTCTCGGTCTTGTCAAGTACGACCGGCGCCTCAGCTTCGTACCATGTCCGCGCCTCTGCCGATCCCATTGCATGCACCTGCTTGAATTGATTCTCTGCGCCTTTTATGGGAATGCTTCCGGATATCAGCACCTGCCCTTTTTTAACAGTATCCCCCTGTCCGACCGCTTCAATGCCCTCCTTGGCAATAATCCGACTGATAATTCCATCCTTGCTGGCAATGATATCACACGGTATGTCCCTGGGGACGATTTCAGGCACATTAATTCTTTCCCTTAAATCCACCCTGACCTTGGTTCCGCGTATGTCTATGCTTATCCAGGCCAGCTTTTCCAGCCGGAGCATCATACCTGTGACAGCACTGTGTGCATCTATACGGTATTTGAATACTCCCGTCCTGATGCCGTTGTCCGCCAGCGCTTCTTCTATCAACTCCTGTTTAAGCTCCTTGTTCCCTGTTATCTCGATGCTCCATATAAAGGACGCAAGGAAATTGATCAATATCAAAAATAAAACAGCTCCCGCAAAAAAGGCCTTCCGTCTGCGGTATTTATTGAGAACAAACGGAAGCCCCGTTTTTTTCAACAGTCTTACCCTGCATCCCGATTTTTTTGCTACAGGCCTTATGAGCCGGAAGACCTTGACAGTCATCCTCATTGTAGCCAGATACTGCTTTTGGATTCTGACGTCCCACAGGTGTATACGGCGTTTTGCGCATATATTGATAAACTTTTCTAAAAAATAGCCTTCAACAATAATAATAACATATCCGCGCAGATAATTCCACAATCCGAACAACAAGAGCTTCACCCCGCACTGACAAATTCCAGAGTATGAATCGTACCGGAAATAATAATATCTTCAGATGTTATTTCTCTGATAAGAAGCCCGGTCCCAATAATTCTGATAATGCCGGAGCCCGTGTTGATCCTCAGACGGTCAGAGGCATATTCGACGACTCCCTTGTAATTTTCTACCATTATGTCGCAGTTTCCGACCATGGTCAGCTTGGGTCGGTCCATAACCAATTCTTTGGGGAGCTCCAGCATTTCGGCAAATCGTTCCTTTGCTCCCTTCCTGATGATTTTTTCCTTGTCTTCTTTTTTGATAACCCTTTCTTTTTTCCTTCCGTCGCTTTTCCCGGCCATATTACTCATCTCCAGCCTTCGCAGGCGGTAGCAGTTCCTGCGGGTCACCTATGGAATATCCTTTTTCACGCGCCCCTTTTATGATACTGTCCAGAGCCTGGGCATTATCTTTAGAAACAGCATGAAGCAGCAGGACAGCTCCGCCGTGTAGATTTCGCATTACAATATCATATGCGTATTGAGCCCCTCTGCTCCTGTCACGATACCAATCATCATATGCAAAGCTCCAGAACAGGTTGCAATATCCAAGCCTTTGAGTCAATGCCAGCGTCCTTTCGCTGTACTCTCCCTTGGGCGGTCGCAGGAACCGCATGCTTTCACCAAACTTCTCCCTGAATGCCCTGTCCAGGCCCAGAACCTCTTCCTCAAGGTGCATGTCATCTAGTTCGGGAAGACTTGGATGGTGTATCGTATGGTTACCAACTATATGTCCTTCCTCTACCATCCTTCGTACGAGGTCCTGGTGTTCCTTCAGATATGGTCCGGTTATGAAAAATGCAGCCTTTACGTCGTTTGCAGCCAGCGTATCCAATATCAATGGCGTATAGCCGTTTTCATATCCCTCGTCAAATGTGAGATAAATAACATTTTTTTCGGTGTCTCCAAGCCACATACCGCCATATTTTCGAAGAAGCTCAGGAGCTCCCGGATCGGCAGCAGGCGCTTTATTTTCCGATCTCCTTGATATTCCCCATCTCAACAGCTTATTGCTCAGCTCTCCGCCGACAGAACCTGCATCCGCGACAGTCCTTTCCCCGCCTTCATCCTCCGGCCTCCAGCTCTCACTGGTTTTTTCACCGTCTGCCTCCTCATTCTCGGAGAGTCTTCCGCTTATCTCCACATCCAGATCAAGATCGCTGAACCTGCTTGCATATACCCCTCCAAGATCACTAAGAGAAGTATTGATGCTGCTTGCTGATGAACACCCGCATATCATGCATATCATACATAATATAAAAGAAAACATTACCACACTGCTGACTATTCGGTCTGTATGCTTTATATAGAGCTTCATAGCGGCTGACCTCCGGACAAAATAGTAAAAAAGCCCGGCTTGTATGCCAACCGTTCGATGGTATTCAAGTCACAGGCTGTTTAACACGGCGATTTATCGCCTCTATACTATTTGTATTGTGGAGGACAGAAAATATACCCATTTTTTGATTGGGCGTCACTCGACAGGGGTCAGAAGATCCGTCTTGATAGATGTGCCGTCATTTATGAATTTACCGATAATTATCTCATCATTTTTCTTAATGCTTACTTTAAGCTGTTCTTCCTCAAGATACTCCACTACTCCGCCCATCAATGTAAGCGACCGTTCCAGGTCATCGGGATCAGCAATGGCTTTTATTACAAAGGGCGCCTTGAACTGCTTTCCGTTGATAATGACATACTGTCCGGCATCGCGTATCTCTGTCATGGCAACTACTCTCTCATCATTTATCGAAATGGCTTGGGCGCCGCTTGCCCTTAATTCGTTTACTACATTGAGTATGTCATAGTCCATTACATGTATGAATTCATTATTATCAAGGGTCACAACAATGCCCGCTCCCTTCACCGTTTCAAGGCCGGCAAATATCCTTGCCTTTTTAAGGTTGTTCTGTATCTGCTGCACCGCCTCGCTGTCACCGGCCTTGACATTGGCGTAGGTCTGGTTCTCCTCTTCAAGCTTCACAAGTCTGTCCTGAAGCTCGTTTTTCTGATTCTGCAGTTTGATCAGATCCTCTTTTAATTCTTCGACCCTCTTATTTTCCAGGCTCGACATACTCTGGTTGTAATTGACGCTTTTATACTGTAAAGAAAGCATAATCCCAAGCAGAATGCACACTACCATCATTGCTATATTACGAGCAATCTTCATTTTGTATATACCTCCAGTCCCGAAATATGCCTGTCCAGATTATCAACACCACTGAACCTGGCTATCTCAATCTCCTTGGATTTGTTGATTTCGACTCTGATGTTGAAATCTATCAATTCAGCTATTTTACTGCTTGTGCTTATACTTTCAAACAAAACATCAGGATCTCCGATGGCCTCTATATAATACGGGACAGGATGCCTGTTGCCGTTTATAAGTATCGTCGGGCCGGCACATACCTGCTCGCTCATTGGCACCAGTCTTTCGCCGTTAACGGCAATAGCCTGCGCTCCTGCTATTTTCAGGTCATTCAGTATGGTCTTGACATCATAATCATGGATTATCAGCCATTTTAGCGGTGTGTCCGGCCTGCGTACGGGAGCGTCATCCAGCTTTATTGTTATACCAGGCCCTTTTACATCAACAAGACCTGTGTTCAGCTTGATCATTTCCCATTCCTCAGCAAGGCGGTCATCATTTTGCATGGAAATATACTCTCTGACTATATCATTTTGCATGACAACATTCTCATCTATAGCAGACTTCAGCTGCTCTGTCTCCTGTGTCAGCTCCGCGATCTGAGCCTTCAGCACATCGACGCTGAGCTTGTCGGAGGCGTTCACCTTTTTGGAATTCAAAGAACTTTTAATCTGTATGGAAATTATGATCCCAAATATAATGAACACTATCATTAAAATAAAGCGGCTGCCTGGCTTATTCATATCTACTCCAACTCATTCAACTTAAATGCAAATCGGTACCCGGGACATCTTTCGCCTCGTTATACTATTTAATTATATCAAGTTGAATCAATATAGTAAACCTTATAGACATCCGCATGTCGTTTTCTATGTAAATAAAAAGGGTATATCGCTATACCCTGGGTTTCATGCCTTTATGACGGTTGTTCAGCTGCGGCTTATTTCCCGTATCTTTCTGACATAGATATTAGTCAGTTCCTCAGCAAATTCTTCACTGGCGCCCTCTCCGATCACTCTGCACAAGGGTCTTTCCGAATCCGGCAGCACCAGTACCCATCCTCTTTCGTCATAGACCTTGACACCCTCCAATGTATCCATTCTGCTGCCGCTATGTTCCTGTATGAGCTTTCTTATCACTTTCCCTTTTTTATCCCAGCTGCATTCCACCTCCTGCCTTCGCATATGGATCTCCGGCAGCATTCCAACTATATCATGGAGGCTTGAGCCATTGACATTCAAAAAGTCCAGCACCTTTACAAGACCAGCAACCGCGTCAAAATGCATCGAGAACTGTTCAAGAAGCTCTTCCTTCGCATCCCTGCCAAGCAATCTGCCCATTATATCACTCGCTGAGGTTTTTGTCCTGACCACATTTCCATGATACTTATCTGCCATCGTATCTATTGCCTGGCTTGCTGAAACCGGAACTACCACGGTACCCCCGCTGAGTTTTCGAAAAAGGATCAATGAGATCAGCGCGATGAACACATCTTCAGTCAGGAGCTTTCCTGTGGAATCGACCAACAGCATTTTCTCGCATGAATCCTCTATTGATACGCCAAGGTCAAAGCCATTGCTTTTAACATATCTGCAGAAATGCCCCATATCGGGAAGTCCTTCCGGCAATTCTCTTCCTATCCCTATACATTTTACACTGCAGCCCAATTCGGTCAGCAGATCCCTGACAACATCCGTTACCAGTGCTGAGCTTTCATTGAGCAATATATTGAAATCAAGTCTGTTTGATTTCATTTCATTAATTACATTTTTTATATAAATATCCTGGAAACCCTTTATCTCCGTAACTCCTTTAAGACAATCGCCTTCGCATCTGGCGAAGTCGTCACGCACAAACACATTTTCGATCTTTTTTTCGATAGCTCTGTTTATACTGCTGCCTGTTTTATCGATAAAATCAAGGGTGAGCCTTTGGCTCCCGCGATTGCAGGCACCTGCATATATCCCTCCGTCCAGCTTGTAGAATCTGACCGCTGATCTCATGGATGGAAGCAGCAAAGCATTATAATCATTCACATGAACACCCGAGGACATTAACCCTGAAACAAGCGCATTCTTTATCATCGCCGATGATGCAGACCCATCACAGCCCACGCCGATGATCCCCCTGTTTTTTATTACTGCTCCGAACGAAGCTCCAAGCTTTGCTGCAAATTCGGGAGTCATATCTATATTTACCGTGCCTGACACTCCTCTGTTTCCAAATAGCTGCCTTCCTGCGCCTGAGCCCCACACAATATTCGACTCGACCTCCAAACCCTGTCCTACCGATTTACCGGGCCATATTTTTACATCCGGCCTGATTATTGTTCGTTCGCCAATTTTTGAATTTTCTCCGACGACAGCGTTTTCGAATGTGGACACCCCGGACCCCAAATGTGCCCGGCTGCATATTATGCTGCCTCTGAGCTGCACATTACTGCCTATGTTTGAGTTTCTCCAAATCACACTTCTTTTGATGCTGCTTCTTTGCGCTATTGATGTATTATCACCTATTATCGAATAGCCTCCGATAATAGATCCGTCCCTTATACGGCATCCCGACCCAATTACACATGGAGCCTCAAGTCTGACATTCTTATCTATTGATGTGTCCTGCCCTATCCATATACCCTCTGCGATTTCCTTTCCCGGTATTTCCGCCTTGACCTTTCTGTCGAGAGCGTCAAAGTTAGCCTGAATGTAAGCATTTATATCACCGATATCGCACCAGTAATCCTCCGCAACATAGCCAAACATCCTTTTATTATCACGCAGAAGTATCGGAAACAGATCCCTGCTGAAGTCAAAAACCATGTTTGCTTCGTAATACTTGAATATTTCCGGCGAAAGTATATATATTCCGGTATTCACGGTATCACTTATAACCTCTCCCCAGCCCGGCTTTTCAAGAAAGCGGATTATCCTGCCGTCACTGTCCGTGACTACCACACCGTACTCCAAAGGTATATCCACCCTTTTGAGGACAAGCGTTGCCATTGATTCCCTCTCCATATGAAATTGGACAGCTTTGGTGATATCTATGTCCGTGAGTGCATCTCCGCTTATTACCATAAATGTATCATCAAGAAAGCTTTCCGCATTCCTGACACTTCCGGCCGTCCCAAGCGGCTTATTTTCGATGTAATACCTCATTTTAACGCCGCTGAGCCCGCCGTCTCCAAAATGTTCGCTGATAGTGTCAGGCAGATATTGTAATGTCACAGCAATATCATATATGCCATGGCTCTTAAGCAAACTTGTGATGTGCTCCATAACAGGCTTACCAGCCACAGGCACCAAGGGTTTGGGCCTGTTGCATGTAAGGGGCCTTAGTCTCGTACCTTCACCACCAGCCATGATCACTGCCTTCATATTCTTATGTCTCCTTATTGATCATTGATTGAACTATTCATTCATTATTTTAGGCAGTAACACAAAAAAAATTCTGAAAAATCTGGGAGATGAATTTTCTTTCTTAAATATGTATATGCTTTTAGGTGTAAAAAAATATCGCAATTAATCGTCTGGAGGGTATATTAAAAATGCAGAAAAAATCACTGAAGAATCTTGATTATCTTGACAAGGGCGTCGCAATCAGCCCTGCAGCTCCAACAGTAGGAGACAAGATAACCATTCTATACGACGGGGTATTATCAAAAAATGGTGCACCTGAGATATCACTGCACCTGGGTTATGGCAGCAGCTGGGAAAATGAGCAGGATGTCCCTATGGCACGGACGGATACCTGCTACGAAGCAACTGTACCTGCTCTCAAGAATGACTATTTGAAGCTGAGCTTCAGCGACCCGTTCAATAATATTGATGATAACAATGGAAGCGGTTACAGCTTTGACATTATAAAATAAAGAACGGGGGCCTTTTAAAGGGCTCCCCGTTATCAGTTTCAGGCAGGTTGTTTCAAATACTCGTTTTCCAGGCTTTTTCCGACATATCTCCATATCAATGGTATGATGGCTATTTGGATAAGCGTGGTTATTCCATTCTGTATTATCCTCGAAGGAAGTAATGCCAAAAAGCCCTTGCCGGTAAGGATAGTAAGCCAGTAGGTATTGAGCCCCAGATTTATGAATACTGATACGCACAATACTGCCAGTATTATCCTGGGAAGGGTCTTTGGTTTTTTGTATAAGAACAATCCGTAGATCATGCCCGAAAGAAAGGCATTTAATGTGAAACCGGGAAAATACGGTCCCTTAGGAGCAATTACCATTCCCATAAGATCACTGACAGCTCCGCCGATCCCTCCAATGAAAGGCCCGAAAAGCATTGAGCCAAGAGACAGCGGTATAAAGCCGAAGCTGATCCTGACAATATCGGTCTGAATAACAGGAATAACATGAGTCAACAGAACATTCAACGAAATCAGCAGGCTCATAAACACAAGAATTCTAGTCTTTTTCATAAAAAAAAGCACCTCCTTTCCTTCATAGGCACCGAATACCGAAAGACTCTCCGGCAGCGGACGCCACTTCTCAACGACACTGCGTCACAGAAGGAAGGAAATGCCCTCATGTGACAGCGGAATGCGACTATTGCACCGCAAATCCTGTGGATTTTTCGTCCAGCGGCAACTTCCCGTCCAACTGGCACTTAACGCGCAATAACCTACTCTGTCATTTTTGAAAGTTATGTCAGAGGGCATCCGTTTTAGTATGCCCTCTGAATAATATTATAGATTAAGATTCTTAAGTATTCAATGATAATTTATGTTTATTCATGGCTTAGTAACCCTTTCAAGATGCTCGAGATATCTCATTGCCTCAGTATCCGATTTTCCGCACATCTCATCGGAAGGCTGCAGCCCTTTACACACATCAGGTCTCTCAGGCTTTCCGAACAGCATGCATCTGTTATCCTCCGTAAGTTGAGTACATCTGACACCCGCAGGCTTGCCATAGGGCATACCCGGTATCGGTGAAGAAATAGATGGAGCAATACAGCAAGCGCCACATCCCGGTCTGCAATCCATAAAATACCCCCTTTCGCAATAACAAGTAGTCATGCTCTCCTGGTAGGGACTGCTGCCGGCAGTAAATTACTTGTTCTTTGATGTGATAGTGACTGTTTGGGTTATACCGTCCCATGTTACGTCCGCGTCAAAGCTCTCAGCAATAAAACGTGCAGGTACCATAGTCCGTCCTTTATAAGATATCGGTGCGACATCCAGCGGCTTAACCACACCGTTGACAGTTGCATTTTTACTATCCAATTTCAATACAATAACAGTACCATCCTTTTTAGCTGTTATTGTCCTGGCAGCACCATCCCACTGGATAATAATATGTAAATATATTGATTATTATAGCATTGGTAAATTAACTTTTACTTGTTTATAATCTTCGACTCAGCCAACAGACTCCTGATTGCCTGTGCCGGTACTCCATCTTCTTTCAGCAAAGCTTGATCTTCTTAGCTCTGCAGCACGCTCTCAGATCCGGGATCGTCTTAAGGAAATACTCTCTATATTGTTCTTCCGCTCTTATTGTCATCTCTTCTATCTCGGCCTTCATTGAAAGAGACCTCTCTGACTTGATCTTCCTCGTTTCGGCAATAGCCTCTTTCAGCCTTTCTCCAAAGCCAATAAAGCTCTTATCTATGGCGGATACCTTTTCCCACTGTGTTGTATGCAATGAAATTTGATTTTCACACTGTCTGAAGAACTGTTGATATATATACTCTGTTATATGAGGTACATAGATGGCATACATTTTCAGCAATTCCAGCAGGCAGTCATACAGCGCCCTCTGGGCGGATCTTCTCTCTTCGTGACCGTGTATTTCCGGTTGATAAAGCCTTTCCTTTACGATTTCCAGATAATAATCGCAAAAATCCTTCCAGAAGAAATCATCAATAACATGGCGCGCAGGCCCGACTTCATATTGGTTCAACAGGTCTTCAGCCTCAAGCATTGTTTGTCTACAGCGCTCCCGTATCCATCTGTCAACCGGCAGCATTTTGACTTCTGCAGCAGGATCAAAATCCTGTAGATGTGATATGGAAAATGCCGCTGCATTCCAGAGCTTTGTAACAAATCTTCTTGCAATTCCGAGCTCATCCTGCGAAAAAAACGTATCAGTCCCCAACCTTGAATTAGCCGACCAGTATCTGATAACATCAGCAGAGTGCTTTTTAATAAGTGTGGCTGGTGCTGTGTCAGAATTATTTTTGGACTTGCTGATTTTTTCACCTTTTTTTGCTAGCACAAACCCACAGATCATTATATCCTTCCATGGGATACTGCTTGTATGATAAAGACTTTTGACAATCGTATAAAATGCCCAGGTACGTATGATTTCATGTGCCTGAGTCCTCATGCTCATTGGCAGAAGCTTACTGCCAATATCATTATCCTCTCCCCACTTCGCGTTGATTTGTGGTGTTACAGAGGATGTTGCCCATGTATCAAGGACAGCACTTTCCGCTGTAAAATCGCTGCATCCGCAGGAGCATGCGCTGCAAGGCTTGCTTTCCAGCGGATTTACAGGAAGCTGTGACTCGTCTGCAGTTATGGGCTTTCCGCAGCGATCGCAGTACCAGACCGGGAAAGGAACTCCAAAATAGCGCTGGCGTGATATGCACCAATCCCATTTGAGGTTTTCGACCCAAGTAATATACCTGTCCTTCATATAGGCCGGATACCAGTTTATCTTTTCGGCCGCTTCAAGGTACAGCTCTTTATTTGATAGTATATCGATATACCATTGCCTTGATGGGATTATCTCTGTTTCCTTCCCGCAGCGTTCATGGACAGCTACTGTATGGGTTGTTATTTCGGACTTGATAATAAGTCCTTTCTCATCGAGCAGACGCAGGATCTCTTTTCTGGCCTCATATATTTTCATATCTGCCAAGTAAGGAACACTGCTATCCATTGTTCCGTCAGGCAATATAACCTTCCTGTATGGAAGCTCGTGTTTTTCATACCACTCGGCATCAGTACTGTCTCCGAAGGTTGCACACATAACTATTCCGGTGCCTTTATCTCTGGCTACCTTCTCATCAGTTAAAACCGGTATCTCATACTCATATAGAGGGACACGGACATTCATACCGGCGTATCCTGAGTATCTTTCATCCTCAGGATGAACAAACAAGCAAACGCATCCATACAGAAGCTCAGGACGTGTTGTGGCAACAATAAGGCGTTCTTTGCTATCCGTGGTCTCAAAGGGTATATAATTGAACGTGGTATCTTTTTGTGCAGTGTCAAGCTCAGCCTGTGCTATCGATGTCCTGCATTCGGTACACCATAATACCGGCGACTCCTTCATATATGCCTTTCCATCCTTGAACAGCCTGATAAAAGAGCGCTGGGATATCCGCTGAGCCTGGGGACTTATTGTTTCATACTGCAGCGACCAGTCTACAGAAAACCCCAATGACTGCCACAATTCTTTGAATTCCTTTACGTATTTCTCCGTTGTTTTCATACATTTTTTTATAA
This sequence comes from Bacillota bacterium, assembly GCA_023412665.1. Classification (GTDB taxonomy): domain Bacteria; phylum Bacillota; class Clostridia; order Acetivibrionales; family DTU013; genus DTU013. The sequence continues at coordinate 45,156 of JAEZCA010000051.1, forward strand.
AACCGCTTCTTGGCATATTTTTCGCAACTATGCCCTCATCCCTTTCCACAAGCCTTTCTGTCGGCAGGCCATTGTCGTCGAAACCAAAGGGGTAGAATACATTCATACCCTGCATGCGTTTATATCTCGCAATCATTTCCGCCTGTGCATATGAGAATATATGCCCTATATGAAGACTTCCGCTGACTGTCGGCGGCGGAGTATCTATAGAATATATCTCCCTGTTGCAATCCGGATCGAACCTGTAAACGCTATTCTCCTCCCAGAAGTGCTGCATTTCCTTCTCTGTTGTTTCAAAAGCATAAATCTTGTCCATAGTGATACCTCCTTTTTTTGTCGAACACATTCAAAATACAAATAAAAAATCCGCCTTAGGTTTGATTTTTTATCAAACCCAGGGCGGAAATCATTTTCCGTGGTACCACCTGTGTTCAGATCGTTTGATCTGCACTCTGCCGATACAGGACATCATATGATGATATCCGATACCGCTTTCCCCGTAACGGTGGAAATCTCCGTTGAAGCCTACTCGGCTGCTGCCTTTCGGTTCACTGCTCAAAGGCTACTTCCATACACCCCTCATGAAGATTCACACCGGCCATCTTCTCTCTTAGCTTCAGGATAGTATGTACTCCTCCTCGTCAAAGCCATTTTGTCTGTGTTCGTTTATAACATAATAAACCCGGATTTTTTATATGTCAATAAACAATTATGCTAAACGCAGTATGTACTCACAAATATCTGTCTAATTTCTGCCATATAGTATCCTTCACCTCTTGCACACCCTGACGAAGCTCCTGCCTTCGTAATTCTATCTTTTCGCGGCCTGTACGCAGCTTCTGGCCGACATCATCATAAAATGAACCAACGCGTCCAAGAGCTCCCATAAGTTCACCCTGTGCCTTGAAAAAGCCGTCGAGCGGCTGAGTATTCCGGTTATACTTTCCGGAGCGATAGCGATCGATCACTGTCTGGTAGCGGTCATAAGCACATGCCACTGCACTCTCCCATGAAACATATAGTTCCCTGCCTGCACTCATCCCGACACGAATCATCGCCTCACGGTTATTACATAGCTCTGTCAGGCAAGCAGCAAGCGAATCGGCTGTTTTCTCAATTAGGAAGCCACTCTGCCCATCCGCGACACCCTCTGCTGCAGAGCTTTCCGCCACAAGTACCGAGGCCAGATCACACGCCGCAGCTTCACGAACCACAAGACCATTTGTATCAAAAGTCGATGGAAATAGGAACAAATCTGCGCGCGAGTACCATGCCCGTATTGTTTCCCGTTCCAGAATCGCTCCTGTGAAGAAGCATACATCATCAAGTCCAAGCTCGTGAGTATAATTACGTATTTCTTTTCCATCGCTGCCATCACCTATAAAGACCATTCTGAAATCAGTGCTTTGTGTACGTATTTTTGCTAGCGCGTCAAGTATGATACGAAGGCCTTTATACCACATAAGCCGGCCTACAAAAAGAAACACAGGCACGTGCCGAGGTAAATCATAGCTTTTAGTCACTTCATATATCTGTTCTTTTCCGGCTTTTCCCCGTGGCATATCTACACCATTTTGCATAACGATATAGTCACCTTCATAGCCCAGAGAACGTAGATTTTCACCTGCGCCATGGCTTACGACCCAGACCTCATCACAAGCACTTATATTCTGTACCAAAGCACGGATACTGATCTCCTGCAGCAGCTTGCTGCGAATGACTTTTTCAATATCAATATCAAACTTTGTATGGTATGTTAGAACAACAGGTGCATCCAGAACTTCCCGCAATCCTCTGGCAAGCATGGTAGAGGCTATCGGACAGTGGCTGTGCAATACTTTAACCCGTTCTGTGGCCAGGCGTCTTGCCACCTCAGGGGAGAATGGAAAACCTGCAACATATCCAACTAATTCCCTTACATCTATACCAGGGTAACGCACAACCGGGAACGTATATTTACTGTCATCCGCTTCCGGATATGCGGGAGTTACGACTACTGCGTGTCCATGATTCATTTCAATCTGTGAGGCATAGTTTGACACAGCATTCGCCACCCCATCTATGAGAGGTGGGAATGAATCGTTTAGAAGGCAAATGGTATGCTTATCCATTGTAGTTCTGACTCTCCCCTTAAAAATTGTTCACTCTTATCTTTTGAAGCATCTGTTATCAATCCAAAAGATATATATTATATATACGATTTTATTACTGTAAATACTTACTTTTAGAGTATAAAATGATACGGTAACTAATGCAATAGTATCAAACCTGACAGATCCGATTTGTAAGGGGCGGTCGTCTGAATCGGCGACAATACAGCGACAGACGATTGGCAAGTTCCAAGTGCATTCATGCGTGAATGTTAATTTACACCTGTTTGTGCTGATTGTCGATAGTGTCGATACCTGTTCTGTATTCATCCTTCCATTTGAAATACATTAAAGCCCCCATTTAATATACCTATACTTTTTATTGTAAATTTTAAATAAAATATGGTATTATATAAAACAAATAGTAAAATTAGAGGAGGGTTGAATAATTTACATAAGAAAATTTACAGCAATAGTTGTGAATAGAAACTAATACTCAGCTATCCTGAGAAAAAAGGTTTTACGAGTTAGGCTATAAACTTGTGATGAGACGTAGCCTGCTCTGGATTAACATGGCCCACCCGATAAAAGATAAGGAGGATTTGACAACATGAGAAATCTCAGAAAGTTAACTACAGCCGTATTAGCAATTGCATTAGTGCTTACTTCTATGACTGCTGTATTCGCAGCTGATTCAGCTGCAATTGCAAACGCTGACAATGCTGTAATGCTAAAAGATCTGGGTCTTTATTCAGGCCAGGATGCAAACGATCCTAAAGTTGGTTTAGAAAATGCATTGACTACACAGGATTCATTAATATTTTTAGCAAAATTATTCGGTTACAACGAGGCTGCTAATGCTTTAACAGCTGACCAAGTATCTCAAGCATTAGCTAAATTTGATGATGCTGCCAGTATATCAGATTATGCTAAGAATGTAGTTGCATACTCAGCAGCAAATGGGATTTTGAACGGTATGACAGATGGTAAAAAATTCTTTGTTGGCGCTAAGGATACTGTTACAGCTGCCAGATTTGCTACATTTATGCTCAAACAAATGGGTTATACGGTTGCAGATTACAAACAATCAGTTGCTAAGCTTGCAGAAACTAAAGGAAGCAAGGTTGATGCAGCTTTAGCTGGTGACTTAACTAGGGATGATGCAGTCGGCTTTATGTATGGTGCTCTTACTGCTGAAAAAGCTAGTGGAAAAACAGTTATTGCTGATATAGTTGGTGACAACGCTGATTTAAAGAAAAAGGCTGAAAAAGCTGGTTTGATAGCAGCAGAACCGATTCAGAGCAGTGGATCAACAAGCAGTTCAAATGACGGTGGTTCAACAGGCAATACTGGTGATAATACACCACCAGAAATAGATAAAGATGATTGTCGTGTAGTTCAAGCTGATGGAAAGATTTATTTAAAATTCAGCGAGCCAATGAACGAATCACAGATGACCGCTAAATCGAACTATATGGTTCAGCCAAAGGATAGTGCTGAATTGCGTGTATTAGATGAGGATGATACTATTTCCAGGATAACAGAAAGGGTTGTTCTCATTGACTTAGACGAAGAGGTTGATTCACCTGATGTAAAAATTGCACCAATCATTGACCTGGCAGGAAATAGATTGTTTCGAAGCGTTGAGTCTGTTACATTAATGGATATTGATGCAGAACTAGAACCAGAAGTAGAATTAGATAGCGCAGAATTAACTGCATCAAATAAGCTTAAAATTGTTTTTAACACAGAGCTATATACATTTAACTATTCTGATGTTGAAATAAGTGCAGTATATTCATCTACTACTGAAAGTGCTATTAAATTTTCTTTAGAATCACAGAATGTTAATAATGAAGGTAATACAGAGATAGTATTTACTCTCGATGATGTTATGAATACTGACGCTACATTTACTTTTACTGATGCTTATGAAAATCTATATACAGCACCAGTATATATAATTACAAAAGCTGCTACATCATCAACATCAGTTTTTGGTACAAAATTAAAACCATCACAAAAAATAGAAGTTGCAGATAAAGCTCCTCCAGAGGTAGCAAAGTATATGTTCAAAGGTGATAGCGAAAAAACTCCTCAAGTATACATCTTCGGTTTTTCAAATGATGAAGGTACCTACATTGACCCAAGTGATAACGATGATAAGCTAGAGAAGGATTCTACTGCATATGTATCAATTACATTTACTGAGCCTATGGATATCGCTTCTATGTCAAGACTTTCATTCACAGTTGATGGATATAAAGTAGTAGATGTTTTGTGGGATGATACAAATGGAAACGCAATACAAGATGATAAAGAATATATCTTATTCATCAAAGCTAAAGAAGACAATACTCCAGCTAGAACATCTGTAACTCTATTTTACAATATCGCTGATAAAAAGGATAATGAAATGGCATCAGGTTCAACTTGGACAATAAGAGATATAGCTGATTATGTACGTTGACATCAGTAATAGCAGATTGCTGGAGCAGTGGCATGCCAGTCGTACGCTGGTGTGAAATGCAGTCTGACGGGAGAGATAAATCGCGCTCCAAAGAAAATCGCGCTCTAAACTGCGCCAAATCTGGGCAAGACAAGAAAAAACCGGGTTAAAGCAGTCAAAAAAACGATGTCCTGTGGAAAAATCCGCAGGACATCGTTTTTTGAAATAAATATGGTGCCGAAGGCCGGACTCGAACCGGCACGGTATCGCTACCGGTGGATTTTGAGTCCACTACGTCTGCCAATTCCATCACTTCGGCATATCTTCAGACGCTGCAAAATGAATTATACAACAGACCTCCGCTCATTGTCAATATTATTTCCTTACCATTGCGTATTCTTCAGCTCTGCTGATGATTTGCTCCTCGGTCAGTCCCTCAAAAGGGTCTCTTCCGCTCAGATAGATCATACTTATGATCGATGTTATAATTATGCCTATTCCTATACCCAGCAGCAAACTTCTGATATGAAACCGTCCCATGACTACTCCCTCATCTTTTGAGTCCGATGATCAATTCAACTTCACCTTTGCCAATATTCAGGCTTTTTGCTATCTCAACATCCTCCATGCCCTCCTTCGAAAGGCGCAGGACCTCTGAGTATCTGTTGTTGAATGGAATCACCTTGTCTTTCTTTTTATTGTAAGCCGATGAGTTCCCTGTATCGCTCCCGACATAAGCTGCCGCTGCCGTCCCCGCTGAATTCACGGCTGCCGCAGGCAATATGAATCGCGAAGTATCTTTCACTTCGGATTCAGCTGCAGCTTCGGATCCATTCGCGCCAATTCTCTGCACGAGAACATTTACGCCTGTATCTTCAATTCTTGCATCGACAGTCTTCCTGCTGACGGCAATATCTCCGGCCTTTTCTCCGAAAGCCCCGATCCTTTGCTCGGCAGCTTTAATATTCGCGTTCAGCTCTTCATTTTTTACATCGATCTGGCTGACGATATAGTCTGAAAAACGATTAAGCTCGTCTATCATCTGTTCCGCATCATTTATTATTTCGACAAGCTCCTGTTTTTTGTCGTCAAAGGTCTTGCGGAACACAAAGACATTCTTCTTATCGATCAGAATGAGTATAAGAGAAATGACCGACAACAATATTCCGATAAAAATCAAGCTGACATAAAAACCGCTCATTGATGCACCTCGCATTAGCTTTATACGTCTTACGTCTTTAAGCTATTTTCTCTTATGTAAGTAATCTGGATCTTATCCCAATGCATTTGTAGTTTGGACAACGTCCAAACGCTAATATATCTAGATCTTTATATCTATGGTACTTGTCCTTATCGCGTTACCTGGCTTCCGGGCATCCTTTCCGTCGGATGCCCTCCCTTCACTGCCGCCCTTTTTCTTTTTGTCATTCTGCTGACGGCGCTCTTCCCTTTGTTTCTCGTTTATCCGGGCTTCCTGTGTCTGCGACCTCGAATACACCTGCTTCAGCGTATCCTCAGCCTTATCCTGCATTGCCGCAGCCTGCTGCTGCGTAAGTGCGAGATTCTTTTGAAGCTCGTCGCTTCGCATCTTGGCGGCATCAATGGTTCTTGGTATCATCACCTGGAAATCCACCGGTTTAACTGACATATCTTCACTTCCTTGTCAGGCGCCAAAACAACAAATAATGGCTACCTGTCTATTGCGCCAACCCTTATATCAGCCCCATCCCTGTATAATGTGCAATACTGCAGGTTCTCCTTGACATACATCATACACGATCCTATAGCAACCTTGGTGCCGGGATAAATAAAATTGTAGCACCTGATTTTTCCATATGCTTCCTGCTGAAGCTTTGCATCAAGCACATTCATTTCTTCCTTTAGCTCCTGGAGTCTGTTGGTAAAGAAAACCCTGGTCCTGACGCTTTTAGCCATTATTTCCTTTTTCTCAGGGGTCAGTGCATTGGCCATTTCAAGCTTTCTGAGAATGGTTATTGCCTGCTCCGCCTTCCTTAGATCAGTTTCAAGCTGGATTATTTCTTCCTTTACAGCTTTGTATCTTTCTCTGATGGTAGGGTCGACACCGACTTCGATATCGGTGACGGTTGCCAGATGGGACCCAATCACCTTGGCAGAGATCTCCTTTCCGACTTTGCAGCTACCTCCGACAAGCAGCCCTTTTCTGCCTGAAAGCTCCAGCTTATTGCCGCATTTCACGCTGCTGTGCATGATTGCTTCCGCTTTGATATCGTTTCTAGCTTCTATATTGCTGTTTTCTATATATCTTGCAATAATATCGCCGCCGCTTACAAGCACTCCCTTGCCCATCCCCTGCATTCCCCTTCTTAGGATGATATCGCCGCCGGCTTTTATTATCGCTCCTTCAACTACGCCTAAAACCTCGACATTACCGCCTGCTTCTACTACGAATCCCGAAAGAACGTTTCCCCTTATAGAAACATTTCCAATAAAATTAATGTTTCCTGTAGAGTTATCAACATCGGCCTGAACCTCATATGTGGAAAAAACACTTACCTTACCGTCCATATAGCTTATCTGTCCGCTGATGTTGGCCAAAAGCCTGTTTCCGTCCTCTGAAACAGATACATTCCGTCCCTTTGGTAGAACAGCAGGTTTTCCGTTCAGTGCCGGCAGGTCCGTTCCATAGACCGTTTTACCCGGTTTTCCCGGCACAGGAGGAATCAGTGTACAAAGTGCCTGATCCTTTTCAGCGCTTTGAATAAGGTTTAATTCCCTGAAGTCAACACGTCCGTCTTCAAGGATCATTGGCTTGCTCTCCCTGTTCGTGTCAAAATGGAATTCTATCCTTCCGTTATGTCCGTTAACAGGCAGAACCCCTTCAGCTACACAGATCATTTCATTAAAAACTGGATATTTAACAATAGTTTCGAGGTTTGTCCTGTTGATTCCGTAAATGACTCCGTTTTTTGAAAGAGTGTCAAGAACCTCCTCCAATGTCATCATCCTACCATTATCCGGAGGATTGAACGATATGTACGCCTTCATTTTATCCGGAGAGACCATTACATTCACCGAAGCGTCGATCTTCACTTCCTCTTGGGGTCCGGCTATCCTGACCGGAGTTTTTTCAGCCTTTCTAACAGCCAGATCGACAATATCCTTGTCGAAATTCCTTATCATCTTGCTGTTGAGACGCTCAATAACAGCCTTGGTCTCAAGCCTTCTGCCATTTGCTTCTGGAGGATAGACGGAAAGAAACACACCGTCGCTTCGGAACAGTATTTCGTAAAAACCATCATTTACATTATCCCCGATATAATTGCGACCCATATGGTATGCCCCCGTTTACCTCTTTCTATCAACCGTATGATGCAGCTAATCGTCAAGCAGTGATTTCTGCCTGGCCAGTTTCCCTCTAAGGCGCATGATCGCTTTTGTGTGAAGCTGTGATATCCTTGACTCGGACACCTTCATTATCGCACTTATTTCTTTGAGTGTCAATTCTTCATAGTAATACAGGGTCAGCACCATTCTTTCCTTTTCGGGGAGCTTGTCTATGGCATCTCCGAGTATTTCACCCAGCTCATTAAGCTCTGCTTCATACTCAGGCCTGTCCTGTTTACTGGAGCTTGCTATGTCCATCCCAATCTCATAGTTCTGCTCAAGAAAATCCTCCAATGAAACCATTGACGAAACATTTACTTCATTGAGCAGCTTGTAAAACTCATCCAATGAGATTTTCAGCCTATCTGCTATATCCTTGTCAGATGCGGAATGACCGAGTTCATTCTCAACCTCCCAATAAGCTTTTTCCAGTTCCTTGTTTTTCTGTCTAAGGGATCGCGGAACCCAGTCCATTTCTCTAATACTGTCAATTATAGATCCTCTTATCCTCAACGAGGCATAGGTTTCAAATTTTACACCCTTATTCACATCAAATTTGTCAATAGCATCTATTAGGCCAAAAACGCCGAAACTAACCAGATCGTCATACTCAACATTGGATCCGAAATATATGTTGAGCCTGCCTGCGATAAACTTGATCAGATGTGAATACTCAAGTATCAGGGCTTCCCTCAAAGCTGGATTCCTTGTTTCCTGGTACTGATTCCAAAGCTCTTTCTGATTGTTAACGTTGGTAAGCATTTACATCCCCCGTAATATCTTATTGCTCTTTTGCTTTTGTTCTGACAGCCTGTACTAAGTCGAGCGGTTCAAAACCTTCCAGATTTACATCTCCCGCTGTCATATTTATTGTCTGTGCTGCCTTTGCCATATGCTCGGCATTTTTTTGGGCAGCCAGTGCCTCTGCGATTTTTTCTTCCTTAAGTTTATTCTGCCTCTGCTCCTCTTCCAGCTCTTTTTCCTTTTGTTTGATAGCATTCTGTCTTTTTATTGCATATATAGTATTCCTTACATATACACCAAGAATGAAAAACGCCAGCATCGCCACTGCCATCCGGATGTAGATCGTCTGGTTCTCCGCCTTTGCTGCAAAGCTGATGATGCCGGTCAGGACCGCTGCCATACAACCGGATATGAACGGAAGTCTATGCATACGCTCCATACCTAAATCTCCTTTATGCCGTGGCCGATTGTCTTTATTAAGAGCTTTCCGTCTTCGGAATGTATTTCTATGGTCCTTCCGTAATTTCCTCCTGTATCCTCAGCAATAATGGGGATTTTCAGCATACTCAGCACTTCCTTTGATGCAGCCACATTTCTTGCTCCGATTCTGAGCATTTCTGAAGCGTCATTAAAGGAAAACATCTGAGCTCCGCCTGCCAGCTTGGCGGTCAATTTATTCCTGGATGCGCCTATTGCGACCATGTCATCTATCAGCTTGACAATCGCAGTGTCGGCAAATTTAGCTATATTGTTGTTGTTTCGGGCCTGTTGGCTCGAAGGAAGCATGATATGAGCCAATCCTGCAATCTTCCTGGTTGGATCGTAAAGCGCGATGCCCACACATGAGCCTAATCCAAGTGTCGTAATAACGCAGGGATGCAGAGAAGATTGTAAATCAGCCATTCCAACTTTAATCAATTTGCACATCAGCAGTTAACTCCTAAAGCTTTCAGCAGTACATCATAAGTGTCATAATCAGGTACCAGGAAGAAATCTCCCACGACCCTCGCACAGCCTTCTGAAAATTCTGTCTCTATATAAAGGACTGTGTCTCCGACCTTTCCAAACTCTATAGCAGGAACGCTCAGTATTGCGCCGGCCATATCTATGGCAAGATCCGGCACTGAGGATATTATTTTAAGGTTGGTCAGCGCAGAAAGCGATGATAAATACGATCCCGCAAGTATATTTCCTATTTCCTTCAATGCGGAAATTTCAATATCAGAAAATTCCTTTTGCACAGTATCAAGCGGTCTGTCCATGAGCATATTGACAAGAAGGGCAGCAGCCTGCTGCTGGAGAATGAACATTATGTTGCCCGTGAGATCTCCACTGACCTTCAACAGTATTCCCACTACAGGCAATTCAGCTCCGCCCAGCATCTCATTGACCTCTTTGAATTCGAGTATCTTGGCCCTGGGAACTTCCATATCTATTTTCCTGTTCAACAGCTTGGCCAGGGCTGTCGCAGCGTTGCCGGCGCCAATATTGCCTATTTCCCTTAGTACATCAAGATGCATATTATTCAGATTATTGATATCCGTAACCATCTCATACTCTCCTGTTAAACAATTACTGCCTGTGGTTAAGATTCTTCCAGTGATACAAGCTTCTCAAGATTTAAAAGTGTTATGATCCTGTCATTTACCTTACCTACGCCGGTGATATAATCAAGAGAATGCTCTCCGGTGATATTGGCTATATTTTCCGTAGTTTCTTCATTGAGCTCGATAACCTCGGCAACAGAATCAACGATTATACCGGCAGAAAATTCATCAAGCTTTACTATGATTATCCTCGTGTCTTCATCATAAACATCATCAGCCAGTCCAAACCGTATCCTGAGGCTGATCACCGGTATGATCTCGCCCCTCAGGTTGATTACGCCCTTTAGAAATGCCGGCAGCTTTGGTACTCTGGCAATATTCATATCCTTCTCTATGATAGTAGTGATTTTATTTATGTCTATACCGAATTCATTGTTATCCAGTTTGAAAACAAGATGTTTTTTTGCTTCAGATACATTTTGGCCTGCCATGTCCGTACCCCCTTCTCATTCCTGCAATATTAATTTGCAAGTGCATTTACATCAAGTATAAGTGCAACATTACCATCACCCAGTATAGTAGCGCTGGTTATTACCTTTATTCCGGAAAGGAACCTGCCAAGCGTCTTCTGAACAATCTCCTGCTGTCCGATTATCCTGTCTACAACAAATCCAGTTAATCTCTCACCCTTCTTTACGATTACCAGGGTAAGGGTCTTCTGATCTGCCGGATTTTCCCTTGCAACCTCCAGGACCTCATCAAGCCGGACTACCGGAATAACTGTATTCCTGTACATAACAACCTCTTGCCTTTGAACAGTTTTAATATCAGAAGGCAGTATATTTGTGATCTTGTGTACCGAACTCAGCTGTATCGCGTATTTTTCATCACCGACCATTACAAGCAGCGCCTGAATGATTGCAAGTGTAAGAGGAAGTCTTATAAAGAACCTGCTTCCGCTGCCAAGCTCGGTTTCTACCTCGACCAGACCTCCGAGGGCTTCTATCTTTGTCTTGACAACGTCAAGGCCTACTCCTCTTCCTGAAAGGTCAGTTATATGGTCTGCCGTACTGAAGCTCGGCTTGAACAGGAATTCTACAAGATCCTTTTTTGTAAGGTTCGCAGCCATCTCCTTGCTGACCAGACCCCTCTCGATAGCCTTCTGTTTGACCTTTTCCACATTTATTCCCTGACCGTCGTCGCCAACCTCGATAACGACATTGTTCCCGTCCTGGTAAGCCTTCAGCTCTATCCTTCCGCACTCAGGCTTACCCAGATTTCTTCTTTTATCTCTGGATTCTATGCCATGGTCGCAGGAATTCCTCAGCAGATGGATCAGCGGGTCGCCTATCTCGTCTATGACAGTCCTGTCAAGCTCGGTTTCCTCACCGGACATTATCAGCTCGACTTCCTTGCCGAGTTCTTTGGAAATGTCTCGGATCATTCTCGGGAAACGATTGAAAACTGTCTCGACAGGTACCATCCTTACTTTCATTACTGCGTCATGCAGATTTGTCGTGATCCTTTCAAGGTACTCGATAGCTTCATTATACTGCTGTGTCCTTTCAATACCCTCCAGACCTTCAAGTCTTGTCTTTTGTATGATCAGCTCGCTCACAAGGTTGAGCAGCACATCAAGTCTGTCAATATCAACTCTGACTGTTTTACCGGTCTTTGTCTTCTTGCCCGCAGCCTCGTTCCTTTCCTGTCCGGCTGCGGCACCGGCACTGTCTGCTTCCGTGGCCTGGTGCTGTTCGACAACGGCTGTCGTTTCAACAATCGTCTGGGCAACCGTCTTGCTCTTTTCCTTGATCAGCTTAATAATGACCTCATCAACCTCTGCAATCGAGTTCAGGTCCTTCTTCAGCACATCAGCTTCTTCTTTCGTAAGTACGATCACAGTAAACTCAAAATCGAATTTTTCATCTTCAATATCCTGTACTTTCGGTTCGGACTTGATGATCTCCGAATGCCTTTCCAATGTCTTGAATATTATGAATGCCCTTGCAGACTTCAGTACACAGCCCTTGTTCAGCTTCACTGTTATCTGAAGTGCGCTGTTGCCAAGATCGGCAGCCTTGTTAATAATATTTATATCATACTGATCTAGCGCAAGATCCGACGATTCCACACTGCCTATGTTCGCAGCCGGTGTCTGTGGCTGCCCCTGAGCCGTATCCTGATTTTTTTCGATTTCCCTGCTCGTAAGAAGCTCCGCCAGTTCGTTTATAAGGTCCATATTATCATCCGTGCCCTCTGAACTGGTTTCAATCACCCTTGCATTATATCCCTCCAGGGCATCCAGGCATTTGAACAGCAGGTCTGTGAGCTTGGGGCTTACCTTGATCTCATTGTTTCTGAGAGCATGCAGTACATCTTCCATATCATGCGTCAATCTGGACATCCTTGTAAATCCCATTGTTCCTGACATTCCTTTGAGTGTATGGGCTACCCTGAATATTTCATTAAGCATTGAGGTATCATCAGGGTTCTTTTCCATCTGAAGCAAACACTGATTTAAGCTTTGTAAATGCTCCTTGGTTTCTTCAATAAAAATCTCCAAATATTGACTCATGTCCATTATTGCTCCACCCCCATATATTTAACTATGACACCTGCTATTTCCTTAAGAGGAACGATTGCATCCACAATACCTGTACTTATTGCTGACTTGGGCATTCCGTATACGACACACGACATTTCATCCTGACATATGATAACTGCCTTGTTCGATTCCTTGATACTTATGATACCTTCCTTGCCGTCACTGCCCATGCCGGTCATTATAACTCCTATAACATTGGGAAAGCCGGTCTTTGCTATTGATTTCATCAACACATTTACAGCCGGCCTGTGACCTCCCATGTGCTTATCCTTTGTAAGCCGGATCTTCATGGTGCCGTCCTTTGTTTTCTGGACCTCCATATGGAAATCTCCCGGTGCTATATAGGCAAATCCCGGTTTGATCCTCTCCTCATCCTCGCCTTCCTTTACATTTATTCCGCTGAGAGTGTTGAGCCTGTCAGCCAAAGACTTTGTAAAGCCGGGCGGCATATGCTGCACAATGAGGATCGCCGCCGAAATGTCCTCGGGTATGTATGGTATGACTTCCTGCAAAGCTTTCGGCCCTCCAGTGGATGTCCCTATGACAATCAATGCCTTTAATTTTTCATCCCTGTCCTTTTTATTCTCTGCCGAAGCTTCCGGCCTTGCCGCCTGTTTTCTGCCATGCTTTCTTTTTAAAACCTCATAGGCCATTCTGATCTTCTCAATGATCTCCGTTTTTTTATCTTCTCCGGATATCTCAAACAAGCCGGCCGGTTTGGTAATAAAGTCAATAGCTCCGGATTCGAGTGCCTCTATGGTCGCCTTTCCTCCATCGACAGTCAGGCTGCTGAGCATGATAACAGGTGTATCCGTTATCTTCTGGATTTCCCTTAAGCAGCTCAATCCATCCATAGCCGGCATATGTACATCAAGAGTTATTACATCTGGTTTTATCTCTTTGACTTTCTCAAGGGCTTCAAGTCCGTTCCTGGCAGTGCCCGAAACTCTTATATCACCTGTGGAGTCCAGAATATCGGTCAACATCTTGCGCATAAAAGCTGAATCATCTACTACAAGGACTTCTATGGTTTTTGCCATTGATTAAATCATTCCTTTATTGATTAATTTACGCTGTTCATTAAATATATATCTTATTACCTTTTCTCGATTGATGTCGCTTATATCTATAAATTCAATACCGGCGACATATTTGTATCTGCTTTCTCTAAGCATTCTTTCACATCTTGCCGATTTGCCCCTGAAGCTGATTTTTTCAGGCTGTCCGCTGAAAATCTCCCCCTCTATAATGCTGCCCCTCTCAAGCTTTTCCTCGAGAATCAGGCTGATCCCCCCTCCGCTCAAGTCGGTCGCAAGTGTCTTTGTATATGGTATGTCAGCATCATACTCCTCATCAGAGCCAGAGTATGAAATGACCCTGTACCGAACCTCCAGCAGTACATCAAGCCTGAAATAGTTGCGTCTTTGCATCCTGACGATCTCTCCGAGCTTTTCGATCATCAGGATATGTAGATTGTCCAATATACTTCTCCCGATGATCACTGCACGGAATTTATTCAAATCGATCAGCTTACCTGATTTATTCAAAAAATATATATCTATCAATGTACCCGTCTCAAGTGGAACAACCTTGCCTTCATATATCGGAGCGGCGATGACAGCTGTATTGTCTTCCTCGCGCCACTCAAACTGGCTTGCGAATACATACCTTTCATTGTCAGCCGTATTTACTTCAAGCTCCAGTTTTGTTCCAATCCTGATATCCGACAATTCCATTCACTTATTTCCTCGCTGCTTGTGTTCATGCTTTCATCAAACCGACCAGCCTGCTCAGAAAACCTCTTACCCCGCTGTTCTGCTGCATTTGCATCATGCTTACTTTTTTGATAAGCCCGTCTGAGATTTCCCTGATATTTCTGGCAGCCTGACTTTTAGGATATAATAACGAAAACGGCTGCTGCTGTTTAACAGCCTTCACTACCGATTCATCATGCAGTATATATCCTGCTGCCTCCAGCCTGATCCCCAGGAACTTATCCGCCACCAACAACAGCTTGTTGAGCACATCATTGGCCTCTTCGCTGCTCTCTGATCTATTGACGATAACCCGGATCATCTTTGTCCGGTCCCTGTTGGTCACCATCTTGATAAGTGAATAGGCATCGGTAATAGATGTCGGTTCCGGAGTTGTTACCAGCAATACCTCATCTGCGGCTGTCACAAAGCTCATAACATTTTCGGACAGTCCCGCGCCAGTGTCAACTATTATTATGTCAGCCATCTTGTCAAGCATGGCCATATTTTCAACGAACCTTGCAATCTGCTGTCTGTCCAGCTTGACCAGGTCCTCTACTCCCGATCCGCCGGAAATGAATTTGGTGTTTCTTGGCCCTTCCGTCAGTACCTCCTGTATGTTTTTCCTGTCTCTTATGACATCAAGCAGCGTATACTGCGGTACGATCCCAAAAAGTACATCTATGTTGGCAAGTCCAAAATCCGCATCAAGTATTATCACCCTTTGACCCTGTTCACTGAGTGCTATGGCAAGGTTGATAGTGACATTGGTTTTACCGACTCCGCCTTTACCGCTTGTGACAGTAATAACCCTTGCATTTCTTTTCACAGGCACGGCAGGTACAATCACCCTGTTTACAGATTGCTTGAGTTTCAGGTTATCGATGACCTGCCTTAATTTTTCCGCCTGATCCGTCATCTGGTGTAGCTCCCTATAAGATTCTTCGTTATCTTTTCAATACTGGCTGTTTCAATATCATCAGGCACACTTTGTCCGGTAGTAATATATGAAAGACTCTTTCCGGTCAAATATCTGACATTAAGTATGATCCCGAGCACCGGAGCTTCGTCCGTTTTTGTGAATATTAGCTTGTAATCCTTTAAAAAGCTGTAGCTGCTTAAAATCTCCCGGCAGTTCCTGATGCTTGTAGTGGCGCTGAGAACCAGGTATATTTCATCTGCTATGGAGGTCGATATCAATGCTTTCAGCTCTTCAAACTGTGTCTTGTTCCTATGGCTCCTGCCGGCTGTGTCAATCAACACTATATCCTTGTCTGAATGCAGGTTTACCGCTTCTTTTATTTCTGCCGGCGTATATGCTACTGAAACCGGAATCCCGAGTATTTCCGCATAGGTCTTCAGCTGCTCCACTGCAGCAATGCGGTAAGTATCAGCAGTAATCAGGCCGATAGACTTTTTCTGGTTCAGAAGGTAATTGGCGGCAATTTTAGCAAGAGTAGTTGTCTTCCCCACTCCTGTGGGTCCGACAAATAAAACAACTGTCGGCTTTCCAGCCGTTCCCGGCTTTATAGTATCGGGTTTTCCCAATAGGCCCGATATGATGCCGGACAGCTGCGCCGCCATATCGTTCACTCCCGCATTCGCTCCGGCTCTGGAGCATGCCGCGTCTGTCAGCTTTTTTGCTATATCTGCGTCAACTTCATTTTTAATGAGGTTATTGTAAAAAATCTCAGCTGTTCTGGAGCCCTGATTGTTATTCACCGCTGCACTATTATTGACAGTGGTTCCGACAGCGGCTTTATCATCCGTTTTTACTTGGGAATAAAGCTTTTGCAGCATTTCCTCAATATTCGTTATTTTATTCTCCAGATTAGCTATTTTTTCCTCCTTTTCGTCAAAATTTGTTTTATTATTAATGATATTATTTGATTGCTTTTCCTGGGTCTTAAGTGCGTCCTTCTCCTGTTTTTGTTCACTATATTCATCTATAGCAGCAAGCACTTCTATCATCGGTTTTGAAAACAATCCTAAAAGGCCCTTTTTCTTGACCCTTTTAGTATTGAGTATAAGAGCTTCGTTCCCGAGATCCATCTTTACCTTCAATATTGCTTCCTGTGTGTTTTTTGCCATGTAGCGGCGGATTTTCATAATTTTCCTCGCTCATTTGATATAAAGTATAATTTATTTTAACATATATCAATATATTTTGCTATTTAAGTATAAAAAACGACAAATGCTCTAAATGCTAACAACACCAATGGATTGAATCTCCAGTTCCGGATCCAGTTCATTATAGGACAACACTACAAGTCCCGGTATCGACTGATCAGCAAGCTTTTTGAAATAGAGCCTGACAACGGGCGATGCCAGTACAATTGGCTGCTGACCGAGCTGAACCAGCTTCTGGATCTGCCTTGACAGACTTCCCAATATGGTATTGGTTGTGCTGGGGTCCAGAGAAAGATATGTCCCTGTCTCTGTTTTCTGTAATGAATCAAGCATTAACTGCTCCAGCTTGGGATCCAGAGTTATGACACTCGATCTCCTGTCCGTGAAGAACTTTTTGGATATTGCTCTTCCCAATGCCTGCCGTACATACTCCGTAAGCATATCCGGATCATGGGTCACAGGGGCATAATCTGCCAGTGTTTCCAGTATCGTTACCATATCTCTTATTGAAACGCCTTCTTTCAGAAGATTGGCCAATACCTTTTGCACCTCTCCCACTGTCATAAGCTTTGGTATGAGCTCTTCAATAATGACAGGGTAGTTTTGCTTGACATTATCCAGCAGCACCTGGACCTCCTGTCGTCCTGTAAGCTCATGCGCATGCTTTTTGACTATTTCTGTCAGGTGAGTGGCGATTATCGATGGTGAATCAACAACTGTATAGCCCAGCATCTCCGCTCTGTCTCTCTGCTGCTCGGTGATCCAGATGGCTGGCAGCCCAAAAGCCGGTTCAGTCGTTTTTATACCGTCTATCTCCTCTTCGACAAGGCCTGGATTCATTGCCATGTAATTATCGAGTATGAGCTCTCCTCTGGCTACCTCTACGCCTTTTATCTTGATCTGATATTCATTGGGTGCCAGCTGGATATTATCCCGGAGCCTTATGATAGGCACTATCATGCCAAGCTCCAGCGCCAGCTGTCTTCTTATCATTACGACCCTGTCAAGGAGGTCTCCTCCCTGGTTCACATCCGCCAGAGGAATGACTCCGTAGCCGAACTCAAGCTCAATCGGATCTATCTGAAGCAATGTAACCACATTTTCAGGCTTTCTGATTTCCTCCACTTCAGTTTCCTCTACAATATTCTCCTGCTGCTTCTGATCAGCAATTTGCTGCTTTGACAAGGTATAGCCGATGAATACGAGTACCGCAGCCAGTAAAAGGAACGGTATCGTGGGAAGAAAAAGGGAGAGTATGACACTCAGTCCAGCGGCCAGATAAAGCACCTTCGGATTACTGAATATCTGCTTTATGAAATCCGAACTCATATCGGATTCAGATGCCGCCCTTGTAACAATAAAGCTTGTGGCTACAGATATCATCAGGGCCGGTATCTGGCTTACAAGACCGTCTCCTATGGTGAGGATCGTATATGTTGAAAGGGCATCCTGGAGGGATTCGCCCCTTGAGACCATTCCCATTATCAAGCCGCCGATAATATTGAGCACTGTTATGATAATGCCCATTATGGCATCGCTCTTTACAAACTTGCTGGCGCCGTCCATCGCGCCGTAAAAATCAGCTTCCCGCTGTACCTTCTTTCGTCTTTCCTTTGCCTCGCTTTCATTTATCAGGCCGGAATTGAGATCCGCATCGATTGCCATCTGTTTTCCGGGCATTGCATCAAGTGTGAATCTGGCGGCAACTTCCGCAACTCTTTCTGCTCCTCTTGTAATAACGAGGAAGTTTACGAGCGTAATAACTATGAAAATAATAAAGCCGACAACAAGATCATTTCCTCCCACAAATCTTCCAAAACCGGCAATAACGTCACCTGCAACACCCTGGCCGATTATCAGCCTTGTAGTGCTGACGTTCAGTGCCAGTCTGAACATGGTCGTAATGACCAGCAGAGAGGGAAAAATAGACATCTGAAGGGCTTCCTTCATATAGACTGTATTGAGAAGAATAATGACTGATATCATAATATTTATCGCCAGCAGAATATCGATGAAAAAACCCGGCAATGGTATTATGAATGCCAGAATTACGGCTAATACTATTATAGGAACTGAAGTATCCCTTAATTTCAACCTCCAGAGGCCCCCTTTCTGTCAATCTCTTATTAATGAATATCACCCTGCCATTGTATTGCCTTTCAGGCTGTATACAAATGCCAGCACCTCGGCCACTGCCTGGTAGAGCTCAGGAGGTATGGCCTGTCCGATCTCCACGGTATCGTATATCATTCTGGCCAGCGGCTTGTTCTCAACTATCTCCACCTTATTCTCCTTTGCGATCTCCTTTATGCGGTGAGCCGTGTAGTCCTGCCCCTTTGCCAGCAGTACAGGCGCCGCGGCTGTTTTCTGGTCATATTTTAATGCGCAGGCAAAGTGTGTAGGGTTCGTAATAACGACATCTGCCTTCGGTACCTCCTGCATCATCCTCCGCATGGACATCTGCCGTTGTTTCTGCTTTATCTTAGCCTTGATCTCAGGGTTTCCTTCAATTTGCTTATATTCTTCCTTTATTTCCTGCTTTGTCATTTTCATGTCCTTTTCGAATTCCCACCACTGATATGCAAAGTCGAAGGCTCCAATGACCACGAGCACCATACATATCCTGATGGCCAGATCGATAGACGTAATACCTATAAATGATGCGGCGCTGATGATGTCCGTATCCATTAGGCTCATCATCGACTGGACCTTTCCATTGAGATATGAGTAGGTCACATATCCTATTGCAGCTACCTTCAGGACAGCCTTTACCAGTTCAACGATCCCCTTCATGGAGAATAGTCTCTTCATGCCTGCGATGGGACTGATCCTGCTGAAATTCGGTTTAAGCGTCTCAAGAGTAAACAGGAAGCCAACCTGTGCATAGCTTACTATTAGTCCTGTAATAAGCCCTGTCAGCAGTACGGGCCCTACTGCCTTAAAAAAAACCATCATACCGTCGATGAATACTCTGAGCAATATATCCGGCATATAGAGGTCTTCTATCTTCGGGTACTCGGTAAAAACCTTAGTCATAAACTCTGCCAGTTGTTTGTAAATATTGCTCCCAAACAGCCGCAACGATATAAAAACAAATAACAGAACCATGGTCGTGGATATTTCCCTGCTTTGAAAAACCTGGCCCTTCTTTCGCGCCTCACGTCTCTTTTTGGGCGTAGCCTTCTCCGTTTTTTCTCCGCCCCCGGCTCCACCGGCAAATAACTGGAGATTGATTCTGTAAATCATCCCGGATTTAGCTCCTTTAAATAATCAGCCACACCTGTATCCATCAGTTCGAAAATGCTTTGCATGACTGATACGAACAGCGGTATGGTAATTGTGATTATTATCAGTCCGATAATGATCTTAAGCGGCATGCCTATTACAAAAATATTCATCTGAGGAACCATTCTTGAAATGGTCCCCAGCGCTACGTCAAGGATCAGCACTGTTGCCACGATGGGTGCGGCTATCCTTACACCTGTTGCAAGCACCGAACCGAAGATACCCTGCACAATGTCGGAAATACCGGCATTGAACACGGCCTTTCCCGGCGGCAGAGATGAAAAGCTGTCAAAAAGCGCTCTGATAAGCATATGATGCCCGTCCATCGTAAGGAACAGCAGCATGCTGATAATGAAATAAATGTTTGATGTAATAGGCACCTGTATATTGCTTATCGGATCCATTACGTTCACCACACCAAAACCGATCTGCATGTCAATGATTTCACCGGCGATATAAATCGCAGTATATGTGAGATATGCAACATATCCCATTGAGAGCCCGATAAGGAATTCCTTCATTATCAGAAGCGCATATCCCAGAATGCTTTCATCATATTGCACAGTCTGCAAAACTGTAGTGTTTACAAGGATCAGTGATGTAAATAAAGCAAAGCCGATTTTGAAGTATACCGGGATATTCCTTCTGCCGAAAATCGGTGCTACAACAAAAAGGCCAGTCATTCGGACAAAGACCAGCAGAAATATTTCAAATCCGTTTATTACAAGACCTGCCGGTATTTGCACAAATCAAACCCCCCGTAAATAAAATAAGGCCCTACCTGATAAATTGCAGTATGCTCTCATACAGGTTCAGGGTATAATCCGTCAGCATACTCAGCATCCATGAGCCCAGTACGGCAATTGTCAGGATCACTGACAACACTTTCGGAATAAATGACAAAGTCGCCTCCTGTATTTGAGTGGTAGCCTGGAACACACTTACCGCAAGACCGACGATCAGGCTGACCAAAAGCAGCGGAGCTGAAACATATATTACTGTCAGCAATGCATTCTGTGCTATAGTTATAACTGCATCCTGATCCATAAACTACCTCCTCGTCAATTAATTACAGCAGTTTAAGCAGCCGCCTAGGTTATGAACGACATGACCAAAGTCTTTGATATTAGATTCCACCCGTCGACCATAACAAACAGTAAAATTTTAAACGGCAGCGATATCATGACCGGAGGAAGCATCATCATACCCATTGACATAAGTGTGCTTGAAACGACCATATCGATTATAAGAAAGGGTATATATATAAGGAACCCTATTTTGAACGCAATTGTCAGTTCATTTATAATAAATGCCGGTATAACGACAGTCAGGGGCAGATCCATCGGATCGCTGACAGGAGTTTCAATCTTTGCAAGGTTTACAAAAAATGCAAGATCATCTTCATTATCACCAAACTGCTTGAGCATAAAGCCCTTTATTGACCGCGAAGAATTGTCCAGAGCCTGTTCCTGGGTAATTTCACCCCTGTTGAAGGGCTCGTATGCCTGTGTGTTTATATCGCCAATAACAGGCGTCATGATAAAAAGGGACAAAAACAAAGCAAGCCCTATCAGAACCTGATTAGGCGGCATTTGCTGTGTTCCCAGCGCATTTCTCAGAAATGACAGAACAATTATTATCCTTGTGAAGGAGGTCATCATTATGATGATGGAAGGTGCCAGAGATAAAACGGTAAGTAAAAGTAGGATCTGGATGCTGGAGGAAACCTCCTGTGGATTTGAGGCCGGCTCTACATTGAAACCGAACTTGAATGGGAAGGTGGTTTCAGCAAACGCATCCGCACTCATAAAAGTCATTATAGATAATACAACTGCGATCTTTAAACCTCTCAGCCTACTTATCATTAGTAACTTCAACCCCGTCTTTTTTGACCTCATTATATCGATTTTTATTTACAATCGTTTTCAGCCTGTTCAGGTTTGTCCTAAATCCAGCCTCCTCCTGCTCTGCAGGGGCTTGTGTATTTCCCGGCATGGCCGGCTTCTCTTTTTTTGCTCTGTACATCCCGCTGTATTTCTCGAGTATTGCTCTGAAATCAAAGCGGGTATCTGTAACAGCGGCGGTTTCTTCATTTATCTCACTTTCATCCATATCGACCGTTGTCAGGAATTCCACCGATTTGGATGTGGATGCTATCAACACATAACTGTTTCCGGCCTTGACAAGGTGCAGTCTTTTATCGGTGCCCAGAATAATGGTCTCCACCACGCTGATATTTTTACTTTTCATAGTCTTCAGCTGTTTCTGCCCAATGTATTTGGTAGTGACACGTGTCAGAAACAGTAAAGCGAAAAACCCGATCAGAGATAGTGCGATTTTTAATTCTGTCATTATGTTCCCCCGTTTTTATCTACCCGGGGCCATGCCGACCGACCCGGTACAATGAAAGGTCTCCTAGCCCAACACCTTCTTGACGGCTTCAATTACTCTCTCGGCCTGGAAAGGCTTTACTATGAAATCCCTTGCTCCTGCCTGTATCGACTCAATAACCATAGCCTGCTGCCCCATTGCCGAGCACATTATTACCTGGGAATCGGAATTAAGCTTGCGGATCTCCTTGACTGCCTGTATACCATCTACTTCAGGCATGGTTATATCCATTATTACCAGATCGGGTGTCAGCTCCTTGTATTTTTCGATGGCACGCCCTCCATGCTCTGCTTCGCCAACTACTTCGTAGCCGTTTTTGGTCAAAATGTCTTTGATCATCATTCTCATAAATGCTGCATCATCAACAATCAAGATCTTTTTTCCCATATTCCTCTCCCCTTATTGTGTGAGTATTGAGCCGTATAATTTATGTTAACATTTCATGGCCATATAATCAAGTTGCAATTTTTTTTACAGCCTTTTACTGGGATGTATAATATCTGTAACCCTTACTCCGAAGCTTTCGTCAATAACGACTACCTCACCCTTTGCAATGGTCTTGCCGTTTACAAGAATGTCAACAGGTTCGCCGGCCAGCTTGTCCAGCTCTATTATCGAACCGGGACTGAATTCCAGTATATCCTTTATGAGCTTCTCAGTACGGCCCAGCTCTACAGTTACCTGAAGCGGTACATCCATTATCAGGTTGATGTTCTTTTTGTCAAGCATTATGCGGCTGTCTTCAAAATTCTGAAAATGAGCAGGGGAAACATTCACAGGTTCTCTGTGCGCTCTGGGCTCAGGCGCCGAATAGCCGTAATCCGGCTGATAGCTCTGAGGCTCCTGTATCTGCTGCTGGTAAGGCTGAGGCTGGCTGTACATCTGCGGCGCAGGCGCTGCTTGCCTGTTTTGTCCGGCAGGCGGCGCAGGCGTTTTGTATGTATTCTCCGGAATATTGTATGTGCCGCTGTCGACCTCCATGTTCAGCAGATTATCTACCATCTTCTTTGCAAAGGACAGCGGGAGTATCTGCATTATCTCACTGTCTATAAGATCGCCGATAACCATTTTGAAGGCTACCTTAACAACCTTTTCACCCTCATTGATGCCCATATTCTGTCTGAAATTATCTGCATCAAAGATGAATGCCCTTGGCGGAGAAATATCGATTCTCTTGTCAAACATCGATGACATGGATGTCGATGAAGATCCGACCATCTGGTTCATCGCTTCGCTTATCGCACTGAGATGAAGCTCTGAAAGGCTTCCGGCCGTATTTGATCCATCGCCGCCCATCATCAGATCCGTAATGACCTTGACATCCACTTCCTTCATTATCAAAAGGTTTGTACCTATAAGTCCGTTGGTATATTCTACCCTGACACCTACGAACGAATTGGAATATTCCATTGAAATATCGTTCCATGTACTGATCGTTACAGTGGGAGTAGTAATTGTAACCTTCTGGCCCAGCAGAGTAAACAGTGTTGTGGCCGATGTTCCCATACTGATATTGCCTATCTCTCCAAGGGCGTCTATTTCCTGTGGGTCCAGACCACTGGCTTCCGACGACAGATCTGCAGGAACTCCATTTAATAAAGCATCTATTTCAGCCTGTGATAACATGTCTCCCATTACTCTTCCTCCTTTTTCACAACCTTTGTAACCTTGACAGCTACCTTGTTCTTCTTGACACCGGGGATCGCGTAAAATTTCTGCAGGTTTCCGACATTAACTTCAAGTTCATCATTCACACCTGTATCCAATGCAAGTACATCGCCCGGCTGCAGCTCAAGAAAATCGCTGACTGTTATTGATGTCCTGCCAAGCAGAGCCTTGACCGGTACTTTTGTGCTCTGTACCTTGCTTTCGATGCTTTGCTTCATATCAGGTGTAGCTTCCTTTTCAACAGTTGAGAACCAAAACTTCGTACTCAGCTTGGATACTATGGGCTCAACGACCATATGCGGAATGCAGATATTTATCATACCGTCTACATCTCCGACACGTGCACTCAGCGTTATGAGCGCCACCGTCTCATTCTGTGCCACTATCTGTGCGAACTGCGCGTTGGTTTCGATCTTGTCCAGCCTGGGCCTGATAGAAATTACATTCTCCCAGGGCTCACGCATCAGGTTGAGTATTTGGATAGTTATCCTTTCAATGATTGCCAGCTCTATTTCTGTGAATTCTCTTACTCTTTCCATAGTAGAGCCTTTGCCACCGAGTATCCTGTCTACCAGGGCATATGCAACATGAGGTTCTATCTCGAATATTATCGAGCCTGTCAGAGGAGCGAAATCGATTATAGCCAGTATAACCGGATTCGATACCGAATTGCTGAAATCGCTGTACGGAAGCGCCTCTACAGTAACAACATCCACCTGCACCAGTGTTCTGAGATAACCTGTTAAAAAGTTCGTCACCAGACGTGCATAATTGTCATATATAATATTCAGTGTTTTTATATGATCCTTTGCAAATTTGCTGGCCCTTTTAAAATCGTAGCTCTTTATCTTCTTTTCCTGTGTGTTTGACTGAATCTCATGCGCATCGATCTCGCCCGTACTCAGCGCTTTCAAAAGATCATCTATTTCATTCTGCGACAGAATATCTCCCATTAAAAAACCACCTCCTGTCCATAGCCTCTGCATCCTGCTGCAAATGGCATATCAGCAGATAAATACAAAGAATTCTACTGGAACAGCCATTCGGAGAAGATAACCTTGTAGACTATATCTTCAGGCTTTTCTTCACCCTCGTTCATAAGCTCGTTTATCTGCTTGGTAAGGTCTTCCTTGGCCTTGTCAAGCATTGCTGTATTCTGTACTTCATTAGCGGTCAGATTCATGAAAAATTTAACTACCAGTTCCTGTATCTCTTCTGATCGTGCCGCTACCATTTCTTCAACTACTGCCTTCTTATCTCTTTTTAATGTTTTGTGACATTTTAAGGTCACCCTCAGCTGTATGATTGAAGTTTTTTGAGAATCTGTTTTTTTGAGGTTAAAATATGTGGCATCACTAGTAAGAGGTATCTTTACCAGGTCCTCTTCCTTAGGAATGATGATTTTCTGCTCGTCTTCGCCGTCAGCCGCTGCCGTACCGCCAGTTTCCTTCCCGCGGTCGCCGCCCTGTATTACCAGGTACCCTGCAAGCGCCGCTAATGACAGCGCAAGCACCGCAACTATAACGATCAGTATAAAGAATGTACTCTTAGACTCCAACTCTTATGCCCCCTCTATCATTTGTGTGTGTCTGCATAGATCTGTATACTGCCCCGGAATTCTATGATCCTGCTGATCACTTCTTCCACAGACTCCTTACAGACATATTTCTTACCTTCGACGGTGGATATGACCGTATCCGGTGTCGCCTCCACAGTCTCTATCAAATCACTATTCAGGACATAAACCGAGCCGTTAAGCCTGGTCAGTTTAATCATAATATTTTTACCTCAAAAACTCAATAGACAATTTCATATAATTGGCGAATTATGTACTTTTTTTGAAATTTCTATCAAATTATTGGATCCCTTTCTTCTATATTGCTATGCTGCGGCACCTCTGTATCTTGCTCAAAGGAGCCGCAGCACCAGCTTCATACAAAACTGCTATGCTTATCTCTTCAGACTTACGAGCTCCTGCAGCATTTCATCGGATGTCGTTATGATACGGCTGTTCGCCTGGAAGCCTCTCTGTGTCACTATCATTTCAGTAAATTCCTTTGAAAGATCAACATTGGACATTTCGAGAGTTCCGGGACTCAGGGTCCCGACACCATTGGAGCCTGCCTTTACGGCCTTGTAATCGCCTGAGTTGGTAGTCGGAATATACATATTGTCTCCTACCTTCTGCAGACCTGCCGGATTTTCAAAGCCCGATATGGCCATCAGACCCAGTGACTGCTGCTGACCGTTGTCATAAATACCGGTCAGGATTCCGTCTGAGCCTACGCTGAAGGATACCAGGCTGCCTGATGGATAACCATCTATGCTTTGCGGCTTGACCGAGTTGTCAGCTGCAAAACTTGTAATTTTAGAAAAATCAACACTAACAGTAAAAGTACCCGTACCTGTAGTTGCATCAGGTGTGAACACTACACTGGCAGTAGGTGGAGTAGTAGTAAGTATACCCTCATCATTAAATGTCAGTGTCCCTGTAGCTCCTGTAGGCGCGGTATCATCAGCATTTTCCGGTGATGGAATGCTCCAGCTCCATGTTGAGCCAGCTGTTGCTCCTCCTGTTGCACCACTTTTATAGAATTCTACATTAACCTTGTAATCATTGCCAAGGTTGTCATATACAGTCATAGGAACCGAGAACTTCTGCTCCGATGTCGGAGTACCGGTCACTATTGGCATCGAAGCATCAAGGTTTCCTGCCAGTTGAGCTGTTGATGTTGATTTTGCAGATATAATCCTCTTGTTCCTGTAGGCATCAGTATACAGATTAATAGGCTCTATCGGCTTCTCTGTGTCGAATTCACCGCTGCCGTCAGTCTTGAGGGCCTGCCATCCGTATACATTAAGTCCACTGCCTGTTACCAGGTTGCCCAGCTTGTCTATGCCGAAATTACCTGCTCTTGTAAATTTAAAAGTGTCATTGGCACCGCCCTTGCAGATGAAAAAGCCGTCGCCTTCGATAGACATGTCGGTTGGATTGTCAGTCCTCTGCACGCTGCCTCTGGTAGTGATGGTATCCACAGCTCCTACTCCAAGTCCAAGGCCTATCTGCATCGGGTTCGTTCCGCCCCTGCCGGTTCCCGAGTCTGGAGCGCTGGCGCCCTTTAGGGTCTGGCTGAATATTTCCTGGAAGGTTACCCTTCCCGATTTGAAACCTACTGTATTTACGTTTGCTACGTTGTTGCCTATTACGTCCATTCTTGTCTGATGTGCCCTGAGACCTGACACACCGGAGAACATTGATCTCATCATATCGTCTGTTCGACCTCCTTCGTTGTTAAAACGGCGGCACTCCCGGCAATAGTCTCTGCCTGAGTGTCCCGTGTCATTTCCATCCCCTCCGTCATTCAGGGATGTCCAGCCTCCCGAAAGGGTCCGGCTGTTATACTATTACTGCTCCGTCGATATTTGTGAAAACGTTTTCCTTCAGTTCGCTGCTGTTTGCCGCTGTGATAACCGTCCTGTTCCTAATGTTGACCACAAACGCCAGATCGTCCATCAGCACCAGTGAATCCCTTACTCCCTTTGATTCCGCCTTTGCCACAGCCTCCTTCATTTTTTCCTTCTGCGCCTGTGTCAGGCTTATGTTTCTGGACTGGAGCCTGTACTCGGCATGCTTGGAAAATTTGATCTCTTCGAGCCCGGCCTGCTGCTGTCTCAGTATGCTTTCGAAGTTTACCGCTGCGGTATTCTGCTGCCGCTGCTGAGTGCCAGCCGGTCTTGCTCCTGATATTTGCGGTTTACCGGTTATGACAGGCCTGTTGATGCTGTTGCCCATATTGTCAATTACCATCGCCGTCACCTGCCTGTTTATCCTCGTCCATTGCTTCAGTGCCGGTTACCTGATCTTCCTGCTCACCGTCAACATCCTTCGTCCCTGATGTGTCCTCGCCTTTTTCTGCTCCGGCAGACTCTTTAGTTATATTAGTGATGCTCTCGATAGGAACATGTACACCATTGAGCACTGCTTTGATCTTGCCGCTGTCTGATATATCAAGTTGTACAATAGTTGCACTTACAGGTACGCGTTTTCCGGTACTGCTGTCCTTAATGATCAGGTTGATCTCTTCACCGTTTTCATAGGCCGTTGTCAAAGTGTTCCTGATGTACTCCGTATCAGTTGTTTTTACCGTAGTATCCAGCCCGGCTATTTCAACGCTTACTCCGTCCATCACTGCGTAATCCTCATATACTCCCTTTTGTAGCGATTTAACTGTTCCGGTCACTTTAATCATATCGCCGTCTTCAGGATTGTACACTATGCCATTGACATTGCAGCCTATGAGGTTTGTGAACTGGGAAAGATTACTTTGTGAAGCATATGTACCCTCAGTTACCTCAACGATGTCATCTACCGATACCTCTGTGCCTCTCACCACCACGTAGTATTTGCCGCCGATAAAGCTGACGCTTGAAACATCTCCTGCTACTTCGGCTATCTCTTTCGTAGTGGGATCTACAACATTTGCCAGAATGCTCTTACCTATCAGACTGTATGCTTTGGTGGCAGAAAAGCTGGTATTGAGGTTCTGCATCTGCTCCAGTGAGCTGAATTGTGCCATTTGCGCGATAAATTCCTTATCATCGGTCGGATTCAACGGATCCTGATATCTCAGCTGTGTCACCAGCAAATTTAGAAAATCATCCTTGCCAAGGTCTCCCGTATTTCTATTGCTGGTTTTTGTTGCGTTGTCATCAATTATCTGCTGTATTGTTTTTTGGCTGCTTGTTACTGATACACTCATTTATTCACCTCCTATGCTGTAAGATTTATCGTGCTGCTTTCCCACATATACGGGTTTCTCACAGCATTTGCTTCGACATATCCTGCTGTCACGCCCTCGACCACTTTTGCTCCGGTCATGGACCTTCTGTTTCCGATGCGCTGTGTAGTACCGTACTGCTGCCTGTTTTCCCCCTGCTGCCGCCCGTCCTGCCTGACAGATACGCTGAGACTCTGTACATTGATGCCTTGTCTTTCCAGCGAATCCTTCAGTATCTGCATGTTGGTCTCCAATACCTGCTGGACCTGCCTGTTTTCTGCTACGAACTTGGCCATTACGATGCCGTTTTCAGTGACCACCTTAAGAGATATCCTGCCCAGACTATCGGGCTTTAGCTCCATAACCATTTCGGCCTTGTCCTGGGTAATCACGGCCCCCGCCTTTTCCACTATCTGTCCGATGATCTCTCTTGCAGGAACAGTCTGCCTTTGTGAGGCAATCTGACCGACATCCGATGTTCCGGTACTGTCAGAAGCTGTGTTCATGAACATGTGCTGAACACTTTCGTCACCCTGTTGTGCCGGCTTGGGCAGAAGCCCTTGTTCCCCGCCGTTATCCTTCCCTTGAAGATCATTCTTTTCACCGGTATCTTCCTCTTGCAGTTTTGATTCCTGCAGGCTTTTTTCATCGATGCCTTTTATATCTTCGTTTGGATCACTACCAGTAGTTTGACCTTCTTCAATCACATTCTGTTTTAAGGCTTCGGATTTTTTTAACAGCGGTGCCAGCAATTTCTCGATTTCATCCTCTACGGTATCCTGCTCCGATACCAGCCTTTCCGTAAATTCATCCAGCTTGTCCGATATCTTTGATATAAGCTGTTCAATGACCGGATCCAAAACCGTCTTTGGCGTCTTGCCGCCTGCTGCACCGGCGATTTCTGAAGCCTCCTGCGCTGCGGGATCGAATGGTATTCCCTCCGGGATATCCTCACTCTGTGAGTCTGCCGCTATAGTACCTTTGATCATTTCAAGCAGTGTCCTTAGCGTATCCTCCTGCGCCGGATCCAGCCCGAGGGTATCAGATAGAATTAATGCGGCTTCATCAGTGTTCTCAAGGCTGTTCAGTGTCTCGGGAGATATACCGTTTTCAGCCAGCAGTCTGTTCAAAACCTCCTGGTCCACTCCAAGCAGCTGTGCCAATATCTGCATTACATTGGCTGAAGTTTCTTCGGACTTTTTACTTTTACCATCTTCATCCCACTTGACCTTATCTTCCGATGATGCTTTCCTGACAGTATGCCTTTCATTTGCTCCGGTTCTCTGGATACTTTCTTTGACCTGCCTGTAGGATTTGTACAACGACTCGCTTTTTTCAACGGACCCCTCTGATGCCGGTTGTCTGGCGGTACTTGTCTCTGCTGTATTTCTAAGATTTACGGCACGAATGGAGGTATCGTTCATCCTAGAGTCAAGTATCTGTGTAAAAGAAATCCCGCCGCTTTTGTCGGAGCCGGTCTGCCCTGCTTCTGTCCCGAAGGAAGCAGTAGCTTGATTCCCAGTGATACTGCCCATCATAATTTCATAAAATTTCACTCATTCACCTCCTCTCGATTTAGTATTTATCAATCACCCTTATAGAGTGTATTGAGCCTTTCCGTAATCTTTGCCGCGAATTCGGGCGTCATGGCCTCCAGAATCTCTGAAGAGTTGGTCTTGTTCATTGCCTTTAGCGTTTCAGTGATTATATCCAGCTTTGATGCACCAAGCTGTTCAAATATTGCAGCTGCAGATGCCGGATCCATTTCTGCATATACCTGTGCAAACTTTTTAACATTTTCATCGGTCACCTGCTTCTTAACTGCTGCTTCATAAAGCAGCGCGGCTTTATCCGGATCGATGGTTTCAAAATATTCCTTAAAAGCTTCCCTATCACTGTTTGCAATTGCTTCGTCCAGCTTGGCCTTTTGATCTGTCAGCTGCTGTTCCCTTTCAGTAATGGCGGCTCCCCTCATTTCCAAAGACTGGAGCAAGGTTTGGGCCTCCAGTGTCAGCTTGTCATAATTGTCCTTGTATACCTGCAGTTCACTTGTTTTCTTATCAGCTTCTTCCAACTGCTTCTTAAGCTGCTCAGTTTCAGCCTTGTATTCCATATACTTATCTCTTATTTCACCCTGGGTCATATATTTGGGGTTCAGCGGGTCCGGCGCCTCCGGCAGGGCAAGATTCAGCAATGGTATACTCTTTACAGTGGAGTAATACCTTTCAGTGACCCCGCCAATGTTATTGTAAAAAATAAAATAGAAGACGGCGCCAAATGCTGCGGCAATGATAACAATATCCAAAAGGATCATAAATATGGTAAAGAGTTTACTCTTCTTTTTCTTCTCACCTTTTTTTGCTTCCGATTTTACTGGCATCATCAATCTCCCGAACTACTCTCGTTATGGTTGTAGCTGACGATTTCATCATTCGTTTTCTGCTCGAGCTTCTTTTGCTCCAACAGATATTCATCATGTTTTTTTTCCTTCAGCTTTTCAAGTATCTTTCTTTCCTTTACAGCTGTCAGTAACTCTTCTCTTACTTTATCGACATACAGAGCGGCATTGTTTACATTTTCTTTTTGAGACTTGATTTTAGAATTGAGCAGGGAAATGTATTCATTGAACTCTATCAGTTTATGAACTGTTGTTTTTTTTGTCTTTTCATTAAACTCTTTTACGGCAGCAGCCAGTGAATTTTCTAACTCAGCAAGCTTTTGTTTTTGAGCCTCCAGCATTTGTACGGCTTTTCCAAGCTCATTTTTTTTGTTTTCTTCCTGCTGCTGTTTTAAATTCAGAACCGGCTGGAGCTTAAACAGGAATTTCGCCATTTATCCACCCCTGACACTAACGGAGAATGCCTTCGAGCAGGTCAAGCACCTCACTGAAGGTGAACCTGTCCTCCGTTGATTGCTGAATGAAACCCAGTATGCCGTCTATAAGGCTCAGTGCATGATCTATCTTCTCATTGCTGCCCTTGACATAAGCGCCTATATTTATCAGATCCTCCGCATCCCTGTATATGGCCAGAGCCTTTTTAACCTCGGCTGCTGCGTATTTGTGTTCCTTTGAAATAATATCAGACATGACACGGCTGACACTGGCCAGCACATCGATGGCAGGATACTGATTTCTGTTTGCCAGGGAGCGTGAGAGCACTATATGACCGTCAAGTATACCCCTTGCAGTATCTGTGACAGGCTCTGTCATGTCATCCCCATCTACAAGGACCGTATATAGACCCGTAATAGAACCTTTTTCAGAATTGCCTGCCCGTTCCAGAAGCTTTGGCATGGCTCCGAACACTGAAGGCGTATACCCCCTGGATACAGGCGGCTCGCCTATGGACAGACCTACCTCTCTCTGTGCCATTGCAAAACGGGTCAGAGAGTCCATGAGCAGCAGCACATCCCTGCCCTGGTCCCTGAAATACTCTGCTATGGCTGTGGCGACATATGCCCCCTTCAGTCTGACAAGGGCGGGCTGGTCAGATGTAGCTACTACTACGACAGACCGGGACAAGCCTTCCTCCTTCAGATCCTTCTCAATGAATTCCCGTACCTCTCTGCCACGCTCTCCGATAAGAGCGATAACATTCACATCCGCCTTGGTATTCCTGGCTATCATACCCATGAGTGTACTTTTGCCCACACCGCTGCCGGCAAAGATGCCGATACGCTGTCCTTTGCCCACTGTCAGCAGACCGTCGATGGACTTTATACCCAATGTCAGCGGCTCTGTGATACGTTTTCTATTCAGAGGATGAGGCGGATTGTTATTTATGGGATAATACTGCTCTGATCTGAAGGGCTCCTTTGCGTCAATAGGAAATCCAAGGCCATCCAGCACCCGCCCTGTCAGGCTTTTACCTACTCCGACCTTCAATACTGAACCAGAGGCCACTACCAGATTGCCCGGGCCTATACCCGTCATTTCGCCCAGAGGCATCAGCAGCACTTTATTGTCCCTGAAACCAACGACCTCTGCCTGTATTATTCTTTTTCCCTTTGAAGCATGGATCTTACACAGCTCGCCGACATCGACCTCGGGTCCGTCGGACTCTATTGTGAGACCGACTACCTTGGATACCCTGCCGAAGTATTTGAGAAAATTTGATTTGTCCAATATATCATGATATTTTTGAAGGCTTATCTGCACTGTGCCAAAACCTCCCCGGAATCATCTGCCTTCATACTCCTCTTTCATTGCCTCTTCGATTTTGTCAAGCCTGGTTCCTGTTCCTGCATCGATGCTTCCAAGAGGCGTTTCTATAATACAGTCACCGGGCTTTAGCATGCTGTCTAGTTTTATTTCCAACCCGTCGGCTCCCTCGACCATCATTGCGAGCTTGTCTCTGTTCTCTTCCAAATATTCACCATCGGCCGGTGAAACCCTTATTATGGCTCCGTTCTTGTTTGAGCATTCGCAAAGGGCACTTGCTGCCAATTGAAGGATTACGTCCCTGTTGGAAGCAAGCTCGCCGGCTACCGCTTTTCTTGCCGTCTTGATGACAAGTTCCACTATATCTGCTTCCATGCCTGCTAATATGCTATCATATTCCACGGCCGCGCTCTCTCTGATCTCTCTGGCTTCCTCCAGAATGGACCTGTTCTGCTCAGCCGCTGCCTCCATTCCTTCTGCATATCCTCTCTGCCATGCCTCCTCGGCCATGGCTTCAGCTTCCTTTTCCGCCTTCAGCCGCGCCTCATCAAGCAGTCGTTCTGCTTCGAGTTCGGCCTCCTTTATGAGGACATCACATTTGTGCATTGCTTTTTCAAGCATTTCTTCAGGATCAGCCGCATCATTTTGATCATTTTCATTTGTCTGTGTATCTTCATCCATATCGGCAAAATTATGTGAAATGACCGGTACCTTTATCTGATACGGTCTCCCATAAGTCACCTGGTTGTTTTTGAAAACCTTGTTATACAATTATTTCATCTCCTCCGCCCCTGGAAATGACGATTTCGCCTGCATCCTCAAGCTTTCTGATGATATTGACTATCTTCTGCTGCGCTTCTTCAACATCCTTGAGCCGTACAGGGCCCATAAATTCGATATCCTCCCTGATCATTTCCGAAAGTCTCTTGGACATATTGGAATAAATCACCTTCTGGACTTCGTCTGTTGCGCCCTTGAGCGCTATGGCAAGCTGGTTGTTTTCTACATCACGCAGGAATCTCTGGATGGAACGGTTGTCCAGTGACAGTATATCCTCGAATACGAACATTCTCTTCCTTATTTCCTCCGCCAGATCCGTATCCTCTATTTCCAGTGTTTCCATTATATATTTCTCTGTTCCTCTGTCCACTGTGTTGAGTATATTGACGATGGCCTGCACACCGCCCGCTGCTGTAAAATCTTCCGTAACAAGGGAAGATAGGTTCTTTTCCAGTATCCGTTCAACTTCTTTTATGACTTCAGGAGACGTCCTGTCCATGACAGCGATACGCCTTGCAACATCGGCCTGTTTGTCCTGGGGAAGCGCCGCCAGTACCACGGAAGCCTGCTGCGGCTTCAGATACGCCAGTATCAGTGCTATGGTCTGAGGGTGCTCCTTTTGTATAAAGTTTAGCAGCTGCGCCGGATCCGCCTTTCTTACAAATTCAAAAGGTCTTACCTGAAGTGATACCGTCAGCTTGTTGATCACGTCCAACGCCTTTTGTGTGCCAAGCGCTTTTTCAAGTATTTCCTTGGCATAGCCGATACCACCCTCGGCTATGTATTCCTGGGCAAGACATATCTGATAGAACTCTTCCATGACCCTCTCTTTTTCTTCGGGGGACACAGTCCTGATATTTGCTATTTCAAGGGTGAGCTGCTCAATCTCATCTTCCTTCAGATGCTTGAAAATCTCTGCGGATTTTTCAGGACCGAGTGATATCAACAGCATTGCGGCCTTCTCACGGCCGGATCTATCCGATTTTCCTCCAGCTGACCTCGCCATACGGTTACTCTCCAATCAACGGCATTAGCTATCCCAATCGTCAGACAGCCAGTTTCTCAAAAGCTGAGCCACAGAGTCGGGCTTTTGTTTAACAAACTTATCGATTTGCTTCTTGATCTCAGATCTTTCTTCGAGTTCTATTTCCGGTATCGGTTCATCGTGATCAGGCACCGCGAATTTGGGACCTCCTGCAACAGGCACTGCTACAGTCTCCTGCCCTCTATCCTTCCTGCGCGGTATGCCGAATATCAGCATACCCGCTATCAGAAGCAGCATCAGAGCAAAGAAGCCATAATCGCTCACCAGCTCTCTCAGCCTGTCTGCAGCACTTTCTTCCACGACTTCCGGAGGCGCCAGCTTCAGCTTGTTGACAGAAATATTTTTAACAGGTATTCCTGTTGCCGTACTGGCAGCCGCTTTTATCTCAGTTATAAAATCCTCGCCCATCCTCGAATCGTCAGGTACCTTATTGCCGTACCACAGCGATATCGCAAGACCCGACTCACCTGGTATGAGCTTGCCTGTTGCTTTCTCATGCTCGCTTATTTTCTCGTCATATCCATAGTTGTATTCTTCCTGCTTATTGGAATAATCGGAGGCTGTACCGCTCCCGATCTGGTATCCCTGTGCGTTCGTCTCGCCAGGATTCGAGCCCACGCCCGGCTCTCCCCCTTCGGTCCCGTTCTTTACTGTCTCCTCGCTGTTGCTGCCGCTTATCAAAGCCCCTCCGTCCATACCCTGGGGATTGGTAATGGATTTTAACTGGGATTTTTCCTTGTCAAAATCCAGCGTAACATTGGCAACGACTCTCAGTGTGTCGAAATTGTCAAACTGCCCGCCGCTGAAATAGTCGAGCACTTTTTGCTCAAGCTCGTTTTCCCTCTTTTTTCTGAGTTCTTCCTGGCTGTTTGCTGCACTTATCGAATCTTCACCCGATGTCAGATTGAGTATGTTGCTGTTATTGTCCACTACGGTAACATCATTTGGATCCAGATTTTCCACACTTCTGGATACAAGCATCACTATGCCCTGGACCTGTGCCGGAGTCAGTGTTGTGTTTGGCCTGACCATTACATATGCGGTCGGTTTCGGCGCTTCAGAGTTTGCATTGAGAAATATGGAGGTTGGCGGCGTAGCCAGCTTTACTGCAGCTTCATCAATGTTATCCAGCATTTCCAGCTTTGATTCCAGATCTGAAACCTCCTGATGCTTCCAGATATGCTCCTTGTCCTGCTGTGTAGTAGTCAGTCCGATGCTGGATATGGCGTCCTCGAACGTAAAGCCCTCTTTGGGGTAGCCCGCCTGGGCCAGTATGATCTGGGCATTGTTGTTGTCCTTTTGATCGATTACGATACTGGTGCCATTGTTCTCTGCCGAATTCCAGATACCGTTTTCATTAAGTATGTTTATCATTTCTCCGACCTGCTTCTGGTCGGAATTTGTAAACAGAACAACGCGCTGTGGCCGTGTCAGCAGAAATATAGAAATGCTTATTGCTGCCACAACAATTGCAGAAGTGATATAAAGGCGTGTCTTTTGAGATTTTTCAAGACTTCCCCAGAATTCCCTGAATTGATCAAGATACTTTTTTATGAAATCCGGCATGGCTTCACCACCCTGTTACTATATTCATCATTTGTAAGCCTGCAAATCATATTAAATCTGCATCCTCATTATCTCACTGTATGCATCCATGATCTTGTTTCTGATCTGCATAGTAAACTGAAGCGCTATATCTGCTTTTTCAGCCGCCAGGAACACCTGGTGTATATTGTCTGTCCGGCCTGCTGCAAAATCATCAGACAGATTCTGCGCGCTGACCAGAAGGTTGTTTGTTTCGTCGAGAGCCTTTTTAAAGTAATCGGAAAACGGAATCGATATACTTCCCGCTGTTTCACTCTCACTGGTCTCAAATATGGAACGTGTCGGCGCCAGTGAACCTATCGTACCGATCTTGTCAATCGCCATATTGTACACCATCCTTTATCATCTGACTGTTCAATACATTACTTGCCTATTTCGAGAGCTTTCATAGCCAGGCTTTTTGTGGTATTTATAGTAGTCACATTTGCTTCATAAGCCCTTGTTGCCGATATCATATTGACCATCTCAGTTACGACATCCACATTGGGCATTTCCACGTACCCTTCATTATCGGCATCAGGGTGTCCGGGATCGTACACCCGTTTAAGCGGACTTGTATCCTCTACGATCCTCGATACCTTTACTCCCTTTGCCAAATATCTATCCCGGCTGCTTGCAGACAGGTACTGCGAGAACGGTATTCCCTGGGAGGTCTCTTCAAAAACCACCAGCCTCCTTCTGTATGGAGTCCCGTCCTCCGTCCTGGTAGTAGTTGCATTGGCTATATTCTGGGAAATAGTATCCATACGCAGTCTTTGTGCCGTTAGCGCCGAAGCGCCTATATCAAGTGCTCCAAAATAACCCATACATTACCTCTTCCCTTCATTAATCACGGACATGATCCTTTGATAGCTGCCGCTTATGCTTTGGACAAGCGCATTATAGCGTATGTCGTTCTTAGCCAGAGACGCCATCTCAGTCTCAATATCCACATTGTTACCATCAAGCCTTGTGCTCAGGTTACTGTTATCCTCCGAAACCCTGATCTTTGCATTATCAGAGTTTTTACCGATCTGTACATGTCTGCTGCTGGTCGTGTTTCCCTTGAAACCATTCTTTTTGAATGCGCTCTCCAGATATTCCTCAAATGCCACAGTTGAACGCTTATAACCCGGCGTATCAACATTTGCTATATTCTGAGCGATTACTTCGTTGCGTATCCAGGCTGCATCGAGTGCTTTCTCACGGAGTTGCAAATGGTTTGTAATTTTATCAAACATTCAGACCGTCTCCTTTATGTAAATACTACAAAAATATGCTTACCATATATATTTCGACACAATACGCTGTATTCCTTATGAAAAATAATGGCATAAAAAAGCATACATACATAATATTCCATAGTGCTAATAAAATTTTAGCATAATAAGTCGATAATTACAACAACATAATGTGGCAGTATACATATAAAGACAAGATATTGTAGGATAGATATATTTGATGAAATTTACAAAATATGTTTTGACACTAGTCAGATGTTTTTCAGCTCATCTATACGCTTAAGAGCAATGTCGGCCATTATTTGATATTTTTCCTTTTTGTTTCTGAATCTAAGATCAGGAGTCCTGATCAGACCGAAGCTGGCATTCATCGGCTGCAGCTTTCCTGTCGAATTGCTGGATACATATGCGGCCAGTGAACCGATAGCAGTATCCTCAGGAAAGATAAGCTGTTCCTTTCCCAAGCACTGCAATGCTGCGTTGATACCAGCGACAAGTCCGGAGGAAGCCGACTCCACATACCCTTCAACACCTGTTATCTGCCCAGCAAAATAAAGCTCCGGTCTTGCTGTCATCCTGTAGGCTGCATCAAGCAGTCCGGGAGAGTTTATATATGTGTTGCGGTGCATTACTCCATAACGTACGAATTCAGCATCTTCAAGACCCGGTATCAATCCGAAGACTCTTTTCTGTTCCGGCCAGCGCAGATGGGTCTGAAACCCTACGATGTTGTAGAGTGTCCCCTCTTTATTGTCCTGCCTCAGCTGCACGACAGCATATGGTTCGGTTTCAGTGGCCGGATCAACGATACCGACAGGCTTGAGCGGTCCGAAGCGCATTGTATCATATCCATTGGCTGCCATGCTTTCAACAGGCATGCAGCCACTGAAGAGGATCGTTTTTTCGAATGTTCGAAGAGGTACCGTTTCCGCTTTTATCAGTTCGTTATAGAATATATCGTATTGCTTCTTGCTCATCGGACAGTTTATATAATCATCAGTGCCCTTGCCGTAGCGCGATGCCCGGAAAGCCTTGGTCATGTCTATGGATTCATATGTCACTATCGGAGCAGCTGCATCATAAAAGTACAGGCTCTCTCGTCCTGTAACTGAAATGATGTAATCAGCAAGGGCATCCGATGTCAGCGGTCCGGTAGCAATTATGGTGATACCTTCTGCCGGAGGCTCTGAGACTTCCTCATAATGAATTGTTATATTGGGATGATTGGACAGTATCTCTGTAACCGCGGCGGAAAAACCTTCCCTGTCCACTGCCAGCGCACCGCCCGCAGGAATCCTGGCAGCATCAGCACACCGCATTATCAGTGAATCCATTCTGCGCAGCTCTTCCTTAAGAAGGCCTACGGCGTTTTCCAGCCGGTCGGAACGAAGTGAATTACTGCAAACCAGTTCAGCAAATGTATTGAGACTGTGGGCGGCAGACCTTTTGTGCGGTTTCATCTCGTACAGTCTTACCTGCAGTCCCCTTTTGGCAGCCTGCCATGCAGCTTCACTTCCTGCAAGGCCGGCGCCGATCACATTTATATATCGATTCTCCAATATAGGACTTCCTCCTGCGGATCACTATTCTTTCGCTGTTTCCTTAACAAAACCGCATTTACTGCTGCTGCATTTCAGCGAAACTTTCTTTCCGTTGTACTTTTTGACAAGGAAGTTGCCGCATTTAGGGCAGTTCTCCCCGGCCGGCATATCCCATGTCATAAAGCCACATTCCGGGTTTTTCTCACACCCAAGATACCTTTTTCCCTTGCGCGTCTTTTTAAAAAGCACCTTGCTTCCGCATTCAGGGCAGTTTACTCCGGCCTCCTCAAGTATCGGCCTGGCATTCCTGCATTCTGGAAAACCGGGGCAAGCAAGGAATTTACCGAAGCGCCCGATTTTTATGACCATGTTCCTGCCGCATTTTTCACATTTGATGTCGGTCTCTTCATCGCGTATTTCGATGTGGCCGATCTTTGCTTCGGCCTCCTTCAGAGCATCGGCAAATGGACCGTAGAAATCCTTCATCAGGACGGACCACTTCTTTGTGCCCTCTTCGACATCGTCAAGCTTTTTTTCCATCTGGGCTGTGAACTGGACATCTACGATATCGGTAAAATTATTTTTCATCAGGTCATTGACTATAATACCAAGCTCAGTCGGCTTGAGAAATTTCTTTTCCTTCTCTATATACCCTCTGGCAAGTATTGTCGTGATTATCGGTGCATAAGTACTCGGCCTACCTATGCCCTTTTCCTCCAATGCCTTGACGAGAGTCGCTTCGGTATATCTCAGCGGCGGCTGAGTAAAATGCTGTTTGTCCTCCAGCTTTTTCAACAGCAGCTTTTCATCCTGTATCAGTTCAGGTATTGTCACTTCTCCCTCTTCAGCATCATCATCCCTGCCCTCAGTGTATATCGCTATGAAGCCCTTGAATTTGATTTTGGAGCCATTGGCCTTGAAAAGCAGGTTTCCTGCCGTTATATCAGCAGCAACCGTATCGTAAATCGCCGATGACATCTGGCTTGACAAAAACCTCGACCAGATCAGCTTGTACAGCTTGTACTGGTCATTCGTCAACGATTCCTTTATCGCATCAGGCTCCATATCCGCATAAGTAGGTCTTATCGCTTCATGGGCATCCTGGGATGCAGACCTGTTTTTATATGCTCTTGTTTCCTCAGGCAAATATTTTTCTCCGAATTTTTCTCCGATATACCTTTTTGCTTCCTGCTGCGCCTCGGCGGAAATCCTTACTGAATCTGTACGAATGTATGTCACCAGACCGACCGAGCCATGTCCCTTTACAGCTATGCCCTCATAGAGCTGCTGTGCGATTATCATCGTTTTCTTTGTAGGGAAGCCAAGCTTTCTTGAGGCTTCCTGCTGCATCGTGCTGGTAGTGAACGGCGGCGGCGGCGTCTTTTTCTTTTCTCCGTTCCTGACCTTGCTGACAACAAAGTCCTTGTCCTCAAGCTGCTTTAATATTTCATCCGTCTGCTCCTTATTCCTCAGCTCTATCTTTTCATCTGCCTTTCCAAAAAACTTCGCTTCAAAGGTGGACCCGGATTTTTTCTTATGGAGGCTGGCGGTGATCGTCCAGTACTCCTCCTGTACAAAGCTCGAAATCTCTTCCTCTCTGTCGCATATGATCCTTGCTGCGACCGACTGGACACGTCCGGCGCTAAGCCCCTTTCTCACCTTTTTCCAGAGGAGGGGACTGATCTTATATCCCACGATCCTGTCCATCACACGCCTTGCCTGCTGGGCGTCCACCAGGTCCATATCTATCTTTCTTGGTGCTTTTATAGCGTTTTTAACTGCATTTTTTGTTATCTCATTAAAAGTGATCCTGCACTTTTCCTTTTCATCAATGTTCAAAAGATTTGCCAAATGCCATGATATAGCTTCTCCCTCGCGGTCAGGGTCGGTTGCAAGGTAAACCTTTCCGGCAGCCTTTGCTTCTTTCTTGAGCTTGCTGATCACATCTCCCTTGCCCCTTATAGTGATATATTTAGGCTCAAAACCATTTTCGATGTCGACGCCGATCTGACTTTTTGGCAGATCTCTAACATGTCCGACCGAAGCTACGATCTTGTAGTCCTTACCTAGAAATTTCCCTATTGTATTTGCCTTTGCGGGCGACTCTACTATAACAAGGTTGTTTGCCATTATTTCCTCCTTGCGGGTGGAATAGTTTATTTAATACAAGTACAAATCATATATTACCACATTTTTAAGTAAAATCTACTAAATGTTTTTCATTTATTCAACCAGTTTGTAGAATTTTCCTGGCAACTGCTCTACGAATCCGCTCAATTCAAGCATCACCAGGACGGAGGAAGCTACCGGTATACTCAGGCCGCAATCCCTTGCAATGACATCGATATGGACCGGTCCGCAGACCAGCCTCTGGGCAATCGATTTTTCATCGCCGGAAAGCTTCAAGCCGACAGACTTTTTATCCAAATAATTCATATTATCTGCTGTTTTATCCAAATCCAGCTCATCTATTATATCTTCCACGCCGGTCACTATTTTCGCGCCTTCCCTTATAAGCCTGTTGGTACCGGCACTGTATACCGAATTGATATTGCCGGGCACCGCAAAAACATCCCTTCCCTGTTCCAGCGCAAAATCCGCCGTTATAAGCGAACCGCTCCTTTCACTTGCCTCAACTATTGCCACTCCTCTGGACAGACCGCTGATTATCCGGTTCCTGGCCGGAAAATTGTAAGGTATGGGTTCAGTTCCTGGAGGATATTCCGATATGACCGCTCCATTTTCTATTATTTTTTTCATAAGCTCCCGGTTTTCAGGAGGGTATGCCCTGTCAACACCGCAGCCAAGCACCGCTATCGTTCTGCCATTTCGCTCCAGCGCTCCTAAATGCGCATGAGAATCAACACCTCTGGCCATTCCGCTCACCACTGTTACACCATGCCCGGCAAGCGCTCGTGACAAACGTTTTGCCATATCCAGGCCGTACCATGTTGCTCTCCTTGAACCCACGACAGCTACGCATATTTCATCATTTTTAAGACTCCCCCTGCAATAAAGGACAACAGGAGGGTCTGCTGTGAATTTCAGTTCTGAAGGATAACGCTTATCATTGAGTGTGATAACATCGGCATCACACTTTTTTATCTGCTCCATTGCGGCAGACGTGTTATCTCTAGCTTCCCTGTCCCTTAGTCTGCCGATGACCTTTGGCGTACATAGACCCAATGCCTTTAGCTCCGCCTCCCCGGCTTCCCATATGTATGCTGGATCTCCGAAGTGCTCAAGCAGAATATATTTCCTCCTTGGAGAAACACCCCCCAGCATGCTCAGCCATACCCAATACTTCAATTCACTCTGCATATCCTCACCACCCTGGACGCTATTGAACGGCTCTCCCTATACATTCCATATCCTTCTGTCCAGACTCCTGTACTGTATTGCCTCCGTCAGATGCACTGGCCTGATTTCCTCGCTCCTGTCCATATCGGCTATGGTCCTGGCTACCTTCAGTATCCTTCCGTGAGCTCTGGCACTCATGCCCAGCTTGTCAAACACATTTCTCAGAATATCCCTGCATTTGCTGTCCTGCCTGCAGAATTTACCGAACATTGCCGGCTGAAGCTGTGAATTCGAATATATTCGCATTCCCTTGTACCTCTCAAGCTGTATGCGCCTGGTGCCCTCGACTCTTTCCCTGATCGCGGCGGACGGCTCGACAGGGCTGCTGTTGTCCAGATCCCTGTATTTTACCGGCGACACCTCGATATGGATATCCATCCTGTCCAGAAGAGGACCTGACATTTTACCAAGATATTGCTGTATTTGACCTGGCGTGCATGTACATTGTCCTGACTGGTCCAGGAATTTTCCGCATCTACAGGGGTTCGCCGCGCATATCAGCATTGTCCTGGCTGGGTAGGTCAGGCTTGCATTAACCCTCGAAATGGTTATTACGCCATCCTCCAGAGGCTGTCTCAGTGATTCAAGTGATTTTTTGCTGAACTCGGGCAGCTCGTCCAGGAAAAGTACGCCGTAATGAGCCAGACTTATCTCACCAGGCTTCGGAATAGAACCGCCTCCTACAAGGCCTGTGTCCGAAATGGTATGATGAGGGCTTCTGAAGGGCCTTGCTTTTACAAGAGCCAGCCCGGGCGGCAGGATACCGGCAATGCTGTGTATCTTCGTCACCTCCAGTGCCTCCTCGAAGGTCATGGAGGGGAGTATGCCAGGAAGCCTTCTGGCCAGCATCGTCTTTCCGCAGCCGGGTGATCCCAGCATTATGCAGTTATGCCCTCCCGATGCTGCCACTTCCAGTGCTCTTTTAACATTTTCTTGTCCCTTTACATCTGCAAAATCTTCTGTATAACCGCCGTCTGCATCTTCACTGTCAGAGACCGTGTCAATGAAGGGCGTTATCTCATACTCACCATTTATAATACTGATTGCTTCCTTTAGATCTCTGACCGGAACAATGTGCAGCTCCTTGACGACCGAAGCTTCCCTTGCATTTGCCTCAGGCAGGAAAAGGTATCTGATGCCGCTTTGCATAGCACATACCGCTATTGGCAATACACCTTTAACCGGCTTTATACCTCCATCAAGGGCAAGCTCTCCGATAAACATTGTTTTTTGAACTGCATTGTGATCAATTATGCCGGTTGACGCAAGTATGCCAAGTGAAATGGCAAGGTCGAAGGAGGATCCCTCTTTTTTGAGGTTGGCAGGTGCCAGATTCATAGTGATCCTGCGGATGGGAAATTCAAACCCGCTGTTTTTTATGGCAGACCGGACACGTTCACGTGACTCACGAATAGCTGTATCTCCCAACCCGACGATATCGAATGCAGGTATCCCGCTGCTGATATCAGTCTCAACCTCAACTATATATCCATCTATGCCTAAAAGACCGCAGCTTATGATTTTTGAATACATACAATTTACCTTCTTGTAGTATATGTTGCTATCTTATACATTTATTTCCAACATAATACTACTATAAATACCACAATTTGTACATACCCAAATTTATTTGTGTCTGCATAACAAATCTAATCTGCAGATAAAACAAAAAAGCGCCTCGAAAAGTGAGGCGCCGGTACATATTTCCGTGATCTGCTGTATGAAATGCTATTTTTCCTTCAAGAGCTTGTGGAGCTCCTCCATGAAGGTATTGATATCTCTGAACTGTCTGTATACCGAGGCAAATCTGACATATGCCACCTCATCCAGATCCTTGAGCTTGGCCATGACCATTTCCCCTATTTCATGTGTGGTAATCTCCCTTTTCAACGAGTTGAGTATCTGAGTTTCGATATTCTCTACAAGCCTTTCAAGCTCATCAATGGAGACCGGTCTTTTTTCACAGGCCCGAAGAAGTCCGTTGAGCAGCTTTTGGCGGTCGAATATCTGACGTGTCTTGTCCTTTTTGATCACCATCAGCGGAACACTCTCGACCTTTTCATAGGTGGTAAACCTCTTTAGGCATTTTATGCATTCCCTGCGCCTTCTGATTGCCGCATTTTCCTCAGTAGGCCTTGAGTCTATTACCTTATCCTCTATGTACCC
This sequence comes from Bacillota bacterium, assembly GCA_023412665.1. Classification (GTDB taxonomy): domain Bacteria; phylum Bacillota; class Clostridia; order Acetivibrionales; family DTU013; genus DTU013. The sequence continues at coordinate 89,842 of JAEZCA010000051.1, forward strand.
ACAATATGGACATTTCATTGCTTACCCTCCCGTACGGCTTGACGCCGCATTGTTTTATCTTTTGTCCTGTTCCATTATTGTATCGGGCAATTATGTCAAATTCTTTAGGAAATTCTTCTCAGTCGAAATATCTTTTTAAAAAACGCTCATCCAGGTCAACAAGGATAATATCCTCACCTATTCTTACTATCTTCTCCCATGGTATCACAAATTCGCTGTCCTTGCCTAGCAGGCCGAATAGCCTGGCTACACCAGGCAATACTATGGCTTCTATCTTTCCCTGCTCTAGGTCGATTTCCACGTCCGATACAAAGCCCAACCGTCTACCGTCGTTTACATTGATGACTTCCTTTTGTCTGAAGTCAGATGAACGATTCATTTTATCCCCGCCAGTCATCCGAAACTTATTTTCCTACTTAAATATATGATGGCGTGCGCTGCAATATAAAACAAAAAAACACCTTTCGGTGTCCTTATACAAGTTTATTTTTAAGCTCCTCAGTCAGCCGCCTGCCACTTCTCAAATGTGCTTTTTCATATGCATAAGCGCTGTTTTTTCAAGTCTGGAGACCTGAGCCTGTGAGATCCCTATCTCATCTGCCACCTCCATCTGTGTTCTTCCCTCGAAGAACCGGAGGTTCAGTATCAGCTTTTCCCTGTCATTCAGCTTTCTCATAGCTTCCTTCAGAGAAATACCCTCCAGCCAGTTTTCATCTATATTCTTTTCGTCCTTTACTTGATCCATCACATATATTGCGTCTCCTCCATCATGGTATACTGATTCGAAGAGCGATATGGGATCCTGTATTGCATCAAGGGCAAAGACCACATCCTCCTTGGGCAATTTGAGCTCTTCAGCGATCTCAGATATGGTAGGCTCCTTCGAATTTCTGCTGGTCAATCTCTCTTTTGCCTGTAAAGCCTTGTATGCTATGTCCCTGAGAGATCTGCTCACCCTTATGGAGTTATTGTCCCTGAGGTATCTCCTGATCTCGCCTATTATCATGGGCACCGCATAGGTAGAGAACTTCACGTTCTGTGAGACGTCAAAATTGTCTATAGCCTTTATCAGGCCGATACAACCAACCTGAAAAAGATCATCCACATATTCGCCCCTGTTATTGAACCGCTGGATAACACTGAGTACGAGTCTGAGATTTCCGTTTATGAACTCTTCCCTGGCAGAGGTATCTCCTTTATGCATCCTTTCAAACAATACCTTCTTTTGTTCGTTTGACAGAACCGGCAGTTTGGAAGTATTAACTCCGCATATTTCCACTTTGTTGATCAGCATATAAAAAACCTCCAGGTGCATCGTATAGTATCATTATTGCCCCGGAGGCTTTTTTTATACTGTGGCCCGCCTATAAAAATATTTGTCGAAGGCCTTGACAACAGCGGCTTTGATGGTTTCAAACCATCCTGTTGATCTCCTTCTTAAGACGGCTGATTATCCTTTTTTCGAGCCTTGATATGTAGGATTGTGAGATGCCAAGCATATCGGCGACTTCCTTCTGCGTTTTTTCGACTCCGTTTGAAAGGCCGAATCTCAATTCCATTATTTTTTTCTCCCTTATCGAAAGCTTTTTCATCGCGGTATTCAGAAGCTCCCTGTCGATTTCATCCTCAAGGCTTCTGTAGATGATGTCGTTTTCGGTCCCCAATATGTCAGAAAGCAGCAGCTCATTTCCGTCCCAATCTACATTCAGAGGCTCATCGATAGATATTTCCGTCTTTATTTTATTATTTCTCCTCAGGTACATAAGTATTTCATTTTCTATGCACCTTGAGGCATATGTGGCAAGCTTTATATTCTTGGCCGGATTAAATGTGTTTATTGCCTTGATCAAGCCTATTGTCCCTATAGACACGAGATCCTCCACACCGACCCCCGTATTTTCGAACTTTCTGGCAATATATACGACCAATCTCAGGTTGCGTTCAATCAGTACACTTTTGACCCCGATATCCTTATCTTCAAGCTTCGTAAGCAGATAAGCCTCTTCGTCGAGGGTCAGCGGAGGCGGCAGCGCTTCGCTCCCTCCTATATAATGTATAGGAAAGCTCTGCTTCCTCCTGATTTTGTTAAGCAGGACCAAGTATTTGACCCTGAGTATCAGCCGGATTCTGGCGAACATACCCATCTGTAATCTCCTTTCGCTGTAATATTTACATAAGTTCAGGATTCATAAGCGCCCTGTACTGTTCGTTCCTTGATAAAGCCTTGTTGTAGATGCCTACTATTACGTCGTGGACCCCCTTGCGGTCATCTTCCTCTCCGATCTCGATATAATCCGGTCTGAAACCGATCAGCATTCCATTCTCCTTTCCAAGAGAGGTGAACGGAATCAAACGGAATCTGGAGAACCAGTTTGAACAGGATATCGTCGCTGTGACCCGGTTAAGATCGTTTTCCGTATCCTGTTCGAATATGTTCCGGATATCGTCAGGCAGTAAATCCTTAATGGCAGTAAATTCAACTACAACAACAGGCATGTTTGACAACGGATCATGCAGTGAATTGCCTGTATCGACAAGTGCCGGCACCTCTATTGCCTTTTGGTCGAAGGCAATGCTGATCCTCACAAGGAGCTTCTCCCTGAGAAACCTGCTCTGTAGGGCATCCCATACTATCCGCAGTATAATGAGGGTCACAGCCACAGCAAGTAACAACTCCGCCCATGTCGTATCCAAAATGGACACCGGTGACATTATGACACCGTTTCGCATAATACCCCAGTCCCTTTTGAAAAACATGAGCGCAAAGCCGGCGCCGGCAAACAGGAAAGTAGATGCATAAAACAATGCCAGTGTTTTCAGGAAAACCTTCAGCCTGCCAAAATTGAAGGTAGCCGCCACCATCCCTATAGAGAGGAGCACCTTGGACAAAACTGTAGTGTAAACCTTCATATCAGGCAGCAGGATCATCAGGACAAGGTACGCCGTGCCAAGCAGGGATCCAAGAAGAAGCCTCAGACTGCTCGCTTTATTCTTTGAGAACCTGGCTGTGACCAAAAGTATAAGATAATTGATAACAATATTCTCAAGGATAACGATATCCAGATAGATCTCCACTGTTTACCTCACCCGGCTGTATTGCAGACATCCCCTATTTTACATATATTCTTATGCCTGGTTATTTATGTTTGACAATATAATAATTATAATTATTAGGTGCTGATTATTGTGTCATTTAGCACTGTAGAATTTAGGATTTTTAAGCAGATAAAAACCCCGGGATCTGATCCCGGGGTTTGATCGGCAAATTACTAAAATAGAAACTGTTATTTGAATCTATTCTTTCTCAGAAAGGTTGGTATTTCCAGTTCGTCATCGGAGACCTCTCCTGTAGTGTGGCGCTTTACTGCCGGTGCCTGTTCCTGTCTTGAAGCAGTCGGTTTCTCTACGACCTTCTCTATTTTCTTCAGCACGGTTCCCTTCTCAAAACCTGTCGCAATGACTGTGATGAGTATCTCATCCTTCAGATTTTCATCTATCACAGCGCCTACGATGATGTTGGCATCGGGATCAGCCGACTTCTGAACAAGCTCTGCTGCCATATTGACTTCGAAAAGACCGAGGTCTGCGCCGCCTGTGATATTGAGCAGCACGCCCCTTGCGCCTTCGATGGAAGTCTCCAGCAGCGGGCTCTGTATCGCCTGTTTTGCAGCTTCTTCCGCTCTTCCGTCCCCGGAGGCTCTGCCTATACCCATATGAGCAAGCCCTGTATTGAGCATTATGGTTTTCACATCGGCAAAGTCAAGATTTATAAGGCCCGGTACCGCAATCAGGTCGGATATGCCCTGAACGCCCTGGCGAAGTACATCGTCGGCCATTCTGAACGCATCTATTATTGATGTCTTTTTCTCAGCCACCTGAAGCAGCCTGTCATTTGGTATGGTAACCAGTGTGTCGACAACGCTTTTTAGTTTTTCAATACCCTGCTCCGCATACTGCATCCTCTTTCGGCCTTCAAACATGAATGGCTTTGTGACTACGCCGACTGTAAGGATACCCATTTCTTTCGCTATCTGCGCTACTATTGGAGCAGCCCCGGTACCGGTACCACCCCCCATACCCGCAGTTACAAAGACCATGTCAGCGCCCTTGACAGCCTGGGCGATCTCATCCTTGCTCTCATCGGCCGCTTTTTCACCGATCTCGGGATTTGCTCCAGCTCCAAGTCCTTTGGTCAGCTTGTCCCCTATCTGGATCTTTGTATTTGCTTTGGAAAGAAAGAGTGCTTGTTTATCTGTATTAATTGCTATGAACTCAACACCGCGAAGTCCTGCTGATATCATCCTATTGACGGCATTATTGCCTCCGCCACCGACACCTATGACCTTAATCTGGGCAAATTGTTCCATATCAATATCAAACTCCAGCAAATTGAATCCCCCTTTGTCATTGGTTTGGCATCACTTAAATAATATATTATTCCGCTGATTAAAGCAAGAATAGATTTAACAAAAAGTTCGATATAAATCGCTAATTTGTTAAAAAATCTCCTTAATAAAATTGACGATTTTATCAAGTATCGTTATCTTCCGCTGAACCCCCGCAGTCTTCTTCAGTTTGACTTCGCTGGCTGCGCTTCCGCCTTTTTTTACATTGGCAACGTATCTTATCATACCCGCAGCCGCAACAAATTCAGGCTTTGATACACCCTGTACCTGTCCGGCCTGCACTACCCTGACAGGGATCTGGAATACCTCCTGGGCAAGCTGCTTGCAGCCGTCAACATATGAAATGCCCGCTCCGGTCATTACCACATTCCCTTCCTCAGGGATGGCGACACCGGACTTTACAAGAAGGTTCCTGCAGAGGGAGAATATTTCATAGACCCTTGCTTCTATTATCTCAACGACTTCCGAAACCTTTACATTTTTCTTTTTGTTTTCATTTATATCCAGAACGGAAATTTCCTGATCGTTCTTAATCAGTGAAGTCAATGCCAATTCAAACTGCCGCTTTATTTTCTCGGCTTCAGTATTTGATATTCTCAGGCCGATTGCTATATCATTGGTAACATGGTCCCCTCCTACGGGGATCGTATCATAAAATACAAGCCGCTTTCCCTGGTAAACCGAAACATCGGTAACACTGCCGCCTATATCGAGCAATACTGCACCGATATCCTTCTCATCGGCAGTCAGGCATATCTCACCGGTGGCAAACGCCTCGGCCACTATTCCGTCTATCCTGACGCCCGCTCTCTCCATACTTTTTATGATGTTCTGAACAGAGGTAATCTTTCCGACCAGTATATCGGCATCCACCTCAAGCCTGGCGCCTACCATGCCCACGGGGTCTGTTATCTCGTCATATCCGTCAATTATGTACTGTCTGGGTATGACATCGATGAGCTGTCTGTCCTCCGGGTATTCTATATCCCTTACATCATTGAGAATAGTTTGGATATCGCTGCTTGTAATCTCTCTGCCATTGATATTCAAGTAGCTTTTATTATTGATGATATTGACATGCATTCCATGAATGTTGACATAAGCTGAAGCAACCTTCATATTGGCATCTGATTCAGCTTCCTCCACAGCCTCTCTGATACTTTCAGCGGTACTGTCGATATCAACGATCACGCCTTTTTTCAGACCGCTGCATGGAGCCATGCCTCTGCCTGCTATCTCTATCTGTGAATATTTATTCACTTTTCCTATAAGAGTACTGACCTTGGATGTTCCGATGTCAATACTAATAATCAAATTACTCACGGAAGCGACCCCCTACAAACTATATATTATCGTTTTTATTTGACTTATTCAACATATATCTGCGAATTACTGCGAAATTTAGAAAAATTCTATTGCCAAATGCAAATATTGCTGCAAGATAAAGCTGTAATCCCATTTGATCGCCTATATAAGCAAGTATTGCAGCAAGAATAGCATTGCCGAAGAATCCTGATATGAAGATCTTCATGTTGAATTTTCCCTGCATCGTAGATGCAATTCCTCCGAATACGGAGTCCAGCGCCGCAAGTATAGCTACTGCCAGATATATGGAATACTGCTGCGGGATATTGATGGGGATCAGGAATACTCCTATTAATATACCGATTATCATTCCCAAGATTGGAAGCATCGAATTCTACCCTCCATATTCCGGAGTGAACACCGGATCAGAATCAGTCGAAAAATCCAGCGTTCCCCTTTCTGTGTTTTTGATATTCTTTCTTATTATGCTTGACGCAGCATTGATCTTGTAGTGCAGATCCTCCGCCTTGCCAAAATTGACCGTTATCCGCGATTCCACGGAAACACATATGTTAAAAGGATCACTTGCGTCCACGTAATCGATATCATCTATCAGCTTGTCCTCATTTGCGCTGTCAACTTCATTAATTGTATCAAATACTTTGAATGCTGATAAGAGCATTTCATCAGATATGTCCAATTTGCTGCCGGGATCTGCGGATTTTAACTGTGTCGTTCTTATCACAGGCAGCTTTGTACTATCTGCTTCAGGTTCTATTTCAAGCAGGTATCCCTCCCTGTCAATAAGCAGCCTGGTCCCGTTCATATCCAGTACAGCCGCGGGTTCCCGTTCCGTAGCCTCGATATGTATGGTCGACGGGATGAAATACCTGACCTTTGCTTGCTTGACATATGGGCAGGATTTCATGATATTCCGTTCGGCATCACCTATGCGGAATATTCCCGAAAACGTACTGCTCCCAAACAGCAGCCTGAATCCGTTGCGGCCCGTTCTAACACCGGAGGCGGCAGCCAGGACAGCCCCATCATAATGGGCGGAACCATCCGAGGTAATTTTCTCTATATTGAAAAAAGGTGACAGCGAAGCATATACAATGGTAATTACAAACAATGCCGTCACCAATGCAAACCTTATCGTCCTCAATATCCTTTGCTGCCTTCTTTTTCTTTTGTTCAGCACATGTGCAGGCAACTGCTCAGTGTTTACCCTGCGCAATTTCATCCTTTACCCCCTGATTGCCTATAATAAACAGGTTTTAAATCAGGTCAGCAGATATATTACTCGACACGCTGGATGGAAGCACCAACCTGTCTCAATTTATCTTCTATGTTTTCATAGCCCCTGTCGATATGCTTGATGTCGGATATCACTGTTTCTCCATCAGCAGCGAGGCCTGCCAGCACCAATGCCGCTCCCCCCCTGAGATCCCGCGCGTATACGTTGGCGCCGATAAGCTTTTTTACGCCTTTGACAACTGCAATACGGCCTTCAAGCTTTATATTCGCGCCCATCCTCAGCAATTCATCCACATGCTTGTACCTGTTTTCAAATACGGTCTCCACTATTATGCTTGTTCCCCTGGCCATTGTCAACATAGCCAAAAGCTGGGCCTGCATATCCGTGGGAAAACCCGGGTATGGCAGCGTACGCACAATATCAAGCCCACGCAGTCTGGCCGGTCCCGCCACAAGCATTGTACTGCCCTTTGCAACGATCCTGCAGCCGCTTTCCCTCAGCAGGGAAATAATCGAGCTCAAATGTTCCGGTATGACGTTTCTCAGCAGAAGCTCTCCGCCCGTTATGCCTGCCGCTGCCATATATGTACCCGTAACGATTCGGTCTGTAATGATCGTATGCTCAGCATTCCTAAGCTTGTGTTCCCCTCCCAGGACCCTGACGATACTCGTTCCCGCCCCTGTAACATGGACGCCGGTCGATTGCAGATAGTTCTGCAGGTCTAGGATCTCAGGCTCCTTTGCCGCATTTCTTATAACTGTTTCCCCTTCGGCAAATACCGAAGCCAGCATAATATTTTCCGTAGCGCCGACGCTTGGATAATCAAGCTGGATATCACACCCCTTCAGCCTTTCAGCCTCACAGTATATGAATCCTCTCTGCGCGTCCTGTATCTTCGCGCCCATGCTTTTAAGCGCTTTCAAATGCAGATCTATAGGCCTCGGGCCTATTTCGCATCCACCCGGGTGCGTAACCCTTCAGGCATTTTTCACTGGATATTTATCACCTATTATTCTACCACTCGCATATCAAGGTATCAACTTCAATATGTTGTTAAAAATAATGACAGTAAAGAAAGGAGAGCTTTATTATTGAAATATCTATCAGGCATTACACGAGCTGTTGAAAACAAAATCTGTCCGAATGAATACATCATATGGCTTTTATCCCTTTCCGGTCTGACTGTAAAATGCACATACTTCCAGTATGTCACCGGTATCAGCCAATCGCCTTCCTTCAGCACCGAAAACATCAATATGCACATATCGCTGATCGCGGTCATTATAATCAGCGGTGGCGCAATTTTGACAGTTTTCAACACAAGGCGTATTCCTGTCCTTATACTCCTTCACATTGCTGTAAGTCTGCTTCTTGCAGCCGACACCATATATTTCAGATACTTCCATAGCCCAATCACCGTTCAGTCGATATACCAGATTGGTCTGGCAAGCTCTGTCACCAACAGCATCCTGAGTCTTTTAAGACCGTGGGATGCAGTGTATGTGGCAGATATTTCAACCCTTTTAGCCGCTTTGACTCTTGGCAGAGTAGATTTAAGGTGTTTCCAGAATAAACTGAAGGCTCACACCAGATTTTTGACTGCGGCTGCTCTTCTCGCCTCCGGACTGGCTTCCCTTGGCTTTGCCTACTCAAGGTCCTCGCCCGGCACCTTTCCCTTTGATAATAACTATGTGGTCAATAATCTGGGTATTTTATACTTTCACTATTATGACGCCAAAAGATTCATCGCCCAGAACATTCTTGATGACCGAAGTCTTGATGCTGATGAGCGAACCGTTATCAGTAGCTTTTTTGCTACCAGGGGCAGCAGCGGAAAAAAGCACAATGGTGCTGCCCGGGGCAGGAATCTGATCATAGTTCAGCTTGAAGCGATACAAAATTTTCTGATCGGGCTCGAATTCAACAAAAGTGAGATAACTCCCAATCTGAACAGACTGGCCGCCGGGAGCATCTACCTTGACAACTTTTATTACCAGACAGGCGCAGGCAACACATCAGATGCGGAATTCCTTGTCAATACTTCTCTCTACCCGCTGAAGGACAGTTCGGTTTACTTCAGATATCCTAACAATACATACGACAGTCTGCCAAAGCTGTTGAAACAACATAGTTATACTTCATATGCATTCCATGCCAACAATCCAAGCTTCTGGAACAGGAGCGAGATGTACAGGTCCATTGGCTTCGACCATTTTGTGAGCAGTGTTGATTTCGAAATGGATGAATGCCTTGGCTGGGGGCTCAGCGATCTGTCCTTTTTTCGCCAGTCTCTTGATAAAATTGATACCTCGCGCCCATTTTATGCATTTTTTGTGACATTGACCAGCCACCATCCTTATAACTATTTCAGCAATTATAACAGATTTGACGCTGGGGCGTTTGAGGGCACTATGGCAGGAAATTACTCCGAAGCTGCGCATTACGTTGACATGGCTGTCGGAGAATTCCTGAAGGATCTCAAGTGCAGAGGCATTTACGATAATTCATTGATCATAATATATGGCGATCACCAGTCGGTACCAAGGGATCAGACCGATATGCTCGCCGATCTAATCAATTTTAGATTTGATGAGTTCAACTGGACAAAGCTGCAGCGTTCACCCTGCTTCATTATTTGTCCGGGTTTGGATCTGGCTGGTACAGACAGTACGATTTGCGGACAGCTGGACTTGCTCCCGACAATATCCAATCTTATGGGCTTCGATGCTCCCCACGCTCTCGGGAAGGATATACTTAACACGGATGATGGATATACTGTGCTTCGCAACGGTTCTGTAATCACTGAAGAATTTGTTTACACAGCTGAGCATGGCATGACGTATGACAGCAAAGGGCAAAAGCTGAGTCCCGGCAGGTTTGACAGTGTAGCAGAGAAACACCGCCGCATACTTGAAATATCGGACCTGATATTGAAAAAGAACGCTCTCGATGGTTTTGAGCAATACAAATATTGAAAAAACAAACAACGTATAATATGATTGTAGGAAGGAATTAAAGGAAAGGATTGTGTGCGCTGTGATTCAGCGTATCATACCGGATCACATAATATGGCTAAGGTGATATTGGCAAAGGGCAAGGAAAAAAGAGTTGAGTACGGTCATCCATGGGTTTACAGAAGCGACATATCAGATGCTGAGCCAGGCGCAGCGCCAGGCGATATTGTAGATATATACAGCAGCAGGAACACTTTCCTTGCAAGAGCTCTATACAACCCCGGCTCCCAAATCGCTTTGCGTATACTGACATATGAGCACGAAGAGATAAACAGCGATTTTTTCTATAAAAGGATCGCTGCTGCCTGGGAGTACCGTAAAAAAGTCGCTGATATAAACAGCTGCAGGGTAGTTTTCTCAGAATCCGACTTCCTGCCTGCCCTTATTGTGGACAAGTTCTCCGATGGACTTGTCCTCCAGACCTCAGCGCTGGGGATCGAAAGATACAAGGAGCAACTGGCCGATATACTTGTGGACATTATAAAGCCGGCGGGGATATATGAACGCAATGACATAAAGGTACGGGAGTTGGAAGGCCTTGAGCAGAAAACCGGCTTTCTTCGCGGCAGCTTCGACACAAATGTGCTAATGACCGAGAACGGTATCCGCTTTGTCGTGGATGTGGCGGAAGGTCAGAAAACAGGCTATTTCCTTGATCAGAAGGAGAACCGTGCAGCAATCAGACCCTTTGTAAAGGGTACGAAGGTATTGGACTGCTTCAGCCATACCGGCTCTTTTTCTCTCCATGCAGGCAGCTATGGCGCACAAAGCGTTCTAGGCCTTGATATATCCGACCATGCTGTGGAAACAGCATCAGCCAATGCAAAGCTCAACGGTTTGGAAGGGATATGCAGATTTGAAAGTGCTAATGTATTTGACCGGCTGAGAGAATATGACGACAAGGGGGAACGTTTCGATACAATCATACTTGACCCTCCGGCATTCACAAAGAGCAGGTCCTCTGTGGAGGGGGCCGTTCGCGGCTACAAGGAGATAAATCTCAGGGCAATGAAAATAATAGAGAGCGGAGGCTTTCTCATTACCTGCTCCTGCTCTCATCACATCGATCCTGAAATGTTCATGGATATCGTATATAACGCCGGAATAGACTCACGGCGGAAGGTACGGCTCGTAGAATACCGTTCCCAGGCCAAGGATCATCCGGTGCTGCTCCCCGCTCCCGAGACCGAGTATCTCAAATGCGCCATACTACAGATTGTTTGAGATAACAACACTGCCGTATTTTTCGGCAACGTCTGTCAGCGCTTCCCTGCCGGCGGCACCAGATGCTATTTTTATACCTACTACTCCCCTGTAGATCCTGAGCGCCTTTTCAAGAGCAGCAGAAGCTTTGGTTTCTATGACTATGGGCTCTCTTATATACCATTGCAGTCTGTCAACCACAACAGAAAGCAAATCGTCCGATGGGCAAGCAGCGTCAACATTAACATATACTGCATCATACCCTTCGGCTGCAATATCCAGGGCAGTATCCTCCACCCATGACATATCATTCTTCTTGAGAGCCTCCAGCATTTCAGTATTTGTGGAAGCATCCAGTCTGTAAATACTATCTGCATCAAGCTTATCTGCATAAATGTACCTAACACTTGATGTTATGACTCCCTTTGGTCTTTCGCATGCAGGAACCGGTTCAAGTCCTGATACCTTCTCCTTCAGCGCCTTTATATATTCAGGTGTAGTTCCGCAGCAGCCTCCTATCAGCCTGGCTCCATTGCTCACAAATGAGGCTGCCAGCTCGGCAAAATGCTCCGGCGTTTCCTTGTATACCACTTTGTCTTCAGTCACCTCAGGAAGACCGGCATTCGGCTTCACGCTGAGGTAACCGCACCCGGCATCGTGGAGGCTCCTGACTATACCTGCCATATGCTCAGGCCCGAATGAGCAGTTGGTACCTGCCATATCGACGCCGAGAGATCTTAAAACAGCAACTGCTGTGAAGGGATCTGTTCCCATCAGCGTACGTCCGTTATTCTCAAATGCAAGAGAGCATATCACCGGAAGATCTGTTGTGTCTCTGGCTGCAAAGTAGGCTGCACGCAGCTCTGCAAGATCAGTAAAGGTTTCAAAATTGATGATGTCAGCCCCGCCGTCAGCGACAGCCTTTACTTGCTCGCAGTATATCTCATATGCCTTTTGAAAGGAAAGCTCGCCTGAAGGCTCAAACAGCATTCCCGTAGGCCCTATCGAAGCGCATACATAAGCTCTGTCTCCTGCCTCTTCCCTCGCCAGCTTCGCTCCCCAATAATTTATTTCCCGCGTCTTGTCTCCAAGACCGTATTTGCTCAAATGAGCCCTGTTTCCGGGAAAGGTATTGGTCTGAATAACATCAGAACCGGCCTCAAGATATGCTCTGTAAACCGCCCTGACTGCATCCTGGTTGGTCAGGTTCCACAATTCACCGCATTCCCCGCCCTTGAGTCCAAGCCTTTGCAGCATGTAACCCTTCGACCCGTCATGTATCAGTACACGATTTTCAATTTCCTTTAAAAACTCCCTCATAAAATGCCTCCGATAATTGCATAACATTAATACTCATACAAATTGTATATTATTATACTATTATCTTCAGCTATCTACAATCTATTTAATCGCTTCAAAAATCACATTGATGCAAACTGCTCAATTAATTTGATCACTACAGGTCCAAGAAGAACGATAAACATCGTGGGGAAAATAAAGACCACCATCGGGATAAGCATCTTTACCGGAACCTTCATAGCACGTTCCTGAGCCCGCTGCTTCCTTCTGAGCCTCATTTGTTCAGACTGGATCCTCAGCACATTTGCAATACCGACTCCAAACTGATCCGCCTGGATTATTGCGCCGACGAATGCCGTAAAATCCTGTATATCGATTCTTTGGGACATATCCCTCAATGCATCCTTCTTCTGCCTTCCTACCTTTATTTCCTGCAGAACCTTGTCAAACTCCGCGGCAAGCGGACCTGGCTTTTTGTCCACGACCTTCATCAAAGCTCCGTCAAACCCCAAACCCGCTTCTACACTGACCGTAATGAGATCAATTACATCCGGCAGCGAGTTTAGTATTGTCTTTTGCCTCGTTGTTAGCATCTTGCCCAGGATATAGCCCGGAAGCACAAAGCCCATCGCTATCTCTGCTGCTATGAGCATTATTATGGTTCCGGCCTTTACGCCTGAACTCCTGAATGCAATGAAAGTAAACACAGGCAGTACTGTGACAATCACAGCTTGAATATTGACCCATTCCTTGACTGTCAGATTTCCTGGGCTGCCTGCCTTCACTATTTTATTTTCAAGAGACGAGATCATTTCACCGGGCGTGATCCTCATCATAGCCCTGCCCATGTTATCAATCATGGGCCGGATAACTCTGGACAACAAAGGCTGGTTCAATTCCTCATTATAATTTTCCAGTTTGGACTTCTTAATGCCCTCAAGCCTTGCTGCTATAGATTCTTTGTCTTTATTGACCAATGAGAAAAATGAATAAATGAGCATAAAGCAACTGACAAAAGCCAGAATGAAAATCAAAACGAGCATCTGCCGCACCTCCTAAATCTCTACCCTTACTATTCTGCGTATCAGAATGATTCCAGTAAACTCCATCACAACAGCAACTCCGACCATCAGAAGGCCCAGCGGCCTGGTAAACAACAGGCTCATCTGCTGGGGATTAATCAAATAAATGATAAAGCATAATATCAGCGGAAGTATCGAAATGACGAGTCCTGATACCCTGCCCTGTGCTGTTATTGCTTTCAGCTCTCCCTTTATCTTGACCCTGTCGCGTATTGTTTCTGTTATCCTGTTAAGCACCTCGGCCAGATTGCCTCCAACCTGTCTCTGTATCATTACTGCGGTCACCATGAGCTCAAGATCCTCGCTTTTTATTCTTGCGACCATGTTCTCGAGGGCTTTATCAGTGTTCAGCCCCAGATTGACCTCTTTTTGAAGTGTCCCGAATTCCTCCGCTATAGGACCGGACATCTCCTGGGCTACCATATCGACTGCCTGAAAAAAGCTGTAGCCGGCCTTCAGTGAATTTGACATCATTGTGATGGCATCCCCAAGCTGTTCGTTCAGCAGCTTAAGCCTTTTTTTAATCCTGTTTCTGACAAGGAATGATGGTATAAACCAGCCGCCAACACCTGCTATAAGCGCTAAGGGCCACATACCCGCACCTCTGGCCATTATTACCAGCAGAAATAATATCCAAAACATGATCAGATTGAATACCAGGAATTCCTCCGCCTTCACCAGCAAATGAGCTCTGGTCAGTTCGACCTGTATCTTCTTTTTATAACCGTCAAGAAATCTGATCTTTCCTATGCCTTTGGTAACAGCGCCTCTTATTGTTACTGCGCCTTCCCTTTTTCTGTTTTTATTCCGTTCACCACGGGATTCCTCAACATGCGTATACCTACTGAGCCTTGCCATATAATCATTTTTTACAGCAAACACAATGATGATCTGATAAAAAATCAGCATGGCAGATATGAAGCTCAATACAACAATGATTCCCTTCAACTCCATCCCTCCCCGGAAGGCTGTCGGTATAACTGCCTGTCTATCTCATGAATAAGTCCTGAGGAAGCGATATCCCCGCATCCGCAAGCTTCTCAACAAATTGGGGCTTAATGCCGGTGGGCGCCAATGTTCCTATGATCCGCCCCTTCTCATCCCTTCCCTGCTGCCTGAATAGAAAAATATCCTGCATTGTAATTATTTCTCCTTCCATGCCTGTTATCTCAGTGATATGCGTGATCCTTCTGGAACCGTCCTTAAGTCTGGACTGCTGTACTATCAGATCCACGGCGGAAGCTATTTGCTCACGTATAGCCTTTACCGGCAGGTCCATCCCCGCCATCAGCACCATCGTCTCCAGCCTTGAGAGCATATCTCTGGGCGAATTTGCATGGCCGGTGGTCAGCGAGCCGTCATGACCGGTGTTCATAGCCTGCAGCATATCAAGAGCCTCACCGCTTCTAACCTCACCTACGACGATACGGTCAGGCCTCATTCTCAGCGAGTTCCTGACAAGATCACGTATGGTAATGGCGCCTTTGCCCTCTATGTTCGGCGGCCGTGTTTCCAGTCTGACGACATGCTCCTGTGCCAGCTGCAGCTCGGCAGCATCTTCTATTGTGACTATCCTCTCATCGTCCGGAATAAATGAGGATATTACATTCAGCGTTGTTGTCTTTCCGCTTCCGGTACCGCCGGACACTACGATATTGAGCCTGGCTTCAACGCAGCCCTTCAGCAGCATGGCCACCTCAGGCGACAGCGTGCCGAAGTTTATCAGATCCCTGACACTGAAAGGTTTTTCGGAGAACTTTCTTATAGTTATCGAAGGTCCGTTCAATGCAAGGGGCGGAATAATGGCATTGACCCTCGACCCGTTGGGCAGCCTGGCGTCAACCATCGGCGAACTCTCGTCGATACGTCTTCCCAGAGGTGCGACGATCTTTTCTATGACCTTCATCACATGCTGGTCATCCTTAAATTTTACATCGGAGCGTATAAGCCTTCCTTTTTTCTCGATATAGACGCTCTCCGGCCCGTTTACCATTATCTCCGAGACAGACGAGTCATGAATAAGCTGGTTGATCGGGCCAAAGCCGGTGGTTTCGTCAATTATCTCTGTGATCAGCTTCTGTTTGTCGAGTTTTGTTATGAAAGTGCCCTCGTCTTCAAGAAAATGCTCGACAATAGCGGATATTTCCCTTTCCAGCTCCTCCTCGCTGTTATCCGTGTGGATTTCCTTTGGAGCGCCGGAGTTTATCTCCTCAATTATCTTGATATGAATACGTGTTTTCAGCTCCTCAAAGGGATCCTCCTTCGGAGCCGAGGACTTGCGTGATTTGTTCTGGCTTCCGGTTTCCTGACCGTCAAACACTTTTTCCTTCTGCATTCTTTCAAGCAATGACATCTGAAAGCCCTCCCAGCTATTTATTGACTATTATCCATACCGTACCGCTTTATCCAAAGAGCCTTCGGATCGATGTTTTTTTCTCTTTATCCCCTTCCATCTCTCTGATGAGCTTTTCTCCAATATCCATTATCGCTTTTGCAACCTTTGTCTCAGTCCGGGTCATTACAAACGGGAAGCCCTTGTTTGCGGAAGTGACAACTGTCTGGCTGTCTTCGGGAATAAATGACCATATGGGCTTATGTAATGTGCTTTCGAAGTCCTTGTATCTGATCCCGTATTGCTCTGATGCTTTATTTAGCACCACGTGGATTTTCTCAGTGGGATACCTGAGAGTCTCCATCACATCCAATCCTGCCTTAATATTTTTAATAGTCGGAAGGTCAAGGGTAGAAATCAATAATATTCTGTCCGACATGTCAAGGGAGGTAAGTACGGATTCATGAAAGTTGGCCGAGGAATCCACAATTATGTAATGATACGACTCTCTGAGCGTATTTATTATCCTTTCCACATGGCTTGCGGTTATATATTCGGCGTACTCTGGCTTTACTGGCGCAGGCAGCACCTTTACCCCCGAGAAATGAGTGACAAGGTATTCCTCCAGAAGTCCTCTGTCCAGCTGGCTGAACTCCTTGACAAGATCGCTTATCGTATTCTTCACCGAAACGTTCAGCATGATTGCTATATCACCGAACTGCAGATCCAGATCGACGAGAGCCACTTTCTTTTTGGCTGTCCTTGCTATCGAAACCGCCAGATTGGATGCTATCGTCGTTTTGCCTACACCGCCCTTCGTACTGAAAACAGTGATGACCTTGGACCGGATTTCTTCCTGGTATCCGCTGGCCGATATTTTTTCTCGCCTTTTTGATTCGGCAGCATAGGCATTTAAAATAGTCGTGATCAACTCATCAGAATTAAACGGCTTGCACAGGAAATCCCGGGCGCCCGCTGCCATTGCCTTTCTGACATATTCTGTCTCACCTTGTACAGACATTATTATTACTATGGTCTCGGGAACATCCATTGTGATCTCTTCAGTTGCCTTGATACCATCGATGCCGGGCATGTTTATATCCATCAGAATTACATCGGGTCTTGCCTCTCTTGCCAGGATAATGGCTTCCTCACCGTTTTCAGCCTCGCCGATGACTTCGATCCTTTTGTCGAATGACAAAAGCTGCTTTATATTGCTTCTGGTTTCTGAGGAGTCATCAACAATTATTGTCTTTACTCTTTCCATCTGCGTCCCTCCCTTGATATGCCGTTATTATGATATTTTTCATTCTGCCTCTTCGGGCGCCTTGTAATATATCCCTCTGGTACCGGTAATGTCAGACCGCAGGATCCCTTGAGTTGTTTCTTTTGAATCATCATCCGCCGGTCTGAGCGCCAGCCTCACGATGCCATATTCCGTCGCATACACGAATTTTTCGACATCTGCCGTTTTGATTGCCAGCGTGATAGTCAAAGGCAGCTCATCCAGCTTGTCTGATGACAGCATTACATCCTGTCCCAAAGCAAGTACCTGCACGTTCTGCAAAATCATTTTTGTGATGCGTGGAAAAACGGCTCCTGTCGCATCTTCTTCCTCTTGAAAGCTCACGACCATATCAACAAAATCACCGGGCCTGACCAGATTAGATACGTTGGTCTGTTCTGTGATATTCATACTGACAGCCCTTGTCCCTTCCGGGACCATGTAGGATGCATACATGCTGTCTTCATTTGCCAGCCTCTCACCTCTGATGAGCTCACCTTCCATAATACTTTGGAGAGTATATTTACCTGTGATTTCATCCGGATCTGTTACTGCATTGGCATTAAGAAGCTCCTTTGCAATATCAGCCTGTTTAATATCTGACGATGTTATTTTCGCTCTAGCAGGAATAGTCCTTGCAGCAACATAGACCGTCACATGTTCTATCTCAGGCACAATGACGGTACTGCTGCTTGATATATAGATATAGATCAGTATTGCAGTAATTAGCGACAGGATGATCGCAATAACAATGACCTTCTTATTTGTCTTTGCCATATGTACCTCCGATATTATTCACACCGCATCGTTGTACTTGTTTCAATATCGAATTCTTCAGGGAAGAAGGCAGCTATGACCGGTGTTATCATACTGTAGCCATATCTGACTGTAACAGTTACGGAGTCACCGGTATCTCTTGCTGCCTCTCCGGGAGTTATTCCTATCTCAAGCCTCTCAGGATCCAGTGACACAGCAGCATTGGACACTGCTGACCTGATCTCTGCATCCGTTTTCCCTACTGCCGCTTGCCTGGCTCCCTCACGGGATGCATTGCTGACCACCAGATAGCTGTTGAAAAGCAGGCCAAAATCTATGATACCTGTCAGCAACAGCAGCAGTACCGGCAGTATGAGTGCAGTTTCTACAAGCGACTGCCCTTTGTTTTTTTTCATTCTCATGACCTGATCCTCCGGCCCCAATATTTCTTTGGAACTTCTGTCGACTTGTTATAAAATTACCCTACCTGAAATCAGATAGGGTAATTTCATAGCTATGGTCTTCACTAAGCTAAAGCGATCAGGATCCTCCGCCGCCTCCACCGCCTCCGGCAGCAGGTGCAGCAGGAGTATTACCGGTTATTATGCTTGCGATATTACTGAACAGTGTTTCAAGCGGTCCTCTGAGAACCGTCAGTGCTGCAACGAGTATCACTGCGATGATACCAATGATCAGGCCATATTCCACCATACCCTGACCTTTCTTGCTGGCGAATCTGACCTTCAAGTAAGTAAACAATGCCATCATCTTCATTTTCTTGTACCACCTTTCATAAAATATAATTATTTTTTAAATGTTTCTTTTGTCCTCGTCTGTCTTTATTATAGGCTGGACGGACATTCAATGATATCCGCCGTCGGGCCCTTTTTTTCTGATGATTTTGGCCTAAAAAAAGCCCCCGGATTATTGCATCCGAAAGGCTTATTGTATTTAGGACTATATTACTAAGGGCTGGGACAGGAGTTTTATCAGCTCTTGATATTGTGCTTGAACGCATAAATGGCTGCCTGGGTTCTGTCTGATACATTGAGCTTTCTGAATATGTTTGAAACATGGTTCTTCACGGTCTTTTCACTTATGTACAGGGTCTTTGCTATCTCCTTGTTGATCATTCCCTCTGCAATAAGCTCCAGCACCTCGACTTCCCTTGATGTCAGGTTGTTATCGTCATGCTTCTCCTTCTCATGCAATGTGACACGGTTGAACTCCTTGACAAGCTCCATTGTCATATTCGGCTGTATATATGACCTGCCTGAGTGGACATTGCGGATGGCTTCGATCAATACCTTCGGTTCTGCATCCTTCAGGACATAGCCTTCGGCCCCCATCTGCAGCGTTTTGAACAGATACTCCCTGTCTTCATGGATAGTCAGGACAATTATCCTGCTTGAAAGCTTGTCATCCTTTATTTGCTTTATTGCCTGCAAGCCGTTGATACCGGGCATGTTGATATCCATCAGGATCACGTCCGGTCTGTGTTCCTTTGCCAGCTGTATAGCTTCACTGCCATTGGAGGCCTGAGCAATCACCTCTATGTCGCTTTCAAGTTCCAGGATCTGCTTTAGTCCCTGCCTGAGCATTGAATGATCGTCGGCGATCAGCACACTAATCCTGTTTCCCATTTTCAACCCCCTCTTCTTGTGTAAAAGGTATCATTATATTCAACCGGGTGCCCTTCCCCGGCTCGGAGCTGATTGTCATCTCACCGTCCAGCAGCTCTACTCTTTCCCTCATGCTTACCAGGCCGAACCCGCCGGAAATATCTTCGTTTCTCTCCTTCAGCTTTGCTGTGTCGAAGCCGGCGCCGTCATCAAAAATGTAAAGCTTCAGGCATTTTTGCATAAACTCCAGATGTATTGCAGCATTCATTGCTTTGGCATGCTTGGCTACATTGTTCAATGCTTCCTGTACTATCCGAAATACCGTCAACGAGATCACGGATTTAATATCCGGCTGCACTCCCTTTGTCTGGAAGGAGACCGATATCCCGGATTCCTCCTGGAATGTGAGCACATATCGCTGCAGAGTAGGCACCAGTCCCAAATCGTCCAGTGACATTGGCCTCAGGTCGTATATGATCTTGCGTACATCCTGAAGGCTGTCTCTTACGATTTTTTTCAGGCTCCTTAACTCTTCACGCGCCTTATCCAGATCTATATCTATCATTCTTTCACAAATTTCAGCTTTAAGAACAACATTTGACATCTGCTGCGCCGGACCGTCATGAATGTCCCTTGCCACCCGCTGCCGTTCCTCTTCCTGAGCCTTTATTATTTTGAGGCCAAGAAGCTGCTTGTGCTGCAAGCCCTCGAGCTGCAGGCTCACCTCCTGAAGATCACCGGTCAGATAGCCAAGCGCCGCGCTTACCTGTGTTATAAGATTATCAGCCCTTTGAACGGTTTTAATCGAATCCTTTATACGTATTTCCAGTTCATTGCGCCTTCTTATGAAAAACTGCTCCATCTCTCTTTTTACTGCCAGCTCTACTCGTAAGTTATCGGCTTTTTCGTACGCATCCTTAAGCTCTTCCTGTGTATAGTGCGAAAAGTTTTTATTTATAAGCATGAGTTTCCTCTTGCTTTCCTTCAATGCGACCTCCAGCACCTCGACCTCACTGATCAGCTGTTTTACCTGATCCTTGAGTGAACACAGCTCATCCTCCAGCTTTTTACACTCTCTGCGGGAGTTTTCAGCAATCTCGTATATTTCGGATTTGCTGCTGTTGATTGTCATTATTGTTTTTTTGATGATCTTATCAAGCTGCGCGATATCAAACTTATATCCCATGTGAGTACCACCCTTTGTGAGCCGTTCATAACACATTAATCAAACATCATCCATAATTAATTCTACATGTGACAATATAAATCCTTTGTATTCCGACTTATTGTGAGTTTTTTTTCATTAGCTTCATTAAGCTTATTCCAGAAAATGTTATCGAAAATCGATTTAATTTTGTGTTGACAACAGACCGGCCAGCTATTATAATATGAAAGTGTTCGAGAGAGAAAGCCTCTCAAACAGGATACGCGCCATTAGCTCAGTTGGTAGAGCACCTGACTCTTAATCAGGGTGTCCTGGGTTCGAGTCCCCGATGGCGCACCAAAAGACCTTCACATGTATATGTGAAGGTCTTTTTATACCGTTTTATGTGTCGTAATAAAGCTAAGGCTATATGGCAACCGGAACCATTATTTCTACCCTGCATACATCAGCCGCTTCATCCCATTCGACATACTTCTCAATAGTTGGTAGATCCATCTGCTTGTATTCACTTTGGGGCATAAACTCACTATATATACGTTTCCATGTGGCTCCAAGAGTACCTCCGGAAATCGTGCCTTCCGCAGTGAAGACCAGCCACGTCATCGCAGGATACACATAACGGTCAAACCCTGTAATATCTTCACCCTCATATTCGGTGCCGCTCATATAATCGTTGTTCCCTTCGTTATCAAAGCCAAAGCATAAGCCCAGATCCAATGGATGACCGATTTGCTTCATTTTCTCGGCAGTTCCGTCAGATTTGACGATACCCCATGTACCGCCGCCATAAGGCGTTATACGCCTGATGCCAAGAACGACAAATGAATTCTTTTCAATCACTTTGTAATTCATTTCATTTACCCCCATAATCATAAATTTGAAGGTCAGGCGGGAATAGAATTTTAGATTTACATCCGGTTTACGGGCTTCCAGCGGTGTAACGCCATGCATACGCTTAAATGCGGCAGTAAATGCATCCGCCGAATCATATCCGTATTTTATGGCAATATCCAATACACGCTGGTTTGTATTTTGAAGATCATACGCAGCAGAGGTCAACCGTCTGCGGCGTAAATACTCGGATAGCTGTATACCGGTAATCGGTGCAAAAGACCTTTGAAACACAGAGTATGGACATACCATGATCCGGGCGATCGCATCAGGATCGATTTCATCACACAAGTGCACTTCCAAATAGTCGATTACACAGTTCATTCTGTCAACCCATTCCATTTGTCAGCCCTCCCTTTAGTTCAATCATACAGGAATCCCTACCCATGTATCCGACTTTTATCTAACAATTATTCACGGTATGATATCTCTACTATAACATATGTTCTATATTGAGATAAGCGTTGTTAACAATATATTAATCAAGATGTACCAGGCTCGAGTCCCCGATGTCGCACTAGAAATCTTGTGAACGATGGAAAATACTACTCATTTCGTTATTGTCTTTTAGCTATATTTGTAATATTATTAATCTTGTATAAGTTTTATAGTACATTAGTCCTATATCTATAGGTCTGGCGTCCCTTTTCAAGTAAAACACTGGATAGTATACTGACTCTTGATACAGCTTATGTAAATTTAAAGGTACAAATATTTATTTTACTCTTATCAAAGCAGTAAAAAGGGGGTACCGAAATGCTGTCCATTGCTATTCTCGATGATAATATCAGGGTACTTGAGGAATACGAGCAGCTTATACCGTCCTGGTTTTGCAGAAACGGAATATCCGGAAGGATCGTTACGGCCACGATCGACTTCAGGGAGTTTATCAACACGGTAAGAGAACAGTCCGTAAATGTGTGTATCATCGATATAAACCTGCAGTCTGAGGTCAACGGTCTATACATAGCAAAGCTTATAAGGAAGGAAAAAATAAACACAGAGATCATCTTCTGCACAGGCATGCTTGAGTATATGCATCAGGCATTTGATGTGAACGCATATCACTTTATTACAAAGCCGGTGGGACGCGCCCTTGAAAAGTGCCTTGTCAAGCTTGACAGGGAAATAGCCGGCAGACAGAATGCAAGAGGCGTACTGGAGGTAAGGACAAGAGCCCGCATATATTATTTGCCATACGACTCGATTTCACATATCCTCAGGGAGGGTTCAAAAACTGTTATTTATGCGTCAGGTAATGTGATCGAGGTGTATGAGAGCCTAGAGTCCATCGTTTCAAAGCTTGACAGCAAGAGATTTGTCAAATGCCACAGGTCATACATTGTTAACAAGGATTTTATTAGTTTTATTGATAAAAAGAGCAGGACTGTTGTCCTGACAAACGGGTACTGCGGCAGAATCGGCAGTAATGAAAGGAGAATATTCCAGTGAGCCTGATTGGATTGTTGATCAATACGATGTCATCATTTTTAGCTTCTTTATATATAATCTATCTGTTCAGATCGGTGTATGAGTACAGATTCCCATGCCCAAAAAAGATCATTTTCATAACGGTATTCTGTCTTGTAAATGGACCTATTTCCTGGCTGATGCAGTCTTTTGCATATAAACCGCTTATCCTGATCGTTCTCAGTTGTGTCTTGATCTGGTATTTACTTAAAACAACGATCCTTCAGGCATTTTTTTCTTTTTCGTTATATGCTATCGCAACAGCAATAGGCAACGCGGCTCTGCCGATTTTTTTCAATCTGATCATACCCGGAGTGAATGTTGATACTATGCTGAACAATGCCTGGCTGATATTGGCAGCGAATATTTTTGTAAATCTTATTGTATTCATATTTTTTATACTGATCAAGCCGGTAAAACAATACATCAAACTGGTAAGGAATGAAAAATTTCTGATGGTGATCACTGCAGCTACCTTCGTGGTCATATGCGCTTCTTTTGCCATGTACATATATTCCAAGTCTATGAACATGTCCATCTATCTGATAATTGCCCTGATAAGCACTTCATACTGCATATTCATTCTTCTGATGTGGTTCAATTCCCTCAGAAAGGTCATGAGGGACGAAGATTTAAAGCAGCAGAAATTCTATAATGACTCACTGCGTTCAACACTGTTTGAGCTCCGAAGGTTCCGGCATGATTGGGCAAACAATCTGATAGTCATAGATTCAATGATAAAAATGAGCAAATACAATGAGCTTAGGCAGTACATGTCCGAGCTTCTGGCTCAATGCTCCCAGCATGGCAGCACTCAGATATATGACATAAAGAATGCGGGACTTTTTGGTATCCTTTCCGCAAAGATCAACCTTGCCGAAGAAAAAGGCATATCTGTCGACCTTCAGGTCAGCGGTGAAATCGAAAACATACCCAATGTAAAAATATCGGAATTGTGCGAGGTAGTCGGCATTTTTATGGACAATGCCATTGAGGAGGCGTATAAGGGAGATAAAAACATAAGTGTGTGTGTAAAGAACAGGCCCAATTTCATCGAGATCTCATTTTCCAACAGCTGTACCAATCCACCTGAAATACATAAGATCTATCTTGACGGCTACTCATCAAAGGGAGAAAACAGAGGCATGGGGCTGACTATAGCAAAGAGTATCCTGGATAAGTATAAGAACGTTCTTCATATCACCAGCTACGAGAACAATATATTCACACAAACAATTGAGATAGCAAACAGAAAAGGGCTGTAAAGCCCCTCTCTCTTTTTTTGCCTGTTAGTCTTCCCGTATGAGAGCTTTCGGGCATTCTCTCTGATGGAAAGTCCAGAGCCAGCAGCCATAGGTTGAGACGGCAGAAGCCGCAACCACACCTGCCATCGCAGCCAGACAAACAAGGGTCCTGAGATAGTTTTTCTTCATACCAGCGCCTCCTCTCTTCCGTATTTGTTTTTTGAAATTTTATAAGCTATCGGTGTCATAAAAAGTGCCTGAATAAAGCATGTAAAAAGTATGATGCGTGACCAGATTCCTGGCAGAAACCAGGCTACGGCAAATAATGACGTCAGCAAAATGAACCCGCCTGTCCTGAGCTGTCTTCTCTGCCTTTTTGATTTTACCGGCTTCTGCGGCAGATCTGCAGGTGCATAAAGGTATGCGGTCACATATGAAAAAGGCACAACTGCTAAAATCAGATATATACTGTCGATTTCAATATGGATGGCTGCGGCGGTAACTCCAAAAACGATAGCTGAATGTGTCAGCATGCATCCCAGGTGTGTTTTGGCATGTATCCCGCCAAGAAATGTCCTTTGTATGCCATAAACAGCTATCACTGCCAGAACATACGGCATGATCCCCAGCAGTACGGATATCAACAGGATCAGTGTTATCTTTACCAATTCCGAAACAGTCATATATACGCCATACTCTATGATTTCGCGTCTTTCCGGTGCTATATCGGGTAAGGTTGAATATATCATATCCGTCATATAATTACTAATCTTGTCGAACATTGTCATCACCTATATAAATTATATACCGTAAGTAGGCAAAACTTTTTTTATTTATTGAAATGCCATTTAGTCTTATCGAATGATGTTTTTTTGATTTTCAGCAATACATTTGATTAATACACAATAATATTTTCAGGGCAATAGAAAGGGAAATTTTTGCGAGAGTTGACAAATATCTTGTAAGGTGATATTTTATTTTCGTTGGTTTTATTTTGAAATGCTTAGCGTTCATGGTAAAACCTACAAATTATAAGGTTGTTGTAGTAAAAGAGGTATGATATGTTATCCGAATTAGCTGAGTGCACATTACTTATGCTGAAAGTCATTCATGAAATGTATTATACACAAAGGATAACCTATAAAGAATTTGTTGATCATACAGAAAAAAAGCTGCAGTTCCTGTACGAAAATATTGAAAATTTTTCTTCTGAAGCTGAAAAAAGAAATGCATTTGATATTCTGTACAAATGCAATTCTATTCTGTCACAATATGACGATCAGTATCTGCAGTAAACCTATGACTATTTTTTCATATACTTATTAATAACCCTGATAACTGCTGATACTCCGCTGTCGTTACCGGCGCTGTTCATAGCGGATATAAGGCCGGATGCGTTTTCCTTAAGCTGATATATTGACCGGATCAATGCCTCCCCGTTCAATTTATCTTCGTCGAGCAGCATGCTGTAACCCTGCTTCTCAAAGGATGCTGCATTCAGTATCTGATCTCCCCTGCTGGCGGCTTTTGACAGCGGAATCAAAAGGTTGGGCTTTTTCAGTGCAAGCAGCTCAAAAAGAACTGTAGCTCCAGCCCTTGAAACAACAAAGTCGGCCATAGCGTATATGTGCGGCTGCTCTTCGTTTATGTACTCGAATTGCCTGTATCCTCGTCTATTCTCCAGCTCAGGCTCAATATTGCCTTTACCGCAGATATGGCAGATGTTGAAATCCTTAAGCAGCTTATCAAGTATATCTCTTACTGCCGTATTGATCCTTTCAGAGCCAAGGCTTCCTCCGATAACCATTATAACAGGCTTGGAGCCGTCAAAGCCGCAAATGCTCCTTCCCGTCTGGCGTTTGCCCTCCATAAGCGATTCTCTTATGGGTATACCCGTCTTTATTCCTTTTTTTTCTGGAATATGCCTGCCCGATTCGGGAAATGTGTAACAGACAGCCTTTGCAAAAGGCATTGAAAGCTTATTTGTAAGTCCCGGCGTAATGTCTGACTCATGTATCACCACCGGAATTTTTCTTAACCATGCTGCCCAGACGACAGGGCACGATACAAAGCCTCCCTTGCTGAACACAACAGCCGGCTTAAGTCTGCCCAGTATGGAAAAAGCCTGGCTGAGTCCGCCAGCCACCTTAAAGACATCCGTAAGATTCTTAACGTCAAAATACCTGCGCAGCTTACCCGCGCTTATCTCGTGATACGGAATTCCCTCCCTGAGGACCAGTTCCTTTTCGATACCATTTCGAGAGCCTATATAATGTACATCGCAGCCTTCTCTTCTGAGGGCCGGCAATAACGCTATATTGGGAGTTACATGACCCGACGAGCCTCCGCCTGTCAATACTATCGTTTTCATATCAGCTACCTGCTCTCCTGCTACGCAATAATGCTACGTCAGCAAAACCAATTGCGCTGAAGCATTCAGCGTTTCCAACCTGCAATTGGATACTCCCTTTACATGTTGTGATGCTTCATCATTTATCATGAATTTTTCATTATGACATTCTCGATTGCATTTGCCACGTCCTCGCAGGAGTCGCAGCACTTCTCAAGGTAATGGTAAACTGTATCCCAGGCCGCCAGCTCCTTGTAGTTCTGACATTCTACGTAAAGCTCTCTGGTAGCCTCCATGAACAGTACGTCGCCTTCCTCTTCCAGTCGGTTGACTTCTACTACAAGATCATGCAGCTTGGTAGATTTACGGAAGTTGTAGAACTCGTCAAGGGCTATCTTAAGTGAATTACAGCACTTTACTATAACTGCTGTCATTTTTAATGCATAATCCTTAACATCATTCACATTGTACATATGCATGCGCATAAGGACATCTTCTATAGTATCGGTCACTGTGTCGATGGAATCCGCCATTGCCATGATATCTTCGCGTTCGATAGGAGTTATGAATTCCCTTGAAAGCTTTTTTATCATCTTATGCCTTGCCTCATCGCCGCTATGCTCGATCTCGTGCATTTCCTTCATTTTGGCAGGCAGGTGCTCTGCGTTATAGTTATTCAGTATATTGTTCAGCAGGTCAGCTGCTTTACAGGAATATACCGCCAATTCAACAAAGGTGTCGAAATAATTTGTACCCTTTTTACGTGCCATATTTGAACCTTCCTCATCAATTATATTTTTTTAATACTAAAATATTCTCATAAAAAGTTTTGCCATTAAGTACCCTATCAGACCACAGCCGGGAAATGTCAGGATCCATGCCAGCACCATTTCCTTCACTACTCCCCAGTTGACCGATGATATCCTTTTTGCCGCGCCGACACCCATGACTGCGGTCGTCTTAGTGTGAGTCGTACTGACGGGAAGTCCCAGGACAATTGCAGTGAAAATGCTCGAAGCGCCTACCAGGTCAGCAGAAAATCCCTGATATGTCTCAAGCTTTACCATGTCCATACCAACGGATTTGATTATCCTCATGCCTCCTACGGAGGTTCCAAATGCCATAACAGCGGAACAGAGGATCGCCAGCCAGATCGGTATCGAAAAATCGGTAACGTTTGATTGGCCCTGGGAAAGGAATAAACCAAGCATAAACACACCCATGAACTTCTGCCCGTCCTGTGCTCCATGCATGAATGCCATGCCTGCCGCACCGGCTATTTGAGCGTATTTGAAGGTGGAATAGGTTTTTCTTCTATTGAAGCGCTTGAAAATAAGTTCAACAAGCTTTACTACCACCACTCCACCAAAAAAGCCCATAAACACTGAAAGAAGAAGCCCGTATATGACCTTCACCCATTCATTTGGATTAATGCCGCTTATTCCTCCCTGCAGCGCAATTGCTGCACCGGAAATACCCGCGATCAGTGCATGGCTTTCACTGGTAGGGATACCGAACCACCAGGCAGTCGTCGCCCATATTACAATGGCAAAAAGCGCTGCACAGAGAGCGACAAGTGCTTCATGGGAGTCACCGCGGAAATCGACCATTTTGTATATGGTCTGGGCAACCTTTGTATTTATCATTGTCATAATAAAAACACCGAGAAAGTCAAAAACTGCGGCCATTATAATGGCAGGACGGGGACTCATGGAACGGGTGGAAATACATGTGGCTATTGCATTTGGTGCATCAGTCCAGCCATTGACCATAACCACGCCCAGAGTCAGCAGAACGGTTATCATCAGTGCGGGATTTGTAAAGAACTTACTTAAAAAATCCGTTAATGTAATAGTCATTATTCATCAACTTTCTTTTAAAGTTTGTTTATTTATATTATGAACAGCATCAAACGTTTTTAGCATACCATGTTTTTTTTCTCTTAACAATACCGGTAAACATAAAATATAACTAAATCGAGCTTGTTCAGTAATTTGTATAAACAATGGCAAATTAAAAGAATAATATTTATGATTTATTGCTATAGCAGAAATCTTACACTGTTACATAGCCGGTATAAAAGTATATCCTTTCAGCACCTGCACATTTCCGCCGCCGAAAGGATATACTTTTGTGATTTTCTCCTTATTTGGTTTCCCGGTCAACGCCTGCTATTCGGCAAGCATTGGCACTGCTGGATTTCAGACGCCCTATGGCTTCACTTATCGCTGCGATATCGCCGTCGGTCATCTTGTCAGGCCTTGCCCTCATCAGAAGCTTTTGCAGATCGGCTATATCCGCCTTCATCTGTTTCCTTTCTTCCTTCGAAATCTCTTTTTTTGCCTTATCAAGGGCAGTTTGAGCAATAGTCAGGCACTTGCCTGCCTCCGCATTTATTTCAAGCGCCTGCATGCGGATGCCGTCCTGTGACGCGTATTGCTCCGCGTCGCGGATCGCCTGTTCGATCTGAGTGTCGGACATACGCTCATTGTCGGTAATAGTTATAGATTGTTCCTTGCCGGTATCCAGGTCCTTTGCGGAAACTCTCAGAATTCCGTTTGAATCGATATCAAAGGTGACTTCTATCTGCGGTACGCCGGCAGGAGCTGGTTTGATGCCGTTCAGTCTGAATTTTCCGATGATCTTGTTATCCTTTGCCATTGGGCGCTCACCTTGCAAAACATTGATTTCAACGCTTCGCTGATAGTTGGCCGCAGTGGAGAATACCTGCGAATAATGCACGGGGAGCGTAGTATTCCGTTCCACGAGCCGGGTGGCAACACCGCCGACCGTTTCAATGGAAAGACTCAGCGGCGTGACATCAAGCAAGAGAATGCTATCTCTGCCATATAGCATCATCGATCCTCCGGAAAGCGTGTCGCCCTGCACTGCCGCACCCTGTGCCACACATTCGTCAGGGTTGATGTTTTTTGACGGAATGATTCCCGTCAGTACCCTGACCTTGTCCTGCACAGCGGGAATCCTCGTGGAGCCGCCCACAAGCAGCACTTTTGAAAGCTCAGATGCGGCAATACCCGCATCTGTCAAAGCGTTCTGTACGGGAATAGCGGTTCGGTCGACTAAATCACGTGTTAACTCATTGAACCTGGCACGGGAAAGTGTATATTCAAAATTTATTGGAGAGCCGTGGGACTGTGTCAGATAAGGGAGCGCGATATAGCTGTTTTCTGTAGAAGACAGCTCTTTTTTCGTCTGTTCCGCCGCCTCCTTTACTCGCTGCAGGGCGGCAAAATCCCGTCTTACATCAACGTGATGATCTTTTTGTATCACATCGACCAAATGATTTACGATCCGTTCGTCAAAGTCGTCGCCGCCAAGATGATTGTCACCATTGGTTGCTAAAACCTCGATCACACCTTCACCTATTTCGATAATGGAAACATCGAAGGTACCTCCGCCTAAATCGAAAACCATGATTTTCTGCGGATTGCCGTTGTCAAGTCCGTAAGCAAGCGCAGCACTGGTCGGCTCATTGATGATACGTTTAACATTCAACCCTGCAATTTTTCCGGCATCCTTTGTTGCCTGCCTTTGAATATCGTTGAAATACGCCGGAACGGTTATAACAGCATCTGTTACCTCCTCACCGAGATAAGCCTGTGCATCGGCTTTCAGCTTGCGTAAAATCATTGCACTTATCTCCTGAGGAGAATACATTTTCCCATCGATTTCTTTTTTCCATTCGGTGCCCATGTGGCGCTTGACCGAGCTGATCGTCCGTTCGCTGTTCATTACCGCCTGCCGGACCGCCTGATCGCCGACCAGGCGCTCTCCTTCCTTCGTAAAGGCAACAACGCTCGGTGTTGTCCGGTTGCCGTTTTCATTCGGGATGATGACCGGATTGCCGCCCTCTACCAAGGCAACGCAGCTATTTGTTGTACCCAGATCTATTCCTATCGTTTTACCCATGATTACTATTCCTTTCTGTTAACGACCGTATGATAAGCTGTAAATCAGCATTTGCATCAAATAAAATATAACTCGAGCTGCCATGATACCAAAAATCAACTTGGCTATGAAGCCAAAAGGAGAATGAACACTATATGAAGTCCGGGTTTGATTTTCATTGGAATACTCATTTAACAGCTGCTTGTAAACCGGATTTCCCGAGTCCATTTGAATAGCTTTCTGCAAAAGCTCCTGCGCTCTCACAACATCGCCGATTCCATGGTGAGCAACTGCGCTGACATAGTACCACCTGGCATTCCTATATGAACTGGTTATTCGCGACAGAATAATCATTGCATCAGAATATCGCCTGCTGTTCACAGCGTTTATTGCACGGACGAGCTCGTCCGGATCGCCGCTTTGCGGACGAGGCGTTGTATCATATTGCCTTGTGGCAAAGCCGAATATGTCACCGAAATCAAAGCCTCCAAAATCGCTGTACCATCCGCCGGCACCCTGGTACCATCCGTATCCCTGATTTGCGCTTTGCTGTCCGGTCTGTCCGTATCCGCCGGCAGACGAGCGGTATTGCTGCTTTTTCTGTTCCTGCTCCTGCCTTGCCTTATATTTCTCCGGATTCTGGAGCAAATCATATGCCTCGTTGACCTCATTCATCTTTCGCGCTGCCTCCGGATCGTTCGGATGCAGGTCCGGATGATATTCCTTTGCTTTTTTGCGGTATGCTTTTTTTATTTCGTCCTGAGACGCTCCCGGCGATACGCCGAGAATCCTGTAGGGGTCAATCATATCGTTTCCTCATTCATTATGTTCTTTTTTCAAATCCCTGCCCGCATTTCGGACAATTAACAGTTATTGTTCTGCCTTTTCCGGGTTTGCCGATACGCACGATTGCCTTGCAGTGCGGGCATTTGTAGTATTTATGTGTCCTCCGGTCGCGCCAAATGTTTCTGCAAAGCAGAAGTCTCTGTTTGATCCTGTTTTTGATAGTCAGGTATTTCTGCCTTTCCATTTGCCTCTTGTATGTGTTTTTTGAAAATCCCCGGAACCATGACCATATCAGTAAAAAAAGCGCAAGGAAATATATAATCCCCAGATACGGCACACGCGACAAGAGCAACAGGATGAGTCCGGCAATGGCAAGGAATCGAGATAATTCGTCAAATCCATACCGTCCCTGCATAAACTGCTGAATCCTATAACCAATATTGCTAAACAATTTTTTCATGATCTCTGCTTCCTTCTGTTCAGGTTGTTGCTCAGATTATACGATCTCATTCTAAACTGAAAATAAACAAGGAAGGTCAGATCAATTCCGGCAATGATTTGCCGATCGATGAACCATTTAGGGTTTATTTAGGGTTTATTTAGGGTTTATTTAGGCATTGACACGGTAAATACCGTTTTGTGATTTCCGGATAACACGGTAACGTCACCGTTATGCAATTTAACGATCGCTTTAACCACGGCGAGCCCGACACCGTTGCCTTCACTTGAATGGGACTCATCCGCCTGGTAAAACTTCCGGAAGATCTGTTCTTTTAATTCTGAAGGGATCTCAACGCCGGTGTCGGCAATAGAAACGAATATATGATTCTCCGTTTCAGTGATGCCGACACGCACCGAGGTGCCTTCGTCACTATATTTGACAGCATTATCTATCAGATTGATCCACACCTGCTTGAGCATTTCTTCGTTGGCGTTGATTGAATATTCACCAAAATCAAGCTCCGGAGTGATATTCTTTCTGCTCCACTTGTTTTCAAGAAGCAGAAAGCAGTTCCTGATCTGCTCGGAAAGATTGTATTCCGACACTCCGGTCAGGATCGTCTGATTTTCAACCTTCGTCAGATTCAGCACATTTGTTGCCATGGCAGAGAGGCGAAGAGACTCTTCCTCAATAATATCTATATACTCAGCTTTCTGCTCTTCAGTAAGACCACCGTGCTTGAGCAGCTTCGCAAATCCCGCGATGGAAACGATGGGTGTCTTGAACTCGTGGGAAAAATTATTTATAAAATCTGAACGGAGTATTTCCGTCCTGTCAAGTTCTTCTGCCAGATTGTTAAAGCTTCGGCTGATTTCCACTGCTGTCGGGTGCTTGCCGAGATGTTTCCCGAATTGAAGGCGAGCTTTGTAGTCGCCGGAAGCAAGCCGGTTCATAGCGTTGATAATAGCATTGACAGGCTTAAGGGGG
Organism: Bacillota bacterium; assembly: GCA_023412665.1. Lineage (GTDB taxonomy): Bacteria > Bacillota > Clostridia > Acetivibrionales > DTU013 > DTU013. The sequence continues at coordinate 122,648 of JAEZCA010000051.1, forward strand.
ATACGGCTTGTTACGGTAGACAGGATCGCGCCGATGGACACGCTTGCTATCATCATCCTTAGGATCAGGTGTTCACTTTTGGGGCCGTCACCAATAGGCTCCAATACTCCGCGATTGATCAAAAAGATGACAACTCCGCCAACAATAGCTATTGTGACAATGAAAAAACAAAATACCATGCCAGAGAACAGCAATGTCAATGCCAGACGGTGTTTCCTTTGTTCAGGCTTCATACTTTTTTCACCGCCTTATAACCAAGTCCCCTGACGGATTCGATTTCAAATTCTCCCCATCCGTCAAACCGTTTCCGCAATCTTCCGATATGGACGGTTACCGTCTCCCAGCCAGACTCGCTCTCATTGCCCCATATTTCATCCATTAGCTGTATACGGGTGAAAATCTTGCCTGGATAAGAGAGCAATTTATATAGAAGCATAAATTCCTTTTGAGGCAATTCCTGAACCTCACCGTTTTTAAAAACCGTAAGGCTGTCATAATCAAGTATGACATCGCCTATGACGATTTTCTTTTCGCTTGCGATCTGTGCGCGGCGAAGAAGAGCTTTAATGCGAAGCAGCATTTCTTCCATGTCGATGGGCTTTGTAATGTAATCATCCGTACCGACGATGAATCCCCTGTGTCTGTCCTCCGGCAATTGTTTGGCGGAAACCATCAAAATGGGCAGATTATTATTTGCTTTTCGCAAGACTCTGGTAAACTCGTATCCGTCCATCTTCGGCATCATAATGTCAAGAACCACAAGGTCGATATGTTCCCTGTCCATCACGTCAATCGCATCCTCACCGTTGACAGCGGTGAAGACAGTGTAATTTTCTGCCGTCAGAACCGCTTCCAACAATCGGCGTGTATTTTTATCATCATCGACAACCAAAATTCGAAACATTTCCTTCTCCTCATATCCGGTAAAATGACATAATTAATCTTGCCTGAAATAGTTTACTACATAAACATAAACTCAAACAAAACTTTTTTGGCAGTCATGCATTTTAACAGAGGAAGGAGAAACGGGGGCCCATTTATGCTCTTCCGTTCACGAAACGTACTGCATCAAAAAGGACATACCCTGTCTTCATATGGACTATGTACCTTTTTATTCATCCTGTTTGGCTAAGGTATCCCGCACTTGCCTGCAAATTCATCCGGGCAGCAAAAATCTTTGCAGGTCAAAATCCACATGCATAAGAGCCTGTCATCACTGACCGGCCCTTATTGTGCCAAACTCTCCTGATAGCTTTGGTTAGACTGTCCGAAAAGAGTTTTTCCGAAAGGCATTTAATTATACATAAAACCCTTATGGGACTACTCATTTTTGCAGCTTTTGAACAAAACTATGTTCTGGAAAGCCTATTTCATAGCCCCATGGGCAAATGAACAATAAAAATGAGAACTCTTATCACATATATTGTTCAAAAGTTGAAAAAGTGAGTAGTGCCCTCTGCTTTTACCATCCATCTTAGTTTCAAAGGCCTGCAAACGGTCTGGAAAATACTCTAAAAAGCGTTAAAAAGCCTGATAAATCAGGCTTTTCAGACAAATTATGGTGGAGCTGATGGGATTTGAACCCACGGCTTTCACAATGCGAATGTGACACTCTCCCTCTGAGTTACAGCCCCGTTTGTTTATCATCAGAACAACACCAATATACACCATTCAAAAAAATAGTTCAATGGTATTAAATAATATTGTTGGCGCAACATTGTCTCCTTTTTTTATCTTAGTTTTACAATTCTGTATTGACAAGATATTAAAGGTGATATATTATATGTGTAACCTTTATTACTCATTTTGTACAACTAGCGTTACTTTATGAGTAAATTAAGTTATAATGAGGCGATAGATGTCTAAAAAAGGAGATGTGTAGAATGGAAAAAAAAGTAGTAGGCCGCACAGTCGCTTATCTGGTTTCGAGAGATGTGCTATTGTTTATTTTGGTTTTTTCTCACACTGTTATCAGCACCAATCTACTTTCTGATGTTCATCCTGTTATACCGGCAGCATTGGGGATATGCGCAGTATTATGGGTCCTGTTTTTAACAAGGCTGATGAGACTTGTTTTCAAATTGAGAAAGGATGATTACATCAATGCAGCATTTAAGGATGAGTATTTTTCAAATATAAAATTGAAAGCCGGTTTCAATGCTTATACAAGCATGATAATTACCGGGGTGCTTATAGCTGCCGTATCGCTTATATTTGAAGCTGCTTCATCGGGGATCATGATCCCTGTATATATTGCTTGCGAAATCATAATACTGTCCGGTGTTATTGCGGATGATATCACTAAAATGTTGTCTGTGAGAGGTTAAGCATATGAATAAAGAAGTATTAAAGAATAATTTAAAGGTTTACAGGGCTAAATTCGGCCTGACACAGGAAGAGCTGGCAATAAAGGTAGGTGTGACCAGAAAAACCATCAACACCATTGAAAACGGAGTTTTTATACCCTCTGCCCTGCTGGCATTGAAAATTGCCAAAGTGTTTAATGAGACAGTAGAGAATATATTTTATATTGAAGGGGGTATTTAAAAATGTCAGACAGCGAAAAAATGATAAAGCTGCATGATGGCAGAACACTTGGATATTTTGAATTCGGTTCTCCAAACGGCAAGCCGGTTTTCTATTTCCACGGAGGAGGGGTAGGTTCCGGTATATATGCAAAATCAATCAGTTTACATGCTGCGAGATATAATATCCGTTTGATTTCTCCCGACAGACCGGGGATAGGCATTTCTGATCCCCAAAATGGCCGGACCCTTTCAGATTGGTCCAAAGATGTAATACAACTGGCTGATGCTCTGGAGCTGCCTACATTTTCAATATTGAGCCAATCCGCAGGAAGTGCTTATGCATTCGCATGCATGCGAATGTACCCTGGCAGAGTAATTAAGTCTTCTATTGTTTCGGGACTTTATCCGATGCATGATAAATCACTCAGGAAAGGGCTTCCCCCGGCAAGCCGCTTTATGGCAAACATGCTTGTGAAATCTCCGGATTGGGTCATCAAAAAAATGTTTGCAGGAACAAAGGCGCAGATTGACAAGGACCCTGCAGCCGTTCGAATGAAATTGAAGAAAAAGGCTCTGCCGGTAGAAGGGAAGATCTTTGAAGACTCTTCTTTCATGAATGTATACCTGGAAAGCATAAAACATGCTAATAAACAGGGCACGGAAGCAATTGCAGCTGACTTTCAGATTTGCTTTGCAGACTGGGGGTTCGGGCTTTCAGAAATAAAAAACAAGGTACATATCTGGCATGGTGAAAAGGATACAAGTTCACCGGTACTTCTGGCAAAGAGGAATGAGCAACTCCTTGCCAACTGCAGTGCAGTATACTTCCCCGATGATACACATATGTCAGTTCTTCATCGCCACATAGATGAGATTTTATCCACTTTCATTATGTAGAAAACTCATTTACTTATAGCATTAAGATCACAGAGATCATGTGACATTGTTCAACATGGTCTCTATCACTTTTCCATATTGTCAACCAAATAAAATAATTTGGTTGACAAATGTCTTTTTTCTGGTTATCCTTTATTGGTATAGAAAATTGATTCGCCATAGGCATGAAAGGACTTAAGCATGAAACTTACAGTAAAAGAATTGATACTTACTGCGCTTTTTACAGCGCTTATGGTAGCAGGTGCATTCGTCAGGATACCCTTTCCCCTTCTGCCTGTTACACTGCAGCCCTTCATATGTGCCCTTGCAGGTATGGTACTCGGTTCAAGACTCGGAGCACTCTCCATGACAGTATACACCTTGCTTGGATTGGCAGGAGTGCCCGTATTTGCAAATGGCGGCGGCATAGCCTATATATTCGAAAAGAACTTTGGATTTATCCTCGGGTTCATAGCAGGAGCAGCTGTAATAGGAAAAATATCCTCAGCAATAAAAAGACCAACCGCAGTAAAAAATCTAAAAGCGCTGATGCCTGGCCTTGCTGTGATTTATATAACGGGTATTGCATACATGCTGCTGATAATGCGTGTATATCTGGGAAATGAACAAATAAGCCTGATGTTTGTGCTTGCAGCCAATGTTCCTTATATTATTAAGGACACTGTTCTTTACATTATAATAGCAATTGCAGGCGCATCACTGCTGCCTGCAATAAGAAAAGCACTTCCCGGCATCACCCCGGAGCGTGGTTAATAAAGCTTCTTTGACATATCTTCATAATTGAACAGTATGGATTTGTGCTCAAGACTTCTGTCCTGTATATACCTGAATACATCCTGCGTTTCCTTTGACAGGAATGTTTCCTTGCAGCTGTCGCAGTAATATACGGGTGCATTGGTCAAGGTGATTATTTTGCCATTTATCTTTTTTTGTGCATTTATGCTGTGTATTGAAGTATTTTTACCGCAAAACAGGCATTTGATTATTCTCATCGGTCTCTCCTTTACTTATGTCTTATTTGTATACCAGAATGTCATCTTTTATCACAGGCTCTGAACCAAGTTCTGCACTGAGCGACGACTGCCTCTTAAGTATTGCTGACGCATCGGTGCCGGTCTGTACATCGACATGGGATTTTTCCAGTATCCTTACTGGAATCGCAGTCAACGCCGTCAGCTCAGTACCCTTGTATTTCATATCTACAATGAATGACTCCATGTTTTCATGTTCATTCTGGTCGAACATAATGTTTCCCATGCTGTACAGAATAGGCTTACCTTTGTATATCTCAATGCCCTGGAACTGATGGGGATGATGACCCAGTATAAGGTCCGCCCCATCGTCGATTAGCTTGTGGGCAAATTCCACCTGTTCGGGAGTGATTCGAAAGCTCTCCTCAATTCCCCAATGCAGCGACACTGCCAGCAGATCCACCTGACCTCTGGCCTTTTCTATATCTTCCTTTATCAGCTCATACTTTCTGGGAGCTACACCTGATTTTTCGGGTCCCGCTGCAAATGAAAGGTACGGGTCTCCGGCAAATATGATCTCAGCCATGTCCGTGTATGCCAGAAGTCCGATTTTAAGACCGTTTTTCTCAATGATTGCAAGCTTCCTTGCTTCATCGAGGTTCTTGCCGCCGCCGGCGTGCACGATGCCATTCTGATCCAGCAGCTCCATTGTGTCAAACAGGCCCTTCTCATAATAATCCAGAATATGATTATTTGACAGACTGACCAGATTGAACCCCGCTGATGTCAAAGCAGTCATGGCTTCCGGTTTTGCCTTCAGCACGATCTTCCCGTTTTTGTTCAGGCCCTTCTCACTTGAAGTCAAAGGGTTCTCAAGATTTCCAAATACGACATCTCCAACATCAAGACTGGACTTCACATTTTCAAAAGCCATTTCATAATTGCCTTTTTTCTCTATCCAGTAAGCTACTCCTCTGCCGAGCATTATATCTCCAACAGCTATAAACCGGAGTTCCGGCAGCTCAGGCACAATGACAGCTTCCGGAGTATCTGAAGCTTCAGGCACATCCTTGTGATCATTATCCGGCTGCAACTCATCTTTAGCCGATCCGTCCTCCAAAGTCCCCTCATCAACGCTTTCAGTCAGGGAACTGTCAGGCTGTGCTTCTCCAAATGCCTGTCTGTCCTTGTATGTGTCGCTGTTTGATATGATCAATATAGCCGCTGTGACGCCGACTAACAGTATTACAGCAATAATAGTAAGTATTTTTACGAGTTTCATAACCTATCTCCTGAATTTATTGAAGGTTTTACCTATGAAAAATATAATAACACTAATCATGTAATCTGTCACCCATTTGAGAAGCACAATCACCCTGCCTCGTACCGTAAACCGCGAAGGCATATCAAGAATCAAAAAAAAGCCGTATGTCACACATACAGCTAATCAATAGGGGGGCGTTTACTTCTATATACCACAAAAATCGATTGTCTAATAAAAAAATAACAAGATATACAACTTATATTCGATTTTTTTCTGAGCAATATAATAATATGATATAGTGCGGAGGCAATTATGAAATCTCATGTTCACAAATTCAGATTTGACTGCAGGGTCGAAAACGGCCATACCCACAGGCTGATTGGGTACGCAGGCTCTATGCTGGGTGTGGAAAGCCTGCATTTTCATTTCTATTACGGCGTGTCTTCGTACATGGATCATACCCACTACTTCTGCGGCATAACAGGTCTGCCCGTGAAAACTGAAAACGGCCATATACACAGGATGGAAGGCCTCCTTGAGAGCAATGCCCGCCATGAACACAAATATAAAGGATATACCTCGGAAGATATATCCTATATTAGTTCAGCCCAAATTATCAGTTTTGTACGTTGAACAATGTCACAGTCCCCATTCTCTATACGATTGAATAAAAACATGCTCCTAATATTCCATTCCAAGCCTGAGGGCTTTCATTTCCTCCGGGATAAGATAATGCTTCTTCTCCGGCAGTACTTTCATGAGACCTTTTTCAAAATATTCGGCAGATACAGCACCGGTTTCGTTGATAAGCTTGCCCAGCATTATTATGTTTGCATATGCCAGGTTTCCCATATCTGAAGCTATCTGCGTAGCCGGGATCTCGAAAATCCTTATGTCCTTTCTTTCCGGACTCCTGTTTACCAGCGAGCTGTCGACCAGCAATATGCCGCCTGGTACCAGGTAATTCTCAAACTTGTCCAGTGACGGTCTGTTCATTGCCATTACTACCGTTGCGCTGTTAAGTATCGGGGAGCCTATCGGATCATCCGAAACGATAACGTGGCAGTTGGAGGTCCCGCCTCTCATTTCCGGTCCGTATGAAGGTAGAAATGAAACATGCTTGTTTTCAAGCATGCCGGCATATGCGATCAGCTTGCCTGCAGCCTGTATTCCCTGGCCTCCGAAGCCTGAAAATATTATATCTGTCTGCGCCATATCCTACACCTCCAAATCCTTTCCTCTGAAGTTGCCCAGAGGGTATTCGGGAATCATCTTTTCCTCGACCCATTTCAGCGATTTAACCGGATCCATTCCCCAGTTTGTCGGGCAGGTGGAAAGCACTTCCACTATCGAGAAGCCCAGTCCTGCAAGCTGCACCTGGAAGGCCTTCTTGATAGCTTTTTTGGTATTGTTGAGGTTTTTTATATCATGTGTGGAAACACGCTCAACATATACTGCTCCCTTCAAGGTTGCAAGCATCTCACATACATTGACAGGATAGCCCTCTATCTCAGGCTTTCTGCCATAGGGCGAGGTAGTGGTCACCTGGCCTACCAGTGTCGTCGGAGCCATCTGACCTGATGTCATGCCGTAAATGGCATTGTTTATGAATATCGTGGTTATCTTCTCTCCTCTGTTGGCGGCATGTACGATTTCAGCAGTTCCGATGGCAGCCAGATCGCCGTCACCCTGATATGTGAATACAGCATTGTCAGGATGTACGCGCTTTATGCCCGTGGCGACTGCCGGAGCCCTGCCATGAGGCGCCTGCACCATGTCGCAGTTGAAATACAGGTAATTGTTATATGCACAGCCTACCGGAGAGACGCCTATCGTTTTACCCTCAATACCAAGCTCATCTATGACCTCGGCCACCATACGGTGTATGATGCCGTGGGTACATCCTGGGCAGTAATGCATATGTGTTTCCTTCAAGGCATGCGGTCTTTGAAATACTATAGCCATTGTCATTCCCCTTTACTTCAAAATTTCCTTGATTTTCTCCAATATCTCCTTCTGGGTGGGTATCATACCACCCATCCTTCCAAGGAAGTGCACCGGCCTCTTACCGTTTAGAGAGAGCCTCACGTCCTCCACCATCTGACCTGCGCTCATTTCTACTGAAAGGAACGCCTTGGGGACCTCTGCATATTTTTCAAAAGCTGCCGTCGGGAAGGGCCACAGAGTTACAGGCCTGATAAGACCAACCTTGATGCCTTCCTTTTCCGCAGTCTTTATGACATTCTTTATTATTCTTGCTACTGTTCCATAAGCGGCTACTATGATGTCAGCGTCCTCGCAATTGTAAGTCTCCACCCTGGTTTCATTCTCTGTTATCTGTCTGTACTTGGCCTGAAGCTTCAGATTATGCTTCTCCAGTATTTCAGGATCGATATATATCGAGGTTATCATGTTGTGTTCCCTGTTCATACCGGTTCCGGTCACAGCCCAGCTCTTATCTGCCTTAATGATTTCTTCATGATCTCTGAATTCGACACCCTCCATCATCTGTCCCAGCATGCCGTCACCCATGATCATACAGAGCGTCCTGTATCTATCTGCTATATTAAAGGCGTCTACAACAAGCTCGTAAAGCTCCTGAACACTGCTGGGAGCCAATACTACCATCCTGTAATCGCCATGGCCTCCGCCTTTAGTCGCCTGGAAATAATCGCACTGTGCTGCAAGTATTCCTCCGAGTCCCGGACCTGCCCTTACTATATTGACGATAACTGCCGGAAGCTCAGCACATGCCGAATATGATATTGCCTCCTGCTTGAGGCTAATGCCCGGGCTTGAAGAGGAGGTCATGACCCTTGCACCGGCGCTTGCAGCGCCGTATACCATGTTCATGGCCGCTATTTCACTTTCAGCCTGTATAAAAGTGCCGCCGTATTGAGGCATCTTTTTCGCAAAATAATGCGCCACCTCTGTCTGAGGTGTTATGGGATAGCCGAAGTAATGCCTGCAGCCTGCTCTCAATGCAGCCTCGGCGATGACCTCGTTACCCTTCATAAGTATTTTTTCTCCCATTTAACTTATCCCCCTATCACTTCTCTACTACTATGACGCAGTCAGGACAAATCGTTGCACAAAAAGCGCAGCCGATACACTTTTCCATATCTTTCACCGTTGCGGGGTGAAAGCCTTTAAGGTTCAGCTTTTCTTCATCCATTACAACTATTTTTTTAGGGCATACAGACACGCAAAGTCTGCAGCCCTTGCAGCGTTCTTCGCTGAAAGTAACCTTTGCCATATCGCACCTCACATTCTAAAGCGATTTAAACTATTATAAACTTCATTTATGTCAAATGCAAGCAGAAATCACTCCCAAGGCAGCTTGATGTTTTTTTTCAGATAAAGCCTTTCGGTGCCTGCATCTCCGGAGTACCCTGATAAAACCTCCTGCATGCCGCTGATAAAACCCACGGGTATGGAAAGCTTCTCAGAAACCTTGTGTAGAATTGCAGAAGCCTCACCTATGAGCTCCGGTGTACTGGAACCCAACAGGTTGGCATTGTTGACGAGCATATCCACATTGATTCCAGCGGTTGTCTGTATCTCCCAGATCATTTTTTCTATCTCTTCCGGCGTTTTTGTCATTGGCCGCCGGGTATTTACGACGAAATAATGTATATAATCCTCCTCTACTATCTGCTCTTTATACCTTGATACGGCTCTTGCACCCAGATCATCTCCGCCAACATCAAGAACCACGCTGTAGCTCCTGTCCTCAAACATTGTATTGATCTCGGCAGGAAGCGACGGTACGTCGACATTGGTATTCGCATATACAGGTGTGATGACCTTTATACCCTTCTCTTCAAGCATACTCCTGACATCTGCCGTCCTGAAAAACGGGTTCACGATGTCAAGATCGACTATGGCAGTCTTTCTTCCTCTCTCTGCCGTCTGGAGCGCATAGTTTACTGAAACCTCTGTTTTGCCGCTTCCGAAGTGGCCGGTGAAAATGGTGATCCTTCTGTCAAACATGTCAAGTCATCTCGATTCTTTTTGTATTCTGCGCGGTATATTCCCGGTAAATCCTGAATTTGTCCGAAAAAAATTGTTCTATTTCTTCTGCTGCGCCATTCCGATCAGGTCCTTTACTACCTCGCCTGCGATGATCAATCCTGCAACCGGCGGTACAAATGAAGTGCTCCCGGGTATGTTCCGTCTGTCGGTGCATTTTCTTTCAGTGCCCTTTGGACATACACAGCAGTCCCTGCAGCTTGTCTGCTCATTTTCGATCGTCTTTGACGGTATCTCGCCGGAAAAAAGAACCTTAAGGGATGTAACACCCCTGTCTCTCAATTCCTTCCTCATGACTCTGGCAAGCGGGTCCGTAGTTGTTTTACTTATATCCGTTATGGTCAGCTTTGTCGGATCCAGCTTGTTGCCTGTTCCCATGCTGCTTATGATAGGTATGCCCTTTTCCCTTGCCCTCATAACAAGATCGATCTTTGCCGTAACAGTGTCAATGGCATCAACAATATAGTCTATCCTTCCGTCAAGCAGCTCACCTGCAGTTTCAGGCAGATAGAACAGCTGATGTGTTTCCACTTCCGCCTTTGGATTGATCTCAAGTATCCTTTCCTTCATTGCAGCGACCTTGGGCTTTCCAATGGTCTTTCTGGTAGCATGGATCTGCCTGTTCAGGTTCGTAAGGCAAACCAGATCGTCATCCACCAGTATGAATCTGCCAACACCGCTGCGAATAAGGCCTTCAACAACAAAACTGCCGACTCCTCCTACACCGAATATGGCTACTGTTGAGTTTTTCAGTTTTTCAAGCGCTTCCGGCCCCACCAGCATTTCAAACCTTGAAAATGCATGAAGCATTATTCTATACCGTCCTCTATCAATTTTATGATCCAGACCTTGTCCTTTTTTTCAAGTATTGCCGACATCAGCTGGCTTACCTGCGAATCAGCGGTCAGTCCAAGAGTCTGGTAATATTTGATCACTGCTGTGCCGTCATCAGATATTTCTGCACTGACCAGCCCTTCAAATTTTGCTGCCTTAAGCAGCCCGGCGTACATCGAAACATTGTTCTGATTATATCCGGCATTAATATCGCTTTTACGGATCTCATCAATGCCAAATTGCTTCAGCAGTCCGAGCCTGAGAACAAATCCGTCATCAAGCAGCTGCATCGCTTTATCATAATCGTTTTCCGATCCTAGATACGAATAGAAGCTTTTCAGTTGTTCGACCGGCTCGCGTATACTTCCCTCGGCAGCTGTGCCGCCTTCCGGCTTCTGCCCGGGTTTGTCTCCGGCTTCGGTACCGTTTTCTCCCACGTTTCCATTCATTCCATCCCCGCCGGAACCCTGGGTGTTTCCATTCTCCTCGTTTGCTGTACTGATCTCGCTGCCATCAGCATTTAGCATACTGTCTGTTGTGACATTATATATCACTTCCGAGATCACAGGTCCGGCATCGGTACCATTTATCTGATGTGAAGCACGGGTAAGCTTTACCGTGTCAGGCGCTGCCCATCCTCTGAAGGTGTAATCATAAATGTATCCCGGATCGCCGTCAGGGCCTATCGGAGACTGATCCGGCCGCCTGCTTCCCCTGACCAGGAATTCCTCCTTGGTACAGCTATAAACATCAAACAGAGAATCCTCCGGGTACATGCTCATCAGCTTCGGATCTTCAAAGTCATATGCAAGCAGTGAAAAATCACTGCTAAATGACATTTTGCCATACTTTGCCGGATAAGAAAACAGTTTTTTTATAGAAATATCATAAAGATTGATAATATAGAGTGCAGACTGAGTATATCCATCAAGCGGCGCACCGTTTATGAGGATGTACAACTGACCGTGAACAGGGTTCAGCAAGGCCTGGCCTATTGAGTACGGAGCGGCGGCCGCGTCCGGCTCATCCTGCTTTTTGCCGGCACCGGCTGCCGGGTTTCCGCTCTGCATTTCAGCATTGCCCTTTGCTTCTTTTTCCCTGTTCTCGAATATGTTTTTCAGCTCCGGGATCTGATCTTCATCAAGCTCATACACCGAGCTAACCCCGTCCGTATAGTATTGCAGCCTGAGAAACGTCTTTTTTCCGGCATTTTCACACAGTGCTGCCTCAATATCATATTCTGGTGTGTTGAAATCCACCTTCACATTTTCAAAGGACACAAGCTCCTCATCCGAAATATCCTGATCCTGCTCGGCACCATCCTGTCCGGTGCTGTCGAGAGCCTGATTGCTGCCATCCACGACTATCAGCTCTTCCGACTGTGAACCATCCTGAGTTTGTGAGGTTTGTCTTAACTTCTCAAGTAATCTGGCATCAAAGTAGATAAATGCTGCCACAAACAGCATAACAGCAGCTAAGAGTATAATTGCAGACTTTCTGAATCTCATTGGAACCACCTGAGTCTTTCCGGCAAAACAACCGTATTTGATACCGCCATGCGTTTTTCCGCCTCAAGGGCTTAAAACACTGCGAGGGACATATATCACCCCTTTTATGTTTATATTATACAGGAATATTTATTCTCTAACAATTCAAAAACCTTTCCACGATTTTCATGTTTTGATATAATAGGTCATATCAGTCGGGAACAGCCCTCATAATTTTTTCGGAATGGAGATATGACAGCTTATGAAATATATAGTGGTACTGGGTGACGGAATGGCGGATTACCGTGTGCCCCAGCTTGGAGACAGAACACCTCTGCAATGTGCCGTCAAACCCAATATCGATTTTCTTGCCGCAAATGGAGAAACAGGCATGGTCAGGACCATACCGGAAGGTATTCCTCCGGGAAGCGATGCTGCTAATTTGTCCGTAATGGGTTACGACCCGAATAAATACTATTCCGGAAGGTCACCGCTGGAGGCCGTCAGCATGGGCGTCGAACTCTCCCCGACAGACCTGGCCTTCAGATGCAATCTGGTCACGCTGGGCATAGATGGAGATTATGAAAACGCTGTGATGACAGACTACAGCTCCGATGAAATATCGTCTGCTGAATCAACTGAGCTTATAAATGAGATCAACAGGCAGCTTTCCAACGATGAAATCAGCTTTCATCCCGGCATAAGCTACAGACACTGCATGGTATGGCATACCGGCTCAGGCAGCAGGAAGCTAACCCCTCCCCATGACATATTGGAAAAGATTATTACACTCTATCTTCCTGCAGGTGATAAAAGCGATTTATTCCTGCAGCTTCAAAAAAAGAGCTATGAAATACTGAGGGACCACCCGGTGAATAAATCCAGGACAGCCCGCGGTCTGCGCCCGGCCAATTCGATATGGCTCTGGGGTGAAGGCAGAAAGCCGGCCATACCAAAATTCACCGACAAGTATGGCATCAGCGGCTCTGTCGTTTCAGCTGTGGACCTGATAAAGGGCATCGGCATTTGTGCCGGATTGGATTCGGTGGATGTGGAGGGTGTGACAGGCAATATTCACACCAACTTCAAGGGCAAGGCTGAAGCCGCTCTCAAAGAGCTTAACGACGGCAAGGACTTTGTATATGTTCATATAGAGGCCCCGGATGAATGCGGACACAGGTTTGAGATAGAAAACAAGGTGAAATCCATCGAATATATAGATAAGCTTGTTGTGGGCACACTGCTCGACGGCCTTGCACCATATGACGACTATAGCATCATGGTGCTGCCGGACCACCCGACTCCCCTATCGCTCAGGACACATACACCCGAGCCTGTGCCTTATATCATTTACCGCAAGAGCTGTCACAGGCCCTCCGGTATCGATGGCTATGATGAGTTCCAGGCACAGCGTTCCGGGATATTCATTGAAGAAGGCCACAGACTGATGGACAGGTTCCTGCAAAAGTAATTGTGCATGTATCGAAAAGCCGGTGCAAACCGGTTTTTTTACTGTACTTTCAAGCAGGTCCTGCCCCAATCAAACCTTTTCCATTATCGATACCGACTTTATTTATCATCCGTTCTCCCATATGCATTAATATAGTAACCTGACTGCATCCTTTATGATATCCGTTACAGGCAGCGCATTGGGGCAGCGGCTTTCACAAAGACCGCAGGCTACGCAGCTGTCAAGCTTGTATCTCGGATTCCACTGGAGATATGAAAATGCCTCCTTAGCCTGTTTCATGTCCAAATATTTATACAGGTTGTAATAAGAGAGAGCTGCGCCGACCTCGATAAAATTGGGACAGGGCTGGCAATAACCGCAGCCTGTACATCTGGGTTCCTCTGTCGGCACTATCTTCCTAACTGCATCTACGACAGCCTCCGTCTCTGCAGGATCTCTCTGGCAGACTTCCTTCATTTTTACCGCATAATCGACCTCCTCGGCATTGGTGAAGCCTATAAGTATCCTGACATTGTCTATTGACATCAGATACCTGAATGCCAGTTCCTTCAGCCTTTCATCAGCCGCAAGGAATCCCCCGCCCAGCGGGTTCATTGCAATCACCCCTATATTGTTCCGCTTACAATACTCCACTGCCTTTATCCTGGTCCTGTTCAGTACATTCAACGGTAGTGTGACTGTTTCAAAGTATCCTGTCTCCAGGAACCGTATAATCATGTCGGAGTCCGCATGGGTGGTTATGCCCAGGTGCTTCACCCTCCCTGCCTCTCTTTCCCTTCGGAATCCTTCATACCATCCGCCTTTCTTAAAGGCCTCATTAAATTGCTCGTCAGTATGGCATATCCAGAGGTGATAATAATCAAGGCTGTCCACCCCAAGTCTGTCAAGTGACTGCTGGAAAACAAGTCCGAACTGTTCTGCACTTCTTACACCGAAACCTATATTCTTGTTAAAGTCTCCAAGCCCAAGGCCTCCATTACTGGTGGCGCATTTTGCAGATATAAGTGCTTTACCTCTATAATCTGCATGATTTATAGCCTCTCCGACCCATGTCTCGGAGTTTTCCAGATCGTTTTCATACCTGTAAAGCGGCGCCGTATCAATATAATTGAAGCCGGCATCAACAGCCTTCCTTATAAGCTCGACGGAAGACACCCTGTCTCTTAGCCGCATCGTGCCAATGATTATCTTATTCAACTCCATATCCGACCTCACTCCATTCACGGGTAATAAAAGCGTTTTTCTTTATTGGAATTAATTATACATCATAAGCTGTAGAAATTTAAGTGACGATCTTCAATAATTATACGGTGAAAGAGCAAGACTTAAGCTTAGCATGCTGCTGTATGACGAGACCAATGTGCTGATACTGGATGAACCAACAAACCATCTCGACATAGAACCCATCGAGGCGCTGGAGGAAGCGCTTGAAGATTTCAACGGAACTCTTCTGACCATATCACATGACCGGTACTTTATTAACAAGGTATGCAGCCGTGTCATAGCTGTAGAGGACAGCAAACTGTCAAGCTATCGGGGCAATTATGATTATTACAGACAGAAAAAAAAGGAATCCACTGGTCAAAAGTGATAAGGCAAGGACAACTCTTCCTTGCCTTTACTCACAACCGCTGGAATGAGTTCCACGGCTTTATACTGCCGCAGGCGATACGTTTTCCCGAGTTTCCCGCAGGCTGCGTCCTGTAATCATCGGGATTTTCATGGATCATGACCGATCTGCCCAAAATCTCATCGACAGTGAAGCGGTCGGTTATGAAACACATTTTAGCCCTTCCGCTGTTTCCTGCAACAAGCACGGGAAAATCCCCCGCATGATTGCCATGGGGCTGGTTTGTGGGATTCCAGTGGCCTCCGCTGCCTTCAAAAGGCTTTTCCGGGTTCCCTACCTCACACATACCCATCTCATGTATGTGAAAGCCAAAGGGGCCAACAGGGCTTTTTTCGCCGCTGGCAGGCTTATACGGAGGCAGTCCCTGGACATCTGCGCAGACCATGACTCCGCCGGGTATATCTGCAAAGGTTACAAGGCCGGATATAGTTGGGTAGTCAGGTCCTGCTACAAGCATGGCATAGGCTGTGTTCGCACCTGTAGGATATGTCATCTGGGGCTGGGGCTGAGAATGATCTGGGTACTGCGCTTGAAATTGCGTCCCGGGTTGGGCCGATCTCTGCGCCTGTGTCGCCTGGTAATATGCTGGCGCATAAAAATATGGTATATGATTCGGATAATATCCACTCATACTGATACCTCCCCGTATGAGGCGGGATTAACATGCTGCCTCATATACCATATTATGTTAATCTGACAAAAATTGTTCACGGTGCTCATTTTTTCAATCAAGCACCATTCACCACATATCTTCGATATCCTCTGCTTCCGGCTCAAAGGTCCTGTCCCTGCTCATCAATGCCGTCACGGCGCTAGAAGGATCTTTTCTATCGAACAAAATTGCATAGGCCTCCGATGTTATCGGCATGGTTATGCCCAGCTTTTTTGAGAGTCTATATACAGGTTCCGTCGTATAATAGCCCTCTACGACCATCTTGACCTCATCCAGCGCCTGTTCCACGGACTTACCCTGTCCGATGAGTATTCCCGCCCTTCTGTTGCGGCTGTGCATACTTGTACAGGTGACTATCAGGTCCCCTATCCCGGCAAGTCCCATGAAGGTCTGCCGCCTTGCTCCCATTGCGCAGCCAAGCCTTGATATCTCTGCAATTCCTCTGGTCATCAGGGCAGCTTTAGTGTTGTCACCGTATCCAAGACCGTCTGAAATACCGGCGCACAGTGCAATGACGTTCTTAACCGCACCGCCAAGCTCAGTGCCAATGATATCAGGATTTGTATATACTCTGAAACGCTTTGAAATGAAGATATCCTGTATCAATTCCGCAGCCTGCCTGTTTTCCGACGCCGCAACATATGCTGTTGGTATACCTTTTGACAGCTCCTCTGCGTGACATGGCCCCGACATGGCAACTACAACAGCATCCGTCAGCTCTTGACGGATCACCTCGGACATCCTCAGGCCTGAGCCCTTTTCAAGGCCTTTGGAGAAACAGCTGATCAGCTTTGGTTTTTTAGCTAATGTCGCAATCTGTCTGACGTTCTCCCTTATAGTCTGCGATGGTATCACCATTGCACAGATATCTGAGAACTGTACAGCCTCATCCAGATCATCCGTACAGTAAACACTGTCCGGAACCCTAACTCCCGGAAGCTTATCCTTCTGCTCCCTGAGGCAGTTGATCATATCAGCCTCTTCTCTGAAGGGCGTCCACAGCTTTATATTGTGTCCGTTGCCGGCAAGCAGTACGGATACGGCAGTACCCATACTTCCGGCTCCCAGGACGGAAATATTTCTACCCATATCGTATCCTCCGATCTACTTTTTACTTTTGAGAGAAAATTTTGATTCAGTACCTCTGAGCAGTCTGCCGATGTTTTCATGGTGTCTGAGTATTACCAAAACTGCAATTATTCCTGAAAAAATCATTGTTTGAATGTCCCTGCCGAAAGCAGCCGCTGCAATAGGGAAAAGAAACGCTGCTACTATAGAGCCCAGCGATACATATCTGGTCAATAGAAGAATTACTATAAACACTGCCATTAGTCCCAGTGCAATCTGCCAATCAAACATAAGAAGCACTGCAAGGGTAGTCAGAACGCCTTTTCCGCCTTTGAAGCCAAAAAACGCAGGCCAGATGTGCCCGATGATGCATGCGGTACCGCCAAGCATGCCGCCAAGTTCTCCTCCATAGATGAAATAACCTGCAAGATATGCCAATATGCCCTTGAGTAAATCCCCAAATATAACAAGCAGCGCAGCCTTCTTGCCAAGAGTCCGAAGTGTGTTTGTCATCCCGGCATTCCCGCTGCCATGCTGTCTTACGTCAACTTTGTAAAACTTCCCAATCACCAGTGATGTATTCAAGCTTCCAAGCAAATATCCTACAATTATAGAAACTGCAGTTTGTATATACATACTCATATTCCCCCAAATTATCCGGTTGAATCATACATTATTCCTTGTCACGTTCCCTGTGTATGAATCTAAAGGGTGTTCCTTCGAATCCATAGCCTTTTCTGAGCTGATTCTCTATATACCGCTCATAGGAATAGTGGAACAGCTCCATATCATTGACAAAAATAACAAACGTGGGCGGCCTTACAGCAGACTGCGTGGCATAATACAGCTTCAGCCTCTTGCCCTTGTCTGAAGGCGGCTGTACCATTGCCGTCGCTTCGTTGAGCAGGTCGTTGAGCATGCCTGTGGAGATCCTTAATGATGCCTGGTTGAAAACAAACTTCACAAGCTCCAACAGCTTATGTATCCTCTGACCGGTTTTTACCGATACGAACAATACAGGTGCGTACTGCATAAAGCTCAGCTTTTCGATGACCTTTTTGCGGTATTCCTCAAGGGTACCGGTTTCCTTTTCTACAAGGTCCCACTTGTTGATTACTATCACAGACGCCTTTCCCTGTTCATGCGCATACCCGGCGATTTTTGTGTCCTGCTCTGTTACTCCGTCCTGGGCGTCGATCATTATTACGCATACATCTGCTCTCTCAATAGCTGTCCAAGAGCGCAGGGCGCTGTATTTTTCAATGTTTTCAGTGATCTTGCTCTGCCTGCGGATACCTGCTGTGTCTATCAGTACGTATTTATCATCGCCATCCTCTATGTAGGTATCGATCGCATCCCTTGTGGTGCCCGGTATATCGCTGACTATAACTCTCTCCTCACCTATCATCCTATTTATAAGCGATGATTTTCCGGAATTAGGCTTTCCGATCACAGCTACCTTGATAACGTCATCGTCGTATTCTTCTTCATCGTCTTCAGGGAAATACTTGAATATCTCATCGAGTAAATCTCCCATTCCCAGTCCATGGACTGAGGATATCGACATCACATCACCCATTGCCAGGTTGTAAAATTCATATACTTCAGCCGGAGGCTCACCTATCCTGTCAACCTTGTTAGCTGTAAGTATGACCGGTTTGTTGGATTTGCGGAGCATGGTGGCTATTTCCTTGTCGGAGGCTGTCATGCCTTCCTTGGCATCCACCATGAACACTATCACATCGGCCATTTCAATAGCAACCTCTGCCTGTCTGCGCATCTGCTGCAGTATCTTGTCCTCTGTATACGGTTCTATTCCGCCTGTGTCAATCAGTGTAAATTGGCGGTTTCTCCACTCCGCCTCGGCATATATCCTGTCTCTGGTAACACCTGGCGTGTCCTCGACTATGGAGATTCGCCTGCCGCAAACATAATTGAAAAATGTAGATTTACCTACATTAGGTCTTCCTACTACCGCTACTACCGGTTTTGCCAAACAATCCACTCCTTTGATCTATTTGAGGCCCATGATCTTCTCTGCCAGATCAGCGCCATCGTTTTCAACAATTGTTACTTTCACGTCCAGGCCCAAGCTCAGCCCTTCAACCGTATAATCATCAAGAAACAGCTCTTCCCCGGACTTCAGCATGCTTCTTGATATAAAAAGCTCGCTTCCCAATTCTCTGCCCTTTAGCTGGCCATATATGTCCTGACCTGTTAAAAGTCCGGTTACTGTCACATTTTCTCCAAAAAATTCATTTTCTATAGCGTATACAGCTATCCTTAAACCATTATACCTTTTTTCCAGAGTTTGTGCCATTTCCTTTATATACTCCACAGCACACTTCCCGGTTGCAATGCTGACGGTTCTCGGAGCACGCCCCTGCCATTTTCCGTCAAGCTTTGCAGCATTCTTTAGCAGGTATTCATCAAACTCATGGCACAAAAGAGACATCAGTCCCACTCCGTTTTCGATCTGCGGGAAATCCTCATATTCGTCATATGACGGAAGCTTTATGCCTGCCTTTATATAGAACTCATCCGCAAGGTATATCAGCCTGGTGCCGTGCTCCTTGAGCAGTCTGTCCTGTTGGGACGACACCTGCTTTATGACCGCTGCAGCGTCGGCGGAAGTAAAAGGTTCAAGCTTGAAAAGCCCTTCCCTCCATTTCGTAAGTCCCACCGGAACCGCTGAAATGCTGGATACTCCAGGGTATAGCGCAGACAGCTCATTTATCGTTCTGTCCAGCTGTGGGCCGTCATTGAGCCCTTTACACAGAACTATCTGTGCATTTACAGTTATTTGGCCGTCTGTCAGTCGCTTAATCTTCTCGAGTACATCTCCTGCAAACCTGTTGCCTAGCATTTTGATCCGCAGCTCAGGATCAGTGGTGTGGACAGAAACATTGACCGGAGTCATTCTGTATCGTATGACCCGATCTATTTCTTCCTTTTTCATATTCGTAAGTGTAACGTAATTGCCCGTTAGAAAGGACAGTCTGGTATCGTCATCCTTAAAGTAAACGGTTTCACGCATACCCCTTGGCAGCTGATCTATGAAGCAAAAGACGCATTTGTTGGAGCAGTGTCTGGCCTCGGATATCAGTGGATCCTCAAACTCCAGGCCGAGATCCTCATATTCATCCTTTTCTATATCTATCTCCCATATCTCGCCGTTTTTCTTCTCTATTTCAACAAGCAGATCACTGTCGGCAGTTAAAAAACGATAGTCAAAGATATCGCTGATCTTTTGTCCATTCACGCTCAGCAGAATATCTCCCGGCTCTATTCCGGCATCATTCGCCGCGCTGTCAGGCAGCACCTTGTCGATTACTATCTTTTTTTTCATTCACTCCTACCCTTCCTGCTATTGCTTCAATGCTGTCCGGCATAACTTTCCCGGCGCTTCCATGCCTTCGTATATCTTGTCCCATACGCCGGCCCGCATACTCAAAAAGGCTGTCTTCAACAGACAGCCTCTTTCGTCGATACGGTCAATATCAATTAGCCAAGCTGATTACGTCTTACTTTGCTTCAGCTTCTTTTATGACTTCTTTTCCATCATAGAAACCGCATTCCTTGCATACGATGTGAGGAACTTTCAACGTATGGCACTGCGGGCAGCTTACCAGATTGGGCTGGTTGAGCTTCCACTGGGACCTTCTTGCACCTGTTCTGGCTTTGGACCATTTACGTTTTGGATTTGCCATATTCTAACACCTCCCTGATAAGCGTATATCACGATTGTTCAAAAAACTTGTTCAGACCTTCCATGCGTGGATCTATCGAATCATCGACGCATCCGCACTGAACCTCGTTCAGATTCCCACCGCATTTGCTGCATAATCCCCTGCATTGGTCGGAACACAAATGCTTCATCGGAAGGTTCAAAATAATATTATCATTGAGCGCCCTGCTAATGTCAAGTATTTTTCCTTCGAAAGGATACATTTCAGTCTCTCCGGCATCCGCGCTGTTGATGAAATCCTCATTCATTCTCAGCTTCAGCGCCTTCCTGACTTCACCCAGACATCTGTAGCATTCGCTTTTGTAGTTGGCATCGAGATGCCCGTCGAGATGCAGGATACCGTTATTGTTGGTAAGCGTTCCGGAAAAACTGATGTCTCCGTCGATGATACAGCCTTCCGCCGGCTCTCTTTCAGGCGGCTCCCCAACGAATTCAAGCTTCATTGAAGCGCCGTTGTTCCTTATAATATCTGAAATATCAAACTTCATAAACGATACCCCTCGAATTCGCGACAAATGATATTATACTAACTAATACCAGTATTGTCAAGGCTATTATTTGGCCGTCAGCTTCAGCGTTTCCCTTGCTATTGCAAGCTCTTCGTTTGTCGGTACGACAAGGGTCCTCACCCTTGCGTCAGGAGCGCTTATGTCCATTTCGACGCCTTTGACTTTGTTCTTTTCAAGATCTATGCTGATGCCAAGGAAATCCATGTTTTGTGTGGACATTCTGCGAACCAGCGGGTTATTTTCACCTATTCCGGCAGTAAAGACAACAGCATCAACACCGTTCATGACAGCTGTATATTTACCGATATATTTTCTTACCCTGTAACAGAATATTTCAAGGGCCAGCTTCGCTCTGTCATTGCCTTCCTCTACAGCTGTCTCAAGATCCCTGAAGTCACTGCTCACACCCGATATGCCAAGCACGCCTGATTTTTTGT
This sequence comes from Bacillota bacterium, assembly GCA_023412665.1. Classification (GTDB taxonomy): domain Bacteria; phylum Bacillota; class Clostridia; order Acetivibrionales; family DTU013; genus DTU013. The sequence continues at coordinate 144,197 of JAEZCA010000051.1, forward strand.
TCAGGTATTCATCTATGTCCTTAAGGCTCATCTTTTTTGTTTCCATCAGGTACTTGACCACAGCCGGGTCGATAGTGCCGCTCCTGGTGCCCATTGCCAGACCGTCCAGAGGAGTAAAGCCCATACTGGTCTCTACGGACTTACCGTATTCGACTGCGCATATACTGGCTCCGTTGCCAAGATGGCATGTGATCAGCTTCAGCTCTTCAATTGGCTTTCCAAGCATGACGGCAGCTCTCTGTGCAACATATTTATGCGATGTGCCATGGAAACCATATTTTCTTACACCATGCTTTTCATACATTTCATATGGTATGGCATACACATAAGCATATTGGGGGATCGTCTGGTGGAATGCAGTATCGAATACAGCTACCATAGGTGTATTCGGCATTAAATGCTGGCATGCTTCGATTCCGATAATATTCGGCGGATTGTGGAGCGGCGCCAGATCAATGCAGTCTTTGATCGCCTGCATTACATTTTCATCTATTATTACAGATTGGTGGAATTTTTCACCGCCATGCACTATACGATGTCCGACAGCAGATATTTCCGACATATCGTTTATCACGCCCGTCTTCTTGTCAGTCAGCACTTCTATGACCTTTTTTATAGCGCTTTTATGACTTGTCAGGTCAACTTCGATCACGATGGTGTCACTGCCGGTCTTTGAATGCTTGATGAACGAATTGTCAATCCCTATCCTGTCGCAAAGCCCTTTTGCCAGTACTGCTTCATTTTCCATATCTATCAGCTGGTATTTCAGCGATGAGCTTCCTGTATTGATAACTAGAATTTTCATATGACCATGCTCCTTCATAACGCTGTATATTATTTGTCTCGTTACTTTGATTGTGCCTGCGCCTGCACTGCAGTAATAGCTACAACACCGACTATATCCTCTGCCGAGCATCCTCTTGAGAGGTCATTGACAGGCTTTGCTATACCCTGTGTGATAGGTCCGTAGGCTTCTGCCTTGGCAAGTCTCTGAGTCAGCTTGTATGCTATATTCCCGCAGTTCAGGTCGGGGAATACCAGAACATTAGCCTTGCCTGCGACAGGACTGCCCTTGGCCTTTGAGGCTCCTACAGATGGCACGATGGCGGCGTCGGCCTGAAGCTCGCCGTCAAGCAGCAGATCCGGAGCTTTTTCCTTGGCCAGTTTGGTTGCATCTATTACCTTCTGTGTCAGTTCGCTCTTTGCACTGCCGTAGGAGGAGTATGAGAGCATTGCCACGACCGGTTCATCCTGTACAAGGGCTTCAAAGGATTTTGCGGATGAAATGGCGATCTCTGAAAGCTCATCTGCTGTGGGATTTTCCACAAGTCCACTGTCTGCATATATAAAGGTTCCGTTGCTTCCGTATTCACAATCCGGCACTACCATTACAAAGAAAGCTGATACCAGCTTTGTGCCGGGTGCTGTCTTAAGTATCTGTAATGCCGGCCTGAGTGTATCTGATGTTGAATGCACCGCACCGGAAACCATTCCGTCAGCATCACCCATCTTTACCATCATTACTCCCCAGTAAAGCTCGTCCTTAATAATCTCACGAGCCTTTTCAGGAGTCATTCCCTTCGCCTTTCTCAGCTCATAGAGAGCATCGGCGTATTTTTCATAATCAGGAGAGGTTTCAGGATCGACTATCCTGGCTTTTGAAATATCCAGTTCACCTGCCAGCTTGCTTATTTCTTCCTCCCTGCCCACAAGCACTATGTTGGCTATACCTTTTTCCTGTACCAACGCTGCCGCTTTGATCGTCCTTATATCCGAACTTTCAGGTAGTACGATCGTTTTGATATCATTTCTTGCGCGTTCACTGATTTGTTCAAGAAAATTCAATTAAAAGACCCCTTTCAAATTATAAATAGAATAGCATTATTTTGCCCTGTTTTTAAAAGTATACACAAACCAATGCTATGACCTGGTTCTAACACCTGATTATACCAAGCATTCAAGCCATGTCTATTATATACAAAACGTTTATTGTATACAAGATTCGATTTGAAAAAAATATATGCCTGCATATTTGAAATGCGGCATATATTGAATTTCATGTTTATTTTGATATATGAATCAGCGCCTGAAAGTCATTATGAAAAAAGTCCTATATACAGCATCTGAGTCATAGTGAAGCGTTAAGCTTCCGCCATGCTGTTCGACGATCTTTCTGGCTATCGCAAGCCCGAGTCCTGTGCCGCTGCTGCTCCTTGAAGCATCACCTCTTACGAATGGATCAAATATTGTATCACGGATGTTTTCAGGGATCCCTGATCCGTTATCAGCTATTGTAATGGTGATCTGACCGGATATTTGGGTCAATCCGACATATATCGTCGTTCCGGGCTGATTGTAGCGTATAGCGTTTCCAAGGATATTCGAGACCGCTCTGGACAACTCCTTCCTGTCAAAGCTGTACATGACGGTTTCTTCAGGTATATTAAGATCGAGCAGCAAGCCCTTATCCTCGATCTGATCATAGTGTTCTGCTGCCATGTTCCTGAGAAATTCCGCGATATCAGCGTTTTCAACAGCCATTGCAGCCTTTGTCTGGTCAAGCTTGGCCAGTTCGAACAGATCCTCGATCATATCCGAGACGTACTGAGACTTACTATAAATGGTTTCAATATACCGCTGCCTTTTTTCCTCCTCGCTGACCATATTTTCCGCCAGCGCCTTGCTATACCCCCCAATAACCGTCATAGGTGTCTTTAGGTCATGTGATATGTCTATAAACATACGGTTTCTGGCTTCCTCCAGCCTTGCCTTTTCCTTTTGGGCGGATTCCAGCCTGTCAGCCATATCATTGAATGCATCACGAATCTGAAGAAACTCATTTTCAGCCTTGAAGTCCATACGGGTATCGAATTTGCCCGACCTTAGCTCACGCAGGGAAGATGTTATGTTGTCAAGAGGCCTGCTTATTTTTATAGCTGTCCATTTACTGAACAAGAAAATATTCAGGGAAAATAGCAGCAGAAATAACAGCAGCGATATGATAAATATGGTCAGAAACTTTTTAGTGACAGGCAGAGGAGCATTAATTAGATTTAGCTGCAGCTCTACATTTTCCTCCGGCAGGATTACCAGACATGTATATTCATTTCCATCAACTGCTCTGAAAGCACTGACCGTACAGAACCAGTCACTGCTGCCGCCGCCGGTTGCCCGGTAGCTCAGCAGATCATAAAGCTGTCTGCTGCTGTAGCTTTCCTCAGCTGTCTTTTTATCCCCCTTCACATATACGACTCTGTTGTCTTCATCAAGTATTTCAACCCAGCCGCCTATCAAGGCAATATCTGAAATATCGATCCGCTCATAATCAGCCTTAGCCACCGCATCGGCAGTCAGTAAGGGAAACGGCTCATCCGACATGACCCCGTTCAGGGATAAACCAAGAAACACAAGGGAAAGCAGCGCTACTCCCAGCATGATGATAACAAAAACCACATAATTCTTTATCAGCATACCATGCAGGTTTCTTTTCTTCATCATCATATCCCCTTCTCAAATCTGTAGCCAAGGCCTCTGATCGTTTTCAGGTATTCAGGATTTCTCGGGTCATTTTCTATCTTGTCTCTAAGTCTGCTGATGTGTACCATGATGGTATTGTCGTCGCTTTCGTAAAAGCCTCCGTCCCACACATGTTCATATATGCGGCTCTTAGTGAATACCTTGCCCCGGTTTTCCATCAGAAGGCTCAGTATTTTAAACTCTATTGCAGTCAATGGTATATCGATGCCGTTTTTTGTCAGACTGCAGCTTGCTTTATCCAGCACCAGCTCTCCTGCTGTGATCCTGTCTGACGTCAAAGATGCGGCAGCATTCAGCCTGTAGTATCTCCGGAGCTGTGCCTGCACTCTTGCAGTGATTTCCAGCGGATTAAAAGGCTTTGTGATATAATCGTCGGCGCCAAGATCAAGCCCCAGTATCTTGCCGCTGTCATCGCTCCTGGCAGATAGAATAATGATCGGTATGCCGCTGTCCTTCCGGATCTCTTTAACAAGGGTATATCCATCCATTTCCGGCATCATGATATCAAGTATGGCCGCATCCGCCTTTACGCCTGCTCCCGTAAGCATGTTTAAAGCTTCTCTGCCATTATAGGCGCACATCACCCTAAAACCGGCATTTTCAAGATACAGCCTCAATATGTCGACGATCTCCCTTTCGTCATCAACCAGCAGGATCGTATGCTTCATTTCCTCCATCATCGAAAACCTCCGCAGCATTCTCCAGCATCCCGGCCAACGTAAGGCTGTCGGCAAACAGGTCATTCTTCCACCCCGGACTCACCCTGTCCAACAGCATGCATATGCCCATGCCGCTCCTGTAATATTTCTCCCTGCCGGGCATGGTTTCCTGCAAGGATGACAAATATTGCTCATACAAAGCACTGTCGGACAGCGCAAGCGCTGTTTTTGCCTCAGCGTACCTGGCAGTACCCTCCAACAGTTCTGTCATATCGATGTATCCGCCGATCATTTCACCCTTTTCCTCCCCCGCCTTCAAGCGGAGTGCGGCAAGCGTCTCTTCCCTTGCTTTGATATACTCGCGGATATCATCAGTCGCAGCCTCTTCATTTTCAGATAATACCAGCCGATGCAACAGCTCTGCCTGCTTCTTGTACAGTCCTTGTATCGAGGGATCTGTCTCAAGCTCTGTAATCATCGCTTCCATGTCCGTATCACTCCAATCCTCCATGTCCGTTATCCTTGTCTCATATCGGCTCAGCTGAAGGGCATGCATCGTTTCATGATACAGAAGTGCAACATATTGGTTATCCGGCATCTTTTTACTGTTAATGGAGAACTGGCCGATCAGGAAGCTTTCACCGCCTGATGAGAAGCCTTCCATTATTTGTCCAAGGGAGTCCATTTCAGATTTACATGGCATGAATACATTGATGGTGTCGCCCGCCGGATATGCAGTGCACGCGATGACAGGCAGAACAGGTCTCCTCTTTTCTGTGTTGCCGTTAAAAAGCACATATTCTGTGTTTCCTTTCCGCAGTGCCACCGGGTAGCCGCTTATTCCAAGACCGGGCCAGATACTGTCTGATCTCCCGTCCTCCAGTGAGCATGCCATATCATATAGTTCAAGATCCTTTTCCGACAGTCCAGTTAAAGAGGTTATCAATACGCCGGTTGCCAGTATGACACCGATAAGAATATATATTATTTTAAATGTTTTCATGTCAAACCTCCTTTCTGAAAACTACAAATGTCAGCGCTAAAATGAAATAAAGCTGCAGCAGCGATAACAGTAATGGTTTCGGATCCAGCGGTATCCACGTCAGCGCATTGGATGCCTGCTGCTGCACCGCGGAAAAATCAGGGACAATAGACATTACCACCTTTATTAATACTGCTCCGAACCCTTCTGTTGTTCCGGCAAGGGTATCCAGTACACCATGCAGTATACCCATTACATAAATGATCAGGCCAAAGATACCCGTTATGTATACCGGCAGCTTTATGCTCAGCACGCTTACAGCAGCGCTTAAGAGCATAGTATTGATGCTCATTATCCCAATGCAAAGGAAGGTGGGCAGAAACAGCCCGATTTTCCCATGGGCAGCAGTAAAAATGAGCAGTGAAACATATAGCGACAGCATACAGAAAACGCTTGCAAGCATATTGCCTGCGGTAAGTGAAAACATATACTGCCAGGGTTTGATGCCTCTTATCAGCACAAGATGAGTAGTTTTTCTCTCAAATTCATTTGGAATGGTCTGGAGAGACACCATAACTGCAAGAAGGCTTGAAACAAAGCCTATTATTGACAGTGCAACCGGTACCATCTGCTCGAAGCCGGTGACCTTTCTGCCGTTTATTGTCAGATTTCCATTTCCTGTAGTGATCAGCAGCATTATAACCATGCCAATGATGCCTACCACATAAAAGGTCCTGCTCCTGATCCTTTCATTGAATGTATTGCGTATCAGAGCAAGCATGTACTTCACCTCCCACAGCTTTTACAAACAACTCCTCAAGGCTTGTGCCGCATAGCTCCCGCATCTGCACCTGCCCTGCCAGCCTGCCGTTTACAATAAATATTGTCCTGTCTGCTACCTTTTCGACATCGCTGAGAATATGAGAATTGAATATGATGGTTTTCCCTTCGCCCTTCAGCTCACTTACAAGCCGCAGCATTTCTATCCGTCCGACAGCATCAAGACCTGATGTTGGTTCATCGAGAATGAGCAGCTCGGGATCGCCCAGCAGCGCCTGGCTAAAGGCAAGCCTCTGCAGCATGCCTTTTGAATAATTCTTTATTTTTTTGTCCGCTGCATTTGATAATCCGGTGAGTTCCAGAAGCTTGCGGATCTGCTGTTCGGCTTTTTGTTCATTAAGCCTTTGCAGTCTTGAATAAAAGCGCAGGACCTCATATCCTGTGAGAAAGGGATGAAAATAGGGAGTTTCAGGTGAGAATCCTATCCTGATTTCCTTGTCGATAACCACATTTCCGCCTGTCTGCCCTGTAAGTCCAAGAATCATCTTTATTGTCGTCGTTTTGCCTGCCCCGTTTGGTCCGAGAAGCCCCAGTACCTCTCCCTTTTCCACACTGAAGGAAAGACCTGCGACTACCTCTGTGTCGCCGTATTTTTTTACAAGCTCATGGCATTCAAGTATTTTCATTGCTTCCACCTCCATGTTCAATCATAAAGGTCAAAGCTTTAGGTATACTTTACAGAATCTTAAGATTACCTTAAATCCTTTGGGTCTGTTAAAGTACTTCACAATCTGTATTATTTAGTATAAACTATAGTTTGTTCGTATACATAATAGAATCAGGGGGGTCAACCTTATATGAAAAAGAATCTGTTCATCTACATTACTTCTTTTTTGTGCGGCATGTCAGTAATGGGAGTCGAGCTGTCCGCCACAAGGCTTCTGGCGCCGTATTTCGGCACTTCCTCCATAGTATATACAGTGGTTATCGGTTTGATAATGATAGCTATGAGTATAGGAAATGTGCTGGGGGGCCGTTCAGCCGACAAGCACAACAATCTTGGCAGATTATTCACTATGCTGTGGGTTGCAGCTCTCTGGGTCGCAGTAATACCCCTGGTTGGAAAATATGTGATTGCGCTGTCCGCGCTGGTCATGGCATGGATACTTCCCTCCAACCTTCTCGTTGCCGGTTCTGTGTTGTCCTGCCTTTTGGTCTTCTCGGTTCCGTTGCTCATTCTTGGAATGGTATCGCCATATCTGGTGAAGCTTGGGGTCAAAGACATGGAAAAAAGCGGCCGCACCACCGGTGAAATATATGCCGCGTCGACGATCGGCAGTATCATCGGCACATTCATACCCACCTTCCTGACCATACCTTATATAGGAACTTTAAAATCCTTCCTGGTATTCGCCCTGTCCATTAATCTCATATGCCTGTATTATTTTATTACAACTAAAAAGGGCTTTATCAAAGGGATCGTGACAACAGTTCTAACGACAGCGCTTCTCTTTATGCCGTTCAAAACCTCTTATGCCTTCTGGACCGATGTGGTTCTGGAGGACGAGTCTCTTTACAACTACCTGCAGGTAGCTGAAAAAGGTAATTCGGTAATACTTTCTACCAATGTTGCCTTCGGTGTGCAGTCGATATATACAAGAGACCAGATACTATCCGGCTATTATTACGACTACGCACTTATGTCACCGCTGCTGCTTCGGGACGGCAGTCCGGAAAAGCCCGTTGAGATACTGGTGCTGGGCATGGGTACCGGAACCTTTGCAAAGGAATGTAAATACTTTTTCCCAAACAGCAATATAACAGGTGTTGAGATAGACGAAAAAATCGTTGACCTTTCAAAAGAGTACTTTCAGCTCACCGATGAAGAGGCAACTGTATATGTGAACGACGGCCGCACCTTCCTGTCATCACCTCAGGCGGGGATGTACGACATTATATTATGCGATGCCTATCACGATATCACCATCCCCTTCCACATGGCTACCACAGAGTTCTTTTCCGAAGTGAAAGAACACCTTAAGCCTGGCGGCATCCTAATGGTCAATATAAATATGAGAAGCAAGAACACCACTGAAATAACCGACTATCTGACCAATACGCTGAAAACAAGCATGGGCAAGGTATACAAATATGACATCCCGGGCATCACAAATACTCTGTGTTATTCCTCGGACGATGATGACTGCCTGCAAAACCTTGCGGACAATGCGTCAAGGCTCGAAAAGGACCACCCTTTGGCCACGCTGGCCGGCAGAGTAATAAAAGGCTGCACCGAAGTAACGGGTACAAGGTATGTATTGACCGACGATCTGGCACCGGTCGAGGTACTTGGCCAGAAGCTGCTCAATGATGTTGTGGAGGAAAGCCTTGACTACTTCAAGCATGAACTGGAAGGCTCCGAAAACGGCATATTGGACGTTTTCAATATGCTTTCTTAAAAGACAGGCCGACTTTATCAAGCCGGCCTGTTTAGCTGTAGCACAGCTGATTCTCATTGTAAAAAAGCAGAAATATATCCTTTATAATTTCATTCATATTGTCGGGCGTCACATGAAAAAGCTGTCCCCCGTCAATCTGTATGCAGATCACTATCTGGTACTTGTCATTGTTGTCAATGACCGCACTGATGATGTCAACGGCCTCTACCGGCTTGGTGTATTCACATATCCAATCGTCATCATTTATCATCTGAACTTCACTTTCATAATAGCTTTCAAGGAACCGTTTCAGCTCCCCTTCTCTCCATGACCACATATTGACCGTAAGACTCATTTTGATCTCCTTTAAGTTGTGCTCAAACTAGTATACATTAATTCTTTATTAATTGGACAAAATCTATGAAATACCTCTATGTAATTTTTTCATTGAATGTATTACATAGTTAATTTTCATACTAATTGTATTATTCTTGAGCTTTTAACCCATAATAAATTTGCATTGTTACAGGCTGGAGGTATTTTCATTGCAAAACATATTAAAGCTGACAAAAATCATTATTATAGCTATATCCATTCTGTTCATACAGGCTGTCACTGCCGGGTGTTCAAGAAATCAAGGCCAGCAGCAGGACACGCAGCTTCAGGCCGCCAAAGAGAAGCAGTCCCAGGAAAAGGAATCTGAAAGGCTAAAAAAGATCGAGTCACAAATAGAAATACTGTTTGAAGTGCTCGGGGGACCAAGCGTGAAAACCAGTGAATCAGGCGATGATACAGGGGGGCAGAATGAAGGTACGCAGCACGGAGGTCAGCAGAAAGACAACCAGCAGCAAGGTACACAGCAGGGCAATCAGAAGGGCGGCGGTCAGAATGAGGACAAACAACAGGACGGTGGCCAGAAGGGCGGCAATCAGCAGCAAGGCACACAGCAGGGCGATCAGAAGAGCAGCGGAAAACAGGCTGCACAGCAGGCACCCGATAAATGGTCTCAGGTTGGCAGGGTCATAAACAACCTGCACTACCAGTGGAATGATCTGATGCCTGAAATAGCTAAAAAAGGTGCTGAAATGAAGCTGGTCGACAACTTTGACAATGCTTTGAACACTCTGACAACAACAATCGAGTCCAAGGATCAGGAAAAGGTACTTGTCTCGGCAAACAAGCTATACTCACATGTACCTGACTTGTATTCTCTTTACCGTGTTAAAATGTCTCCTGAAGTTAAAAGGATGATTTATTACACCAGGAATATAATCCTGTTGTCCGGAAAAGACGGCTGGGAACAGGTCGGAAAGGATAATGAGGCCCTTGATAAATCCTGGTCGCTGTTTCAAAACACGCTGGAAAAAGAACAGAAGACAATCGGAGACAAGCTTGACTTCTCCATATATGAACTAAAGAAGGTCGTAACAGAGAAAAACAAACAGCTTACCGACATAAAAGGCCGGATAGTCCTGAACAATATCAAGGAGCTCCAGAAATCCTACGAGAAGTAAGAATGACGAAAAAAAACCAGCAATTCGCTGGTTTTTAAGTTATTTTAGGCCGGGACTTCTATTGAAGGTTATCCTGCAGGTTATCCTGCATCAAATCCATCATCATAAGCAGATGGTGACGATCAGTTTCCAGCACATCGCGTATGACTGACATGCTTTCCTGATCCAGATCCCCCCTTACTATCTCCTCGGCCATTTTTACTCCCTTGTCCTCACCGAAATAGGCCCTTTTCAAC
>JAEZCA010000056.1 GCA_023412665.1 Bacillota bacterium
CTTGCTGTGACATGACATACGATGATGTGGGAGATTGCTATTCTTAGAAATAGGTAACTTTCACGGAGAATGTCCGATTCAAGAAACCGGGCGACAAGTCACTGTACATTTTGCGAGAGCACATATAAGTGTGTCTGTTTGTAAAGTACAGCCCAGGTTTTTACAGACCGCAAGGTCCTGTAAGCAGCCTGGGTTTTAAAATAAGTAAACAGGAAACACCCGGCATAGTGTACAGAATAAAATGCTTGTTGTACGTAACAGTCAAGGGGACAGCAGCCAGACACAACAGGAATACCGTACTTGGACATACCAAAAGGCGGCATTCGTCAAAGCAGAATCAATGCTGCCGGTTAAGCTGGTTCACACCCCGAACATAATTAAGGAGGTTATTGTATGGCAAACAACCAAAAAATCAGAATCAGGCTGAAAGCGTTCGATCATCAGATACTTGACCAGTCAGCCGAAAAAATCGTTGATACCGCAAAGAGAACCGGCGCACAGGTTTCAGGACCAGTTCCGCTGCCTACACAGAAGGAGATTATGACTATACTCAGAGCTCCCCACAAGTACAAGGATTCGCGTGAACAGTTTGAAATGAGGACTCACAAGAGGCTTATAGATATATTGATGCCTACACCTAAAACAGTCGATGCTCTTATGAGACTCGATCTGCCGGCAGGCGTCGACATAGAGATTAAGCTTTAGGATTTGCGCACAAGTGAGATCATGTTCATGAGGGATCATGAACCAATGATAATAGGAGGTAAAGGATGAACAAGTTTATACTCGGTAAGAAATTAGGCATGACTCAGATATTTGACGATAACGGTACAGTAATACCGGTTACGGTTATTCAGGCCGGACCGTGCGCCGTCGTTCAGAAGAAAACTGTAGAAAACGATGGCTATACTGCATTAAAGCTCGGATTTGAGGAAGTTTCCGAGAAAAAGCTCAACAAGCCTGAAAAGGGTTTGTTCGCCAAGGTGAAGGTAACATCAAGAAGGCATCTCAAGGAATTCAGAACCGATGACATCAATAAATATGAAGTCGGTCAGGAAATCAAAGTTACCGATATGTTCGCAAGCGGCGACAAGATAGATGTAAGCGGCATTTCCAAAGGTAAGGGCTTCCAGGGTGTCATAAGAAGGTTCGGTACCTCAAGGGGACCCGAGACACACGGCTCCATGTATCACAGAAGAGTTGGCTCCATGGGTGCAGGTACGAGCCCGGGAAGAGTATTTAAGGGCAAACACGAGCCTGGCCATATGGGATTGGATAAAATAACAGTCCAGAATCTCAATGTAGTGAGAGTAGACGCAGAAAGGAACCTGTTGCTGGTCAAAGGCGCTGTTCCCGGACCGAAAGGCGCTCTTGTCACAGTCAGGGAAGCTGTTAAATCCGGAAAGTAATACAGATGGGAGGAGGAAGCGATTATGCCAAAGGTTGATTTATACAACATGAAAGGCGAGACGGTCGGACAGATCGATTTGAATGATGATATTTTCGGTATAGATGTCAATGAAAATGCAATGCATCTCGCTGTGCAGAACCAGTTAGCAAACAGAAGGCAGGGCACACAGTCCACCAAGACAAAGAGTGAGGTCAGAGGCGGCGGTATCAAGCCCTGGAGACAAAAAGGCACAGGAAGGGCAAGACAGGGAAGCATCCGCTCGGCACAGTGGATAAAGGGTGGTATCGTACTTGGACCTAAGCCGAGAAGCTATTCCTACACAATGCCCAAGAAGCTCAAGAGGCTGGCACTTAAGTCGGCGCTCACATCAAAGCTCAATGACAATGAACTTCTGGTTCTTGACCAGTTGAATTTTGATGCCATCAAGACAAAGCAGATGACGGGCGTACTCAATGCATTAAAGGTAGACACCAGCGCGCTGGTAGTACTCAGCGGCAAGAATGATTCTGTTGAGAAATCCGCAAGGAACATACCCGGAATCAAGACAGCATTTGTCAATACCATCAATGTTTTTGACATCCTCAAATATGACAAGTTCATAATTACGAAGGATGCAGTTGAAAAAGTCGAGGAGGTGTATGCGTAATGAGAACACCGGAGGATATTATTTTAAGACCCTTCATAACTGAAAAGAGCAACCTCGATGTAGCTGCAGGAAAATACACCTTTGTAGTGGATGTCAACGCAACAAAGACGGAAATCAGGCAGGCTGCTGAAAAGCTTTTTCAGGTAAAGGTACTTGAGGTCAATACAATCAATTACGAAGGCAAGGTTAAAAGAATGGGCGCTCATGTAGGCCCGAGACCTGATTGGAAAAAGGCAGTCATAAAGATAGACCTTAATCCCAAGCCCGGTACTTATCTGGCGAAGGGCGGCAAGGAAGTAGTAAATACAAAGAAATATAAAACCAGTATTGAGGAGTACGGAGTGACACAGTAAAGACTCGGCTTTGCGAAGCAAAACGATGTCAGAATCAAACAGGTTATTACGTCTTCAGATTAAGGAGTGAGAAGAAATGGCAGTAAAAAAGTATAGTCCTACTTCTCCCGCCAGAAGGTTCATGACGGTTTCCACTTTCGAGGAGATCACAAAAAAGGAGCCTGAAAAGTCTCTGGTGGAGACTTTGAGGAAAAGCGGCGGAAGAAATGTTTACGGTAGGATAACCGTACGTCACATAGGTGGCGGTGCTAGACAGAAATACAGGATCATAGATTTTAAAAGAGACAAGGACGGCATAGATGCCAAGGTAGCCGCTATAGAGTATGATCCCAACAGGACTGCAAATATTGCACTTCTCTACTATGTAGATGGAGAAAAAAGATATATATTGGCACCTGTCGGACTTAAAGCAGGCGATACCGTAGAGTCAGGTCCGAATGCCGATATAAAACCGGGCAATGCGCTTCCTCTGGCAAATATTCCGGTCGGTACCATGATACACAACATAGAGCTCAAACCCGGAAAAGGCGGACAGCTCGTCAGAGCAGCAGGCAATGCAGCTCAGCTCATGGCAAAGGAAGGCGATTATGCACAGGTAAGACTTCCGTCAGGCGAAGTCAGAATGATCAGCATGCTGTGCAAAGCATCCATCGGGCAGGTCAGCAATATTGAAAATGAAAATATTAAGCTGGGCAAGGCCGGAAGAAAGAGATGGATGGGTGTAAGACCTACAGTACGCGGTGTTGTTATGAATCCGGTAGACCATCCTCATGGCGGTGGTGAAGGTAAGTCCCCGATAGGCAGACCAAGTCCGGTTACTCCTTGGGGCAAGCCTACACTTGGTTACAAGACCAGGAAGAAGAAGAAGAAATCCGACAAATTCATAGTCAAGAGAAGGAATCAGAAATAATTACACTGCGGATATCCGAAGTAAGGAAAGGAGGACTAACACCAAATGAGCAGATCATTAAAAAAGGGACCATATGTTGACCTGAGGCTTCTGAAGAAAATTGAGGACATGAACAAGGTAAACGACAAGAAGGTACTCAAAAGCTGGTCCAGATCATCAACGATTTACCCTCAGATGGTAGGACATACTATTGCAGTACATGACGGCAGAAAGCATGTACCTGTATATATAACCGAAGATATGGTGGGGCATAAGCTTGGAGAATTCGCACCGACCAGAACCTTCAGAGGACATGGGCACCATACTGAAAAGTCGACCTCCTTGAAGTAGGAGCCGGCTGACAGCTTCACCGCCAGGTTCTCCCGATAACGGCGGCTGGCCGTTCACGGCAGAAGACAAACGCGGTCTTGCTGGAAATGTATCGTGCATTATAAACCAAAAAGCACATCAAGTGCACAGTAACAAGCTTATTGCCGAAAGGAGGAATTCCAGTTGGAAAAGAAGGTTTTATCTAAAGAAGAACTTCTGAAAGATAAGGATCAGATCCTGGATAAATATAACAAGACTCACAAGCTGTTTCAGAAACCTGCCCTGCTTACCAAGAAAGAAAGAAAAGCCCTTGGTATAGGCAAGGATGAAGGAAGGGCACGTTTAAGCTATGCCAGGATATCTTCAAGGAAGGTAAAGATCGTCCTGGATCTAATCAAAAACAAGAGTATCGATGAGGCATACGCTATCGTAAGATACACGCCCAAGGCTGCTTCCGAATTAATCTACAAGCTTCTGAAATCTGCTGAGGCAAATGCAACAAACAACAACAATCTCAACAGAGACGAGCTTTATGTTGCTGAAGCAAATGCTACCCAGGGACCTACTCTGAAGAGAATAATGCCGAGAGCACAGGGCAGGGCGAACAGGATAAGGAAGAGGACCAGTCACATAACGGTAGTATTGAAGGAAAGATAAGTTGGTACTCACTTTTTAAAAGACAAGTACTGTAAAAAGGAGGTTTGAAGATGGGCCAGAAGGTAAATCCACATGGATTGAGAATAGGAATAATCAAGGATTGGGATACCAAATGGTACGCCAATGCAAAAAACTTCAGCGAATATTTAGTTGAAGATAATAAAATCAGAAAGTATATAAAGAACAAATTATATATTTCCGGCGTTGCAAGGATTGAGATCGAAAGAGCTGCAAACAAGATCAAGGTCAATGTGCATACAGCAAAGCCAGGCCTTGTAATAGGCAAGGGCGGTGCGGGCATCGAAGAACTGCGCAAGGAAGTTGAAGGCCTCACAGGTAAGAGTGTTCTTATCAACATTACGGAAATCAAATCACCTGAGATTAATGCACAACTGGTTGCTGAAAACATTGCATCCCAGCTGGAGAAGAGAATATCCTTCAGAAGGGCAATGAAGCAGGCAATGTCAAGAGCCATGAAGCTTGGAGCAAAAGGTATAAAGACATCAGTGGCAGGAAGGCTCGGCGGCGCAGAAATAGCAAGGACAGAGCATTATCATGAGGGAACTATACCGCTGCAGACACTAAGAGCGGATATCGACTATGGTTTTGCCGAAGCTAATACGACTTACGGAAAGCTCGGAGTCAAGACATGGATATACAAGGGCGAAGTGCTTCCGGCTGTTAAGAAGGAAGTCAGGGCAGAAGGAGGCGATCGGTAATGTTAATGCCTAAAAGGGTAAAGCGCAGAAGGGTTCACAGAGGCAGAATGACCGGTGTTGCATCCAGAGGCAATTTTATATCAAACGGTGAATTCGGTCTGCAGGCTACTGAACCTGCATGGGTAACCAGCAATCAGATAGAAGCTGCCAGAATAGCAATGACACGTTTTACAAAGAGGGGCGGTCAGGTATGGATCAAGATATTCCCTGACAAGCCGGTCACAAAGAAGCCTGCTGAAACTCGTATGGGTAGCGGCAAGGGTTCACCTGAATACTGGGTTGCAGTAGTCAAGCCCGGAAGAGTATTATTTGAGATTGCGGGAGTGCCGGAGGAAACGGCCAGAGAAGCTATGAGGCTTGCTCAGAACAAGCTTCCTATGAAGACCAAGTTCATAGCCCGCAACAATGAAATGGGTGGTGAAACGAATGAAAGTCAGTGAAATGAAGGAATTATCCCAGGAAGAACTTCAGAGGGAATTGAGTGAACTTAAATCAGAACTTTTCAAACTTCGTTTCCAGCTTGTTACAAACCAACTGGAAAACCCTATGAAGCTGAAGGATGTTAAGAAATCAATAGCCCGTATAAAGACAGTCATAAGGGAAAGAGAAATAAAAGGCGTGCAGGCGTGATGAAAGGAGGAATCCTGATTGGCAGAGAGAGCGTTGAGAAAAACCAGGATAGGCAAGGTAGTCAGCGATAAGATGGATAAGACGATCGTCGTTGCGATAGAAACCAGTGTAAAGCATCCCTTGTACAAGAAGATAGTCAAGAGGACTTATAAACTGAAGGCTCATGACGAGAATAACGAATGCGGCATAGGCGACAAGGTAAAAGTTATGGAGACCCGCCCGTTTAGCAAGGATAAAAGGTGGAGACTTGTCGAGATCGTAGAAAAGGCTCGTTAACAGCCGAATTTCAAAGAAACCGGAAGGAGGTACTGGTATGATACAGGTACAGTCCATGCTGAAATCAGCAGACAACACAGGAGCCAAGGAAATGATGTGCATCAAGATACTCGGCGGTTCCTGGAGAAAATATGCCAACATAGGCGATGTAATCGTTGCATCGGTTAAAAATGCAACACCCGGCGGAGTTGTAAAAAAAGGCGAAGTTGTCAAATGTGTTATAGTTCGTTCTAAAAAAGGCGTTAGAAGGTCTGACGGATCATATATCAAATTTGACGAGAATGCAGCAGTTATAATCAAAGAGGATAAGAACCCCAAGGGAACACGTATTTTTGGTCCTGTTGCGAGAGAGTTGAGAGAAAAGGAATACATGAAGATACTTTCACTCGCACCGGAAGTTTTATAAGCTGGATGTCAGTGAGAGAGGAGGCGGCTAAAAGTGACAAATAAAGTTCATGTCAAAAAAGGAGATAATGTTTATGTTCTCTCAGGCAAGGATAAGGGAAAGAAGGGCAAAGTCCTGAGTGTCAATCCCGAAGATATGTCTGTTATAGTCGAGGGCGTAAATATGTCAACTAAACATAAGAAGCCCAGGGGCAGATATCAGCAGGGCGGCATCATCCATCAGGAATCGCCGATCAGCAGTTCAAAGGTAATGCTGGTATGCAGCAGGTGTAAAGCTCCGACAAAGGTAGGCAAGGTTGTTCATGAAGACGGTCAGAAGGATCGTGTTTGCAAAAAGTGCGGAGAGGTAATCGACACACAGAAAGAAGCAAAAGAAGAATAAATACTCTTCTTGAAAGGAGGTTAAGGTCTAATGGCCAGACTTAAGGATAAATATATAAATGAAGTAGTACCGGCAATGCAGGCAAAGTTTAAGTATAGCAGCCCGATGCAGATTCCCAAGCTCGAAAAGGTAGTAGTGAACATGGGAGTCGGAGATGTAAAGGAAAACCCGAAAGCTATGGATGCTGCGGTAAACGATATGACGATCATAACAGGACAGAAGCCGGTCGTAACAAAGGCAAAGAAATCAATAGCCAACTTTAAACTGAGACAGGGTATGAATATAGGCTGCAAGGTGACACTCCGCAGCGAAAAGATGTATAATTTCGTTGATAAACTGTTTAATGCGGCACTTCCAAGGGTTAGAGACTTCAGAGGAGTCAACGCCAACGCATTTGACGGAAGAGGAAATTATACTCTGGGTGTCAAGGATCAGCTGATATTTCCTGAAGTTGAATATGATAAGGTAGACAAGGCAAGAGGCATGGATATAGTATTCGTTACTACAGCCAAAACGGATGAGGAAGCAAGAGAGCTTCTGAAGCTTATGGGAATGCCGTTTGGAGGGTAAAAAGGAAATGGGACACTTCTGTGCAGAAACCAAGGCTTCGCGGAATGAAGAATGTGGAACAAGGTAATGGGACACTCTTCTACAAGAAGCAGGGCTACGCGGGATGAAGGATGTCCCTTGGAAGGAGGATAAACGTGGCAAAAAAATCAATGATCATAAAGCAGCAAAGAAGTCCGAAATTCAGCACCAGGTCATATAACAGGTGCAAGCTTTGCGGCAGGCCTCATGCGTATATGAGGAAGTTTGGGATATGCCGTTTGTGCTTCAGAGTTCTGGCTTACAAAGGGCAGATACCTGGCGTGAAGAAAGCCAGCTGGTAACTAATTTTGGAAGGAGGTTAACAATATGCAGATCACAGATGCTATCGCTGACATGTTGACAAGGGTCAGGAATGCAAGCTCGGCAAAACATGAAACCGTTGACATACCGGCGTCAAATATCAAGAAGGATATAGCACGTATTTTATTGGATGAGGGCTACATCAAAAACGTCGAGTTCATAGAAGACGGAAAGCAGGGTGTAATCCGGATAGCACTCAAATACACGGGAAATAAACAGAATGTTATTTCAGGAATCAAGAGGATCAGCAAACCTGGACTCAGGGTATATGCCAATAAGGATGAGCTTCCGAAGGTGCTTGGCGGACTCGGTGTCGCAGTTATTTCCACATCAAAGGGAGTTATGACAGACAAAAAAGCAAGAGCAGAAGGCGTTGGCGGAGAAGTACTTGCTTTTATATGGTAGTGTGTTCTAAAATATAACTGCACAAGGTGCAGCGTTGCGGTAAAATTTCTGAAAAGGGCTCAATTGGGCTCAGCAGCTCGATAGAGCTCATAATCTCAAGAACAGGAGGTGCTTTAATGTCAAGGATAGGTAAGATGCCTATTAATATACCGGCAGGTGTGGACGTTGATATAAAGAACAACGTTGTAACTGTAAAAGGTCCTAAAGGAACTTTGACTAAAGAATTACACAAGGACATGATAATAAATAAGGAAGGCGCGCAGATACTCGTATCGAGGCCTTCAGACGAAAAAAGCCACAAATCCCTTCATGGATTGACAAGAACTCTTGTCAATAACATGGTGGAGGGTGTTACGAAAGGGTTCGAAAAGAACCTCGAGGTTAATGGTGTCGGTTACAGGGCACAAAAACAGGGCAACAAACTTGTGCTTACCCTCGGTTATTCGCATCCGGTCGAAATGGAAGAGCCTAAAGGTATCACTGTAGATGTTCCGGCCCCCAACAAAATAATCGTCAAGGGCTGCGACAAGCAGGAGGTTGGAGAATTTGCCGCTAAGATAAGGGCGAAGAGAGAACCTGAGGTCTACAAGGGCAAAGGTATCAAGTATGATTATGAAGTAATCAGACGCAAGGCAGGTAAAGCCGGCGCTAAAGGTAAGTAGGAGGGAGTTGAGTATAAATGATTAACAAGCCCAGCAAAAACGGAATCAGGCTGAGAAAGCATGACAGGGTACGCAAAAAAATCAGCGGCACTCCCGAGCGTCCAAGGCTCAATGTTTTCAGAAGCTTAAAGAATATATATGCACAGATAATTGATGATACTACAGGTACAACTCTTGTATCAGCATCCACTATCGACGAGGCGGTCAAAGGAAAGATCGCGTACGGCGGAAACAAGGAAGCTGCAAAAGAAGTTGGAAAGCTGGTTGCTCAGAAGGCAATAGAAAAGGGCATCAAGCAGGTCGTTTTCGACAGAGGCGGCTATCTGTACCACGGTAGAATCGCAGAGCTTGCCGAGGGAGCAAGAGAAGGCGGACTTGAATTTTAATTTAGTCCAAGAAACCAATCAGTAACAAGGTTTGAATGAGGAGGGATGAAAATTGCAGCGAATTGATGCTGGAACATTAGATCTTAAAGAAAAGGTCGTTAAAATAGGACGTGTTACCAAGGTTGTCAAGGGCGGTCGTAATTTCCGTTTCAGCGCACTGGTTGTAGTCGGAGATGAAAACGGCTATATCGGCAGCGGGATCGGAAAAGCGACAGAAATACCCGACGCTATCAGGAAGGGTATTGATGATGCCAAGAAAAACCTTATAAAGGTACCCCTTGTAGAAACTACTATTCCGCATGAAGCGATCGGACAATACGGTGCAGGCAAGGTATTGCTCAAGCCCGCCGGACAAGGTACCGGAGTTATCGCAGGCGGCCCTGTAAGAGCGGTCCTCGAACTCGCAGGCATTCGTGATATCAGGACAAAATCACTGGGCTCCAACAATCCGATCAACATGGTTAATGCAACTATCCAGGCGCTTTCACAACTTAAGACCGTTGAGGAAGTAGCCAGACTGCGCGGAAAAACTGCAGAAGAAATATTGGGTTAGGAGGATACTGTGGTGGCAAAGCTTAAAATAACTCTTAAAAGAAGCACAAATAAATGCCTTGCAAACCAGAAGGCTACTGTAAAGGCTCTCGGTTTAGGAAAGATAGGCACTTCTGTTGAACAGCAGGATAACCCTCAGATCAGAGGGATGATAAAAACGGTATCACACCTGGTATCCGTAGAAGAAATATAAGGGAGGTGTACAAGGTGAAACTACATGAATTGCGTCCAGCAGCCGGTGCAAAAAAGGCTCCGACCAGAAAAGGTAGAGGACCGGGTTCAGGAAACGGAAAAACTGGCGGACATGGTCACAAGGGTCAGAATGCACGCGCAGGCGGCGGAGTAAGGCCGGGTTTTGAAGGCGGCCAGATGCCTCTCTTCAGAAGGATGCCCAAGAGAGGTTTCAATAACAAGGATTTTGCAAAGGTCTATGCTGAAATCAATGTTTCAGCTCTTAACATATTCGAGGACGGCACCACAGTCAATGGCGAGCTTCTTAAGAGCAGCGGATTGACAAAGAAGCTGTGCGACGGCGTGGCTATACTCGGAAATGGTGAACTTACAAAGAAGCTTACTGTCCAAGCTGCAAGATTTACCAAGACAGCTTCCCAGAAGATCGAAGCTGCAGGAGGAAAGGCAGAGGTGGTATAAAATGGGCGGAATGTTCGAAACCCTACGTAATGCATGGAAAATTCCTGACTTAAGAAAAAGGATCCTGTTTACAGTAGCGATGTTGATCGTGTTCAGAATAGGCTCATATATACCCAATCCGGGACTTGACGCAGAGAAATTCTCAGCACTGCTCGATTCGGCAGGCTCTCTTGGAGGATTCCTGAATATCGTATCCGGTGGAGCATTTAAAGTAGCATCCATATTTGCAATGAGTATTTCACCGTATATCAATGCATCAATCATAATGCAGCTTCTTACTGTCGCCATTCCTGCACTTGAAAAACTGCAGAAGGAAGGCGAAGAAGGAAGAAAGATACTGCAGCAGTATATCAGATATGGTGCTGTCATACTCGGTTTGATACAGGCTGTAGCCCTTTATATCACAGTACAGGCACAGGGCGGTGTCATTGATGGAGGAAGCGTATGGAGCTTTCTTACAATAACGCTGACCTTTTCAGCAGGTACAGCATTCTTAATGTGGCTTGGTGAGCAGATCACCGAGAAGGGAATTGGAAACGGAATATCCATGATCATATTCGCAGGTATCGTTTCAAGAGGACCATCTGCGGCAGAGGGACTGATCATCAACTACCAGTATGGAAACTTCGGATCAGGTGTTCTTGGAATTCTGGCAATCATAGGAATACTCTTGCTGTTCGTGGCAGTTATAGCAGCTGTCATATGGGTACAGCAGGCTGAAAGAAGGATACCGATACAGTATGCGAAGCGTGTGGTAGGAAGAAAAATGTACGGTGGGCAAAGCACTCATCTGCCGATAAAGGTAAACCTTGCCGGCGTTATACCGATCATATTCGCAATGTCGATCATGATGCTTCCATCTACAGTTATAACGATGTTTTTTGCGAACGCAGACAACTGGTTTGTAAGAACATTCAAGAACCCTGAGCAAAGTGTGGCATACGTTGTAATTTATGCAATGCTCATACTATTCTTCACATTCTTCTATTCGGTTATGCAGTTCAACCCGATAGAAATAGCAAACAATATGAAGAAGAACGGTGGATTCATTCCCGGATACAGGCCCGGAAAGGCGACGTCCGACTATATCACAAAGGTCCTGAACAGGATCACTTGGTTCGGCGGCTTCTTCCTGGCGTTAGTGACGATTGCTCCGATCATACTTGGCAACATCACAAAGATACCCGGTATATGGTTCGGCGGCACAGCAGTGCTGATTCTCGTAGGTGTTGCTCTTGATACTGTTCAGGCAGTAGAATCGCAGATGCTTATGAGACACTATAAAGGATTTTTGGAATAAGGCGAAAGCATAAAAGCCGGTACCTGTATAGATCCTTTAGATAGGACTGCATATACCGGCTTTCATGGAATAGCTGGCGGATCGACGTGTCAGGCAGCTATGCGGGAGATAAAAATGAGACTAATGGTTTTAGGAGCACCGGGAGCCGGAAAAGGGACTCAGGCAGTCATTCTTTCAAAGAGGCTGAAGATACCCCATATATCCACCGGTGATATATTCAGGAGCAACATTAAAAACGAAACTCCTCTTGGTAAACTGGCGAAGCAGTACATTGACAGCGGAGCGCTTGTGCCTGATGAAGTAACGATAGGAATAGTGAAAGACAGGCTTACGGAACCCGATTGCAGCAACGGCTTCATACTCGATGGCTTTCCACGCACGATACCACAGGCTGAAAGTCTCGACAGGATGCTGGACGAGATGGGTCAGAGGCTCGATATGGTTATAAATATCGAGGTTGATGATGATGTGATAATCAGAAGGCTTTCCGGTAGAAGGGTATGTCCCGAATGCAATACGATATACCATGTAAGCACCAGTGAGCACGCAAAGCAAGGTATTTGCGGAAACTGCGGCGCGAAGCTGATCCAGAGAGAAGACGACAGGGAAGAGACAATTATCAACAGATTAAGAACTTATCATATACAGACAGAACCCCTTATCAGCTACTATAAGGGGAAGGACATACTCGCCGAGGTCGGCGGAGCAGGCCGGGTAGAAGATACGACGGCTGAAGTTTATGAAAAGCTGGGTTTGACGGAATGATAACCATAAAGTCGAAATCAGAGCTTGAAAAAATGTCGAGAGCCTGTGAAATAGTAGCTAAAGCGCTTAAACTGGTGGAAGACGCAGTAAGACCCGGAGTTACGACAATGGAGCTGAACCGTATAGCGGAAGAATACGTCGCCGAACAAAAGGCGTTACCGTTGTTCAAGGGTGTACCCTGTCCCGTAAGGGGCGGACCGGATTTTCCCGGTACGATCTGCGCATCTGTCAATAACGAGGTAATACACGGGATACCCGGTTTAAGAGAGTTAAAAGATGGAGATATTATTAGTATCGATATGGGCGCCAGTTTAGACGGTTTTTGCGCAGATGCTGCCAGAACCTTCGGAGTTGGGAACATATCGGATGAAGCCCGCAGATTGATAGATGTTACCGAGCAGAGCTTCTATGAGGGTATAAGATATGCGATACAAGGAAACCGCATATCGGATATTTCCAGAGCCATACAGCAATACGCCGAAACCAATGGATTTTCAGTAGTTCGTGATTATGTCGGACACGGCATAGGCAAAGAACTGTGGGAGGCTCCCCAAATACCGAACTATGCGACAAACAGCAGAGGGCCGAGACTGGAACCTGGAATGACTCTGGCGATAGAGCCCATGATAAATCAGGGAGTATATAATGTAAAAATACTCAGTGATAAATGGACTGTGGTTACAGCTGATGGTAAATTATCTGCTCACTATGAAAACACTATAGCTATAACCGATGGAGAACCGATCATCATGACAAAACTCAGGGGTGAGGGTGTTTGATAGCAGCTGTTGTAGGCCGGATAGTTGTTTCCAAGGCTGGCAGAGATGCCGGAAGAAGGTTCATCGTAGTAAAGGTGATTGATGATCTTTATGTAGAAGTGTCAGATGGTGATCTTCGCAGAGTTGAGAAGCCAAAGAGGAAGAAAATCAAGCATCTGGTTATTACCGATGAAGTAGCTGAAGGTCTTGCGGAAAAACTAAAGAGCAGCGGCAGAATTACAAATGCAGAGGTAAGGAAAGCGCTGGCTGGTCTTGTCAGTTGAAAAGGAGGTTTTGAGTATTGTCAAAGGACGATGTAATCGAAGTTGAGGGTAAAATCATCGAGGCATTGCCAAATGCAATGTTTCAGGTAGAGCTGGAAAATGGGCATAAGGTACTTGCTCACATATCCGGCAAGCTGAGAATGAATTTTATAAGGATCCTGCCGGGTGACAAGGTGACGCTTGAATTGTCGCCATACGATCTGACCCGCGGAAGGATCACCTGGAGAGCGAAATAGCTATTCGGATGTTGAATGTAATTTTAAAGATTAAACGGATAGGGAGTGTAAAAAATGAAAGTAAAGCCTTCAGTAAAAGTTATATGTGAAAAATGCAAGATCATCAGAAGAAAAGGCAGAGTAATGGTGATTTGTGAGAACCCGAAGCACAAGCAGAAGCAGGGTTGAGTAAAAGAATGGACCATGCTGGTTTATTGGATGGAATTGATAATTGAAAATTTGCAAACAAGCTTGTTTTTGTCATTTAAGTATGATATAATTTTTGCTTGATTTGCTGTCAATTATCAATTATCCTTCCATGGATGAATTTGAATTGACCATGCCGGAGCGGCTGCATGTGCGCTTAACCGCACGTGATCCGGATGTTGATTATATATGCCGGGCCTATATACAAGGTATGTATTATTAACTGCTATATGCTAGAGTATACAGGGACCCAGCAGACACTTATCTTAGATAAAAGGTTGTTTCACTGTCAGGAAATATTTGGAGGTGTTTGACAAGATGGCACGTATTGCCGGAGTAGACCTGCCCAGAGAGAAACGGGTAGAAATCGGGTTGACTTACATCTTTGGCTTGGGTAGAAGCAAGGCAAATGAGATTTTGCAAAAAACAGCTATCAACCCCGATACAAGAGTAAGAGATCTGACCGATGATGAAATCAGCAGGCTCAGAGAAGTAATCGATAAGGAATACAAGGTGGAGGGCGACCTCAGAAGAGAGATCTCTCTCAATATCAAGAGATTGATAGAAATAGGCTGTTACAGAGGCAGAAGGCACAGGAACGGTTTGCCGGTCAGGGGCCAGAGGACCAAGACAAATGCAAGAACGAGAAAAGGTCCCAAGAGAACTGTAGGCGTACAGAGAAAGAAATAATGGAGATAGGAGGTTGATTATCGCATGGCAGCTAAGACTACTGGTGCAAAGAGAACCACCAGAAAAAGAAGAGAGCGTAAAAATATTGAACGCGGAGCAGCTCATATACGTTCAACGTTTAATAATACAATAGTTACGATCACTGACACTGCAGGAAATGCACTTTCATGGGCAAGTGCCGGAGGACTCGGTTTCAGAGGCTCAAGAAAGAGCACGCCGTTTGCAGCGCAGATGGCGGCAGAAACCGCATCAAAGGCAGCTATGGAGCATGGCCTAAAGACCGTTGAGGTCTATGTCAAAGGACCCGGAGCGGGAAGAGAAGCCGCAATCAGAGCATTGCAGGCTGCAGGGCTCGATGTGAGCCTTATAAAAGATGAAACGCCTATTCCGCACAACGGATGCAGGCCACCCAAGAGAAGAAGAGTGTAATATGGAGGTGTTAAAATAGATGGCAAGATATACAGATTCATCTTGCAGACTTTGCCGCAGAGAAGGCGAAAAGCTTTTTCTGAAGGGTGAAAGGTGCTATACCAACAAATGCTCTGTCAGCAAAAGGGCATATGCTCCAGGACAGCATGGACAGCAGAAAAAGAAAGTGTCAGAGTATGGTATGCAGCTGCGTGAAAAGCAAAAGGCAAGAAGATTTTACGGAATACTTGAAAGCCAGTTCAGAAGCTATTTTGATATGGCTGTTAAGAAAAAAGGCATTACCGGTGAAAACCTCCTGCAGATACTTGAGAGCAGGATAGATAACGTTGTATACAGGCTCGGACTTGCAACCTCCAGACCGGAAGCAAGGCAGCTTGTCAGACACGGACATTTTTCACTGAATGGTAAAAAGGTCAACATACCTTCCATACTTTTGGTTCCCGGCGATGTTATAGCAGTACGTGAAAAGTTCAGGGGAACTGAAAAGATGAAGTCCATCACTGATATAGCGGGCGGCAAGGTGGTCCCGAAATGGCTTGAATTTGACGCTGAAAATCTGACCGGCAAGGTAGTTACCGCACCGGCAAGGGAAGAGATAGATCTTCCGATCAGGGAGCATCTCATCGTCGAATTGTACTCCAAATAATATGTTGGTACTTTTGTTATTTATACCTTACAAGCGTGTATCAGACTTATGGTCCGGTACCGATCAGACGGAAATAACCAGTTAACAGGATTCCGGAGCCGGGCGGAAAACCGCCGCTCCGGGACTGATGAAGCAACTGACTATTCCAGTATAATTAGCATCAGGGTATTAAGGATAGAGTACTGAATATGATTTAAGGATTGCGAATCAGTTGCCCTCATATAAACAAAATTGCAAGTTAAGGGAGGGTTTTTGTTGATCGAGATAGAAAAACCAAAAATAGAATGCGTAGAGTCCACTGAGGATAATACCTTCGGAAAGTTTGTAGTAGAGCCATTGGAGAGAGGATACGGCATAACACTGGGGAATTCCCTCAGGAGGATATTGCTGTCATCCTTGCCGGGAGTCGCAGTGACATCGATAAAGATAGACGGTGTTCTGCATGAGTTTTCAACTGTCCCCGGAGTCATTGAGGATGTGACAGAGATCATACTCAATGTCAAGAATATTTCAATGAAGCTCTTCAGCGACGGACCCAAGATCGTCTATATAGACGCGGACGGGGAAGGTCCTGTTACAGCCGGAGATATCAAGGCTGACTCTGATGTGGAGATTCTGAATCCGGATCTTCATATATGCACACTCAATGGTGAGAGCAGATTTTACATGGAATTGGTGCTCAATAAGAACAGAGGATACATACCGGCGGAAAAGAACAAGCAGGCAGGACAGCCGATAGGCATAATACCTGTTGATTCCATATATACGCCTGTCAGAAAGGTCAACTACACTGTAGAGAATACACGTGTAGGTCAAATCACCGATTATGACAAGCTCACGCTGGAGGTCTGGACAAACGGAAGCATCAAACCTGATGAAGCCATCAGTCTGGGCGCAAAGATAATGAGTGAGCATCTGAATCTGTTCATAGACCTTTCCGACCATGCAAAGCATACTGAGATCATGGTTGAAAAGGAAGAGACCATGAAGGAAAAGGTACTCGAGATGACTATCGAGGAACTTGATCTTTCAGTAAGGTCATATAACTGCTTGAAGAGAGCCGGTATCAATACTGTTGAGGATCTGACCAACAAGACGGAAGAAGACATGATGAAGGTTCGGAACCTCGGAAGAAAATCACTCGAAGAAGTGCTCCAGAAGCTCAATGCTTTGGGCCTGTCACTTGCTCCGAGCGAGGAATGAAAAAGGAGTTAGGGAGGTAAGAGGGTAATGCCTACACAGAGAAAGCTGGGACGTGCTACCGATCAGAGAAGGCCAATACTGAAGAATCTCGTTACTGCTTTGCTCAACAACGGCAAGGTAGAGACTACTGAAGCCAGAGCAAAGGAAGTTCAGGCTATTGCTGAAAAATTGATCGCTATGGCTATAAAAGAAGACGGCAATTTTACATCAAAACAGATAAAGGTCAGCGCTGCAAAGCTTGACAGCAAGGGCAGAAAAATGACCAAGACTGCAACTTCCAAGAACGGCAGAAAATATGAGGTCATTGACAGGGAAGAGAAAACCGAAATGGTCACAGTTGATAATCCTTCAAGGCTCAATGCCAGGAGAAGGGCTATGAACTGGATATACAGGGTCAAGGATGAAAAGGGCAACTATATAAACGTAGTTGACAAGCTCTTTGATGAAATCGGACCAAAATTCAAGGGCATTAGCGGCGGCTACACCAGGATCTACAAGCTTGGACCCAGGAGAGGCGATGCAGCTGAGGCTGTAATACTTGAATTGACCAAGCAATAAGCTGATAATGATCAAAAAAAGCCAGGGATTTGCCGTTAAGGCCGATCCCTGATTTTATTTGGGAAGGCGTACAAGGAAACGAGGTTGTAAGGTTGTCACCAAATAAGAATATTATTGAAATCGGCAACGCCAGTTATGTATACAGATCAAATAGTGAAGACAGACCTGATGTACAGGCACTGAAGGATATAAGCCTAAGTGTCAGACAGGGTGAGTTTCTTGCAGTGCTGGGCAGAAACGGGTCGGGAAAATCCACCCTTGCAAAGCTTATGAATGCGCTGATATTGCCTTCGGAAGGGACTGTTATTGTTGACGGCTTTGATACGACGGATGAGAAACTGTTATGGAACATCAGAAGCTCGACAGGTATGGTATTCCAGAACCCCGACAATCAGATCGTCGGAACCGTAGTTGAGGAGGACGTGGCATTCGGACCTGAAAACCTCGGCGTACCGCCGGAGGAGATCAGGACCAGAGTGGATGATGCTCTGGAGATGATCGGTATGACTGATTTTAAGAAGCATGCGCCTCACCAGCTGTCAGGCGGTCAGAAGCAAAGAGTCGCTATAGCGGGTATTCTGGCTATGAAGCCCAAATGCATAGTTCTTGATGAAGCTACCGCGATGCTGGACCCCATCGGCAGGAAGGAAGTCATGCGCATCCTGAGGAAGCTGAATACAGAAGAGGGTATTACAATAGTTCATATAACACACCATATGGATGAGGCCGGCAAGGCCGACAGGATACTTGTGGTCGACAACGGCAGTGAAATAATGCTGGGTACGCCGGGAGAGGTTTTCAAGGATGTACGAAAGATAAAAAGCCTTGGACTGGATGTGCCGCAGGTCACAGAATTGATGTACGAGCTGAATAAATCCGGATTCGACTTTCCCACCGATATACTTACCGTTGAGGAAGCTATAAAGTTTCTGGAGGATTCAATAAAATAAGGTACAACACTGTTTCACAGGTGTGTCGTAGTTTATGGAAGACCTTTATTCAAAGCTGGTCTGCGTTCAGCGGCGGACGGATCTATACACTCTTATACCGCCGCTCTTCTCCACATCCTGGACATTGGAGAACCGATCCTCCATCATTTTTTTCAAGGTTGAACCGCCCTTGTTGTGGTATGCCACTATCCAAAGGGAGCCACTGGGGTTCAAATAGTCATATGACTGTTCTATCAATGCCGAAAGCAGTTTTTTACCTGCTGCAAAAGGTGGATTTGTTACTATATCATCAAAGGTTACCGTCTCAAATGCCGAAAACAGATCACTTTTAACTGCCTTTATTTCCAGGCGGTTGTTCCTTGCATTCAGCATGGCATATTCGACAGCTCTTTCATTTATATCTGAAAGACAAACTGTCTGATCACAGTACAGTGCTTTTATAAACAGACCGATAGCGCCATAGCCGCAGCCAAGATCGAGCACTGTCTTTCCTGAGGGCTTGAAGGTTCTGATCAATAATTCAGAGACCTTATCCACCTTATTCTCAAAGGAGAAAACACCGCTTACCGAGGTGAGGGACAGTTCTGTATTATTTATTTTTTGTGTAAAGCTTTGCTCCCTTATTTCCGAGGTAGGATGCTCTGTATAGTAATGTTCATTTTCAGCCATGTTGATTCCTTCCGCTTCATTATCTATGTATAGATTTGCCCATATTGTACCACTTTATCGGGGAAATGTGTAGTGACACAGTCCTCTACAGGGAGCATTTCGGAATGGTGACAATTTATTGATTTTACTATTGATTTGTGACAAAATACGACTTATTCTATTAGTAAATTGTTTGCAGTATTGTGAGGTTACGATGGGAGTTTTACGGATACCTGCTCCGGCAGGCATGATAAAGACAACGGTGAATATTTTTAAAAAGGATGTCGTGTTCACAGCTTCGCTTGTGCTGGCTGTATCAAGCTGTTTTGCAGCTGTACCGAAGCTGGACTATATAGATTTCAGGGTGCTGGCATGTCTGTTCAATATAATGGTCGTTGTGAAAGCATTTGAAGAGCTGCATCTTCTGGATAAGCTGTCTGTCGGGATATTAAACCGCTGCAGTAATAGCCGTCGTGTTTCGTTGGTACTTATACTTATGAGCTTTTTCCTGTCGATGGTATTTACCAATGATGTTGCCCTGCTCACACTTGTACCGCTGGCGCTGCTGATAGGGAAAAAATCCGGGATCGATATGACTCAGACAGTTATATTTCAGACTCTTGCTGCCAATATAGGCAGCAGTCTCACACCCATGGGAAATCCTCAGAACCTCTTTA
Source organism: Bacillota bacterium (assembly GCA_023412665.1). Taxonomy (GTDB): domain Bacteria; phylum Bacillota; class Clostridia; order Acetivibrionales; family DTU013; genus DTU013. The sequence continues at coordinate 19,594 of JAEZCA010000056.1, forward strand.
TATACTCATATTATAATCTTAGTATATTGCAGTTTTTCAGGATTGTAGGAATATTTGCAGTGCTTGGTCTTATATGGCTTTTATTATTTAATCACAGGTCTCCTGACGTAAAACTCCAGGTTTCATTGGAGCAGGTTGAGCTGGGAGATAAGAGGACTGCCATAATATGGGGCGTTGTATTTATTGTCATCATTCTCTCGGTCTTTAAGGTAATCCATTATGGAATAGCTTTTGGAGCGGTTATTCTATGTGCGGCTCTAATAAACAGGAAGCTGTTGCTTAAAGCCGACTACAGATTGCTTCTGACCTTTGTCTGTTTCTTTATTTTCATTGGCAATTTGTCAAATATTCAGGCTGTCCGTGAGTTCATGAAGGGTCTGGTCAACAGCAGTGCAGCTACTTACTTTGGTTCGATCCTTCTAAGCCAGGTCATTAGTAATGTTCCGTGCGCGATACTTTTGTCCGGTTTTACCTCCTGCTGGAAGGAATTGCTGCTTGGTGTAAACATAGGCGGCATGGGGACAATAGTTGCATCTCTGGCAAGCGTTATATCATATAAATTTTATAGCAGTGAAAATCCACAAAAGGCGGGTAAATATATAGCAAGGTTCACGCTATATAATGTATTCGGTTTGGTGGTGTTTACAGGCCTGAATTACCTGATGCTTCGATTTGTTCTGTGAACTGCCTGCCTGGAGAGAACTGTCCCTTCTGACACCTACCGACAGAACTGTCCCCATAAAATGCTTGCAGTTATTTTTATTACCATTATAATAATAAACATTAGGGATAATAAATAAGGAAAGCCGGAGAAGGGTTTTAGGAGTTTTTAATGTCTATAAGAGCAGAAAATCTATCATATATATACATGCAGGGAACGCCATTTGAAAAAGCGGCTCTTGAGAACATAAATCTTGAGATAGGCGATGGTGAATTTGTCGGCATTATCGGACACACAGGTTCAGGAAAGTCAACGCTTATACAGCATTTCAACGGCCTTCTGAAGCCTACGTCCGGGCGGGTCCTTATCAACGGCATCGATACGACGGGAAAAGGCCTCAAGGAGCTGCGACGCCATGTGGGCATCGTGTTTCAGTACCCTGAGCATCAGCTCTTTGAAGAGACGGTTTACAAGGACATAGCCTTCGGACTTCGAAAGCAGAATCTTCCCGAGGAGGAAGTTAAAAAGGAAATATACAGGGTCACCGAAGCAGTCGGACTCAGCAGTGAAATACTGGAGAAATCGCCGTTTGAGCTGTCGGGAGGCCAGAAGAGAAGAGTTGCCATAGCAGGAGTGCTGGCCATGAAGCCCTCAATACTGATACTGGATGAACCGACAGCCGGACTCGATCCTAAGGGACGTGACGAAGTATTCGGATTCATAACGAATATCCATGAAAAAATGGGTATGACTGTGATACTTGTATCTCACAGCATGGAGGATATAGCAAGGCTTGTTGACAGGGTCATCGTCATGAACTGCGGACATCTGGAAATGGACGGCCGTATGGAAGAAGTGTTCTCCGACATCGAAAGACTTGAGAGTATAGGTCTGTCAGCTCCACAGGTGGCTTATCTGATGAAAAGACTGAAAGCGCTGTTCCCGGAGATAAATGATAAAGCATACACAGTGGCCGCTGCCAGGGATGAACTGCTGAAGCACCTGAATGAGAGGGGTGCATAGGATATGATAAACACCAGCATAACGATCGGACAGTATATTCCCGGTGAATCTGTCATACATAGAGCGGATCCAAGGACAAAGATAATTTTATCAATAGTATTCATGGTTGTGATATTCATGATCAACTCCTTCTGGACATTTGCAGCTATGACGCTTTTCACGCTTATTACTGTGATTATTTCAGGCGTTCCATTGAAATATACGCTTAGGGGATTGAAGCCTCTGTTGTTTATAATTATTTTCACAGCCGTCATCAATATATTTACAACAGGCGGTACGCCGATATCGCAGACATTTCCATTCAAATACATCACCTATGAGGGCATTGTCCTGGCGCTAAAGCTTGCTGTTCGGCTGGCTCTGATTATTATAAGCGGCTCACTGCTTACATTTACAACTACGCCTATCCTGTTGACGGACGGTATTGAAAAGCTGCTGTCTCCATTTAAAAGAATAGGCCTGCCGGCACATGAGCTGGCAATGATGATGTCGATAGCGCTCAGGTTCATTCCAACGCTGCTGGAGGAAACAGACAAGATAATGAAGGCTCAGGCAGCCAGGGGTGCGGATTTCGATACGGGAAACCTGATCCAGCGCGCAAAAAGCTTTGTGCCTGTACTGGTGCCGCTATTCGTAAGCGCCTTCAGACGTGCGGATGAGCTGGCAACGGCAATGGAAGCCAGATGCTACAGAGGAGGGACGGGGAGGACAAGGCTGCGGCAGCTGGAGTTTACTCAGGCCGATACAATGATAATGGCAGTAACCGGTTTGTTTTTCACAGGTTTGCTGCTGCTGGAGTTTCTTTAATTAATTTTTTTATCTGGTTGGAGGTATAACATGCAGGTATTGAGAGACAAGGTCAGAGACTTTTTGAGAAAATACGGAATGGATGCGGAAGGTGTCGACCTGGAGAAGAATTGCAGCTTATTTATCAATGAAATGAAAAACGGTCTGGAAGGGACAGGTTCTCTTCTGATGATTCCGACGTATATCGGAATGGACAATGAGATACCGCTCAAAGAGCCGATTATCTCCATCGATGCAGGCGGCACCAACTTCAGGGTGGCTGTAATACATTTTGATGAAAATAAAAAGCTGGTCACCGAAGACTTCAAAAACTATCCAATGCCGGGATCTAAAGGGGAGATCACCAAGGATGAGTTCTTCGAGACAATGGCGGACTATATCCAGCCGGTGCTTCACAAAAGCCGCAAAATAAGCTTCTGCTTCTCTTATCCCACAGAAATTTTACCGGACAAGGACGGCAGGCTGATAATGTTCAGCAAGGAAGTGAAGGTCAGTGATGTAGAGGGTGAGCTGCTGGGTAAAAATCTGATTAAAGTGTTTGAAAAACGCGGATTTACGGATGCCAGAAGCATTATCGTCCTCAATGACACCGTGGCCACACTGCTTGCAGGAAAGGCAGCAGCGCCTGACAGAGTTTTCGACGGATACATAGGCTTTATACTTGGAACCGGTACAAACATTTGCTATGCAGAGAAATGTGAAAATATAGCTAAAATTCCTGAGCTGGCGGCAAAGGATGGTTCGATACTGATAAATACGGAATCAGGTGTATACGACAAGGTGCCCAGGGGACAAATAGACATTGAATTCGACAATGATACCGTAAATCCCGGAGATCATGTATTCGAAAAGACTGTTTCAGGGGCTTATCAGGGTGGTCTGATACTGGCGGTCATCAAGAAGGCAGCCGATGAGGGTCTGTTTTCAGCCGAAGCAGCTAAAGCGCTCAAGAGCATAAAAGAGCTGGCATCAAAGGAAGTCGATGATTTTCTGTATTATCCGTATGGAGAAAATGTACTGTCCAGTTGTTTCGTGAAGTCTGACAGCAATGATGACCGCGCTGTAATGTTTCTCCTGATCGACAATATATTCGAAAGGATAGCTAAATTCGTTGCATTCAGCTTAACTGCCGTTATCGAAAAAACGGGCAAGGGTAAAGATCCCCTTAAGCCTGTATGTATAACTGCCGATGGCTCTACCTTCTATAAATCCAAACTGTTCAGAGGCAAGCTGGACTATTATATCAAGACATATACAAATGATAAAAAAGGGATTTACTGCGAGTTTGTGAAGGTTGATAACGGAACACTGACGGGCACAGCAATAGCAGGCTTGCTGAACTAGAAACTGAACTGACTGTAGTATGGGCAGCAATTAAGTGCATGATCATGCAAGGCGGGAGTACACCTGTCGTAAAAGATGCTGGGTTAAGAGCGAAAAGTATGAAAAGGAATATCAGGCTGACAATAGAATACGACGGTACGGCGTACCATGGTTGGCAAAGCCAGGAGAATGCGGTCACAGTGCAGGATACTGTGACCGCAGCAGTATGCAGACTTGTGGGCGAGAGCTGTTCGCTGACCGGCTCGAGCAGAACGGATACCGGCGTGCATGCGCTGGGCTTTGTGTGCAACTTTTTTACTGAGTCTTCCATACCGGCTGATAAATTTTCATTTGCACTCAATACGATCCTTCCTGAGGATATTGTCATAAAAAGGTCCGAGGAGGTTGCTCCGGAATTTCATTCACGTTTCAGTGCTATAGGAAAGAAATATACTTATTTGATTTACAATTCTGCATTTCCCTCCGCACTTCTTCGCAATAGGGCATATCACGTATATTACCCGCTGGACATAGGCGCTATGAATGAAGCTGCCGGACATTTTACGGGGGCTCACGATTTCTATGCCTTCAGTGCATCAGGAGGCAGTGCAAAAACGTCGGTAAGAACAATAACTGAAGCTGCTGTCACTTGTCTTTCTTCGAGCTGCGGTACGAGAATGGAAAGCCCTGCAATTCCTGAGTATGGCGATGCCGTTTTAGGGAGAATATCGGCCTCTGGCAGCCGCCTGATCGAGTTCTCGATAAAAGGCGACGGCTTTCTCTACAACATGGTACGCATCATCACCGGCACGCTTGTAGAGGTTGGCTTTGGCAAACTGAGGCCGGAAGACATGCCTGGGATCATTAGCAGCCTTGACAGGAGAAAGGCGGGCAGGACAGCTCCAGCCCACGGTCTTTACCTATCGGAGGTTTATTATTAAGAAGTGCTGCCTACAGTAGGGGACATTCCTCAGCCAGTTGCAATTAGTTTACTAATTTGCAATCAGGAATACCCATTGCAGAGGAGTGTCCCCCTACCTTTTTCAAAAATGAAATGGCGGACGATTATGGGAGAGATACGGGTATAATAAGGCAATAAATTAGAGATAATGAGAGATAAATTAAAATTATCGTATTTTGCACTTGACATTAAAGGCGTAACTGTATTATTATATTAAAGTGCCTAAAAGACCGGCCCTTACAGAGCTGTGTTAATGGCCGGTTTTAAAGTATATATGCGAAGTGATCGAGGAGGAAAGGTAATACAATGAAGACTTTCATGGCAAAAGCCGAAGAAGTTAAAAGGAAATGGTATGTAGTCGATGCCGACGGCAAGCCGCTGGGAAGGCTTGCAAGCGAGGTTGCAAGTGTATTGAGAGGCAAGAACAAGCCCACATATACGCCTCATGTTGATACAGGAGATCATGTTATAGTGATCAATGCCGAAAAAATCGTTCTGACCGGAAACAAGCTGAATAACAAGATATACAGGCATCATTCAGGCTGGCCGGGCGGATTGAAGGAAATGAAGTACAGTCAGCTGATGGCAAAATCTCCTGAAAAGGTGATCGAGCTTGCTGTAAAGGGTATGCTCCCCCACAACAGCCTTGGACGCTCAATGTTCACAAAGCTCAAGGTTTACAAGGGTGCTGAACACGAGCATCAGGCACAGAAGCCCGAAGTTCTGGAAATCAATGTTTAATGAGGAGGGAGGAGTATAACGATGGCTACAAAAATTCAGTATTACGGAACAGGAAGAAGAAAGAAATCAGTCGCCAGAGTCAGGCTTGTACCCGGTGACGGTAAAATAATAATAAATGAGAGACCAATAGATGATTATTTTGGACTCGAAACCCTTAAGGTTATAGTAAAACAGCCCCTGACACTCACAGATACACTGTCGAAATTCGACGTACTGTGCAAGGTTATCGGCGGTGGCTTTACCGGTCAGGCAGGAGCTATCAGACACGGTATCGCAAGAGCATTGCTCAAGGCTGACGAGGAATTCAGGACATCACTGAAAAAGGCAGGCTTCCTTACAAGAGATCCGAGAATGAAGGAAAGAAAGAAACCCGGTCTCAAGAAAGCAAGAAGGGCTCCACAGTTCTCCAAGAGATAATCAAAAGAGAATATTTCAAAGAACTTACAAACCTCAGAAACTCAGTGCTTCTGGGGTTTTCTTGCGCGTGCGGCATATGCGCGACCTTAACATCGGAAGTCTGTTGCGAAGGTTGATAGCGCCAAACGTTAGCCAAGGGCAAGGGTGTTAATTGCGAGGTGGAATCTGAAGGAAGCCTGAGGCAAAGTCCCGGCCTGACGAACAGGAACTATATATAAGGCATGTATAAACCGGACGAGTTTGCCGGACAAAACAAAATCCAATGATATCCGGGGCTTATGGTGTAAATGCGGCAGGCAGATGATGGCTGATTGTGCTTTTTCTTTATAGCGATGACATTTTATATTATAATAAAAATGATTTACATAAGTGAGATAAATTTCAAATTTCTCTGTGAAAGAATCCTTGCGGTATATATAACGTGGAAAGGTATGTAGGAAAAGCAAAAGCACTGTTTAATAATGTGGATGGTGTATCCATGTATGTTGATGACTTGGACAAAGGCATCGAATTTTACTCTGGGCAATTGGGGCTTAAACTGTTGTGGCGGGTGAATGATTCCTGCGGATTAGGTCACGAAAGATTCGGCAGAATTAAAACGGCATGTGGATTTTCGGGATTATTTGAGAACTTATCAAGATGATATGCGTGAGTATGGTTGTATAAAAGAGAATGGAGCAAAGTTGTATCCCCATGATATGGATAAGTATATTGAGTACAAATCACATTTTATAGAAAGAATATATAAAACTATAGGTTTGCTGGGTTAGGTAAACTGAAAGTTGTCTACTTATGTCAGTATTTATCTTATTGACAGGGTTATACATAATATGGTATTATTTGCTATAAAATGAAGTATAACTAGGCAAACTTATCGAAATATAAGGACGCAAAGCTAGAAGTCGTATGGAATTGACACATGATTTTTAACTTGTATTACAGTCCTAGACAGTTCGGTTGCATTAGGCAGGATTAACGATCCTTTTTTTGAGTTTGACAGTATATACTTTATTCAAAATAATTAACTTAACCCAAAGTAAAATACGAAATATTTATAAAAAGAAGACCTGATAATAGTATTTCTGAAGAAATTATTAAACACGATATAACGGAGATAATAAGATGATTGGTAACAAAATAAAGAAGAAATACATAGTTGTATTTTTATTTTCAATATTGGTTATTATTTTGATTACTATTTTGATTACTATGTCTACGCCTAATAACAAACCATTTGAGATCATGGATGATATTAAGTTTTATTCAACACTTCCTGATGGAAATCTTTATGGATTAACAGAGAAAGGTAAAGTTTACTGCTGCAACATTAATAATAATAGAATAGATGTTATATTTGAAGAATCAGATATAATTTATCTTGGTGGAAGAGATCGAAGCCTGATAATACATAGAGACGGAAGTGTATATATTGATGAGGTGGGTGGCTTAGGCGGTACTTTTATTGGTAAAGTAGAAGGAGCTGTAAATGGCGACACTTCGTCATCACATACGGCTATTGTTACTGATGATGGAAAGCTGTATGTGCATGGTTATGAGGGAAGTACTGATTGGAACAAGCTGGGAACGGGCAATAAATTTAATCTTGATCAATTTCAGCTAATTGAACTTCCTCAAAAGATAATCAAGGTGGATTGTGGTAGAACCAATACTTTTGTATTGACTGAAAGTGGAGAACTATTCTGGACGGGTGACATGTCGGGTAAGTTTGGTTACACATTTGCGAAATATGATATCAACAAACAGATCAAAGATATACAAAGTAATGACACCTCTTTCTTTTTATTAGATGAGAACGGGAATGTTGATTTGTTTTGTAACAATGTGGATATAAACGGTGATATGCCAACTAATGGTTTGGAAGATATTGTATCATTCTCGGTCTCTATATACGATTTATTAGCAATCAATAACGCGGGAGTCCTGTACTATAGTGGTAAAGATATATATAAGCTAAGAGTATATAATGGTAACTATATATCTCCTACTAAAATCAGCAACATAAGCGATGCAAGAGAGGTATATTGTTCTTCTATGCACGCTTATGTGGTTAAAGATGATAAAATCATTTGTGTTCCTCTGGATAGAGAGAACAGAATAAAGCAATTTATACACAAATATAATATTTTTGCACCACATGTAAAATAGCAAGAAGGGGGTCAGGCTTGAGTAATTCCTTTATTATTGAAAGCAATAATAAAGGAATTATTCAAGCCTGACCCCCTTGTAAGGAAACCTCAGCTCGACTACAATGAAAGGGGTTGTTTTTTTATTACAGGAGGGTCAGAAATGTTACTGATAAAAAATGCGAAGCTGCTTACAATGGCAGGGGTTGACTATAAAAATGGATACATTGCAGCAGATGGGGAAAAAATAACCGCGCTGGGTGATGATTCTGGAGAGCTGGCAAGGCTGGAGGAAGCAAGCTCCGAAGTTATAGATGCAAAGGGCTCCTATGTTTTACCGGGATTTGTGGATGCTCATTGCCACATAGGAATGTGGGAGGATGCCGTTGGCTTCGAAG
>JAEZCA010000007.1 GCA_023412665.1 Bacillota bacterium
TTTCATCAAACTTTACTGTACGTATATGTATCCGTTTCCCAAGACGAGCCGCTAGATTATAGGCAAAATCCCTGCAAGCATCCCTGTCATACATCTGTATGGTACTAAGATGCATCATATTTATGCCTTTCCTTCGAAGGATAGATGATCGTACTGCATCTTTTCCTTGTTCTGACGGTTTGCTGTGAAATGCGTAGCTTTCATATTCAACACCGACTTTTTTATGCTTATAATATAGATCTACAAAGCAGCAATCCTGTCCAAGACGCATCTTTGCTTCGCCCATTAGCCTTATTTTATGATTAAAAATTGCTCCGCTTAACCCATAGCCTCCCAAAGCGTGAGGCAGTGTCAGTATCATATAGGCAAGAGATTCCATAATTGACGCAGAACCATTTTCCACATACTTCACAGCCCTTATTGCTTTACGTTGTCCCCAATGCCCAGAGGTCTTTGTCAGAAACATTTCCAGCTTTTGCTTTGTCGTGATTGCCTCCGTTGGTCGTCCATGCGGATGTGAGCATAACTGAAGGCCCAGCAGTATTAGTTGATGAATGCTCAATTTACGTGCAAATTCCACAAACAACAATTCAGGCGAGGCGACTTCTCTGCCATTTTTAATTATTACCGCGTTTTCCGGTAGATCAAGCCTGCATGTATGAACCTTCTTACCCTCTGTATAAAGCTGGGCATTATTATTTGATACCGTTATCTCTTCAACATCCTCTTCCGTGATTTTCTTACCGATAACAGTCTCAAGGTATGGGATATCCCACGTTTTCGCCGCAGATAAATAACTCAAATAACCATTCATGTAATTATTTTACATAAGGGTGTGCAAAAAATCAACTCTTATATTAATATTTCGCCCAAATATAATGATTGGCGTGTTATTATGCTACATAATCTGAGCTAACATTTCATTATTTAATGTACCACCTGAAAAAATAAACAATTCGGACTATAATAGTTCAATTTTTGTACACCCAGGTACCTATTGCCCCGGGAAATATTCACTCCACCTAGCTCCTCTACCTAAATACAACAACCACTAACCTTAAAAGCCACACTTTTCACACATACCTCCGATTCAATACCTAAACAGGACGCTGCTCAAACGTCTCCCAGGGCCCGACTCGGCTCGCTGGCTTACCATAAAAGCTCCTGCAAAACCATCTAGTCATACCAACTCATGCAACTCTGACATCATCCAGCACTTAATCTATCAGCCGTCATCAACCGACCCATCATCCAATCCGCCATCAGCCAGGTCATCATCTGAAGAACGGCAGTATATACCTGACAATAAACCATAAGAATCCAAAGAATATGATCACATATGCAGCATATTTTATAAAAGCAATAGCTACAGCTGTATAGTCCGCCTTCTTCTCAACATGTGTATTTTTATATTCACCGTTTCTGTCAGTATCCATGTTTGTCCTCCCACCTAAAGAAATCAAACTATAGGTTTTTAATCCTCTTGATCAGAAATCTAAGCAGCAAGGCCAATAATACATACAGCACAATCACAACTGCAAGAGTTACAGCCCGCTCGCCGGCGGAACCGTCTGCCATCAGCACGGGGCCCAGTCCGAAGAAGGTCACTAGCATAAATAATATGGCAAAAACAGTATAGATTACCAGTTTCATTGATCATCCCCCATAACTGATAGCCCGTTTTATTTGCCTGCCGCTAACATTAATTATTACCCAAAACCATACCGATTATTTTAATAACCCAGCTGCCTACCAAAACCCGCTATAAGTCAAGCTAACAGTGGCGGCAAACTTTCATCCACAAATCATCTATAAATCATCTGCATATCATCCAGATCATCTATAAATCATCTGTAAATATTGTAACAAAAATCAAACAACCGACACATGATACTCCTTTAGCCAGAAATCGATCTGAACGAGGAACGCCAGAAGCTGCGGCGCATTCATCAGCTGCCCGAACCAGGGAATGTTTGTGTCCGGCTTTATCGACAATGCTAGCGCCCTAACATATTCCTTATCAATAAACGGCAGCAGCGGCGAGGTATCATCCTCGAGAACTGCCAGCATCAAACTCCGTATCGATTCAAGGTATGCCGGGTTGTGAGTCTTTGGATACGGGCTCTTTTTCCGCCACAGCACATCCTCCGGAAGCATTCCCTCCAATGCATACCGCAGCAAGCCCTTCTCCCGGTTATTACGATACTTCATTTCCCATGGCACATTCCACATGTACTCAACCAGTCTGTGGTCGCAGAAGGGCACTCGAAGCTCCAGCCCTGCTGCCATGCTCATTCTGTCCTTTCTGTCCAGCAGAGTGGGCATCCATCTGGTAATATTGAAGTAGAACAATGCACGCATCCTGGCCTCTTCGGGGCTGTCACCCTCATATGCCGGAACCTCGTCTGATGCCTCCAGGTAACGCGCAGCCGCATACCCAACAGGATCTATATGCTCTATAAGGTCTGGCGAAAGCAGCCTAATCCGGTCATTGAGCCTCCGAGACCATGGGAATGTGGCCGCCCCGGGTTCTGCCGGCCTGTAAAACCAGGGATAGCCCCCAAACACCTCGTCGGCGCATTCACCCGACAAGCCGACAGTTGCCCGCTTCTTTATCCAGCGGCTGAAGAGCAGCAGCGATGAGTCCACATCCGTCATCCCCGGGATATCCCTGGCCAGTACGGATGGAAAAAGCGCAGCAATCAGCTCAGGCGTATCTATCAGGCATGTTGACTGTATTGTACCCAGATAATCAGATACCTTTTTTACCCATGGAGCGTCAGAATTGGGTTGAAACTCATTTACGGTAAAGTACTTGTCATTGCCGACATAGTCTATTGAGAAGGTCTCGATTCGCTCTCCCCTATCTCTGTATGCCTTTGAAGCGACAGATGAAATTGCGCTGGAATCAAGTCCTCCCGACAGCAGGACGCACAGCGGCACATCTGATACAAGCTGCCGCGTAACAGCGTCATGGAACAATTCTCTGACTGTCCTGACTGTTACCTCAAAATCATCCTCATGGGCATGACTGTCCAAGGACCAATATTGCTTAATCCGGACACCTCTATTATCAACGGTCATGCAATAGCCCGGCTTGAGTTCTGAAATCCCTGTAAACACACCGCAGCCCGGAGTCCTTGCAGGCCCCATCGCAAAAATCTCTGCCAGCCCTTCCCTGCCAAGCTCTGCAGAAACCGACGGATTAGAGAGGATCGCCTTGATCTCCGAGGCAAATATGAAAAGGCTTCCCTTCTCACTATAGAAAAGCGGCTTAACACCTATCCTATCTCGTGCCAGGAACAATGTCCCTTTTTGAACATCCCATATGGCAAAGGCAAATATGCCGTTCAATTTACCGAGACATTCCTCTCCCCATTCTATGTAAGAATCAAGCAAAACCTCTGTATCCGACCAGCCCTTGAAGGTCCAGCCCTTTGAAATCAGCTGGTGCCTTATATCCTCGGTATTGTACAGTTCACCATTATATACGATCACATAGGAGCAGCCCCCCCTTGAAGCCTCCATAGGCTGCTTACCTCCTTCAGGGTCGACAACTGTCAGCCGCCGGTGACCCAGCGCCGCATTTTTATCCATCCAGAACCCTTGAGCGTCAGGCCCTCTATGAGTTAGCTTTTCAGTCATTTTTTCGAGTATATCCTTATCATTTGAAATGTTTCTTGAGAAGTCGGTAAAGCCAACTATTCCGCACATAAATATCGCACCTCCTGATGTTGTAAACCTTACACCTTTATGAAAGATGCAGTACTGAATCATTCATATATATTATCTGGCAGCTAACAAAAAAACGCCCTGGAAAGTCTTGTGAACTTTGATCAGAACGTCTTTGTTCAAATCACATATTTAATTATATGCATGAATTCTGCCATTGTTCCTGCATTCTACAATCCTTTACCGCATGAAAGCACCTGTTTAAAACTGCCGTTATCATACTCGTACACATAATACGATACGCCTTCATGGACATCTTCACTGCAGATCAGCTCCAGGTCCTTATCTCCATTTATATCGATCAAGCCAAGCACAAGATATTCCGATCTGAAAATCATCATATCCCCTTCATAAATTTCGCCATAATTGGCGCTGTCTTTGTCCGCCTCACTACGCGGCGCTTCAGCTATTACCGATATCTCAAATCCGTTTTTCGTTTCTTCTGCTAACAGGAGGTATGAAAAATTATTACTTTCCTTATACCATCCCCGGAGTGCCAGATTATCAGAATCGTTATAGCTGCACACTGAGATCACATGCTCTTCCTTCCCGTCATTGTCCAAGTCTGCGCTTATTCCTTGAAGAACAATCTCTGAATATAATTCCTCTTCGATCTTTTGATCAAGAAAACTCTTTACTGTATCAAAATAAAACGCTTTACTGTATTTCTTGGGCTTGATAGAAAGAACATCTCCGGTTCTGCCGATTGCAATAGCAACGGAAATATCATCGATGATTTCACTCTCTATACTCACAGATATATGGTCATAGCCATAATCATCCGTAAACGGCATGCTGCCCGTCCCATTCCCAATATGTTCGAAATCGGAATAAATGCCATATCGTATATTGCCGACAATTTTGGGAATGGTTTTTTCGACATCGAGCCATTTCCCTTCATAATAGCTGCCGGCCAGAAGGTCATTGAAAGCTATCGGCACAATAATACCGCCGTCTTCAGCATTGCCGGCCCCGGCATCGATTTCGCCCAGGAAACTGGTCACATCCTCTATAGTATTGTTTGCCCCGGCATTATTAATTTTCTCATCCAGCTCCGGTTTGCTGATAAATCCCTTTTCATTTTGAAAATACACTCCGGCGATCGGAAACTCCTTAGCCCCATCCTCTCCGACACCTGTCATGTAATAAGCTATGACTATGATATCCTTAAGTCCGTCATTATCGGCATCCCTGAATGAAACCTCCGAGACCTCATACAGCATCGGCCATTGATTTCCATAGAAGTCCGGGAATTCATATGTCAGCCGGTTTTTTTCATCTGCCAGATAAAGCCTGAGCCCAAACAAACCATTTTCATTCTCCGAACTACCTGTAATCAGTCTTACTTTGCCGAAGCTGTCCGGATCGATACTGAATGAGTGCTCTTCAAATACCTTTAGGCCTTCCCTTTCAAGGTCTTCTATGCTTTTACCGACACTCTGCGGATCGGTTTCCCCCGGATCTGCCTTTGTAGCTGGAGGTGCGGTGATTTTTTTCAGAGCCTTTTCAAAATCCGCAAAAAGTGCTGTATAATCCTTCTCATCAGTATCGCTCAGTGTTTTCAGGTCACTTGTGTATTCATATATTCTGCCGTTGATGATCAGGTATTCCTCTCTCTTCTCCTCAACGATATCGGAGCCGCCGCCAATACCTATGGGACTATCATACTGTACAGATGTTTTGACAAAATACTTCAATGATTCATCAATATAATAAATATTGTATGATACTCTTCCCATTTCACCGTAAATATGTACTTCAATATATTTCAGACTGTCATTGGAGTAATGCCCTTCGATCGTTCCTCCTTCGGTCGAAACATTATAGTCGCCCTGCTTGACCATATAATTGTTCCTGTTCTCCCGGAAGTTCCGCACCTGTGCTTCCACGTATTGCTTGATGCTATCAAAATCGTTTGAGTACGATATATTCTCATTGGCTTTTTTGTCTGTATGTCCGCTTTCCGGCACGTTTTCGTCATTATTCCCTGATTTCCCGCTCTGTTTGAAGGTTGAACAGCCGTAAAGCAGCACCATTGCAGATATGATGATTATTAGAGCATATAACACTTTGAAGCGAATTACTTTTTTTACGATAAAAATCATCCTCCCGAACAAACCTGATACTTGTCTGCCTTACATAGATGATCATTTATTTATGTCGATACGCAGCACAGGAAAGGCACCGCCAATAGAGAATAAACAATAAAGCTATTTAGTCGTAATCATACCATATCAGACATAATTTTTCAATAAAACTCAGAAGCCGTTTCAAGGCAAACGTGTGAATTCCATCTTCCCTCAGGTCGGCATCACATATAAACAGGCTCGACCACCTGCGGCACGGATGTCGCAAGGCCGGCCTCATGCAATAGGCCTTTTTCATGTAACCGGCCTTCTTCACGTCTCATACTCTACAGATTTTGGGCTTGACTCGGTCATTGTCGATTTCAATGATGGCATACGATTCATCCGAATCAGCCCTCGGTTCGCTGGTGCTTCCCGGATTGAGCAGATAGAAGCTGTCATTTATGATGAGTTCCGGTATGTGGGTATGCCCGAACAGCAAAATATCGGCATTCTGCTCCTGAGCCTTGCTGATCAGCCTCTTATAATCCCACTTAACGGAATACCTGTGACCGTGTGTCAGAAAGATCCTTTTGCCGCACACTTCGATAATCTTTTCTGCAGGAACATTATCTGTTATAAAATCGCTGTTGCCATAAACATATTCTATGGGGATCTCAGGAAACAAGGCCGAAAGCTTTTGTGCATCCCTGAAATAATCTCCCAGATGAATTATCAGATCAACGCCCCTGTTTCTCCTGATAGCTTTTTCAGCCTTGGTTGTATCCCCATGGGTATCGCTTAAAACTAGGATCTTCATATTAAAAACAGGCTCCGAAACAACACTCCCGCTGGTTCAAGGGCTGCTCAGCCGCCTGTGGGTCCACCCTCCAGTATGTCCAGTATCTTTCTGAGCGCATTTCCCCGATGGCTTATACCGTTTTTAAGCCCGGCATCCATCTGTGCTATGGTTAGGCCAAATTCCGGCACATAAAACAGCGGATCATAGCCAAATCCATTATTCCCCGCAGGTCCATCAGCGATGTAACCCTCGCAGGTGCCTCTGACCACCAGCTCTCTGCCGTCAGGGAATATCAGCGCAATAGAGCATACGAATCTGGCGGATCGTTTGTCTGCGGTAACTCCCGTCAGCGCCGAAAGAAGCTTTTTGTTCCTGTCTGCGTCTGTGGCTCCTTCTCCCGCATATCTCGCAGAATAAACACCCGGCGCTCCCCCGAGATGATCGACCTCAAGTCCGGAGTCATCGGCAATGACGGTTTCACCCGTCACCCGCCATACGGCTCTGGCCTTTATCAATGCATTCTCCTCAAAAGTTGCGCCGGTTTCATCAATATCGTCGGTAATGCCCGCTTCGGTCATGGAAATCACATCATAGGGCAGGTTTGAAAGCAGCTGAGCTATTTCCTCCAGCTTTCCCCTGTTTTTAGTTGCTGCTATGATCTTCTTTCTTCCCATGTCTGCAGTCTCATTGCTCATTATTGCTGCCCTCACATTGAAAATAGCATTTCACATTGTTAATATTCATGCCATTTTGAATAAATCATCTATATACTATAAACCAAATATTCTTACCTGTCCATAACATCATTTATGGTCACCGGAATCGCCAGACCTGCCGAGATATTGGTGCCCTCCGGCAATTCGGCCTTGCGCCCCTCCACCAGGATATTGATTTTTCTGATGCTGTCACACTGCCTCAAAGTATAGGCAAGCTGTTTTAATATGCTCTCTTCCCTTGCATTGCCCCCGTAGCTGAGAAACTCCCTGCTGAAATCCAGTGTGATTACATCACCCTGCACATAGCTGCTGATAAGGCTCGCGCCCTCGGGCATCTCGGAGTACATGCCTCCCTCGGGATCAGCGGCAAGCAGCTGCTTTACAAGTGTTTCCGGCATTACGCCGATACCGCCCTCGCTATCTGTCACAGATGCGGGGACAGGATATGTAAAGCCTGTATTAGCCATTTTCATAAAATAAATGTCTAGCTTTTCCTTTCCTGCAGCTAAAAGGCCCGGGTCGGCATTGATCATGACATCTTCCCTTCCAAGGGGTTCGGCAAGATCGGTCCCGTATTTTAGAATTCCCTGAGGGTAGCCGTTTATCATGATCCTGACCTTTTGTATGGTATCGAACTCAGTCAGCGTGTAAACAATGGATGCTATAATATTCCGCTCTGAATAAGCGGTTCCGTAGTTGAGCAAATATTTGTTGAAGTCAATCGTCGCTATGCCGTCCTTGATATCTATTCCCAATATTTCTGTATACTCGGGCAATATCGGATAAACACCGTAATAAACCGTTTCCTCCCGTGTCAGGGGGCTATCGATGGCAAGGCTGACTGCCGCTCTTGCAATGCCGAGCTGGGACTGGATCCATCTGGTCATTGGAACCACGCAGCCATCCTTATCCTGATAATATACAGTGACAGGCCGCCTTGGTTCAGCAAACGTACTGCCGGTACGATTGCTCTCAGCTGCCAGAACTCCTGTAGCTGATGTCGTTGATCCAGTGCTGCCTGTTTGTGTCTCGTATCCCTCTGCGCTGGAGGAGGCATCCTCCAAAGAGGTATCAATTATAGGCTTATTGTCAAGCACTCCTCCAGCCGGGTTAATGTTGCCGGCAGTTCCGTCTCCATCTCCCGTATACAGTGAATCTGCAGGTTCACCGTTATTGCTGACCATGTTTCCGGCAGAATTGTTATCTGCACCAGCTCCATTTACAGTATCGGACATGCCTGCAGCGTTTTCTGCGGTGTTGCTGCCGGAGCCATAAGCATCACCTGCGGCTGTGCTTCCTGCGGTGGAACCATCAGTTGCAGCTCCTGCTGAACCTGCTGTGATGCCGTCATCCGCCTGATTGTCCGATCCCAAAACACCTGTCCCGGTTTTGTCCTGTTCATCGTCAAGTCTTACCATACCACCGTCTTTTACATTTGCCGACGGTTCATCCGATCCGCCGATGAACGGTATTTTGCACCCTGATAATACCAATGCCATTATCATAATGACAGACAAAAAAACTAAAACCCTTTTCATATCGTACCTCCCGATAAATCATATCATGGAGATTATGGACAACTTCAAAAGGTTTTAGTATTTCCCACCTGATTTACTGCTTATTTGATCTGTTTCAATGCTTTCAATACAGAGTCGCTGAGGGACTGGGCAGCTTTTTGCCTGAAGGCTTCACTGGAAAGGCGGTTCCGGTCCGCAGCATTTGTTAAAAACGCTACCTCCGCAAGCGCTGCGGGCATATTGGTCTCTCTCAATACAATGAGATCCGGCCTTGTCCTCAGGCCCCTATCTGTTGTCTTCAGCGCTGCCAGCATGCCGTTCTGCACGATTTGTGCAAAATCCCTGCCGGTAAAACCGGATTTATTTGTCGGATAAAAAAGAGTCATTGTCCCGTCTGTCTTTTTGGATTTTGTACCATTAATGTGGATGCTGAGGTACAGCTTGGCGCGGAGCGCATTGGCTATGTACACGCGCTCATAATTGTCCACATTGGAATCGTCAGACCTCAGCATATACACATCTGCTCCCTTTTCCCTCAGCAGCGATTCCATGCGTTTGGCGATATCAAGATTGAGGTTCTTCTCGATCAGCTCTCCATAGGCCGTTCCTGTAGCGGAACCGCCATGGCCGGCGTCTATCACCACCACCTTGCGGTCGGAAGCTGCAGGCTTGACTACGGTTATTGCAGTGTCTCCCGATTCACGGGTAAAAACGACATAGTTATTCTCTGTATCACCGGTAAAAACGAGCGAAGTCGTTCCGTTATCATTTTTTCTCACTTCAAGGGACTTGATATATTCATCGCCTATATCCAGAATGCCTTCATTAATATCTGCATTCTTGGATGGAAATGTGATCGTATAGACATGTCCCGTCCTGTCTCTGGAGTAGGTATAAAGCGGCTTCAGATCCTTAGTCCCGGTGGTCAGTGACGCATTCCTGATGAGAAAATGCACTCTGTCATAATTATTGTAGTACCTGATGTTTTTATAGGATGGCCATTCAAAACTCAGCACCAGGCCTTCGTCAGTTTCACGGGTGCTGTACTGGAACTGGGCTGTGAGACCGATAGTGATAACGGCGCCTGATCTGCCAGCTTTTTGATAGTTTACATAACTGACCCTGTCGCCGCCGGCCTCAAGCAACTTGCCGGTTCCAAAGATACCCGCGTCCGGGATCGTGATAACCAATGCTTCGGGATCAGTACGTCTGGATATGCTATAGTTTTCAAACCTGCCAAGGTCCATCGTTACGGCTTCATTGGCCCCGCCCCCAGTAAACCTTATGCTGCCGCTCTTACCAAGTACTATGGCATTATTGCTTTTTATTTCTGACACTGTTCTTTCTTTGCATATATAAACTGTGAGCCCGGTTTCATTTTCTTCTACAGAGTAATCATAGCCTGACTTTACGTCAACCACTGTTCTTGCTGTATCTGCGGTAAACTGAGAATACCTGATTCCGTTAACAAATTTACCGGAAGCCTGAATTGAGCCTTGTCCACCGGACACCTCGGCATTTTCGAGATCAATGACTATTCTGTCGGGATTGGTTAATATTTCAGAACTGTAGTTGGAATATCCTTTTGCTTTTATATGTATCTCTTCATAAATCTCATCCGAACTATAGATGATTTCTTCCAGCAGACCTTTTTTTTCTTCGCCGTCCGTCTGAGCCTTTTCATTCTCTGAGGGAGCAGCCTTTGGCAGTGAGCCAGGGTCCGGGATTTTTTCAGCAAAGATGATACTTCCCGATGAGGATATAATGGAAATAGTTATTAAAAATGCTGCAAAGATTTTTTTCATTATGACACCCCGCCGATTTTGTCTTGTGTTATGAGGCTTGATTTGTGATATCAGACATTGATGCATATCTATATTCAGAATAACACACAATTCGACAGCATCAGCGATTTTGACATATCATTAATAATAATTTAACCCAACTGTAACAAAAAAGCCCTGCATCCGTTTAGATGCAAGGCTTTGCGTTCTATGGCATTTCCATTTCTTCCTGTTGGTACCAGTCGGTCTTCGTTTTTATACCGAGGTGCTCATATGCAAGCCGGGTGGTCATCCTTCCTCTTGGCGTCTTGTTTATAAAGCCGAGCTGGAGCAGATATGGTTCATATACATCCTCAATTGTATCGGGTTCCTCTCCTATACAGGCTGCTAGTGTATCCAGACCCACCGGTCCTCCCCCGAACTTCTCAATAATGCTTGTGAGCATGTTCCTGTCCGTACAGTCAAGACCTATGGCATCGATTTCCAGGGCATTTAGTGCCATCGCTGCCACATCCTTGTCGATGATGCCTTCAGCCCTGACCTGGGCAAAGTCGCGAACTCTCTTGAGAAGCCTGTTTGCTATCCTTGGAGTTCCACGGGATCTTCTTGCAATCTCGCTGGCGCCTTTGTCATCTATTGCAATATTAAGTATTGCGGCAGAACGTTTTACTATCAGCGACAGCTCTTCATTTGTGTACATCTCAAGCCGGTTGATGACGCCAAACCTGTCACGAAGCGGTGAAGTCAGCAGTCCTGCTCTGGTGGTGGCACCTACCAAAGTGAATTTTGGCAGATCCAGCCTGATGGATCGGGCACTGGGTCCCTTTCCGATTATGATGTCAAGCGCATAATCCTCCATGGCAGGGTACAGAATTTCCTCAACACTCCTGTTGAGGCGGTGTATTTCATCTATAAACAGCACGTCGAAGCTGCCAAGGTTGGTCAATATCGCCGCCAGGTCACCCGGTTTTTCAATAGCAGGACCGGAGGTTATCCGAAGGCTCACTCCAAGCTCCGAGGCGATGATCCCCGCCAGTGTTGTCTTTCCGAGCCCGGGCGGCCCGTAAAGCAATACATGGTCCAGGGCTTCCTTCCTTCTCTTTGCGGCTTCTATAAATACGCTCAGATTTTCCTTTACCTTTTTCTGCCCGATATACTCATTGATTCTTCTCGGACGCAGACTCGTCTCATCGATATCCTCTCCGACCGCATTAGTATCTATAAGTCTTTCTTCATCCATGTGACTTTCCCCCGCAATGCTCTGATCTTATCTGACAAGGCCCTTTAGTGCATTCTTTATAATGGACTCAAGGTCCAGCTCATCTGAAAATACGGAAGCTACAGCCCTGCTTGCTTCAATATGTGAATACCCCAGCACCATCAGGGCGCTGACAGCTTCGGACAGCTTTGAACCCTCCTGCGCCGCAGCCGGTATATCCATGGCTGCGCCTGTGTTCAGTGCCAGCTGTTCCTTCTTGATCTTGTCCTTGAGCTCGAGTATGATCCTCTGTGCCATTTTTGCACCAACGCCTGGCGCCCTTGTCAGTGTTTTTGTATCATCGGTGATGACAGCCAGTCCAAACTTGGAAGGTGAAACCGATGACAGCAGAGACAGTGCGACCTTTGGTCCCACTCCCGAAACAGTCAGCAGCAGTTCGAAGGTGCTCAGCTCTTCATGTGTCGCAAAGCCAAACAGGCTCATGACATCCTCACGGACGTACAAATGTGTGAATACCTTGAAATCATGGCCGGGCTGGCCTGCTGCTTCAAGGGTTGTCAGCGATGTGGATATCTTGTACCCAATGCCCCCTGCCTCCAGAATTATGTAATCATTTCCCCTTGCTTCAAGCTTTCCTTTAATATATGCGTACATTGAGTTCCTCCCGGAATTCATTATCGATGCTAAAGAAATACCTGCCATTCATTATCCCGGGCCCTTTGCCCAAGCCCTTGCCCGCGGCCTACCTGAGTCCGATGGCCGAAAGCTTGCAGGAGTGGCAGTGGCAGACAGCGATGGCCAGCGCGTCGGCAACATCATCGGGCTTTGGTATTTCAGGCAGATTCAGTATTGCCTTTACCATCTGCTGGACCTGCTTTTTTTCAGCCCTTCCGTAGCCAACCACCGACTGCTTTACCTGCAGCGGTGTGTATTCAAAGACCTCGATCCCGGCTCTGGCCGCGGCAGCCATGGCAACCCCCCTGCCGTGGGCGGCCATTATTGCCGTCTTGATATTTGTATTGAAAAACAGCTCCTCAATAGAAACGGCGTCCGGCTTGAACCTGTCTATTATCATGCTTATCTCCCGATCCAGCTTTAAGAGCCTGTGAGCAAAGGGCTCCCCGGCTTTAGTCAGGATCGCGCCGTATTCTATGGGCGAAAATTTGTTCCCCTCATATTTTACTATACCATAACCTGTGATTGCAAATCCAGGGTCAACCCCCATAACGAGCATATGAAAACTCCTGTGAATTTTTATAAATATTATTGCATAATTATACACTGTGTTGTATAATCATTCTAAATTAATTAAAATAGTGCTGTAAAAGCTGTATAAAGTGGTAAAATGATTATGCGGCATACAGTCATGCTGCATACATCATACAGTTAATATTCTAGCATAGATGTGGAGGAATTGATATGAGTCAGAAGGAAAAAGTGGTGCTTGCATATTCGGGCGGATTGGATACATCCATCATCATCCCGTGGCTGAAGGAAAACTACGACTATGAAGTAATTGCAATGGCAGGCGACGTGGGACAGGGCGAAGAGCTGGAACCGCTGAATGAAAAAGCCATAAAGACCGGCGCAAGCAAAATATACATCGAGGATCTCAGGGAAGAATTCATCACCGACTTCATATACCCGACAATAAAGGCAAATGCCGTATACGAGGGCAAGTATCTTCTGGGCACCTCCTTTGCGCGCCCGATCATCGCCAAGAGGCTGGTCGAGATAGCTCTGAAGGAAGGCGCAACAGCCATATGCCACGGCGCAACCGGCAAGGGCAACGACCAGGTCAGGTTCGAGCTGACGGTAAAGGCCTTGGCACCGCATCTGAAGATCATAGCCCCCTGGAGGATCTGGGATATTAAATCAAGAGAAGATGCCATAGATTATGCGACAGCAAGAAATATACCGATACCGGTAACAAAGAAGGACAACTACAGCATGGACAGGAACCTGTGGCACCTGAGCCATGAGGGCTCCGATCTGGAGGATCCGTGGAACGAGCCTCAGTATGACAAGCTGCTCAAGCTCATGGTATCTCCTGAAAAAGCTCCTGACAAGCCTACCTATGTCGAGATATACTTTGAAGAGGGTATTCCTAAGAAGGTCAATGGAAAGGAGTACTCACCCATCGAGATGATGGATGTGCTCAATAAGCTCGGCGGTGAAAACGGTGTCGGCATAATCGACATGGTCGAAAACAGGCTGGTTGGCATGAAGTCAAGGGGCGTCTATGAGACACCAGGCGGAACCATACTTTACGCAGCCCACAGGGAGCTCGAGCTGCTCTGCCTCGATAGAGACACCCTGCATTACAAGGATATCGTAGCTCAGAGATTCGCAGAGCTGGTTTACTTCGGCCAGTGGTTCACTCCTCTGAGAGAAGCTCTGTCCGCATTTGTTGACAGTACTCAGAAGACGGTAACAGGCACTGTACGCATGAAGCTGTACAAGGGCAACTGTATGCCGGCCGGCGCCCAGTCACCTTATTCTCTGTACAGCGAAGAGCTCTCCACCTTCGGAAGAGACGCTGTTTACAACCAGAAGGATGCAGAAGGCTTCATCAACCTTTTCGGACTGCCGATCAAGGTCAGGGCTCTGATGATGAAGGATAAGAAATAAGCATTGCATAAAGGTACTATCAAAGCGAGCCTTGTCAGAGCTTTCATAGAATGACAGGCTCGCTTTTTTTCAAAAGCTGTGCAATAATTGTAAATATATACTACAAAAAAGAGGTAAGATGATATGAAGCTATGGGGAGGCAGATTTGCTGCCGGAACGGATAAATCGGTGGATGACTTCCACTCTTCAATAAGATTCGATTCAAGGATGTACAGACAGGATATAAAGGGAAGCATGGCTCACGCTGAAATGCTCGGAAGATGCGGCATCATTCCGGAAGCTGACGCCCAGCTCATATGCAGGACCCTTGAGGAGATCCTGAAGGATATCGAAAACGGACAGGTCCATTTCGAGGTGGATGCAGAGGATATTCATATGAATATCGAGAAGATCCTCATAGAGCGAATCGGCGATACAGGCAAAAGGCTCCACACCGGAAGGAGCCGCAATGACCAGGTAGCATTGGATATACGTATGTA
The DNA here is from genome assembly GCA_023412665.1 of Bacillota bacterium. Taxonomy (GTDB): domain Bacteria; phylum Bacillota; class Clostridia; order Acetivibrionales; family DTU013; genus DTU013. The sequence continues at coordinate 14,947 of JAEZCA010000007.1, forward strand.
CCTGAAGGATGAGATCGTCGAAGTAAAGCATATGCTGTCGGAACTGCTGGAAGCAATTCTGGTGATCTCTGAAAACAACCTGGAAACCATAATGCCCGGCTATACCCATTTGCAAAGAGCACAGCCAATAACACTGGCTCACCACATGATGGCATATTTCCAGATGTTCAGGCGCGATATGGAAAGGCTCGGCGACTGCTTCGGAAGAATGGATATCATGCCGCTGGGCTCCGGCGCGCTGGCCGGGACCACCTACCCACTGGACAGGGAATTTACAGCAGGTAAGCTTGGTTTTTCAGGTATAACGGAAAACAGTCTGGACGGGGTGAGCGACAGGGATTTTGCCATAGAGCTTGCCTCATGCCTCTCAATAATAATGATGCATCTGAGCAGATTTTGCGAGGAGCTGATACTGTGGTCCTCCGGAGAGTTTTCCTTCGTTGAGATGGACGATGCCTTCAGTACCGGCAGCAGCATAATGCCGCAGAAGAAAAACCCCGATGTGGCGGAACTGGTACGGGGCAAGACAGGCCGTGTCTACGGCTCGCTAATGACGCTGCTGACTGTGATGAAAGCTCTTCCGCTGGCATACAACAAGGATATGCAGGAGGACAAGGAAGCAATCTTTGATGCCGTTGACACTGTAAAGGGTTGTCTCCCTGTATTTGTGAAAATGCTGTCCACGATGAAGATAAGGAAGGAAAATATGTACCGGGCGGCACAGGGCGGCTTCACCAACGCGACAGATATCGCCGACTATCTTGTGAAGAAGGGTATACCCTTTCGCAGCGCCCATGAGATCATAGGAAAAATGGTATTGTACTGCATTAATAACAACAAGTCCATAGATCATCTGACTATGGAAGAATTCAAGGAGTTCTCTGCTAATATAGAGGCTGATGTCTATACAGAGATCAGCCTTGAGAAATGCGTCAGCGGACGCAGCCTCCCCGGCGGCCCCGCCGCAGAAAGCGTTAAGGCCGCTATTGCAAGCGGCCGCAGGTTTCTGAAGAAAATATAGCACATGTGACATAACGAAGGCCGGTAGAGTATTCATGACTGCTTCGCGAACAGCTACTAATCGGCCTTCGTCGTGTCTGCATGTACGAATGCCTGCCGGCCTTTGTTGTGTCTTTCCGCTGCAATAAAAAAACCCGGGTTCACCGGGCTCATGCATCTGGATATTACTTCTGTTTGACCTTCTTGTCGAGGGCCTTACCCAGACTGTACCATGAGTCCCGCAGCTTGAATCTCAGTTCTTCATCAAATGTGCGTTCAATGACATCATTAAGGTTTCGTCTCATTTCGCTGTACTCTACAAATACGAATTCTTCCTTAAGAAGCAGTTCTTCCATATCATTGATCCAGTTCGCTATATGCTCCCTGCCTAAAAAGTCATTCTCCGGAAGCTTCTTTTTCAGGTGTGCAACAACCAGCTTAACCGCTTTACGCTTTACATCATTATCTGTTTGAACTTTTTTTACTGTTTTCTTTTCCTTGACAACTGTTGGTTTTACAGTGCTTTCATTTTTCTGAACAGCCATCCTATCACTCCCCTAATGCATAATCAATTATTACCTGCTTGTGCTTCCATGAATAATGACGATAAGCTTAAGCTGACAATAACAATTATATAATAATATGGTTATAATTGCAAACTTTATACCTTGTAGCTCATGCCTTTTCAATCGCGACCCTGCTGCCGTCGCCGGCGAAATTCGGCGGTATCACGGTCAGACGTCGGCCGATCCTTGCTTTAAGCTCAGGCACATGGCTTATCACCCCGATCACACGCTGGTTGCTGCTCAGCCTCTCAAGAGAATCCAGGACCGTATCGAGAAGCTCCTGGTCCAGCGTACCGAAGCCCTCATCAAGAAAGAAGAATTCCAGCGGGCTCTGCCCCTTGAGCTGTATCTGTTCGGACAAGGCCAGCGCCAGTGAAAGCGAGGTCAGGAAGGTCTCTCCTCCTGACAGCGACGCCACCATCCTGTGTATTCCGCCGTTTGCATTGTCCCTTATGATAAAACCGGATTCGGCATCCAGTTCCAGTGCATACCTGTGTCTGGTGATATCATCCAGTGCTGCTGATGCATTTGCCGCAACATAGCGAAGCCTTTCCTCCGCAATGTAGTCAATAAAGCTGTTGTCCTTGCCGCGTTTTGCATTAAGATGCTTCTGTATCTGATCGAAAAGTCCGTACTTGTGGTTGACTTCATTATACTCCTTCTTAATCCCCATCCATTTTTGATGCTTTACCTTAATAGTGCTGTAATGGCTCTTGGCAACCTCACAGGCTGAAACGCAGTTTTTCGACCGCTCCTCAAGCTCAGCATAGGAGAGCTCTATCTGCTCCCATTCCACTCTGGTTATAGTCCGTGGACCAAGCTTTTTCTCCAGCAGCTGCTTTTGTGCCGTTAAATTCAGCATTATCTGATCATACTGATCTATCTCCGTTTTCAGTGCATTCTGATCCTCCGGCTTAAGAATACTGGCCTCTGCCTCTTCCGGACCGGTGAAGCCATTTTGAGCGAGGGAAGCTGTCAGCTTGGCATTCTCTTTTTGCAGGTTTTCTGTATAAATGCTCTGCTGATTCACAAGCAGCGATTTCTTTGTATTGAGCTCATTGCTGAGCCTCTCCAGCATTTCAAGCCTTTGTGTGTATTCCCTATCCTCAGCGGCAATGCGCCTTAATTTTTCATCTATGGAACGTATGCCCTCTTCGATGTCGGCCCCACCTGTCAATTCTATCAGCTTTGTTTCCTTTTCCTTCAATTGAGCTGCCAAACCACCGATGTCGGTCTCCAGTCTTATACGCTTCGCATTAAGCTTTGCAAGCTCTTCATTTGACTGATCGATCTTGATTCTGGTCTCGTCAACAAGCTTTCGTACCTTTTCCAATTCCGTCTCTATCCGGTTAAGGCTGCGGTCATTTTCTGCCAGTCTGGCCAGTTCGGCTGCAGCACTGGTCAACGAATGGCGCAGCAGGAATTCAGAGTGTTTCAGGCGAAGGCCTGCCAGCTTTTCTGCCAGTGCCTCCAATTCCTTGACCAAAAGCGCTGCATTGTCTTGATTGACCTTTAACTCGGATTTCACTCCGTTTTCAGCGATCCTCAGCGATGCGACCGCATTATTATGCCTGTCTGAACGCTCCTTGAGCTCGTTCTGCTCCTTCTCCCAGTCCTCGATGGCCTGGAGCTTTTCATTGACTGAAACATCAGCCTTATCAATTTCCTGCCGGAGCTGTTCGGGCTCCAGATCCTTCAGCTTTTCAGGAAGCTTCTGTCTTTCAGTTTCATATTCGCTCGTCTTCTGCTCCATCTCCCGGACTGCCAGCTCCGCCTGCTCATGTCTGGCTTTAAGGCTCTCTGCAAAAATCAGCGCATTCCTATCCGCTTCCCTGAATTCATTTTCAGCATCAGCAAGCTTGCTGCGAGCATCATCCGTCTTTTTTTCTAGAACGGCAAATTCTTCAGCGCTGTCATGGGCGGCAGGCCGGGGATGGGATGCCGAACCGCATACCGGACAAGGCTCTCCTTCCTTCAGCTTCTTTGACAGGGTATAGGCTGAATGCCTGTCAAGCTCCTGCAGACACCGTTCAAGCTCCAAACGGCTCCTTTCACATACATCGGCAGCCGCTGCCCTTGCTTTTTCGAGTTCCCGGCACCTGCTCTCCATATCCTTCAGAACCGATTTGTGACCTTCATTTTTTGAACTGCACTGCTCAATTTCCTTTCTTTTGTGCAGCATCATCTGGTATACACTCTGTGCCATACGCACACGATCGATCATTTTAAAGACAGATGTCCTGTCCCCGGGCTTTCCCGCTGCAAGCACCTGTAGGCTCGCAGCCAGCTCCTCCTGGGTTTTCAGGCTGTCAGCTATCTCCTGTCTTATGCCGGCAAGCTTCCTTTCAAGCTCCCCTGTCGTATTGCTGATGACCGCCTTCCTTGACTGAAGCTCCATCCGGTTTTTATCCAATGCTGCAATCTCGCTTTCAAGGGCGGCTCCCTCCTGTATTTCGCGCCTGTATTCGGGCTTGGTCTTAAGGGCTTCAGCTTCCGCTGCAAGCTCGTTCAGCCTTTTTTTCAGCAAGTCATGCTCACCGACGGCCTTTTTTATTTCTTCAGTCCTGGCATCGGAAGCTTTGGTGACTTCGGCCGCTGACAGCTTCAGACCGCCCATCCTGTCCGACAATGAACCCATCTCGTTTCTAATACCAAGGGCATCAGTAAGCCTGGTCCTGTGTTCGACCAGCTTTGGCTGTCCTACAGCCGCTTCATTCCTGACTCTTTCATATCCTGTCCTTGTCTCGGTCAGGCTTGCAATTATGCCAGGTAATTCTGCCAGTACATCTCGCAGCTGGGCATTTGTAACCTCCAGCTTTCTGCTAAGCTCAGCGGTTTGATTTATCATGGCAGCCAGCCCGTCAGCTCTGACCGCTTTATCAAGCCGCTGCTTCTTTTCAGTGATTTCGCGCTCCTGTGCTCTGTGTAAAATTACCTTCCTGTCAATATGCTCAAGATCGCTCACCAGATCCCAGACCTCTTTAGCCTGATTGAAGACAGTCTCACTGGCCTTTAATTCCTTCTTGGCATTGTCTCTGGCCTGCACCGCGGCATCCATCACTTTTTTAGCTTCCTCAAGCGCTTCCGCAGAGGCATCTGCATATCCCAACAACTCACCTGTCAGCACATCGAGCCTGCTTCTTAGTCCGGATATTCTCCTGGCGATTTTGTCAGTGAGCTGCCTTCCGTATTCCTCCAGATAGAATATTCTTTCCAGCATTCCCCTTCTCTCTGAATTGTTCAGCAGGAGGAATTCCTGAAAGCTGTTCTGGGGGATCACCACCGCCCTTGTGAAATCCTCGCTGTTCAGGCCCAGCAAATCCCTGATTCTGGAGCTGGCCTCAGTTGCCTTGTCACACAGCGGTATCTCTCCGTCGGCTGTCAGTTCGATCAGGCGAACCACCTTGGGCTCACATGCATTCGGCGAATTCTTTTTTCTTTGATAAGTCCTCTCTACCCTGTAGCTTGTCCTTGTGCCATTTCTGTTAAGCTCAAAGGTAAACGCCACTCTGGCCTTGCTGCACCTGGAATTAATGATCCCCTGGGTGCCTCCCTCGGCTCGCTTGACCCTGCCGTACAAGGCAAAGGTTATGGCATCGAGTATGGTGGACTTGCCGCTGCCGGTGGGTCCGAAAATGCCGAACAGTCCGGCTTCTCCCAGCGTATCGAAATCTATGGTCTGAGCCTGGGTAAAGCTCTGCAGTCCCTCTATCTCAAGAAGCTTAGGTCTCATCAGTCTCCGCCTCCCCTTCCTGTATGCCGGCAATACTGCTGTCAGACTCATCCCGCCAGCTATCCGCTCTCTTGATGTCATCCCGCTCACTTATCTGACCGCCTATGTCCTCCATCTCACTTTCCTGCCGGTCATCATCCTCCCGGTCACTTCCCTGCAGGCCGTCTTCCTCCGGGCCAATTTCTTCATGACCGTCGTTGATTATATCAATGAATGCCTCCATCAGCTCATCGGGAATGTCGACCCCCATCCTGTATCTGTAATAGTCACGGAACAGTTCGTCTATTTTACGGCCTTCCCTGCTGACAGGACTCATCACTTCCATTTCCTCCGTCATTAATCTCGGGCGAATGTTTATGATCCCAGGGTGCAGACTTCTGAGCAGCTTTTGCTCATCCACGGTCAGCACACGATCGGTCAGTATTTCAAGATCCACCCATGCATTTGGATCCCTTCCTTCTTCACACCATTTTATAGCCTGGCCGATACCCTCCTGTGCGTACCATTTCTTCAAAGGCCTGCCGCAGTCAAGGTAGACTGACTCTATTACGGCCTTCTCACCCGGTATGGCCTCAACTATAAATACAGCCTTGCTGTAGTCAGCCTCCGAAAAGCTGTAAGCCAGTGGAGATCCTGCATAATATGCAGGACACGGCGCGCTGCGGATCTGCTGAGGCCTGTGGAGATGGCCCAATGCCGCATAATGCGCTTTTTCAGGCAATACAGCCGGATCGACAGTCATTGCTCCTCCCACCTGCAGTGTTCTTTCTGAGTCGGATGTGCTGCCTCCCAACAGGAATAGATGGGAAATGACCAAATTAACCGTATCCTCCCTGAATTTACCGGAAAGCTCTGAGAGAATGCTGCCGATCCTTTCTGAATAGGCTTTCTGGAGTTCACCCTCATCAGCCTTTTCTGTGAGCAGCTCCTCGAGCCTTGACTCGGACGGATACGGCATGGCAATAATAACAGCATTGCTGTCATTTCCTGGTATACTGATTTCAAGCCAGCCCGGTCCGGAATCGACGATATTGATGCCTGCTGCATCCGTTTTATACATGCCTGCATCGCTTCCCGGGTAGCCAAGCAGTATTATTCCGTTTTTATATGCAAGAGGGCTTGAGGCACACAGTCTGTCGGGATTATCATGGTTGCCTGCTATAACTATCACAGCCCTTTTCCCTTTGCCCCCCAGCCTGTCCATAGCCTCGTAAAACAACTCCTCCGCAGCAGCCGAGGGATTGTAGGTGTCGTATATATCACCTGCTATCAATACAATATCAATTTCCTTCTCATCTGTCAGATTCACCAGGCAGTCAATAAAACTGCGCTGTTCGTCGATCCGGCTGATATGCTCAAGACTTCTGCCAAGATGCCAGTCCGAAGTATGCAGTATCCGCATGAGGTAATACCTCCCATAGCAATGATGGAGCCTGTCAGGTATGAATCCGCCCGTAAATGCCGGATATACCTGATGTCCGGCATTATAACACTTCGGTTCAAAGAATTTTTTTCGTTACGCGATAATTTGCCTTGCAAATTACGCTTAGTAGAAAAATTTTCTTACCAAGTCACAAAGTATCCAAAGGATATTTTGTGATACAGCAGTGTTTCAATTTCCAATGGGGGCATACCCCCATACCCCCTCGCTGCAGGCGAAATGAATTCGCCCTACGCTACACTCCGTGCGCCACGCCTAAAC
>JAEZCA010000008.1 GCA_023412665.1 Bacillota bacterium
ATACAGCTTTATCATCTGTAGAGCTTAGCTTAACCGTTCCCCTGTAGCCTGTAGCTATGTTTCCATGCATATCCTTTGCAGTTACTGTCACACTGAATGGCACTCCTGCCTTTTGTGACTCTGCCGCCTCTACTATAAGGCTCTCAGCCGGGCCCGGTATAAAGTCTATTTCAATCACATCCCGCGTCTTAGCGTCAACTTTTGCAGTATATGTTACAATTTCAGCTTTTGTACTTTTGACAACAAATATTGCAGTCCCGTCAGCCTGGGTAGTATCCTGAACTGGTGTTATATCTGAGCTGCCGCTGCCTTGTTCTAAAATAACTGTTTCCCCGTTTACAGGGTTACCATAAACATCCTTGACAGTTACAGTTATGGTGGAAGCATCACTTCCATTTGCTGATACATTTGTTGTATCCGCAGAGGCCGTTGTCGCTGCAGCATCTGCTGTTCCGGAATGAACGGTGATTTCTTCTTTATTCCCGGTGATTAAGCTGTCATTTTCGTCAACAGCTGTCAGCGATGAAATCGTTGCGTTGTAGAAGGTCACCCCACTGCTGAAGCTGTGTATCCCGGCATCAGCCAAGGTAAAAGTATAGCTTTCTGGCACTATTGGAGCCTGTCCTCCGGGGCTGTTCCCGTTATCAGTACTGAAGCCAACCTTTCCTGTATAATCCTTAACTGTATTACCATACTGATCCTTCACTGTGATTGTCACATCAAAGGGTATTCCTGCCGTTTGTGTACCTGTGGCCTCAACAATAAATTCCTTTGCCGGTCCCGGCATAAAGGTTACTTGAGCTATTTCTTTTAAAGTGAGGTCCTCAGATTCTGCAGTGTAGCTTATTGTTTCTGCTTTTGTGTGCTTAACTATGAAAACCACTTTTCCTGCCTCATCAGAAATGCCATTTTCTGGTGAAATATGAGAGCTGCCTTCCCCTTGTGAGAGTGTGACATTCTTGCCCTCTACCGGATTACCAGAAGCATCCCTTAAGGTTACAGTAATAGCTGCGCTGTCTGAATTATCTGCAATTACAGCCGTCCCATTTACTTCAAGGGTTGATTGTTCGGCGTTCACAGCTCCCGGCTTAAAGCTGATTTTAGCTGTCTGATCAATAGTCAAATTATCGGTTATATCTTTGGCAGTATAGATAACTGTTTCTACTTTGGTATTTCTTACCCAAAACATAGCATTCCCGCCATCGTCAGTAATGCTTTCAGCAGGTAAGATAGATGAGCTTACGCTTTCATGGGCCAAAGATACTGTTTTTCCCACTACCGGATTGCCGTTTCCATCCTTTAGGGTCACAGTTATCACCGCACTATCACTATTGTCAGCCATTGTTTCTGTTTTACTGGTAGTAACTGTTGACTGCGCCGGGTTAACCGGTCCTGCTAAAATGCTAAAAGGCTCGCTTTCCGGGCATTCAATGCTTTCACTGAGGTTACTGGACAACTTAAGGGTATAGGTGCCAAGCTTATCTACTTGAAAATCGTTGAAGTAAGCCACTCCCTTATTAAGGGTTACCGTTATGGTATCGGCTGTACCGTCCAGAGTGGCACTGTTTGCATGATTTAAGGCAACTGTCACTGTACTCGAGCTATCCCCTGTTATTATATTGCCGTTGGCATCCCTAAGGGAAACAACTGGCGACTGAGCCCAAACCCCTTTTCCGACACCACCAACTGGCTGAACATCCCAGACTAGCTGTGCAGCCGGCGCCTGGTGCTTATAAATATAATTATCAAAGGATACATATACATTACCATGTTTATCCACGGCAACATCGTTTACACCCCTCGTACCCGCATTGGGTATAGCTGTCCACTGATCTGTACCTGCCGCCAAAACCTTTATTTCGCCTCCATCACCACCGTCCGCCACATATACATTCCCCGAATTGTCTACAGTTATCCCTTCAGGCCTTGTAAACCCTATGCCGATAGTCTTCCACTGTTTGGTGCCTGCAGGCAACATCTTAATATCCTTATTGCTGTAATCTGTTACATACAAATTACCCTCATTATCTACTGCAATACCTCTTAGAAAAGAAAAACTTTCATTATAGTTAATATTTGACCAGCTGCCGTCATCATATTTAAGTATACGATGGTTTCCCCCACTTTGAGATGCAATAGTATATACATTACCTAACCTATCCACTGCCACATCATATGGGCTCAATGAATCCAAGCTGGCAAATAGATTTCCATCTCTTAATATCCTACGGTTATTTAAGTCAGCCGTGTAGAGATAATTTGTATGTAAGGCAAGGCCGTAAGAAGTATCGAATCCCACTCCTTCAACCAATGTACTCCAGCTTCCATTATTAAAAATCTTTATATTCTGTCTGTTTCTATCAAGTGCGTATACCTTAAAGCTGTCATCAACTGCTATCCCGGTGGTATATCCAAAGTCTGAAAGGCTTTCCATTCTTGTCCATCCCCCTGTCCATACCAATGGGGGAGCAGGATGACCCTTTTCAGTAATGGAAAAAAAATCACTGTCAAATAGAGAGATATCACTCAGACTGTAGGAGGGTACCAGCCTATAACCATTTCCGGGATTGCTGATTTTTAAATTAACAAAATCAGCTGTGCCATTGACCATGGTAACCGTTGTAGTCCCTTCCAGGCCTTCCAGAGGTGCGCCATTTTCACTGTACAGGCTTAGGGTCACTGTCTGTCCGCTTTCGCCATCAATGATCTTCCCATTTGCATCCCTTAGGGATAGCCTTGGGTATGGCTTGATAGTCTGCCCAGCAGTACTGTCTTCTGGCTGAGTATCCCAAACAAGCTGGGTGGCCTGTGCATTGAGCATATATAATGCACCTCCGGAGCCATCGGCATTCTTTGCTGTCGCATAGAGATTTCCCTGGCTATCTAAGGCTATGTCATAAGGTTGTGTGAGGCCTCCGATATTTGCCCACTGGGAGCTGCCCACACGCAGCTCTTTGATCACATTTTGGGTATCTGCCACATAAACATTGCCCGATCCATCCACAATTATACCTTCAGGATTACCAAAACCAGTACCGATGGTTTCCCAATGAGAAGTCCCAGCGGACAGTTTTTTAACTAATTTTAGATCGGAGTCCACCACATAGATATTGCCATCTTTGTCTACTGCTATATCCTGAAGGACACTAAAAGCACCATCATGGGTAATATCAGACCAAGTATAGTCCTTATATTTTAGGACCAACGCTGAAACAGAAGTATTCACCGTTACATACACATTGCCTGATACATCTAATGCCACGCCACTAGGCTGCTTATCAGTCCATTTTACCATTTCGATGCCATTGCGCATTATCCTCATATTATAATGATCTGCCACATATGGGTTACCTGTTGCATCAACTGCCACACCCCTTGGAAAACTAAGCCCTTGAACTGGAGTTAGCCATGTGCTGCCACTTAGCATTTTCAGTTTACCGTTTCCTTCGCCGTACCCTTCTTCAACTACATAAATATTATCGTCTTTATCTATTGTGAGTCCCCGTACCCCGTTAAAGCCATCCGCAATTTTCCTCCATGACCCTGTCCATACGCCAGGCTGATTATAGATGAAATCACCAAAGGGAAGGCTTTCACCACCAGGAGTTGTAACTCTTAAATTGACAATACCTGACCCTTGTGAAGGAGCTGTAACTTCTATGGATGTATCGCTTTTTACCACAAGGTTAACTCCGGCAACCTCACCGAATTTGACCAAGGAAGCGGAGGTAAGATTATTGCCGGTAATAGTAACCCTAGTTCCACCAATTCCCCTTGACGGACTTATGCTGGTCCCTATGGGGAGAGGAGGAGCATTCATATTAAAGGCACTGCTGTTTTGCATCTCAAGATTAGGGGATAGGCTACAGCTTGGGGTCAGTGTATAACCGCTACCCACTTTACTTACAGTCAAATTATCAAAGGTAGCAATACCATTTTCCAAGGTTGCAGTTGCTCCGCTTAGTGTTGCTCCATTGCTGCTATTTATTCTTAATGTCACAGTATAATTATTGACTCCCGTTTCCACATTGCCATTGGCATCAACAAGAGCCACCTGCGGAGGATTTTCCCAGGGATGACCTGCCGTACCATTGGTAGGCTGATTTTTCCATACCAACTTGGTAGCAGGCGCCTGCAGCTTCCAAACCAGATCGTTTGAATAATCCGTCACATATATATTTCCAAAATCATCCACAGCTATTTTCCTTGGGTTCCGGGGACCTCCAATATCGTAACCGCTTATGCTTATCCACTGGTTATCTACAAATAACTTAATAGTGCGGTCTCCTCTACTGACTACATAAATATGTCCTAAATCGTCAACAGCAATGCTTGAGGGTTCTATCGGTTTATTGGTGGTTTCCGGGATTCTACTCCATTTACCTTCCTTCAGTATTCTTATCGCATTTTCACCCATACCAGTTCCGCTGCTATGCTCTGTGGCCACATAGACAGTGCCTGATTTATCAGTGGCTACATCGGAAATATAGCTGGACAGCTTGCCGTCAGACACAGAAGCGAGCAATGTCCATTCACCTTCTTTAAGCATGGTCAGAGAGTTGTAGTATTTAGAATTGTTAGTATCCCCTGTGTTTGCTACATATATATTCAGATCTTCATCCACCGCTACACCAACAGGAGAAAAAATCCCTCCGTTGTTCCCTATTAACGTCTCCCAAGCGCCCTCAACCCATATAGTCCGGCCGCCATAGACCATCCAATGTCCTGGAACCCATATTCTACTGGTATATCTTCCGCCTATATCTTTCCATTCATCCTCTTTACTATCCAATTGCTGAACTACATTACTGCTGCTATCTGTTATGTATAAATTTCCGTGCTTGTCTACAGCGATATGATTAGGTGTTGCTGACAGTCCTTTTTTTGTTACTGTCTCCCATGATGAACCGCCAGCTGCTAAGTATTTTATTTCGTTCCCGCTGGTAACATATACATCACCAGCTTGGTTAGCTGCAATGCCCATTGGTGATGTTGGCCCACCTGAATCAGCACTACCGATTATCGTCCAGGCATTTGGCCAAGCAGGTGCTGCTGATACTGGTACCGTAAAGATTGGTATAAGGGCTCCCAAGAGCACCAGTGTAAGTACTGTAATAACAATTCTTTTTAAAGATCTAGAGTGACAGATGAAAGAATAAAAATTCATAATACTACCTCCACTTTTATCTAATATATTCCTAACTGTTCATCTCCTGTTTTCTACTCTGTTCTACAATTTTCTGCTTAACCATCAGTATAGGACTCTTGACAGAAAAGCTTATTACACATCGCTTTCTGCGGTTTAATTATATGTAAATAATGGTAGAAAGGATAGTCATCCAATGCTCAATATCCTTTGTTTTTTGCTGTTTTTCGACAAAAACGTCTCCTAAACAATTACGGTTCGAAGGCTTATTTTGTGTTATCACCAACTTCCTTCACTGTAATATACTCCATGCCCGCACAACTCCGAACAATAACTACTATCATACTGCCATATAAAGCATATTGCTAGTATTAGCATGAAACACATCCTTGTGGCTTCGGCATAAATACAGATCCAGCATGATAAACCGGGTTCATATTTCCTGTGGCGATAAAACGGACCAAGGAGCTGTAGCAAAATCTACCAAAGGTACCAGTACAAAGATACTTAACAATGATGAACTATGGACAATCATGTTATATAATAATCATGTCAGGAGTACTCTGACATGTATATCTCAATAATGGGAGGTTACCATGAGATGCCAATGGTACCAAATATGGCAATGGTTTTCTTGAGAGACCTTCCGATGAATCAACGAAGCCGCAAAGCTGGCGCCTCCCGGTGATGAATTGCTGGTAAAGCCCGGGGTTTACCGGTAGGAAAGCAGTTTTCACGCTTGTATTAACGATTTTGCCCAATTAAATAAACATTCCGACATGGTATCAAGTTCCACTGGGGCACCATTTTTGAGAGCAATAAAGTTGATTAGAATTTCTTTTTCTTTATTGTTTACTACTTCTGGCAGATCTTTTTTGCACCTTATATATTTTCCCGTATCCCTAAATGCAATAGCCTGTATAACAAAAGATGCTGACTTATATAGACCTCGCACCATATCTTCACTTTTCTCATATAACATATTGTGTACACATCCGTGGTAGATGTTGCAAGCACCAATTTTGATGGCACGGTCAACTGCCGCATTATCAATTTTTGCGAGTAACTCATCAAGAGTTCCTACTATTGGTGTGGTATCATAATAAAACTGAAACAAATCTGATGGTTCCCAATGTAAAAGCTCATCTTTTCCTGAAATGAAACCACAAATAATTTCTCTGTTAGGAAGATTATCAAGCATATCATTATAAGTTTTTATATCTTTAGCTGCCAGTTTATCTAAAATAACCACAGTATCAATGTCACTTGAATCAGTTGCTTCACCTCTGCTGTAACTCCCTTGTAGACCAGCAAAATAAATACGTTCACCGAATGTTTCTTTAAGTAATTTTGTAAAACGCTCCAACCATAATTTTATATCAATCATAGTAGCCTCCGCATTTTAGTAGTAAATTTCATAAAGAAATATTCTATCATTTATTTACTCTGATTATAACGCATCAGCCTGACCCCCATTTATTTCCCTGGGCAATAGGTACCGAGGTGTGCAAATATACAACTGTTGTAGTTGAAATTGTTTATTTTTCCTATGTATTGTATAAAATAGTGTAATGATATCCTTGATTATGTAACATTACAATATGAAAATGGGCAAATAATCATACAAGAGTTGATTTTTCGCACACCCTCCTTTTAAATAATCGCTCATATGGTTATAACACTTCGGTTCAAAGAAAATTTTTCATTTGTAGAAAAATTTTCTTACCTCAGCAGTGTAAGTGTAATACATATGAACTAATACTGACCAAGTTTCGTGATCAATACCCCAAGAATTATCATATTTCGTTACTCTTGAAAACAGCTCTCTGGAAACTTTAGCTATACTGGTGAATCTACTGTGTATCGAAAATCATAAATCTTTATGGCATAATTGTTTCTATAAAAAGGCTTACAACCTGTGGATCAAACTGCATACCGGCGTTTTTCGTTAATTCCGCGATAGCTTCTTCCATCCCCATTCTCTTTCGATAAATCCGATCACTGGTCATTGCATCATAGGCGTCTGCAACTGCAAGGATGCGGCTGGGAAGGGGGATATTATCAGCCTTCAGCCCCGATGGATAACCTTTTCCATCCCAACGTTCATGATGGAATAGGATGTAATTCGCCACAGCCCCAAGATCGGGAAATTCCTTTACAATTCGCCATCCTATCTCCGAGTGACGTTTCATTTCAACCCAGTCTTCAATTGTCAGTGGCGTAGGTTTTTTCAGTATGGCAGGATTGATTCCAATCTTACCAATATCGTGAAGAACTGCCAGTAATGAAAGCTCCTCCATTTCTTTAGATGTAAACTGAAAATGAAGACCTAGGAGATGGCAGTGTGCTTCTAATCTACTTGCGTGCTCTTTTGTCTCTACGCATTGATCGCGCAGAGCTGCCAGCAGCATATTGATAGTAGTGTTCTGGTATGTATTTACATCGAGGTCATCCTTTGTATCTCTTATAATGAAAGCAAAGCACTCACCACAGGACGGAACAACAATGACATTGCATTCTCTGTCGAGCACTTCGACATACCTCGATATTTCATGTATTTTCTTTGAAACGAGAGCACCTCTGAAGTATTCGATCCAATCGAAGTTGCGCTTTTTGCCTAAAAAGACCTCGGAGGCCTTTTTCCCAATGATATTGTCCTGATGCAAGCCTATCATTTTTTGAAGGCCAGCACTGACATCCAAAAATATATAGTCAGTTGCCTTTCCGCAGTCGTTAACAATCAATTTAAGAAATCCGAAGCCTAAAGGCTGAAGGCTCTCAATTCCTTTGCTAATATTCATTCATGCACAACTTCCTTTCTTTATGGTTTTCCCCTATCTCTGCTCAGAAGATTACAAATACCTAAACCCCAGATCGGTACCCGCCACCAAGCGTTTTTCCGCCAAAGGCTGATAATACGTATAGAGGTGGGGGTTATTATTCGCCTCGCTATATTGCGCGATTGATCATCGGTTGACGGTGGACCGCCACCAGTCCGGTTTTTGCTTCCATCGATATACTTCTGCTATCATATCCCCGAAGGTCACTCTGTTGGATTGTCAACCCTATTTTTGATAATGTTCTCTTTACGGTATCAATATTTTTCTTTCCTATGTTATAAATATCCAAGCTCAGCATCGACTCCGCTCCGCCGTACATTTGAACCTGAAGTTCTTCCTTACTGCAGCCGTACTGGCTGAACATTGCATCAATTAGCAAAGCAATCCCTGTTTCAGCAAAATAACCGGGGCGATTTTTCACATCCCTGTCATGCAATGGGGCGGGAAGAACTACATGGATCATTCCGGCAACCTTTTTCAGGGGGCTGTAAACGGTGACTGCCACACAGGAGGCCAGCGCAAATGTTCTAATGACGTCATCTTCGTTATCTGTTACGATGTATTCTCCCATTCCTACTATCAAATCCATTGTAATCACCTATTCGAACAGCTGCGACAATGCTTGAGGTATATTTTCCAATGCCGTTTGCATTTCCACAGCTCCAATATCAAAGGCTACTTTCGGCATTCCATACACAACTGATGAAGCTTTGTCCTGGCCGATAGTCCGGCCGCCCTTACGCCGTATGTTGAGAAGTCCTTTGGCCCCGTCATAGCCCATTCCTGTCAGGAGAATCCCAACTGCATTTCTGCCTGCTTCCTTAGCCACCGATTCAAACAAAACATCCACTGACGGACAATGCCCGTTTACCTTATCTCCATGGAAACATTCAACCTGATACCTTTTAGCGACTTTCTTAACTCTCATATGCTGATCTCCCGGCGCTATCAGAACTCTACCCGTATCCACATAATCACCGCTTACAGCTTCCTTAACTTTAAGAGAGGTTTGGCTGTTCAGTCTTTCAGCAAACATCCTTGAAAAAACAGGAGGGATATGCTGTACAATTACGATGCCCGGAACAGCGGGAGTAAGGAGTCGGAGAATATTGTAAATAGCTTCGGTTCCACCGGTAGAAGCTCCAATAGCGATAATCACGCCTGAGTCCTGTATCACATTGCTTGTAACACTCTGCGTCGATTTTTTACGTTCCAGCCATGCGGTTTTTGAGGCGATGGAAGCTGTTTTTATCCTTAGTATTAAATCTCTAATGAAAGCTTCCGTACCTTTAGATGAACTGCTATCAGGCTTGGCAACGAAATCTACAACACCTGCCTCCATCGCTTCAAAAACTGCACTACTGACCGCGCTTACCATGATAATGGGGATAAAACACTGAGGCAGCAACCAGCGCGCAAATTCTATTCCATTCATTTTAGGCATTTCCACATCACAGGTAATCACATCAGGACGAACCTCAACTATTTTATCTCTCGCCTCGAAAGGGTCCGCTGCAATAGCCGCCACCCGAATCTGCGGATCTGAGGATATACCCCTAACGATCATTTCACGGGATACTATGCTATCGTCAATAACTAAAACCCGAATTATTTTACCTGTCTCCATGTGAACCTACTCCTTCCTGTAAACTGCAGGCATTACATACCTGTAGCGCGTTTTTTCACGGTTCAGCCCCTCTGAGTGTCCGATGAACAGGAAGCCTCCTGGTTCCGTAATATCATAAAGATGTTCAGCAAGTCTGTCCTTGGTTTTATTATCAAAATAAATCATGACATTCCTGCAAAAAATAACATGCATTTTCTTTCGGAAAGGGTATGTGGCGTCCATTAGGTTGATATTGCTGAAAATTACTTCATTTCTAATCTTCTCAGACAGAATATAATGTCCAGAGTCATGTTCTTTGAAATATATCTTTTTCCAGTATTCCGGCAGGTCTTTCATCTTTTCCCGGCTGTAAACACCTGTCCGAGCGACAGCTAGGACACCCTTCGATATATCCGTTGCCAGTATCTTCGTGTCCCATCCCACTTTATTCGGACCGAAGAATTCATCGATAATCATTGCCAGCGTATATGGTTCTTCTCCCGTGGAGCATGCCGCGCTCCAAATACGCAGATCCCGATTCAGCACCGTCTTTACCAGATAAGGTAGCACAATATCCCTAAAATATTGAAAATGTGCTGGTTCTCTCATGAAAAAGGTATGGTTGGTTGTGATCCTGTCCAACATATCGGAAGCGGCTTTCCCGGTTTTATCCGACGTTACATAGCTCATGTACTCAGTCAGACTGGAAAAATTCATGCTTGACAGTGTATGTCCGAGCCTTCCCTCAACGAGTGTCTTTTTCTCATCCTTAAATTGGATGCCGTAATTAGCTTTTATATAATCGGCAAATTGTCTGAATTCCTGTTCACTTACAGCTATCATATCAGGTCACAGAGTTGAGGAACTCGACCTCATCGTCTGTCAGAATTTTCTGACAATCCAGAAGCAGTTTCACGTTTCCATCTGCCTTGCCTACACCCTTGATGTATTTGAGACCACCTTTATTGATATCCGGAGGAGGCGCAATATCCTCGTCGGCTATAGCGATTACCTCAGAAACGCTGTCTACAATCAACCCGGTTGAAATACTATTCGTATCAAGGACGATAATACAGGTCCTGTCGTCATATTCTCTGGCTGCTTTATTAAAACGCAGCCGGGCATCCATGACAGGAATAATTTTACCCCTGAGGTTGGTGATTCCTTTTACATACTGCGGCATCCCAGGGACTACCGTAATGGGCTGAATACCAATAATTTCGGTAATGTAACGTATTTCGATACCGTATAGCTCGTTCCCCATGGAGAAGATAAGATACTTTCCTTCCAGCATATCCTCTTGTTCCGTAAAGTCCAGCAAGTCGGCCTGTGCCATCTTTTACAGCCTCCTTTTATGTATATATTGTTTATAAACCATTGTTTATGGCTCCATGCTGATCAACCCGCCGATATTGAGAATCAGGCTGATGCTGCCATCCCCCAGGAGCGTACAGCCTGCCAGCCCTTCCACTTTTCGTATGTTTTTCATGTAAGATGGAAGGGCCTTGACGACTACCTGCTGCTGGCCTAAAAGCTCGTCGGCGAAGACACAGATTCTTTTGTCATCCTGCTCAATCATGAGCATAATTCCTTTGGTCAGGTCGGTGATTTCCGTTTCTACTGCGAATATTTCATGGATGCGGACGATAGGATAGCACTCTCCGCGAACCATAATCATCTCATAACCGTTAGGGTCCTTAATAATATCATTTTCCTTAACTTGAAAGGTTTCCATAATGGATGTTGTAGGGAGTGTATACTTGGCACCGCCTACCCGGATGTTCATTCCGTCTATGATTGCCAGTGTGAGAGGTATTTTCATTGTTGTTACCGTTCCGGAGCCTTCGATGCTATCTATGGATACCGAACCACCAACTGCTTCCAGGTTTTTTACCACTACATCCATGCCAACACCTCGGCCGGAGAATTCCGTCACGTTGTCGTTAGTGGAAAAACCGGGTAGAAAGATCAGGTTGTAGATTTCCTTGTCCGTCATCTCATTTTCCGGTTTGCTCAACAAGCCATTTTCCCGGGCTTTTTTTAGAATTTTTTCCTTGCTGAGGCCCTTACCGTCATCACGGACAGCTAAAAGGACATCGCTTCCGGCATTTTTTGCTTCAAGTATTACCTGGCCTAACTTCTGCTTGCCTGCGGTTGTTCTTTCATCTGGATTTTCAATTCCATGATCGACTGCATTGCGGACAAGATGCATCAGCGGGTCGGAAATATGCTCAATGATATTCTTATCAACCTCAGTATTTTCTCCGATTAACATCAGTCCTACTTCTTTATTGAGCTTCCGGCTCATATCCCGTACAATGCGATGCATTTTATGAAAGGTCGCCGCCAACGGAACCATTCGTATGGACATAACCATGTCCTGCATTTCGCTTGTTATTTTATGAAGCTGACGGGCGGCTTTATTGAAGCTATTAAGCTTAAGTGCCTGCAGTTCAGGGTTTTGTGTGACCATCGCCTCGGCAATTACCATTTCCCCCATCAGATCCATCATCTTATCCAGCTTCATAACATCGACGCTGATAATACTTTGATGGGAACTTCTGTTTTCAACATGACCTAAATCCTCAGCCTGTAGCTTTGCTAATTTGATGGGAGATTCCTGAATGGCGCTTTCTTGATCCACGCAATCCTGCTCGGAGGTCTGGCTGTCCAGAAGCACAGTGACCTCAAGATTTCGGACAAAGGCGATACTTGTAAAAAAGTCGTGTAATTCCTTAATGCTTTTATCGCTAATGAGCGTTATTCTGAAGCCTTGTTCCCGAATAATCTGCACACTGTCAGGATTTTCGATGATTTGCTCTGGAATGTATTTGAAATTCGCCACAATATCTTTTAAATTATGAACGATATTAAAAGCCCGGATATTCTCCATTTCGCAGCCTTTTTCAAAATAAATGACCGCTTCGTAACATTTTTGTTCTGTATTTTTGCCTTTTATGTCGATGGCCGAGCAATATTGATGCTCGACTTCTTTTTTCGTTTTCATAGGAGTATTTGTGTTTTGCGGTTCCCCCTTAATGGAGGACAGAAAATCCTTGATGTTTTCAATCAGGTCTGTTGGATCTCCGTCGAGGCTATCGGAATTTTTGACCTTCTCCATCTCCAGCTTAATAAAATCGACACACTCCAAAACCAAATCCGAAAGGAGCTCACAGTCCATATTTTCAGGTTTGTCTTCTCGTATAAAGTAGAAGAGATCCTCTATTACATGAGTAAGCGACGAAATATTGTTGTACATCATCACGGTGGAAGAGCCCTTAATCGTATGCATAACCCTGAATATTTCGTTAACTGTCTCCGGTGCAAAAGAGCCTGCTTTTTCACTGGCAAGTATCGCTGCTTCAAGTTGCTCTATATTTTGAGTGGTCTCATATATAAAAACATCCAGCATGGAATTACCTGAAAAATCGTCCAATCCTCTACCTCCTCCAAAACTGCCAGAGTTCTTTGCTTCTGTTACTAAGGAATAATCTCGTTAACTGTCAAGTCAACGCCACCTCAATATTTTCCAAGAGACGCCGCGACCTCCAATAAAGCCGGGCTCTCTTTTACAGGTTCTTTTAAGGGAGCGATAGACGCAAAGCTGTCCTTCTCATATCTATTTTTGAGCTTGAAATTGCCAACCTCCTCATGCAGTGTGGCAGCCTGGGCAGACATTTCTTCGCTGGTCGCCGAGTTTTCCTCCGCAGTTGCAGCATTTGTCTGCACAACAGAGGATACCTGGTTAAGTCCCTGCTTGATTTGTTCTATAGCCGCTGCCTGTTCTGCAGACGCATCATCAATTTTGATGATACTTTCGATTACCAGCTTAGTCTTTTCTTGTATATCCAACAGTATCTGTGCTGTCTGTGTCGTTATTTGCGTTCCCTTAGAAGCAGTATCGACTGAGGCCTTTATTAAATCAGACGTTTGTTTTGCGGCTTCTGCTGATTTAGCGGCAAGATTCCGCACTTCGTCAGCTACAACCGCAAAGCCCTTTCCGGCATTACCCGCACGGGCGGCTTCAATAGCAGCATTCAATGCGAGTATATTGGTCTGGAAAGCGATATCTTCAATAACCTTAGTAATATTGGCAATTTGGCTGGACGCAGAATTAATCTCCATCATAGCTTCCGTAAGCTGCCCCATGTGTTCATTTCCGGTTTCAACACCCATACCAGCCTGCTCCACATACTGTGTTGCTATCTTGACATTTTCAGAGTTCGCCGCGGCCTGCTCGGCAACCTTTGTCACAGTAACGCTTAATTCTTCTACAGAAGAAGCCTGCTCGGTCGATCCTGATGCAAGAGCCTGGGCTCCGCTTGACACTTGTGAAGCTCCTGTACTGACCTGCTCTGCCGCTGTGTTAATTGTTAGCAATGTACGATTTAAAGAAAAAACGGTATGTTCTATAGCCTTTTTGATTGCTGTGAAATCACCTATATATTCCATTTCCATATCAATTCGCATATCACCCTGTGACATTAATTCAAGCTTTTTCGTGATATCGTTTATATACGAGGTGAGGAGCTCATTTGTTTTTCGGATGCTCTGTGCCATTTTGCCCATCTCATCCTTGCTTTCGTAGTTGATTTTCGCCTGCATATTGCCCTTGGACATCTCGTCATAAACGCTAACTATTTCCGTTACTGGCTTCATAATAGAACGGCGGATAGCAAATATGATGATAATCGTTGCGACTATTGCTACAGCTCCGGCGACAATAAGTATAATCCATGCCTGTCTGGAAGCCTCCGCAGCATTCTCATCCTGTGTCTCAGCTGCCACAGTTATCGCATCGGAAAGCTGTAATATGTGTTCTTCCAGTTCTTCGAAGAACGGCAGATACTCAGTCGTGAACATTGATTTCGCTGCTATCGTGCCCTCTTCTGTCCCTAGCATAACTTGATCATACAATCTCTGTCTGATAGCTGAACCGTTATCCGCAATGGATAAAATATTATTTATTGATAATTGTGTTGATTCATTTTTAACTTTTTCACCCAGTTCTTCAACCCGTGCTTTCATGTTAGCAAAATTTTCGCCTGCTAAAGCAAATTCCTCTTCCATACCAGCAATGTCCTTACGCATGAATACGCGGGCGATATGTAGTTGGATGCTGGAAGCATCATTTTTGATCTCGACGATGTTTCTCGTAGTCGGCACTATTAAGCTGGAATACTGCTCTGTAACGTTTGTCATGTTTGATATGCTAATAATTGAGACGGTGATAATCAAGCTCATCAGTACCAACACTATACCGAAACCCAGAATAAGTTTTCCACTGATGGATAAGTTTTTCATAATTTTTACCTCCTAAGTTTGGATGCTTTTAACATTTAATCAATGCACTTTCAAGCTGGCGGGTCTTTTAAGCTTTTAAAACAGCCTTCTCCCGACCGTGCTGCAACATCGACAATTATAGAAGAGTACTCGTTATTTTTCATACGAACTTTTTTCGTATTTTTTATTTCCTTATCGGAGCCAGATTCCAAATAAATCACATCTATCACAAAACATCAAGCCATGGAACTGAACATTTCTACTTCATCATCAGACAAGAGTTTTTCACAATCTATCAGCAACCTGCCGTTTTTTAAAATAAGACAGATTGCTCTTTATTTCATACGAGTTTTTTTCGTATATTAATTTTTTGCTTGTTAGAAATCAATATTGCATAGTTCAGCTTTTGAATGAATACCCAGCTTACTGTATGCATTATATAAGATGGTTCTCACCGTTGCTCTGGATATGTACAGCTTTTCGGCAATTTCTTTATGACTCAAGCGGTCCTTGACAAGAAAGGCCACTTCTCTTTCTCTTGGGGTTAGCGGTGATTTTGCCTGATTGAGGGCATTTAGAATAATATTTCGACCTTTATGGTATCTATTATAAAGCGAAATAATTTTATCAATGTCCGCTTGCCATCCTGGAATTGTCCCTAATGCCTGTGAGAATTGAGAAGGATTCCCTGTCTTATCCAGATTGGGAGATACAAAGAAAGTGTCACTGCATGTAAAGGGGCTATTATGTGCTTTGGAAAGTATGTCGCCCATACATATAGATTGAGCAAATGGCAGATAAATTTTGTCTGGAAACGCCAGGGCGAAGGCTTCTTCCAGATTCTTAAGCGCTTCACGTTCAAAGCCCTTTGTGTAATATACTCTTGCCTTGAATATTAAGCTGTAAACCTGAGGAAATACATAATTCATCTCTTTTGCCGTGTTAATAGCATTATCAACCAGACCCAATAACTCGGCATGCCGTTTTTCTCTAGCCAAGAGATGTGAATAAAGAATATTAACATATGGGACAGCCCGGGCATACACTTTTTCACTTATACTCACTGTATCATAAAACCATTTGGCAACCATATCCGTTGTATCCAGTGCGACACTTATAACCGATAAGCATATGTCAACCATGCGCAGTACATACAGATTGGAGCTTTCTTTTGCATAGCCCTTAATATTCTCTAATGAGGTAAAAAAGCCCTCCACATCTCCACGCAGGATTGCTATCCGGGCAAGAACCTGCTCAGCGCACAGACAAATGCAAGTTTCTTGTTTGCTGCGGGCCTGGTACAGTGCTTTATGACATAATATCTCAGCCTGTATATCGTCACCTCTCATGAGCATCATTTCCGCATGTAATGCGCTGTCTGCTCCGAATCCCTGCCCATTGGTAAGCTTAAAATGATAAGGCAGATTTCTCTGTATATCCACCAGTGCTTCATCCAAGCTTCCAGGCTCACGCCAAACCATGCTTAGAACAGAGGTTCCGCCCAGTGTAGTTGGTATATCGTTCAATCGAAACCTGCTGGATCCGCCTAATAACTCATAGGCCGCTTTTTGCACCTCTTTTACCTTCTTAAAATCGCTATATATCGTAAACGACATAAGGAGCAAGAATTCACCCTTAAGCAACCGAAGCTCATCTTTACTAAGCCCTGCCGGATTACTTTTTATGACTAAATCAACCAGCCGGTATAGTTTATGATAGGATTCATTTTTTCCATCCATCCACAATAAATACGAAAACATGACTAAGACAAAGGGGTATTTGCACATTGTCTCTTCTGGGCATTCATTGATGACTTCCACCAGAAACTCAATCATATTGCTTTCTCTTTTATTAATGAGATATGTAACGTTAAATGGTGTGGACAAAATAGCATCAAAATCTCTGACTTTGAAGAAAAATTGTGCAGCAGTGTAGAAATCCGAATCGGCGATACAGCATTGTCCTGCAGTTTGCAAGACACGTTTTTGAAACGCCTCCGTTCGATATTGGTAGAATTGATTCCTTAAATAGTTCCGCAAAATACTGTGCATTACATAGATTTTTTCTCTTGGGAAGTATCTTATGAAATCATTGTATTTGAGTAAATCCTTGATATGGTCAGGAAGTGTTTCTTCCCCTATCATAATTGCGGCCCGCCGGGCTGTGAAGCTGTCCATGACAGATAATGAAACCAGACAGTTTTTTTGTTCAGGTGTAAGTCGATTCCAGATAGCGGTCTCTACTAAACGGTCAATGTCGGCTGTATAGTCAAAAGAACCAGTTTGTCTATAATTAGATATTTGTATCCGAAGAGCGGATATCCAGCCCTCAGTGCTTGTGTAGACACTGTTCAGTTCCTCGTCATTAATGCGGATGCCCTCCATTTTAAACAAGTTGGCGATGCTGTCCTTATCGAAGAAAAAAGCAGACGACTCGATAGTATGTATATAGGTATTATGAAATGTGATTTGTGCTTTTTTACCAAGCTGCTGTGTGATGAATATTATATGCAGGTGAGGACTTCCGTGCATAGAAAATATACTCATTAGTTCCTGCAGAATATCGCTTTTAAGAAGTTGAAAATTATCGACAACTAAATACGTCTCTTCAAAACAGCTGAAATCTTTGAAACATGCTGATATATACATCAGCGTATCCAGTGCAGGGAATCCCAGTTTTTTCAGATTTATTGACATCTCTTTATTGACATTGGAAAACAAGTCGCATATACCCGCCCAAGCCACTGAAGGATTCTCACTCATACATGTATACCAGTATTGTCGTGCACTGCCCAGAAGAGTTTCTTTCAAATATTCCCTTACAGCTGTTGTTTTTCCAAAGCCCGATGGGGCCTCCACGACCGTCAAAGGGAAGTGCGGTATATGGTCAAGCTGAAATTTAAGCCTGTCCGATAAGTATATCTTTTGCTGCATCTTTTACTCCAAATATGATAGGGGACAGTTGTATTTTCACATAAATTAATTCTACAAGAGCGAGTGTAATTCCGCAAGATTTATTTTACAAAATAATTTGGGCTTCTATTTGTAATGTAAATATGCAGAAAACTCGAAAAGAGCCGATAGTTATTACCCAACCTTTCTTTGAAGCGATTACATTTCGCTTATTTCCTGAATCAGTGTATCCAATACTCTCAGTATCTTCTTCTGCTGTGTTTCAGACAGTGCAGATAGCTTGTTGGACAACAAAGACGATGTGATTTCATTCGATACCGACAAAACATCAGCTAAGATAAAATTGGCATCAACTTTGAGTATATTCAAAATCTCAACAAGGGTTTCCAGCCTCGGTGTCTTAATTCCCCGCTCAATAACACTTATGTGGGAAGCACTAAGAGCAACTATCTCAGCTAATTGTTCCTGAGTTAAGCCTTTGGCTTCTCTGGCCAGCTTAATTCGTTGTCCTATGGCTTTCAGATCCATCAATGCACCTCCTATCAGGACGATTTTTTCATTTAGTATAAGTAAGCTACACAGGCACTAATATAAGCTAACCACATTCGCTCTAATCGACTTAATTATATCATTGCTCTTTTCTGCCATTATAAACCCTTTATGTGAGAGATTCGCCTTGATAGTTCACCTTGGACCCTTCCAAAGGGATGGATAGAAACTAGCCGCTATCCTGCCGTTTGGGCGGCTCATCGGTCAGCCCCTTTAATACAAACTCCGTAAGATATTCCTGCAGTTGCGGAAAATATTGTAGTCCAATCTCATCCTTATGTGTATCAATGTTAATAATAGCCATGAACATTGCCATGATAAGCCCGCTGTCAATATCTTTTCTGACCTTCCCATCAGCTTGCCACATCCTGATAAGCTCCATGGAGTCCTTGTAGAAAAAATCTATTGTTCCCATGCCGTTCTCTTCGCGAAAAAGCCGTTCAATCTTTTCAAAAACATCCCGGTTGTACCACTGTGATAAAATGACATTGGATTTTATACCCTCCATGTTTAGCATTATGACCTTTCTAATAAGCTGCAGGGGCTCATCATCAGAATTGACTGATACCATCAGCTTCTGTTTCAGTGCTTTGTTTTCTTCAATGTAAATCTCCATAAACAACTTCTCTTTTGATGGATAGTAGTTATAAAATGTTCCAACGGAGAATCCTGCCATTTTTGTAATATCCGCTACACTGGTATCCTTAAATCCTTTGCTGCCGAATAGTTCCTTACCACAGCGAAACAATTCCGCTTTTTTGTCTGCCATCGGTAACCTCCAAAACCAATGAATGGATAATTTGTTTGTTCATTCATAGTATATACATACTTCTGAATGAATGTCAATAGTATTCATTCAGGCATTTTTATAACACTTCGGTTCAAAGAAAAATTTTCGATTAGGCGATAATTTGCTACGCAAATTATCGCCTAATCGAAAATTTTTCTTAACTCTGCGCGTTTCAACGAGGCTGGTCGCAAGCAGGGCTTGCTGCTCGCCTATGCATCCTAGGTGGGTCGCCTCGTTATATTGCTGCGTCTAATATTAATTTTGCTATCTTAGTGCTGTGCAAGACATAGCTTCCATGCCCCTCACCCCGCAAAATGTTGAGTTTGCTGTTTGGGATGCTATCAGCAATATACTGTGTGTGGTTCTGTTTCACCATGTCGCGGCTTCCCGCCAGAACCGTAGTGGGGATTACGATACTTCCAAGCATTTCAGCCGTAATATTGGGTTCCTTCAGCATCATGGTCATCTTCGGGTCTTTGACGATTGCATTGATACACTGAAACAGCTTAAGCCAGCCTGTGCGTATTCCCTCCGGCTGTAAATTTGCCCCGCTGATAATCATTTGGGACAATAGCTGGGGATACTTTGCCGCAAGCAGCAGTCCCACAATCCCGCCATCACTGAATCCATAAAGAATGGGGCGTTCCAGTTTCAGTTCATCAATAAAGCACCTTATATCCTCAGCAAAATCATCATAATGGTATTCCATAACAGCCTCACTCTGACCATGCCCACGGCTGTCTATTGCATATACAGTAAAGCGTTCTGCCAATAAGGGTATCGCCTTATCAAAAATCTTATGCGTTTCCCCATTTCCATGAAGCAGAAGCAGGGGCCTTCCTGTGCCAGACTTTTCGTAGTAAAGCTTTATATTGTTCACTCGGCATATCATCGGCTTACACCTCCTCACCTGTATATAGTTATCGATTGTTCACTTGTTAGGTTAATATTACTTTGTATGCCTATATTCATAATGGTCTCTTTTTAAAAGTGAGAAAATAAATCGCCCATTGAAAATAGACGCTAGAAACATAAAAATATCCGCAAATAAAATAAACAAGAAAGAAGGAACCATTACACGGGTATATCTGTTTTTTGATTTTTCCTGTTTGCGTACATGACTTGAAAGCCTAATCATACAATAGATCATGCCGCTGTTAAGAAATAAGTATATAAATACATTTTGAAGCAGCGGCAGCCACATAGCCCTGGATATTTCATTACCACTTATCAGGTTCAGCACAATATTCAGAATATAGACGGCAAAAATAATCGGATATACAATAGAAAGCACATGGAGCATAACTCCGCCGCCGATGCCTATACCGCCACCCCATTTAACACAAGCGCGCTCACACCAGCATTGGTACATCTGAAGATGTACTTTATTTTGAACACCTTCTATGAAGCCGTTGTTTGAAATCACATAAAGTACAAAGCGGCAATCATTTTCTATACAATAACGTTCTGCCAGCACCAAAAACTCCTGCACATGGGATGGCATTGCATCTACATAGAGAGGAGCCGAGATAATAAGGGCGTCGATATCCCTCAATTGTTCCAAAATCTTTGAATAGTTATTTTTACTACGCAAAGATTCGTAACTTGTAGTGCAGCCACAAAGCGTCAATCTAAAAACATTGGCCAGGAAATGGGAGGCACCGCCTTTCTTCTTTGGACTTCCATTAAGAATTAAGACTTTCACAGTACTCTCCCCCTAAGTTCATCTGCTGCATCGACAAAGACAATTTCAGTTTCTTCAATTCCCATATTGATGCTGTTCATTTTTACGAGCTCTTTGGCAGTCTGTTGTTCAAGCCCACTACTCTTTCCGTAAAAATACACACTCAGCATCTGATGATTGTGGTGGTATCGCTTTATATGATGGGTCTTCCATTCCCGATATGTAAAAAACGGAATAGATAGACTGATACTGCGATCCATAACCCTTTTAATTAAGCTGCTGTACCCACCATAACATATTTCACTTATAATAGTTATCTTATCACTTGTACCGATTGCTG
Source organism: Bacillota bacterium (assembly GCA_023412665.1). Lineage (GTDB taxonomy): Bacteria > Bacillota > Clostridia > Acetivibrionales > DTU013 > DTU013. The sequence goes on from JAEZCA010000008.1 coordinate 21,151, forward strand.
CTCCTATATGCTGCAATGAATCTTTTATAGCGCAATATCCGGCATTTTTCAACCAACACTTGAAGCATCCCTGACAAGGAGCAGCATTATTTTTTGCATTGACTTCAAATATTTTATCTTTAAATTCTAGTGTGTGAAATAACTCATCATGTATATCGTAGATTACTATATTCACTACTCTTATCCCTCTTTTTTAGCCAATAAGCTTGCAACCAGTATAGCTGAAATATTTATTATTCGTTTTTTACTAATAGGTCTTATCCCCATAACCCCCATAAATCCCCAGTTGAAAACTACCACACCCGAAACAAATATACTCGGTTGGTTAGCTAAAAGATATTTTATCATATTGATTCACATATAGGAAGTTCTGGTATAGTACCACCTAACGCCTTCAGCGAAATTGGTGACCTGATAAATAACGAATAAGCCAGACTTACAAATCCAGCTTTAGCCACAAAGCGGGACGAACGCCACCTTTACATTCGCCTTCGGCGATATTGCCTTTAAATATATTGTTGCCTTGGATACCTATGTTACCGTTAGGAAAGATGTACACAGCTTTTACACTAACGCGGCCAGGTGACCGAAGCCACCACCAATGATACCATGTTTCACTCTTATTTATTGCTATTCGTTTACTGTTGTTTTCATCTTTTCTTTGAAACCAATATCTTTGATTTTTTCCTGGGTTATACAATTTCGAACTACTATCACCGAAATATTTGCACGTTGCTTCCTCAAGGCTTAACAAAAATATTCTGTCCTGTGTATCTTCTCCACCCTTTGTACCATACCACTGATTGTCAGGATTTTTATTTAGTACCGGAATTATTCTTGATTGATCAGCTGCGCTGAATTTGTTATAGAATTCACCATTAAGATATTTTCTTAACGAGCAGTCAGCCCATGTTATAGCTTCATAAACATTATGGTAAGGACGCTTTTCTATAATATCCTCAGTTATAATCAAAGCCGAATCGTCTTTTATGTCAAGCACACGCCAATCATAACCACCAAATAACGTTTTATCCCCTATTTGCATATCTGCCTCCTATTTCGCTTCTTTCTTCGCAAAGTCGACTTTATACTGCCATTCACCGTATTTTTTTTCGTTATCAGTTATCGTTCCCTCCGTAAGGGTTATACGCAGAACGATTGAGTCAGGGTTATCCTCGTCGCCATGTGCATCGAACCACGGGAAGATTTTTTTCATCTTCGCTCTTATTTCTGCGTTCCTCTCGTCCTTTACCCAACCAAGATTTTCAGCTGTTCCTTGCGCAACAAACAAGTCTAATCCACATATGGAAATCTCGTTGTTTTTTCCAATCTCCAGCATTTTATTTTTCTTCGCATCTGTAGAAACATAAAACACACCGTCCTCATAAAAAGCGTCAACCATACGGACAGCAGGGCGGGGATTGCCGGCTGCGTTCGGAGACAATGCAATAGTTGCTAGAGCAATAAGGTTGTCCTTCCCGTTCCCGCAGAATTCCTCCATAAGTTTCATTGCGTTTTCATATTTACTCATTTTAATACCTCCAATGATATATTTTTTATTATAGTTTTCCAAAATGCTAGATACCATCTTTGAGCTTTATAGGAAAATATCTTTGCATTTGCTTATAGCCAAGTCCCTTTTCTATATCTTTATAGGCAATATCTCTTCCCTCTTCATATAAGTAAGGCATATTGAACATGATGCTGCGGCCTTTGTCAAACTCAAAATTTGTGCTTTCAATCCATCGGCGAACTTTTTCTTCCACTTTATTTATGCTCTCGTTATCCTCGTCAATACTGACTGCCATAGCGTATAAGCCTCCCTGGAAATCGAACAATTCAAAGGGGCTAACATCCGCATTGGTGACACCATCATTAACGGCACATATCCATTCGGCTTTGTCATTTTTAGTCAGCAAAAAATCAAAACAATCAAAAATCACATCCTTATACAAATGCACATGTTGCCACAATTGATTCATATATCCACCGGGTTTGAACATGTCCTCCCATGATTGTTCGCCCACTGTCACCGCTCTAAATCCCGGTATGCTGACGACCATGATATCAGGAATTTTCTTATCCAGTTTTTCCGTTATTTCAATCAAGCGGTTTATATTGGAGGGCTTGCCGATATAGTCAATGCTTATCAATTGTGTTTCGATCTCTTTCGCCTTGCTATACAGCAGTTTTATGTCGGAGTTGTCTGAAAAGCTTACTTGCTCTATTTCGCGTATAAAATCCAGCACGATTCCCTTCAGTTCATGCAAAAGCGCAACCTCGTCGTCTATGTTCTGTACTTTCTTCCCCAGCACTTCCAAGACTACATCGGAACCGGAAGTGTTAAAAACACGCATAATGTCTTTTATGCTTATATTCAGCTTTCGTAAAATGAGTATTTGCTCAAGCCGCCTAACAGCGTCCTCATCGTACATTCTGTAGGCATAGTCATCACTTCGGATGCTGGACAGCAATCCCATGTCCTCATAATAACGCAGAGTACGAGCTGTAATGTCATATTTGCTTGACACATCTTTAATTTTGATTAAAGTACTCATTTGTTTTGACCTCTTTCTAATTAATTGGGTATATACTTAGTATAAAGGATTACCCAAAGGAAGAGTCAAGAGGGTAATGCAATTTTCTAGCAAAAAAGAAATACTCATAAAATGGTTTATAAACTGGCTTACGAGTCACATACAAAACATGGACAAGAAAATAGGCAATTATGTGAAACTCATTAGTATAGATTTGATTATTTAAAAAGCATCTGCCCGACTATGCGACAAAAACAGCAGGTGTATGAACTCTAAAATTCATACACCTGCTGTTTTTAGTGCAAAATATTTCTGGCTTCCTCAGTTTGCCCTTTTGAATCCATCAAGGCTGTATTTTATTTGACCTTTTCTAATAAATATGTCTGACTTGCGTCTGAAGCCTCTGTCCACAGGATAATATTTGTGAAGTTAGCGATTTTTGCTTCGGATATACCTACATAAAGTCCTTTGCTATCCATGATCCGGTAGGTTCCATCTTCCTGCTTTGTTATTGTGAAGGTGATGGCACTTTTGTCAGCTACGGAGCCGGATTGTGTCAGTACCGTTCCTCTTTCCCCGCCGCTTGTCCACCATTTGCCTGAATGAACACACTGAATGGTGTATTGATCATCTTTCACTTTAGTAATCCTGAATTTCTCATGATCGCCGCCATTATTCGTATAAAGAATAAGATTTGCACCATCATTTTTCTTTTTTCCATTCACATCGATGACGAAGCTTGGGTCCTTTGATGACTTTATATAGTAAATACCGTCATCCTCCAGTTCATCACTGGTGTATGCAAAGCTCACCGTTTTCGGCGCATCTGTCAGGGAAAATGTGAACTCTGCATTCTTGGGAGCATCCATGTTTTTTTGTGCGGACAGGATCAAGGGTGTGCCTTCCTTTACTGTCCCGGAAGCAGTGAGTACCAGACCGGTGTTGGTGGAGGGGCGCAGGCTGTACCTGTTGTCATCAAAAAAACCGCCGTTGTTCTCAAAATAGATATTCCAAAGATATGGACTTTTTACTGCCTTTGTACGTACCCCACTGGCTGCGGTGCCGTCTATTCCCAAATACCTTCCGTCCGCCATTCGCAGGGTAACCTGATTGTTCCCCATTCTTTCCACATAAAGCGGCGTTTCGTCCCGAAGCTCAGCGTTTCCTTTTGAATCGATATTCAGTCTTAAGATATCGTTCACGTGATCATACATAAGCGCGTACCAGCCGTCGTGCTTTAACAGCAAAGCGTCGGGGTCTGGAACGTAGTTGACCGGAGCTGAACCGGACGGAACATAGTACTCCTTAAGAGTAGTCTTCGGATCAGTCATCTTCGGTTTAGGTCCGCCGATCTTAGCCGCTATATCCGCGGGGACTACGAATATTCTTACGATGAAAAAAGCTGCACCGACATTGCCATACTTTGATTTAATCGCCTTATCACTTGTCGATGTACTAAAATTATACTCAATACCGTTTTCTGCTGTAATAGAGCCTCCCTGTGAAATCCCTGCCCTTTCCCAGTCATCGTACTCACTGGCATATGTTACTGTAGGCCACAGGGCGCCATTCTCAAAAGCTATGGCGTCATAAGGTGCAATCGTATACTCATTTTGCTTCCAATATTCAGTGTCATATGGAGGTACATACTTGGTGCATTTTACCGTTGCTCCCTCTGGAACGACTACAAAGTAAACCGTCGTTGCACCAGACGGGTCGTAAGCAAGAATACGGGAATAGGCATAAGTATTCGAAATTTCAAGGGTCAGCAGATTCTCCATGTTGATTGTCCTTTTGGTGCCCCCTTTTGGCTTCGGTATGGTGCTACTGCTTGCGGGTGTGGTGCTGCTGCTAGTTGGTGTGGTGCCGCTGCTTGCGGGCGCATTTCCGGTGTAAGCCACTCCGGGCTGGATGACTGCCTGTCCTGCCGCGCTGTCCCAGTACACATTGAACTGTGAGGCAGTTCCGGAAAGCTTCTGAGCGAACTCACGCAATTGTATGTAGTTGGTATTGCCGTCAATCAAACGGGCATCCGAAAAAGTAAAGACGTTGCCGTTCATCTTAAACTTTGTGCTGCTTTGCCGGATGTTTGCAGTGTTTTGAAGCTTGGTTTCAGTAACTGTGCCGCTATATGGCTTTCCTGGCTCAATCACGGCATACTGGCCATCCCAGCCTACATCAAACTGGGCGGAGGTGCCGTTCAGCATCGCTGCGATTGCGCGAAGCTGCAAGTAGTTAGTACCGCTTATCGCGTATGCCGCTGTGACAGATACGGACTTGCCGTTCATCACAAAATTTGTCTTGCTTGGCGCAGCACTGGCTGCAAACGCTGTCGTTGTCAGCATGGTCAACGTCAAGCACAGGGTGAGCAGCATGCTCACAAATCGTAATAATCGTAATTTCATTGTTTTGCTCCTTCCTCAAGCACTATTGGCAGGACGAATACAGGCCCCGCAAAGCATTTGCTTTAGAGTCAGTATACCGGATTTTACAAGGAAGGGGCTCTCTTTAGCGTGAAATGTAGAGAATTCTGCCCGAAATGCGAAAATCAGGTCTCAAAATGACATAGATCCAAAATAGAGGAAAAATACTGTGGTGTCTCTTTCCACAGTATTTCTCCGACTATTTTATTAATTGGTATATTAACTATGGCTTCCATGATCCTCAGGGACACACCAATTCGTTGTGTCGCTGTAACATTGCATTAGCTTGATACTATTTTGCGGTAAATTCACTGGTGGAAGACCCAATGGTAATCGTATAGGTTTCACCCTTAGTAATATCAGGACTGCTGAGAATCACAACCGCAAAGTCAAGTTCAGGTTCATATGAAGAAATTATCGTATTCCCATCAGCATCTGTCAGAGTAATGGCAGTTCCTGCGGGCTGATTGCCTGCCCTCAATGCGATGACACCTTGTTCAAAGTCGCTAAAGCTCTGCGCCATGCCGGCTGCACCGGTACCGATGAATGTGCCGCCTGTGATGATTCCGCTGGCATCAAAGTCCAGGGTAGCCGTATCGCCGATGGTAGGTCCGCATACAACTGTATAGCCTCCGGAAATAGTCAGCGTTCCATTGGCATCAATACCATCACCGCTGGCGTTAATATACGATTTCCCGCCCGAGATGACAATACTGCCATTAGAAGAAGAAGCGCCGCCTCTGCCGCCGAACTTGTCTTTACCGCGCTTACCGCCAAAACCGCTCTGATCGGTGCCGCCTGCAGCATTGATGCCGTCATCGCTGGCATACAAGGTGATGTCACCGCCGGAGACCTCCACATGGAGCCCTTCCAGTCCTTCATAACTTTCAGAAATATTGATGGTCCCTGAAGAGACAATCAGCGTATCATCGGCATGGAAACCGTCATCGCCCGTCGCAACTTTAAAATCGCCGCCGCTTATATTAATTGAAGTGTTGGAATGAACTGCATCATCTGCGGCATCGATGGTGAAGCTACCTCCATTGACAGTAAGATTGCCGGTGGCTTTAATGCCCTTGCTGCTAGTGCCGGTGTTGGTGCCGGTGTTGGTGCCGGTGTTGGTGTTGGCACTTGTGCCAGCGTTGCTGTTGGTTCTGCCGGTGTCGGTGCTGGTGTTGGTGCTGGGTCTGCTGCTGTTTGGCTCTGTATCGGCACTTTCGGCACCAGTGGCTGCATTACCTCCCTTGTAGCCATTCCGTTGACGACCACCACCGCCCGTGAATCCACCGCCACCCTCGAAACCGCCGCCGAACCCACCTCCGAAACCACCTCCGAAACCGGAGGTCTTCTTTACTGCGTTGGCACTTCCTCCGTCGGAGACAATGCTGAAGGTACCGCCATCGATCTGCATCTGGGCAGAGGCATCAACCCCGTCGCCTTCGGAAGTAATATTAATAGTGCCGCTCTGGATGTATATAAAGCCACGGGTGGTATCATCCGTGTTCTCCGCATGGATCCCGTCCTTGCCGGAAGTGATATTTATCCCGGCATTGGCAATGCTGATACTATCCTTTCCCGCCAGGCCATGGGAAGCCGAGGTGATCTCATAGGTACCGCTGGTGAGTGTCAGCTCATCCTTGGAAACGATACCGTGTCCTGCCGGGGACTTGATTGTCAGCGTTCCGGAACCGTTCAGCGTGAGATCATCCTTTGAAAATATGACTGCATCGACGTTATTTTCGTCAATAGCGGTAAAGGCCCATCCATTGGAAAGAGTGTTGGCCGAATCCGGAGCAAGGGTGACGAATACCTTATCCGCCTGCAGGATATAAATGGGTGCAAATGTATTACTATTGATGGAAGCATTATTGAGCACCAGTTGTATCTTATCAGTTTTCTCCGAGTTTACGATGATCGTCCCATCATTGAGAGTACCCGATAGAATATATGTGCCTTCATCGATGATGGTCACGGTCCCTCCGGAAATCTAAACGGCATTGGAGCCGCTGGCTGCAGTATCGCCATTGAGCTGAATGAAGGCGCTTTCGCTTTCATCATACCCCACTTCAAAATCCCGGGAAGAGAACAGTTCTGAGGTGTCTGCCATAACCTCCCCGCCGGTGGTGGTGTCATTGGACAAACCGCTGTTTGATGCAGCAGGATCGTTAACAGTCTGCTGCTGATTGCTCGTACTATTTTGAGAATCGATCACAGTGCTGTTCTGACCGCATCCGGAAAACAATATCATACTCACCAGCAACAATGTGAGAATTGCATTTTTCATTGTAAAGCCTCCTTTCATATCGCCTCACTACAGTTCCATAGCAGTGGTTTCCTGTTTGGATACCGTAATTTCCAGATTGCCGTTCCTGCAGCGGAGCTTGTCGATCATTTCCTTTTCTTTTTCCGCATCCCGTAAAGTCAGGTTATATGTCAGACGGAACATGCTGCCCATATTTGTGGTCTTGACCCGCACCAGTTCACGGGCAGTAGTATATTCCTCAAGGATTTCCTCAAATACACCGGTGTAATCCAGATCCTCGGGAATAGTAATATTCAGTGTCTTATAAACCGCTGCGTTTCTTTTTGAGCCAAAGTCCAGCCGGTTGCAGATCATCACGAGCGCACACATAATTAAAGCAAAGAGCAGTGCGAATGCCAGATAGCCCATACCTGTTATCAAACCGGCGCCCATGGCCAGAAAAAGCATGGTGATTTCCTTGGCATTACCGGGCACGGAGCGGAACCGAACGAGGCTGAATGCTCCGGCCACAGCAACACCCGCACCCACGTTTCCATTTACCATCATGATTACAACACACACAACGGCTGGCAGCAGGGCAACGGTAACGATAAAGCTTTTCGTATAACGGCTGCGGTACATATATGCAAATGCCATAATCAGACCGATTACCAGCGAGCAGCCGATGCAAAGCAAAAATTCAGACACACTGATGATACTGGTCATGTCTGTATCGAACAGACCTTGAAACAAAGAATCAAGCATATATAGGTGCCTCCTTTTTTTGTTGAAATATTATTGATTGATAAGCGGTCCCGTATTTGGAATAGGATGTCTTATAAATATTCTCTTTAGACAGCACCCGGGTCATCCACAGCGGGATGCCGCCGGAGCATTTCAATTCCATCAGGACCAGGCCTTCAGGCAGAATCGGAGTCCCCCAAACATCCGCTTCCAGGGACAGTTCCTTCTGGCGGCAAAGTATCCGGTCATCGAAGGTGACCCGAAAATCATCTCCGTTCCGGCTGTAGTAGGCTTCTCTTTCGTAGGATAAAAACAGCACCGGATGGAGCGTCTGATAATAGTCCAGAAAATATTCGATCTCATCGGAAATTTGTGATCTTTTACCTATGGGCGCCTTGCCCGCCACCCATTCCATTGCATTCATTTCCGGCAGAGACAGACGGCGTTTGTAAACGACAGAATTATATTTCTTCTTGAGTTCCACAAACACGGGGCTTTCCGCGCTGCTCCTGGCGTAGCTTCGGATGCGGAGCTTTTCCTTATATGCAGGCCTTTCGATGGAGCGGCGGATCAGACGATAAGTGTCCGTGTCATAATAAATATTGCAGATCGTCGTGTGTCCGTACATATCCTGCTCCATATAAGGCTTCATCTCTCTGAGGATCTTCCCCTTCTGTGCCAGGTTGATGATATATTTAAATTCATAGCGCATAAAAACATTTTTGTATGTCATAGGTCCTGCCTCCTTTATAGCTCAAGTTTACCGGAGCAACCATAACTGGACTTAAAAATCACAAAAAGTTCACATTTATTTGCAGTGGTATGTTTTATTTATCAGGCATAAGAAGGTATAATTATTTTAATTTCATTTAATGTTAGTGGGTTATACTGTTGTTAAGAGGAAGAAAGAAGGTGTGTCATGAAAATATTGCTGGCTGAGGATGAGCCTTCACTGGCTCGTGCCGTTGTCAAGATATTGGAAAATAACAATTATACTGCTGAAGCTGTCTATAACGGCGAGGATGCCTTGGCTTATCTGGAGACCGGAGAGTACGATGCTGCAATTTTAGATATCATGATGCCGAAAATGGATGGTATTACTGTGCTAAAAAAGCTCCGGGCAAGCGGAAATACCACACCGATCCTTATGCTGACTGCTAAGTCGGAGGTGGACGACAAGGTACTGGGGCTGGACAGCGGTGCCAACGATTATCTGACAAAACCCTTTGACAGCAAAGAGCTGCTGGCCAGGATCAGGGCCATGACAAGGGGACAGCATGCAGTCTATACAAAGATATCCTTTGGAAACATAACGCTGGACCGCGCTACATTTGAGCTTTCTTCCCCCAGCGGGAGCTTCCGGCTGGCCAACAAGGAGTTCCAGATGATGGAGATACTCATGAACAATCCTCAGAGTCTTGTTTCCACAGAGCGATTCATGGATAAGATATGGGGATTTGACTCCGATACGGAGCTAAATGTGGTTTGGGTGTACATCTCGTATCTGCGCAAAAAACTGTCCGCACTTGATGCGAATATTCAGATTCGGGCAGCTCGAAACGCTGGATACTCACTGGAGGTAATATCATGATAAAAAAGCTGCAGCGGAAATTCATACTGGTATCTATGGCAGCTTTCCTTGCTGTGCTCATAGTCATCATCGCAGGTATCAACATCGTGAACTATACAAATGTGACTCGCGAAGCAGATGAGCTGTTGGAAATACTTTCAAAAAACAAAGGCACATTTCCCCGTGGAAAAGGTGACCGAGGACAGCTTCCGCCCCATATGTCTCCCGAGATCCCTTATGAGACAAGATTTTTTTCCGTGGTTCTGGATCAGGAGACCGGATTGATCGTTCAGGCTGAGACCAGCAGGATCATCTCTGTAGACCGGGAGGCCGCTATAGCCTATGCCAGACAGATCCTCAATGACAGGCAAAGCAGCGGCTTTGTAGGAAACTTCCGCTTCATGATGAAGCTGGAAGATACGAATATGCGCGTTATCTTCCTGGACTGCGGCAGAAGACTGGAAGCATTTCGCGGATTCCTGTTTGCGAGCATCGCTATTTCACTTATCGGCTTTATTATGGTCTTCACACTCATCGCCATTCTCTCCAACAGGATTGTCCGGCCTATTTCCGAGAGCTACGAGAAGCAAAAGCGATTTATAACCGATGCAGGACATGAGATCAAAACACCGCTGACCATCATAAATGCGGATGTGGATGTCCTGAGAATGGAATCGGGAGAAAATGAGTGGCTGGAGGATATCCAAAAACAGGTGGAGCGGCTGACGGAACTGACTAATGACCTTGTATATCTTGCGCGGATGGAGGAATCCGATAATAAGCTTCAGATGGTGGAATTCCCGTTTTCCGATGTTGTCAGTGAAACGGCAGATTCTTTCCATGCGCTGGCACAAACCAGGCACAAGGATTTTGATTATGCTATCCAGCCCATGCTCTGCCTGAATGGAAATGAAAAATCCATTCGGCAGTTAGTGGGGATACTGCTGGACAATGCATTGAAGTATTCTCCGGAAAACGGGAAAATCTCGCTGAAGGTTCAAAAGCAAAATGGAGCGATTTTGATGTCGGTATATAACACGACTGAATATGTTGTGCTAAAGGAAAGCCTTTCGAAGCTCTTTGAACGTTTTTACCGGATAGACCCTTCCCGCAATTCCCAGACCGGCGGGCACGGAATCGGATTATCTGTTGCAAAAGCTATTGTCCTGGCACACAACGGTAAGATTCAAAGCACAACTGAGGACGGCCACTCACTGATGATCACAGTAACGTTCCCAATATAAGAGCAAGCTTCCTCTAGCCAAACTAATCAAGCAATTTGTAATAATAATCTTTCTGCTTGTCAAAAATGTACCCATTGGACAACAATACATTATTAGACGGCAAGTTTTCTTTGTCCGGTTGTGCAATAATTTGCTTTGGGTGCTCTTTTTCTTTTATTGTATCAGTCAATAACCTTACGATAGCCTTTCCATACCCTTTTCCTAAATATGCTTCATTGCCAATCAAGTAGTCTATGGAATAAGTATTATTCTTTTGATCAACATTATACCAATCTTCCATTTCATTTGCATCAAAGCAATCATAATATTGACAAAAACCAATAGGTGTATTTCCATCCATGACAATAAAATGGTGTATCCACGAATAAGCTCCATTTCGATCATTAATCTCAGTAAGCCATTCATCCGGCTCTTCATACCACTTTAATATGTATTCTTTGTTTAACCATGTTGTAAGTAACACAATATCTTCATCGTTTATTGGTCTTAAAGTAATTTCTTTCATAATCTATCCCCCAAATATGAATAATTCTTCGCTTTCTTATTTTACACGTTACTATTTTCGAAGTCAACACAAATATGAATAATACTTCATATTCGTTGACGAGCTAATGTTATAGGTGTTATACTTGATAAAAGAGGAGGTCTGGAATTGAATAGTTTACCATTCATTAGAGAACCACAACAAAAACGTTCTATAGATAAGAAAAGTAGGATAATAAATGCCGGCTTTGAACTTTTTTCCGAAAAAGGCTACCACAATACTAATACAACAGAAATAGCAAATAAAGCTGGCGTTTCTACCGGAACAGTATATAGTTACTTTAAGGACAAGAAGGATATTTATATTGCCTCATTTGAAAATTTCCTCAATATTCATCTTCAGCCATTGGTAGATGATTTGGCAAATATGCCGAAGCCTATCGACATTAGACAGTTTGTTGATAAATGTATTGAGATATTTAGGAACCTCTACGTCAACTCAAAAAAGACAATCAACGAATTAGGAGCAATGCAGGAAACAGACCCTGAAATTATGCAACATTTCGCATGCTATGAGGACATGCTATTGTCCGCTTTTGTAAAAGCGCTTGATAGTCCAAATATAAATCAAAAAAATTTAGACGAGAAAATGTATCTTATTTATACATTAGCAGATGTATTAGGGCAAGAATACGCATTTGGCTATCACAAAAGCATACGTCTAGAAATACTTCGCGAAGAAGTCACTAATATGCTCACCAATTTGCTGATACTAGATAAATAAACCGATGAAGGTCAGATCATTTATTTCCCTGGGCAATAGGTACCGAGGTGTACAAAAATTCAACTGTTATATTTAGAATTGTTATTTTTTCAGGTACGGTATGAAATAATGAAATGGTATCATTGATTATGTAACATAATAATGGGCAAATCATAATGTATGGGCAAAATAATTATGCAAGAGTTGACTTTTTGCACACTCTCCTATAAATCGATTAATAATCAGTATATACTTATGGGTGGTGATACCATGGATAGATTCATATCGGTTATAAGAAAGCTAAAATACCTTGGACTGCTGGGTATTCCCACACAAAGATATGCATACGATTTCATAATCACTGACGAGCACCGGAGTAAGCTGTTCAGGCGATGCTTCTGATATAAAAAGCTATAACTGCTACAATAGAGACATAATTGCGCCGGCTGACGGAACTGTCGTCAATTTTAGAAATGACCATCCGGATTCAGAAACATATGGAAATGGTTTAACAGATCCCGATATAAAAGGCATCCGTGGAAACTTCATTGTAGTCAGGCACACCGACAAAAAATACAGCTTTATCGCCCACCTTACGCCCGGCAGCATTACCGTTAAGAAGGGGCAGCAGGTGTGAAGCACGGTGAGCGCATTGCCCGCTGTGGGAATTCTGGCAATACCTCAGAGCCCTATGATGGCAAAGGGTTCTTTACATCGGCAGGCCTTCTAGTGGTGTTCGACGGAATCAAAACAGGATATGCGGAAAACTATGATAAACTTGATCCGCGAAAGGCTTATATCCCCCATCCGACGAAGCTATCTATTTACACCGCGGACAATGTGTTGAAAACGCCGCATCCATATAAGTTAGTTGCCATTGGCTATACGCCGTAGCGTTTACAGTATCTTGCAACAGGAACAGCGCGAACAGCAACCGCAAAAATCACAGGGCATGGAACTGTAACCATGTCCCAAGCGTCAAGAATGGTATACTGTTTTCGTATCTAATTTGATAAATATATTCTGCTCAATATGCAACGGATTCATTTTTTTGTTGTCATTATATGTGAAGCTTCAAAAAATGCGAGGGGGCGTTAAAGATGGATGATGAAATGATACTCGATTTGTATTGGGAGCGCTCCGAATCGGCTATCAATGAAACTGCGAAAAAATATGGAGGATATTGCCTTACAATAGCAAATAACATTTTGCGAAATAACGAGGACGCAGAGGAATGTGTGAATGATACATACCATAAAACATGGGACACCATACCGCCGCAACGTCCTACTATTTTTCGTGCGTTTTTAGGTAAAGTCACTCGCAATCTTTCACTCAATAAGTATAAAGAGCAAAGAACCCAAAAACGCGGCGGCGACGATATTGCCTCGATATATAGCGAATTGGAAGATTGCATACCGCCAAACAGTAATGTTGAAATGGAATATGAATCAAGCCTTGTTATTGGGGCAATAAACTCTTATTTGCTGTCATTGGACAGTGAGAACAGGATTGTATTTGTAAGGCGGTATTGGTATGCAGATTCAATTCAAGCAATAGCTACATGCTTTCAAACGAGCGAAAGCAAGGTTAAGTCTATGCTTTTCCGAACACGCAACAAACTTAAAACCCATCTCGAAAACGAGGGAGTGATACTATGAAATCCGAAAAACTGATGGACTACATCGGGCAAATAGATGACAGTATAATTGTAGAAGCTGATGTTAAGTCGGCAAAAATCAAACCCAGCAAGCGGTCTTGGATAAAGTGGGTATCTGTTGCCGCTGCCGCCTGTCTGATCATTGCTGTTCCGTTTATGCTGAATCGGACACAGCCAACTAACCCTATTGATTTTTCTGGCCTACCAAAACTTGCTGTGAACACCGAGTTCGGAGCGATGGGCTTTGAAGGCTATTTAGCTTATGATGTCAGCGAATTGCAGAATGGTAATCCGTGGACAGAAAATAACGACCTCTCAACCATGCCTGTGTTTACCAATCCAAATGGGTACGACAGAGCGGGCGCACCGATAAACGGTTTATCTCCAGAAGAAATACTTGCCGAAGCAGAAAGAATTGCAAATCTATTTGGTCTGGAAATAACATCACTATACACAGAGCCTACACTGGAGCAAATAGAGCAGATTAAGCAAAAGTTAGAAGCCGTCCAAGCATCCGAAGAGGAAGTGCGTCAAAATACAAGTATATATCGGGCAACTGCTGAATGTAACGGCGCGGAAATTGAGATTCAAAAGGACGGGCATATTCTTTTGACACTGACCCCGGAAACGGCTGATTTAGCAAAAGAAATCGAAAAACTCAGCGTTTACGACAGCTTTACTATCTCTTTTGAATACGGATATGAATCAATAGGTGACACTATGTATGGCATCGGACTTCCGTTACCTAACGGATATAGTTTCACTTTTGGTAACACTTCCAATGAACATGCTATGGCGATAACGCAATATCTCTTTTCGGAGTACGGCGCTTTTACGGAAATAACAACGCCCGGTTATAACCTCGCAGCCGATTACACATACAGCGGAGTTCTTACACGTTTGAACACTTTCGTTTTTGAAAACGCGGGAAGTCTTACGGAGCGAATACTCAATTACCATTTTAATAGGCTCTATTTCAGTGCAACCGATTTAGGCGGTTTGGGCGGGATTAGGTATAGCAAAATCGATTTGTCACAAAAAATCGGTGACTATCCTATAATCACAACCGAAGAAGCCCGTAAACTTTTACTCGAAAATCATTATATAACAACTATTCCCGAAGCATTACCGAGCGAGGAATATATCGCTCATGTTGAGTTGATGTATCGTACAAGCGGACGGGATTCGGTATTCATGCCATATTACAAGTTCTTGGTAGAAATGCCGGCAATGGAGCAGGAAAATGGACTAAAAACCTTTGGGGCATTCTATGTTCCGGCGGTTCAAAGTGAGTTTTTGGAAAATATGCCGTTATGGGATGGCAGTTTTAATTAGAAAACCTAATGAGTTAGTTCTTATGGGGCAGGGCTTGACGCTCTGCCTTATTTTTTGCTCTTTTACGTCCGTTCCGACTATCAAGGCTATCAATGGACAGGTAGTATTTTTTGCACAGAACGCAAAAAAATCTCCACCCTTAAACCATTGACAGGCTTGTTTTTGCCGTAGCATTACGCTGCCGAAAACGGGGAACAGAATTATTTTTTATCCTGTTCCCCGTTTTCGTCTGCCAATACTAACCGCGTTGTGAGAAGAGTAAAAGGGACTCCATCAGTATGCGGTTCTTTCAATATGTCTTTGGCATATCATTCACCAGATTAGATTTCAAACGTTTACTATACTTTATGTATACCATTAATAGTATAGCAAATCCTGCAGAACTTACGAAAAATGGCGCTTGTATACTTATTTCTTTAAAAACTAGACCGCCTATTATTGGACCAATAATAGTACCAATATTAGATCCCATTGAAAATTTTCCTATAGCAATTCCTCTAATTTCTTCTTCTATGCCCTCAATATAAACGCCATTTAACGTTAAGCTAAGCATAGTTATGGCTATACAGTAGCCTGTCCATACAATTCCATACAAATAAATATTAACTGTAAACGGTAGTAATAATAAAGTGACTATCAACGTGCTTAAAGAAAAAACAATTGCTTTTTTGCTTCCAATCCTATCACTGATTTTCCCAAGTCTCGGGGATAAAAACGCAATTATTACTGTGGGGAGTAAAAATGCAATACCGATTTCCAACAAACTTGAATTAAATTTGCTTTCTAAATATAAAACAAAAATTGCAGTTACTACGCTTGTAAAAATACTAATAACTAAATTGAATAATATTATAGTATTTTTCTTATATGGTAATGAAATATCTGAAAACTTTTTATTGTTTACTTGTTTTGTTTCCTTTAAGAAAACTACAGAAAAAATGGCAGCTATTACACTAGCAATTGCACATATCCTAAACAGATTTGACCAGCCATCAACTAATTTTGGAGTGTTAAGAACAAAAAAGCACAAAATCACTCCTAATAAGCCTCCCTTGTCAGAATAGCTATTCATTTTTCCTAAATTGTGTGCATTATTTTTCATATTCATGTCTGCAATCATGCTGTATGTAGAAATGCTAATAAATGCAGAAGCGATAGCTTGCAAACCTCTACCAGTATAAATCAATGATATCGCTTGAGCATTAGAATAAATTATGTATGATAATGCATAAAACATTAAGCCAAAAATAAATACTGGTTTTCTCCCTGCTTTATCTGTTACATAGCCTGTTATTAGACGCATGATTACAAGCCCAAGCGAAAATACAGAAAAAAGCCCCGTTACCTGTAACGGAGTTAAACCCAAAGCAGATGTGTACATTGGCAATAAAACATCCATTACAGTTAAAGGCAATGATATTAACAATAATGGAAATGATAGTTTCTTTAGTATTTCTTCAGTATTCGTCAAATGTCATCTCTCCAATAATAAAATGCTTCATAAAGATGAAGCACAAAACCCTGGTACAACAGTATTTCAGCCTATTAATTTTGTATTGTTATCGATTGTTCACTTTATTATAGTTATCACCTTTTCACTTGTCAAGACGGATCCACCCAGCGCACGCAGTCTAATTTCATTTAGCTCTTCCGTGTAATTTTCATATGGAATTTGCCTTATTGGTCTTTCTTAGCAACGTTCTCAATAAAACGCTGAAGAATTGCTGACACCTGACAACGCTCAGCATTGCCAGCAGGCATCAGCATAGTGCCGTCGCCTTGAATCAGGTTTGTAGCATTTGCCCAGTTCATAGCTTCTAAAGCCCAGCCGGCGACTATATTAGCATCAGCAAAACGATAACGATCGGCTTCGTCGCTCACATCATAGCCCTTGTACCTGTCATTTTTGAGTCGTCATCGTTCGATATTGGGAAGGAGTCATTCCTACCTTTTGCCTGAATATTTTTGATATGTTCCCATTGTAATCCATACCGCATTCCCTAAAGGCCTGGGTTATTGACAGATTGGTTTCACAGAGCTTTTCCTTGAGCTTGCTGATCTTTACGTCCTGATAGTAGCCGTAGGGTGTCATGCCGGTATGTTGTTTAAACAGACGAGTATAGTGATACCTGCTCATGTGAACGATACCCGCCAGTTTGCCTATATCAAATTCCTCTTTCCAGTGGTTGTCTATATATTCCTTGCCTTTTATGATCTCTTCCCTGTACTGATAAGATCTGGAGGTAATGAAAATAAAAACGACAAATGACAATCGGTTGCTGCTGTCCCATATAGGCAAGGCAGTCATGTTTTGGAACAGGCTTTCGGATACTAATTCATTTGTATCTCCCAATCGCTGGATGATTTCCTGATACGGTACTTTGACATCATATGCGTGGACGGCTTCTCCCCGGAACGCCCGAATTACAAAGTCGTTGACTCCCCATCTTTCGAGCTCGGGGTTTATTAATATATTATGTTTTTTATACAACCTTTCAGGGTCAGATATCTTAGCGAACTTTAAATACGCTTCATTCGCCAGGAGCATCGTACCATCCGGTGCACAGATGTGCATAGGGTAGGGAAATTCCTTAACGATCTGGGCAAACAGTTCCTTGTTTTCATACAGCGACTCAAAGGACCATGAATCTTTGCGCTCTCTTTGACCATACGGTCTATAGATGTCTTTGGATCCAACAGGCTGCTGCATTTGATGAACCGGGGCCTTTTTTCGTCTCCGGTCCTCCGGCTTAATGGCATCTTCAGGTATAAGCCATAGGTTGCCCTTTTTCACCACGCCATCTATTCTGCCCTCTGTACAGTACAGCGTCACGATCCTGATTCCAAGTCCCCACTTTTTACCGGCTTCCCTTACGGTCATATACTCCATGAAGCACCACCCACAAATATTTACTATTATGCTATTAGGTATATTGCGATAATAAGCAATGTTCCTCTCGCTTCTTCTATTATATCATGATGCACTTTAATAAACGGCTGAACCTACAAGAGCGCCTAAATCGGGTCTGTTTCCAATAAAAAAGTATTCATTATCTTCTGTTTCTATATATACCTGATTCTCCCACTTTTCGTCCAGCGGGAAAATCATCTTAATAATCTGAATTTGCTTAATTTCAGGGTTATTTACAGAGACATTCTGTGGTTTCTTATAAACATATTCTACTGAAAATTCTTCTATACCCTTAATATCATTCTGGGCAACTGGAGAATCCAGACCTAATGTATCTGGCATATCAAACACAATTAGTCTGTTTATTTCCTGAATAAGAGATTGGCTATGCTTATCATTTATAAAAATTTGATTCTGTTTTCCCTTTACATTAAGGTTTATTTTATCTGGTTCACCCAAGCCGTTATTCCACATGGTTACATGGAATATCATGTATAAAGTCAATGCAGACATTATTACCACAAGTGATATAATTGGCAAGATAAATTTGTTTTTCAAATATGTACATCTCCTTCTAATCTTATAACACTTCGGTTCAAAGAAAATTTTTCGTTTGTAGAAAAATTTTCTTACCTCAGCAGTGTTTCAACGAGGTGGGGATATCTTTCACCTCGTTATAAGTACTACTCCCTGATATCCCTGGAAGTGTATTCTTTTATCAAGTCCAGTGCCGGCTGATCAATATAATAACCATTTTGATGAATATAACTGTTATCAGGGGCAAGCACAAGGTTTCCAATATCCAGTTCACGCTCAAGCACAACGGGGCCCCACCCTTCGACACGCTCACAGTGCACTGCCCAAGGCAATTCATTTGTGTCAAGCACTTCGAGAACTGATTTTAAAAAAGCCATACGTTCTGTTTTTGGAAGCGCCATCGGAATGCTGAACTCATTACACATAATTCTCACATTATGTTCATCCGCCCAATTACGCCAATGTTCAAAATAGCTTTTCATGGTATCCAAATCAAAAATATCAACCTCGGAAAACGCAGGTGTGCTTGTGATACTACCGTCTGCAGCAATTGTTACCGTAGACCCTTGATCAGAAAACACATCCGTACAGGCGATGTATACACTCCTGAATTTACCCTTCTTGTAGACGAAGCCTTGGGGCTTTTTAGTGTTTTCTATCTCTTGATAATAGCCCTCGGTTCCGGTCGGGATTCTTATTATAAGCTCGCGCATATATACACGTGTGCTTTCTTCACCTTTAACCTCCAAGATTAATGTTTTTGCGGATTTTTGAAGCTTAAAACTGATTTCCATGCCATTGAAATTTCCATAATCCCCAAAATCAGCTTTAAGTATATCCGGATTACCTTCATCAGTAAATATCTTTGTATGCTGCACCGTGTTTATCCCGTCAAGAGATTGCTGGTCAATGTCGGCACCATCTGCTTGTAAAATAAACTTACCGCCGGTGTTAACATTATCGATCCCTGCAAGGTAAACTGAAATTTCTGTTCCCTCCGGAAAGTCACCGATAACTTTAAGAGGTTCTCCACCACTGGAAATGACGTTATTGACTATTACACCCTGTTCATACGGCCAGTGAAGCAAGCTTAGATGTGCTGATCGCCTCAATGAATGCCAGGGATAAAAATGAAGTGATTGCACAACCTTTGGATTAATATCATTGATTGGCACGGATGCCACTGCCCCATCCCACCCTTGGCCAAGCATACCGTCAGAAATGACTATTTTGTTGCTGTCATATTTCCAGATTACTTCTGCCAACTCATTTGCGAATGCTGCATATTCTTCCTCAGTAAAGACCTCATATCCCGGTTCATTAAGCAGATTAAAGCTCAACACGGCAGCAGGCACATTTGAATACCGTTTGGCGAGCAGCTCCCAAACTTCGATAGCTTGACGGTAATGTTCACTGTTTTTCATAATATCATCACGTGAACCCGGCAATTCATATAACGTCACATTTATATGAACACCATATTCTATACCCCACCCAATCACCTGATCCAGGTGCTCCAAGCTGATTTCCATGGGCTGCAGGCTGCTTTCGTCCACAAAGCTTTTGTAGCTGTAATGGACACGAACAAAGTTGAAACCTGACTTGGCAATGTCTTCAATATCATTTGCCTGAATACTCCTGTCAAAGTATTCAGGTGTCAATGCTGTGCCATGCCAGTCCGGCAGGCTTTCATCAGATATGGCAGGTAACTTGGCTGCCTTATCAAGTAATACGGCTGAAATGGTATTGAATTCGTTTCCGTCAGGTATCGGTGTTTCCAAGGATTCAGCTGGATCAGCATGATTGGATTCTGTACTGCAGGCAGTTAACATTACCATTAGTAAAATAAGAATCACCGTTAAAAACAGATGTTTTTGAATGACCTTGCCCATTTTTTATCCTCCAGATTGTGTACAAATTTTGTTTATAATCTACTTCCAGATCTTCATATTCATTCTTCTTGCCCCAAGGGAATTTATCCTTCCGAACTTTTCAATAACCTCATGACCTTTTTCACCTTTTAGAAAAACAATATCTCCCGGACTCACAAATCTATTCCAATACTTTTTAAAGACCAATGCTTTCTCTTTGATACCAAAAACTTCAGGAAGAGGATGGTAGGATGAAAGCAGCGGAGAATATTTATCAATACCATACCTAAATAAATAAATGAATTTTTCAAAGCCACTTTCAGGAACGAATACCTCAAACCTCTGTATTGCATACCTTTGATCCTCAACAGGAGCAAAAATCTGAGACAATGAAGTTGAGAACAGATTGGAATCATTATCATTACCGTTTAAATATACTCTAATCGTACCATCTGTTCTTTCGGTTACTACTATATTTTCTTCTTTTAATTCAGAGCTTACCAGCTCACATTCTAAAAGTGCTTTAAGAGTACACTTTGCGATATCATAAAGTGAAGCTTTTACTGATAGGTGAAAGAAATTGCCCTTCCCATAAATCCAAACATCTTTCAGCCCTACATATGTCCTATATCCCAGGAATGCTGAAAAAACCCAAAAAGGAACGGCTGCCGGTATGACAGTTAAAGAAATAACTCCAGCTGCAGCGGCTGATAATACCGTTGCTGAAAGTTTTAACACACTGCTGATGATTTTACGCTTCAGAACACTCCTCTCACCTGAACATACACTGCCATCTTTCATGCTTATGGGCTTTAGAAGCTTTATTTCACAGCATCCTAATTCCTTGTTATCAAAAGGCTCTCCTATCCTCCAGGCATCATAGGCTTTTGCTCTATTACCTGCTGCATTTAACATCTTTTCGTTTATAGCCTTGATATTCCCGTCATCTAATCTCTGACCAATTTCACCAAGAATAGGGTCGATATGGTTGACACCCATTTGTATCTGACCATCATCACAAATCCCGTAGAATTGATTGTGTTTTCTATACAATCTTTGTAAATCGTTAAAGCCTTTCTCCATATCAGGCGCAACACAAATGACATCCCAGTTATTTGAAACTTTTTGCGGATCATCATTCGATTTTCTGATACTTCTGCCCCTGAGCTGATTGACTGTTGCATAAGTTGTTACTACCGATAAATCTATAAGAGTGTTCAGATTAAGACTATCCCAGCCTTCACTCAGAAGTCCTCTTGTTCCAATAATACACTTGGTAATACCCATCTCAAAAAGATGTGTTGTTAAAAGCACTGCTGTTTTTGAACTCCAGTCCTTCCCTGAACCTTCTATAGAAATAAACTTATCAAATTCAACTGCTTTTACTGTAAGATTTATTTCGAGTAATCTCTCTTTTGCCCATTCCAAGCCAAGTCTAACATACTCATCTGCCAAATCATCATCACAAATCAAACTTTTGCCGGTAACCATTACCGGGTCCAGCTTATCAGTGATATGATCTGATACAAGTTCTTTTATTACACTTATAGCGCCACCACATTTATCATCGATGACATTTTGAACCTTCTTTAGGGATACTGCATTAGATATTTCAAAGTCGGTAATTATTGCAACTCTGATTTTATCTCCATATGCTGACATCTCAGTCTTCAAAATATCCTTGAGAGCATCGAGTTTACTCCTGCTATATGCTAAAACCCTATCCATAAGGGAGCTATGCGCCCTTATCCCTTTTTCCGTCAATACATATCCCAAGTTTCTTAGTGCATCCTTGATTTCAATAAACACATTATTGTCATTCTCATTTGAGCTTAGTTTCAGGAGGTTTAAGGCATAGTCCTCAATAAGATATATCCAATCCTCAAGGGTCAATGCTTCATACATATTCTCTGTTATAGTTATATCCCAGGGGATCGTATACTCATTTTGAAGCAGATATTTTACTCCTGCAATTGCAAAATTAGGCCTTGAATTGATATAGCTTTTCCACTGCTGAGTTTCCCCGGAAATAAGCCTTCTTTTTACAATCCTGTCAACGATCCAATAATAGAAATCACTATTTTGTTTATTGAATTTGTCAATCAGTAATTTAAATTTCTCATGGCAGTTTTTAATATATTCCAGTTCTATTGAGGTAGGCTTGCAAAAATATACAAGGTCTTGAAATGGCGCCAGCATTCCATCTTTTATTACAGCCGGAGTTGGGATCTGATAATCGATTTCTCCAAACAAACTAGTATAGTATAAAATTGTCTCCTTATCTTCGTCGATAGGCGGTGTTGCAGTGAGGCCAATAATATATGCAGCCCCTACTTTATTTACTATCTCCTTCATAACAAGAGCCCAGTAATTCTGAAGGTGGTGACATTCATCGAAAATAACTGTTTTAATATTGTTTCTTTTGATTTCGTCTATTAACCTTAAAGTGTTGGGATGCAGTATTTTTGAAAGATCACAATCAGCCTCATTTAGGTGATTCTGTCTGAGTTTTTTATAGAATTTTGATATCTCGGATTTATATAACCGGGGGTTTGATTCCTTCATTTTGCAAATTCTCAGAAGAGCTTCTTCAATACTTACGTTTTGGCTTTGACTTACTGTTTCAGCCCATATGCTTTCAGACATCCTGATATAAGCATCATCATCTCCACATGGCACACTAAGCATTTGATATGTAAAAGCATTTATGGATTTTAAGGCTTGAGTATTGGTGTTTAACTCTTCATTAAGTTCTTCTGTTCCATCTGCGGGAAGAAACATTTTAAATTTTTCATCCCACTGGCCTTGTATTGTCGTATTCGGGCAGATAACTATTGTTGGAGCACCCAATCTTTTCGCTATTTCCAAGCCTACGATAGTTTTTCCTGAACCCGGAGGGGACACCAAATGAAACCTGAATACCTTGCTTCTATTCAACTCTAATTTTTGACTAAATTTATCAAGCATCATTTGCTGATGCTTTCTAAACTCATATTTAAATTTCATGACCTCAAAAATATTCATATATGTCTCTCAATAATAATTGCGGTACTATTTGATATAGTTTTCATTGATAACATTACGGAGTGCTTCTGCCTCATTAATGATCTCATCATAAGCTGATATACCTGACAATTCTTTAGAACTGAAGTAAAATTGAGTGTTTAAATTGTTAACTAAAGAATACACTCTTTTTATTTTATCATCCAATTCATCGAACGCTTGAAAATGAGTTTCCTCATGATTATCCTTTTTTGCAGAAACATATATTTCTATGAGCTTGAAGTACACAGGAATGAGTTCCAAGAATTTTTTTGCAAGCAACTCCTGTGCAGGAGCAGTAGTTTTTATGGATTTTAACACGTCAAGCAGTTTTGATTTCATATCCATTATTACAACCATTTCATGTCCGAAGTCAAGCCTGCACTTATTAAAGGCACCTTCAAAAGCTTTATTACACACATCATTAAGCTGTTCGAATCCATTATTTCTATCTTTGTTTCTTTTTAACAGATAACATAGCCTCATAATAACCCTCTTAATTTTTGCTGAAAATAACAAATATCCATACGTTATTTTAGTTCCCAATAACGTCATTTGTCAACAAAACAAACCATTTGCGTTTTCAAATAAGAACCGTTAGGCGCAAGAACTGGCGCAGGACAGGAGAGGCGGTGTTGAATAGCTTAAAGCTGTACAAACCCTCAAGGCTCCACAAAACCTCACTGTGGAAGTACAAAAGGAGGAGAACGGATATCCGTATTTCTATCTGAGTTTATAGTTGCCATTGATCCTGGGCAGCAACGGTTATGTGAATCCTAAAGGCACCACAACCGGAGAGCAGGCAGTATTTATCATTCTCAGAACCTACGAGAAGTACCATAAATAAGTTATTCCGTACTATATAGAGCCTGTGGATTAGGTCCAGGCTCTTGCAACAGCCTTATCTCAGTATTTTAATATTATAATGCTTCTTGATAAAAAGCTGTCACATCGTTTTCTTTCGATTAATTGAAAGAAAATATCTGAAAGGCAAATCGGTACCCGCCACCAAGCGTTTTTCAGCCCCAGGGCTGAAAATACATAAAGAGGTGGGAGACATGATTCGCCGAGCTATAAACACTTCATCAATTCACCTTTACGAAACCAGAAACAGAAATGGATGGTGAAAGCAGAGGGCAGGATTTTGTCCGCACCCCCGCACTACTCACTTTTTCAACTTTTGGACAATACTTCTGAGAAAAGTTCTCATTTTATTTGTTCATTGTCTATGAAATTTGCCCATGGGGCTACGAAATAGGCTTCTCATAACATAGTTTTGTTCAATAGCTGCAAAAATGAGTAGTCCCATAAGGATTTTATGCATAATTAAATACCTTTCGGAAAAACACTTTTCGGACAGTCTGTCCTTATGTCGAGGGGATTGACCCCAGCTGCGCTTACTTTGATCAATACCTGGTTTTTAAGAATTTCCGGCCTCCTCTCATCATGAGAGATACCGCGGGGCTACAGCTGCTGTACCTTCTCGACAAACCGACGAAGCATCGCCGAGGCCTGCGCCCGCGTCGCGCTGTCTCTGGGGGCGATACGGTTTTCTCCGATGCCGTTTAGAACCCCAAGCTTGTTAAGCGTCTGTATGGCGCCCTTTGCGTAATCTGCGATTTCCACCTCGTCGGCGAAGTATATATACTCCTGTGTTGTCATGTATTCCGTCCCGGTCATCCCGATATACCGCATCAGCACCATCGCCAGATCCTGCCGCGTAATGGACTCGTCAGGGCCAAAATGCACGTTATCATAGCCGGCTACAAGACCAGCCTCCTTCGCCCACGCCACTGCGTCACTGTAGTAGGCATCCTGCGGTACATCTACAAAGGTACTTTGGCGCGCAACCCCTTCCGGAACGCCCTGATGGTGAAACCTGTATATCGATGTTACAAGCATCGCCCGGCTTAATGGCATGTCAGGGTCGAAGGTATTGATGTTTGTGCCTTTGAACAGACCATTTTGCACTGCGAATCGCACATCCTCATAAAACCAGTCGTCCTCATCGACGTCAGTAAATGTGTTTTTCCACACCGGCATGTTTTTATCATCTTCAGCATTAAGCGAAGGGCCAGCTAACGCTGTACCGTCTGAAGATGGAGTGACTGGCTCGGCGTCCTGCTGCGGATTTACTGCGCCTCCGCCAGCACCGCCACCGTCACCACCATTGCCGCTGCCTCCCTCACCGCCGCCTGTGCTGCCGGTGCCACCACCAATGCTTTCGCTGTTTGTGTTCCACTTGGCAAAAAGGGACAGGTCCCCGGTAACCTTGGAGCTTGTGGTAAACTGAATACCCTCCGCTGTATACCAGCCTCCGAAGGTACTGCCTGCCTGTACCGGCGGGACGGGCAGCGAAACGGTGCTGCCCACCCTGACGTTTGCCCGTGTGTCATATGTCGCTGCTCCATTGAAAAATGTGACAGTATAGCTGGGGGCGCTGTCCGAAACAGTCAGGGTGACAAGACACGGCTCCTTGGCGTTCATCCTTATCTCAACCGTATGAGACCCTATAGACAGGCCCGAGACGGCGGACGCCGACAGGATCAGGCGGGTTTTTCCGTCAGCCGAAATATCAGACAAAGTATATTGACCGGTTGCCAGCGCCTCGTTGTCAATTGATACGCCGGCAACGCTGTTGCCATACATAGTCAAAACCACCTCAACTACACTCTGGGTATACCGGTCAAAGGCAGCCGCTGGCTCCGCCACTGACTGGCTCTCCGGAAGCTTGGACACATCTATTTTCAGGGTGACAAAATCGAGAGTTTGAACGCCGTGCGCCACGCCGTAAACCAAAAGCTCTGCCTCCTTCCCCCCGTCTTCCGGTGCAGGAGTATAACTGATGGCGTACCCCTCACCCGGATTAGCAGGCGAAACCTCTCCGCCGCCCTTGCTCACCGTGGCAAAGCAGCTGAAATCATCCGGAAGCGTTTCACTAGTCCCGTTGAGGAACCACTTACGCGGGTCGGCCACGTAGGGCTCGGAGGCCGTCAGGCCGTCCAGAGACGCGGGAGCCGCCCGACCGGTTTGCGTCTTTTTTCCCTCCGCTGCGTGAAGCTGCATAGCTTCAACACGCAGCGCATACTCCAAGGAGGCTCCCCCCGGGACGCTTACCCTGATAATCCATTCCCCGTCGGCCCCGGCCTTTCTTGAAGCTGACACAACGCTGGTCTCATTCGTAGGCACAGCCACAATATTGCCCGCTGTCAGCCCCGACAGATTTGTGCCATAAGGCAGATAGGCGATATAGGTCCCGTCCTCTTCCAGAGTGGCGGCCTGTCCGTCCACCATGACCGATTTTAGTGCCACTGCGTTTTGCGCAGTCCAGGCCGCAAAAAACTTCCGGTTTCCCAGACTCCCGGCCGGAATCACGGTTGTTGTGGCACCGCTCAGATCGCTTGCCTCGTACCAGCCCCCGAACACATAGCCGCTCCTTGTCGGTGTAGGCAGGTCAAATTCGTCCTCCGTGACAACATAGGAGGTTTTTGCGCCGTCTGGCAGGCTGCCGCCGTTGAGTTCATATGTTATATCAAACGAACGTTTCATTTCGGCAATATAAGCGGCGATGTCGACCACACCGTAGCCGTACTTCTGGTCGTAGCCCACCGCGTCCTTGTCTGTGGAGGTGTTCTTAAGCAGATAGCGAACGCCCTCCTCCGTGATGTCTTCGTCATAGCCCAAGGCCAGTGCGGACATACCCGCGACTACGGGCGCCGCAAAGGAGGTCCCGTTTCCGCTTGTATAGGCCTGGCTCCCGGCGATGCCCAGGCTGTAAACCACTTCTCCGGGCGCCGTCACATAGACCGAGCTGTTTCGCTGAGAAAAGGAGGAGTACTCCAGACCACTTCCCACCGAACCGACGCCGATGACACTGTTATAGGCCGCCGGATATTTGAGAACGGACGCTGATTGGGTCTCCCCGTCGTTACCGACGGCGGCTACCAGTATCACACCTTTGGATTCGGCCTCGTCGATGGCCTCCTTCAAAAGCTGTGATGAGCTTGTAGTACCCAGGCTCATATTGAGGATGTCGCAATCATCCTCTACCGCGGCGTTAATAGCGCCTACAACCGCCGCAATAGTTGTGGTCTTGCCGGAAAAGGCACGATAGACATTAATTTTCGCCTTTGGCGCAATGCCCGCAATGCCCTTGCCGTTTTCGGTCTGAGCGGCGATCACACCTGCAGCGAAGGTTCCGTGTCCGGTCAAGTCACCGTTGAAGGTCTCGCCATCTCCTGTAAAATCCTCCCCGGTAATCCGCGCATAGTCCAGATCCTCGTGGCCTGCGATAATGCCGGAGTCGATAAAACCGATTGATACGCCCTCTCCTTCCAGACCCTGTGCAAAGGCGCTGTCTGCGTGGATCTCCTGCAAGGACCACTGGTTGGACTGGTAAAGCGGGTCGTTCGGCGGTACGGCGTAGTCAAAGAGCTCGACAATGTAATTAGGCTCAATATAGTCTACGCATTCCGCCGGGAGTCGTCGAGCCTGTTCCAGGTTCTCGACCACCAAATAGGCACCGGTAGTCCCCTGTGGGCTGGAACTTCTGGATAAAAGGGAAGGCGTATCCTCTGCCAGCTTGACGATGTATCCGTCAAAAGCTGTCTCATCGTTCCCGTTATTCTCTGCCGTACCAACCGCCCCGGCAATTTCAGCCGCTTCTGCCATCCATGCCAGCCCGGCCGTTTCTGCCGTACCAACCGCCCCGGCCGTTTCTGCCGCTTCTGCCATCCATGCCAGCCCGAAAGCCGACTGGGAAACAAGGGATAGAATCATGACTGCACACAAAAATATGGATATCCGTTTGATAAAAAACACTTCCTTTTCTCTGTGTTATTCTTCAGGCTTTTATTCTTCCGGTTAATCATCTTCCCAAAGTTATGGCTCGTTATCTTCCATATGCTTTAGATAATACTCAATAAAGCGCCTGATCATGGCAGACACCTCCGCGCGGGTGCAAATCCCCGACGGCATAAGCTTGTCGGCACTTCTTCCGTTCATCAGCCCTATGCCGACGGCCCAGCTGACCGATTCCACAGCCCAGCCGGACAGCTCGCCACGATCGCTGAAGGCATCCAGCGAGCCGGTCTTATCAACGTTCCAGCCCATGAAACGGGCAAATCTGTGAAGGATAACAGCCATTTGCTCACGCGTTATCTGGTCGTCGGGTCCGAACATTTGGTTACCATAGCCCGAAACCAGGTCGTTTTGGGACGACCAGGCCACATAGGGCGCGTACCACTGCCCGTTTTCAACATCCCGGAAGCTCTGTGCTGTCTGTTTACCCGGGTCAATCCCCGCCAGACGGCCCAGAACAGTGACGAACATGCCGCGGGTCATAGATGTATCGGGCGAGAATCTGCCGCCGCCCATACCGCCGAACAGACCCCGCGCTGACACAAAGTTGATGTCCTCTCCTGCCCAGTGACGCCCGGTGTCTTTAAACTCCACCGCGTTCTGTACGATCTCATAGAAGCCGTATTGATCGGCAACGTAGTACACGCGCCCGTCGGAAACAAGGCTGAAGGGGATAATTCTTATTGTACCGTCGGCGCCGACAAACCTGACGATATTCCCGGCGGCCGATCCATTCAGCGTTTCAGGCACCGTGATAAGCAGGCTGTCCAGGTTGTCGCCCTTCTTCAGCATACCGGCAGGCACAAGAACAATACAATGCGCGTTCTGAAGGATGACATTTTCTTGCCGGTTTCTTTCGATAATTTCAGAGAAGTCGGGTATCTGAGGCTGGACAGTGGCCGGGCCGGTAGCTGTTCCGCCTCCGGTTCCGCCTCCTGTTCCGCCTCCACCTTCGTTTCCGCTTGACTTAATGGTCGAAACCATTTCGGTGTAGAAGTTATCCGATTCAGTCCTGTCCCGAACCGCGACCTGGTACCAGCCCGTCTCGCATTCATCCCAGGTATATCTGTCGTCACTAACCTTCCACTCCAGCCCGCCGTCCGCATCTTCTGCTATTGCCGCGGCAATCCCGTCGGCATCGAGCAGATCGCTCTTGCTTGTGCGCAACATGGCGATAAGCTCATATTCGCCGCTGCCGCCGGTTGCTGTAACCTGGATCACAGGTTTCCCCGACTCGCTGCCAAAGCTGACAGACGCGGCAAATCCAACCGATCTGTTCTCCACCGTCAGCGGATAGATGAGATAATCGGCAACCGTCGAATCGGCTGGCGTATCGTTTGCGTCCCTGACATAAAGTATGTAGTCGCCCGCTGCCAGATTTTCAAAGACAGCTGTCGTCTGCCAGGAAAGGCCGTCCGCAAAAGCGTCGAATTGGTCGCTGCTCTCACTCACAGCAGTCTCTTTCCTGACCAGCGCAAAGTCGTAGGCATTGGCATACTTGTTTGTCGCCGGGACAGATATGCCGTTGTCGTAAACCCCTCCGATGATTTTTACCGGATCAAGGGTAACCTTGCCGTTGTTTTTATATGACCCCTGAATGGCGGCAAAGTCGCTGCCAAGGACCTGAATAGGCATGTGCGCCATATAGGTCGTCGTGTTCTCGTTATTTGCGGCATCAAAAGCCGTAAAGGCGTATGGGCCTCCATATGTGATTGGGAACTGGCCTGACGCGGTATTCCGCCCTATTCCGCTCTCCGAATACCGGTAGATCTCATATCCATTCACGGTAACGCGTTCAATGCCGCTCTGGCTGGCCGCTCCTTTTTTCGCCAGGTAGCCGATGTAACTGCCCTCATCTGCTACGGCGGAGACATATGCCGCCTCTATACTGGGCAGGTCGGTGTTGACACGGTTCATCAATAACAGCTTGGTTGCGCTTACGCCATCCTTTGCCGCGGTCACCTTGTAAACTGCGTTATAGACCGTCGGGTACCCGCCGTTATTTATCTCGACCGGCAGCCATTGGGCGTCCGTAATGGTGGTCACTGTTTTACCTGGCGGTACGGTGCTCTCCGTCGCAGCTTCCTCCGTTACGACCGGATATCCGGCCACGGATTTACCGGTACTGTCCGTCCGGGTGACCGTTTTGACCAGCTTCCACGCTCCGTTTCCGGCCTCCTGCTTAAGTGCGTAAGAGACCTCCTCCGTGATGACACTCACACTATAGTACTGTACCGTCACCTCGGCGTCCACCGGGGCTCCGGCCACTTTCGTCTCTGTTTTAATAAACGCATTTTGATCTTTCTTGAGCTGATCCCCGTCGGCAATGGTCGTCAGGGGCTGTCCCGCTCCGTCGCGATAAATCCAGCCTGTATCAAGGGACAGCGGTTTATCGGTGTCGGCGTCAGCCGGTTTCACCGCGTTGAACCAGTCCACCAGAACTGGAACGGTGGTCGTCAGCCCTGTCTTATCGGTGGCTGTAATGGTAAAGGTGCCAGCAGAGCCGGTAGGCTTCACCAGGATGTCAAACTGCCGGAAGGTCTCGTCGTACTCTTTCGCGTTTTTACTTTCCAACGCTGTGCCCAGGTTCCCCAAATCGAGGCGTACACTCGCCAGTCCGTTTTCGTCCAGGACATAGGCCGTCAGCCTAAAGCCGGTGGAGGTATAATCATCGCTAAAAAGTGAAGCGGTATCCGGCAGGCTGCGGCTGAACCAAATTTGCGGAGCCTTGCTGCCGGGATCGGGCAGGATGACGCGGCCTCCCGAGAAGTGCTCTACCATCCGGTCGAAGGCGGCCGGCAGGGACTTCACTCGGACCGTGACATGCCGGGCCTCGTTATTCGGGTTGTCGCCCAGCACGACGGTCGTATATTCGTCACCACCGGCTGAGGTGTAATCCCGGGCCGTTAAGCCGGACACATCGCAGGAAACGGTGATCGTCCCCTCAAAGTAGAGGTCAATGCTCTCAGCCAGGGTCGTAAACTCAAAGGCCGTGCCGGCCACCAGAGCCCGGGAAAGATCACTCGCATAAGGCGGCAGATCCTTGGGGTTTGAGGTGATACTGCCCCAGGTTGATACATTCTGCTGGAAGCTCCACACCCCAGACGCCTCGGTTTCGGGATTTATCTTCTGCCCGGCAGCATTGTACCAGTTGAAGATGTTGTTATCCCGGAAGATATTGACACCCGTGCCCGTCTCTGTCACCGTAAAGGCGATATCGGTATAGTCTCCGGTATTGCAGTCGATGACGCGGATGACGCCGCTCCCCTCGGAGGATGGGCTGATGACCAGATAGCCCTCTTTCCCCGTGCCACCGGTGCCCATATTGTAATAGAGTACGCCAAGATGCTTTTCAGTCGTCTCATCAAAGTTGACGTTGAGCTCCTTGACCAGGATAAGGGGATTGACCTTCTCTGTCGTTACAGCCGGAACGCTCAGCCGCATGGTAGTGCCGAGGGGAACGGTCACCTTATCAGGCGCCGTGAAGAAGGTAGTGGGCTCGAGGTCCGTATAGATCGTGTTGTTGCCTGCGTTATACTCATTGCTGAAGGCTGAGGTCTGTGCACCCGTTGATGAAAGGGAGTCTATATCTGCACTATCGTCAAATACTGTCACTTTAATGTTCAGGCTGCCGGTGGCAGTGGCCAGGCAATAGGCGT
Source organism: Bacillota bacterium (assembly GCA_023412665.1). GTDB lineage: Bacteria > Bacillota > Clostridia > Acetivibrionales > DTU013 > DTU013. The sequence continues at coordinate 53,032 of JAEZCA010000008.1, forward strand.
CCTTGGACACCCAGAAGGCGCCGTCCACTGTACGGGAATAACCCTTTTTAAGGTTGACCCTTGCTGTCTCGTCTTCGGTAGTGTCTGTGCCTATCAACCGCAGGAACCCTTGCTTGCGGTCATTGTCCGTCCCAATGTCAAGGGTGGTGATCTCGGTCTGTTTGGAGATCTCAAAGCTTCCGTCCGAGATGTCCAGCGCCTCATAAACCGCCTGCTGGTAATCAGTGTCGCCGGTCTTGACCTCCTCCATTGTACGGCCGGACTGATAGGTGAACTGGAGGTAAGGCGCTTTGGCATCGGCGCCGCCACGGTTGGTCACGGTCATGCTGGTTCCGATTTTGACCTTGTCTCCCGCCACCTCCAAGGTCGAGAAGCTCACGTCCTCAACAGCAAGCTCGGGCTTGGCCTCGATGACGCGCACCGTGCCGTTGACCTTGTCGTCGAGGGAGCTGTAGTTAATCGGGTTTTCCACCCCGTTTGGTTTCTCATCGGTTTTTCCGGTTTCACTGACGGTGAAATAGAACCTCCGGCCTGTCAGGTTTTCCGGCAGAGGCGCGGTGTAGGCGCCCTCAAGGTTTTCATCATAGCCGGTGCTCACCGTCTGGCCCACCGCAACATTTTCTTCAATCTTCCACTCTGTCAGCATCTTATCGCCCGGCGATACCTTTCCGTCTTTATCGGGTTCGCTTGAAATCCAAAGCTGCAACGTGATGGGTTCGGTTGATGAACCACGCAGCGGCACGTCGCCGGTGTTCTTAAATGAAATGGATGGCTGCAGGATTGCGCCGGGTGTAAAGTCGCGGACGGGGAACAGGATCTTCCCCTCACCGATGGCCTTTTCGCCCACGCCAAAGGACAGGGCGTAATAACCTGTGGTGCTCTGCAGCACGCCGTCATTATACTTGGGTAGGATAACCTTTGTTTTCGCCGTACCGTCGGTATTTTTCTCCCCTGGGCCGATGTAGTCCGCCTCTTCAAGTGCGGTCTGAGTCCCCTGGGCCAGGATCACCAACGTGGCCGGCTTTCCGGAGCCTGACGATTCGCCGGAGGCTTCGGATTTTTTGAGTCCCAGTGCAATGTCCAGATTGGAGAATACAAATGAGGACATGCCGCCGTTACTATATCCGGCCAGCTTACCATAGAAGGCCTGCTCGGTCTTCTCCTGGGTCCAGCCGTTGGCGACTGAATCCTCGTAAACCTGCATGTAGTTCATGGCCAGCATACGACCGAGGCCGAAGGAAGCTGTATCCGGGTCGTACTTGGACACAAAAACGGCATTATTAGTGCTGCCTGGGACTGTGTCGGTGTAGACAGCCGATATATTACCGTCGCCGTCAGCGCCGATCACCACATTGCTGCGGGTACGGTCATCCTCGGTGAAACTGAAGAAGGGGATGATCTTACCCTTTCCGCCGGCTTCGCCGCTTGCCGTTATTGATGCAAGGCTCGAATTGGGAACAATATAGGTATTGCCGTTCATTTCAAACAGCAGGAAGAGCTCTTTATCTGCGCCGAAGGCGGTAAACTGCAAGCTTTCGCCAAAGTTCTCCTCAGTGCCGTCCAAGCTGCCGAGGATACCGGTCAGGAAACGGACGTTACCGAAATAAGGGTCTTCAAAGGCAATGCTCTGCTTTGCGCCCGTCCCGTCTGTGTTGACATATACGCCGTCCGGCGTGGTGGTATCGCCGCCGCCCTTCATACTCGCGATAGTTTGCAGGCCGTCCAGCAGCGACGTGTTCATGCCATTCTGGTTGATGTCCACCAGCTGGCGAAGCATCCTGGCATCCTCCAGCACGACTTTACCGTCTGCGTCAACGCTGCCCTTTTGCAGGTACAGCTTGTGCACAGTCCTGTCACCATAAACGTCGAGCGAGGTTACGGTGGTCTCGGTCACGCTGGCTGTATAGGCCAGGTAGAAAGTGTTGTCGGGCAGTGTCACCATGGCTGAGTTGATCAGGCGCATGCCGAGCCCCTCCCACCCGTTTGGTGTAAAGCCGGTATAGACAAGGGTCCCATCATCTTTTTTATAAGTGAACATAAACTGGGTGTTTTTGCCGTACACATCGTTCATCGAGGTGGTATAGGCATAGCGGAAGGCGGCTGTAGGGTCCCCCTCACCCGTGCTGACACCATTACTGCCGGTGGAGACGCCTCCCCTGCTTGCATCGTAGTAGTCCTTCGCCTTTTTCTTTTCATCTGATTTTTCATCATCTATATAGTTGTTTGAACGTGCATAGAAAGCAAGCTTGCCGTTATCGCTGAGCTGAGGCTGGAACATATATCCGGAGCCTGTGGTCGACGAAATGACCTGCCCGCTAGTAAACCCGCTGGCCTCGTTCACTTTAAAGCTGGCCGTTTTGAGCTCTGTGTTGCCTGCGGTGCTTGCAAGCTGCTCCTTTTCATTTGCCGTCGTATCCGCAAGCCCTTCATAGTAAGCATACCACTTGTCATAGGCCTTCTTAGGATCGAACGCGTTAAAGGCCTCTTCTCTATAGTTGCTCCCATCCATATATATCGTGTTCCCGCCGGAAATGTAACTGGGCCGCGGCACTGAGGCATCCGGCATACTGGGCGCATCAGCCCCGGCCGCACTTGTTTTGCTCTTGTAGCTCACCCAGGCGGCGTGGATGGTATTGCCGCTCACCGAGGCCGTGAAGTCCAGATCGCCGGTGTCATCGGCGTCCACGATGATATAGGCGGCTGAGCTTGTAGAATCGACCGGATTCATAAGGCCGATCTTATCGCCGGTATTTTGTATTTTAGACAGCACCAGCTGGTTGGAGTCAACTGCGTTTTCCGGATTTTCTCTGCTGATGGTGTAGAGCAGATAGTTACTGTCGTCGACGGTCAGCAGCTGATAGTCGGTTCCCGTAGCCAGTCCGTTAGCCAGGCGGAACGCATCCCCCGACGAGGAATAGCCGGAGATCTGAAACTCCCTGGAAGGCAGATTTGTCGGGTCAAAGGCCATGGCATCGATCTCATCAAGGACCATCTGCGCCTTTTCCGGCCCAAAGAGCTGCTGGGCGGCAAAGGTGTTGGAGGGCAGCGTGATCTTCACTCCGGGGAACCCGTCGCTTTCGTCTATGTCGTTTAAGCCGTATGTGGCAACCTCGTTGCTGGCGTTTGCCACATACCAGGCGAACTTCCATCCATTCTTCTTAAAGCCGTCCTCGCCTACGTTGACCTGGGCCTTCTGGTAGTCGATACCGAACTGTATAGCATCCAATTCAAAGTTAAAGAGCAGCAGCACCACACGGACGCCGAACCCGGCCCGGAAGGTGAAGCTGTCGAAGCTGAATACACTTTCATCATCGTCTTCATCCTCAAAGGCTGAAACGGTATCGCCGAGGCTCCGCACCGCGTACCCTGCACTCCCGAGAGAGAGGGACGACGAAGACGGATCCCGGAGCTGGGTGCCCTTTGTCGCTGCGTTGTTCGGGCGGGCAAAAATGGACATGCTAATGCCGATGTTGGCCTTGAAATAAACTTCAACCTTGAACACCTCCACACCGATGCCCACTCCCACCTCCAAAAAGACACTTGGGGAGATGTTGACGCCGGAGAAGAAGGTATCGTTGCGCACTCCGCTGATGGGGACGATACGGTCAAACTCGGCCTTCTCGTCCAAAACGGTGATACGAACCTCCTGGTCGGCCTTTCCGTCAACCTTTTCGTCAAACATGACGAATACAGGAGCCGACCCGTCCGATGACACATAGCCCAGGTTCTTCCAATCGCTGCCCTCTTTCAGCTCGATCTTGAGTTTACCTGAGAAATAGAGATTCAACGCATCGGATTTACTGATAAAGGTAAAGGCATCGCCCTTATCTCCGGTAATCAGCTTTTTGCCGGAGGCGCTTTCCCTGGTCTTGACCTCCCAGCCGGATGGCTTCGAGGTACTGAGATTTGTCGCCAGTCGGACTCCTTTACCACCGGTGTAGGTTGTGCCGCCGCCATCGGTACTAAAGATCATGTCGGTTCTGTTGATGTCCAGGGCATCGCTGTCCTTTTCCACCACCTCCCGCTCGTTGATGACGCCGCCCGCCACCTCCAACTGCGCTCCCACGCAGAAGTAGGCGTACACTATAGGACATACCGTCAGCCTCATGGTCTGTTTGAACTGGAAGCCAAACTGGAGGAAGACCATCGCCGATGTAAACTTGTAGGCATGGTCCGGGGCGCTCCACTTAAACATGACGGTCACATTAACTGCGATGGAGAAGCTCATGCCCTTGCTCTTTACTAACTTATCAGTGCCGGTGCTGGGATCGAGCTTCTTCCTGTACTCATTGGCGCTGTCCAACGCTTTAGCCCTACCATTTGCGGCTTGCCAATCCTCCGAATTGATAAGCGACCCGGGATTTGTAAAGGCATCCCTCACCTTTTGGGCATTTTCGACAATTTCACTGCCGGGGGTTTTCTTTTCCCATGCGCTGTACTTAGTCTTTGAGGTGCCCTGTTTCGCCTCGTGGGAAGTGTAATTTTCCGCATTTCTCTCCATAGAAAAAACAGGAAGTCCGATGGAGAAGCCAAACTCACTACCGTCGATGATCAGCGTGACAAAGTCGGTCAGCCCTACACTCAGCGATGGCAGCTCGATGCCCATATCCACGTTGAATTCCGGCATACTGTTGGAGCTGCTGCCGCTGTCTGCGGTCCGCTCCGCTCCATCCTCCGGCCCCTTCGTGCTCCGCAGGCCCGACGCGTCGGGAATGGACCGGAAGCCCCCATCCGCCACCGAGTCCACCTCGATGACATGCTCACCCGAGACGATCTCCTCGGACAGCAGGGAAAGGCCTTCAAAGGACCCGGCAATGATGCCGGTGGTCTTTGCCTGCTGGCGCACCCCCAGCATTACAGCGTCGGTCGGGTTAAAACTGCCAAGGTAATTGTTCAGGTCCTTGGTTTTGTATACATCCTGGGTCGCTCCATTCGTCCCCGCCTTGGTCACAAGTCCGGCAACCGGCAGATTTTCACCCACCAGCGAGTCTGATACAAAGATGGCCCCAGGATTCTTAAATTTATAGAGCAGGTTGCCGTGGTAGTCGGGTGCCCAGTCCGAACGCTTGAACTTAATGTCGGATATGTACCAGCCGTCTACCTCGTCTTTATCTTTATCATATGTTTTTGATTCCTCGGTAGTCTTTCCATTTGAATAAACGTACGTCGGCGGCACGGGGTTGTAGTCGCCGCCAAGCGGGATATCCACCGTCTCGGTGGCATTGGCCCCGGCCCCGAACATCAGTTTGCCGTCTGCGGTGTAGTCGCCGGCTTTATGGGTGTTGACCACTTCGCCTTTGGCATTGTACACAGAGGAGTCCTGTGAGTACGTGCCGCAGGTTATGAAGCGGTAGCCCTGCATCTCGGCCGAAAGGGCCGCCCGGCGGTTCGGGTCGGTCTCGGCGTTGACAAAGGCGGGCAGGAGCTGTGCCCTGTCCGTGATTTTACCCTCCGCCGGGACGACCAGACTGCGCGGCCCCAGATTATAGTAGAATTTAAAGAATTGCTGATTGGTTTTTGTCTTGTCTTTCTCGTCGTAGACAGGTGTAAATTTACCGGCGCCGTACTCGGCCTCGGTCAGGTTTTCAACCCAAAGATCATACCGGCCACTTACCGGTGTCAGCACAAACTGATTGTACTGGTTGAGGTAACCGTCCAGCCTCCCGTTGCCGTTGGCGTCGACATAGTGCTCGATTCGGGCAATGTTTATGGTCATATCGCTGAGGGCTGAGACAAATTCAGAATTGTAATAGGTAAAGGTGAGGGTATCCATGCCGAACATGGAAACAGGGATCTGAATATCCTCGTTTCCTTTGTACAGCACGCCGTTGAACAGAATCTGGTCTTCCTCGGGCAGGCCGAAGTTGACCGATTTTATGTTCGACACCTTGGAGATGCCGGTCAGCACGGAGGCGTCGCTGCCGCTGCCGGCGGTAAAGCTGCTTTTTGTGAGGGATGTATCCTGGTCGGAAAATTCTATAATATCGCCGTAATCACCTGCAACCGCGGTGGCTTTGGGGGTTGCTCCGCTGACCTTGATTGTTTTTGCGTTATCCCAAAAATTCTCAGCCGCCTCTGAAATCTTCGTCGTGTCAATGGTCTTGCCATCGTTCTGCAGCCGGGGCACCGACTTGGAGAGATCCACGACGATCCTCTGTTCACGGTTTAGTACCACGTTTACACTGTAGCTGTCCCCAGTTGACAGGGAGTCCTTCGCACCGGAGGCAAAGGTCTTGCCGTTGCGTCCGATGATTTGCAAAGTCGCGGTTCCGTTTGCCACAGTACCTGTATTGACGACATTGAGGGAACTGGTCTCTTTCTTGCCGCTCAGGTAGACAGCGCCCGTATTTGGCGCATTCTGGGTGGCGTAGCTGTAGGTGGACCAGCCGGGCTTGCTCAGGTTGAGCGTCGAGCCGATGTACACCTTTTCAGTCTGGTAGACACCTCCATTGCCTGCAGTCATGCTGACTGCGGGGGCAATGCTTTTATAGACCCCGGCAGCCTCGTCGTCACCCATCGCCTTGATAGTGTCGTCGTCCGCGGTATGGATGATGTATTGCAGCTCGTTGGCTAAATATTGCCGCTGAGCACGAGCCTTGATCCAAACCTCGGCCATTGGGGTTCCGGTCTGGCCCCAGGCCCAATCTTCGATCCCGAAGGAGAAGTAAATGCCCTTGGCTCCGGTGTTTACCTTAAAGCTTTCAGTTCTCGGCGTATTTACATAATTGGGGGGATTACCTTTGTCAGTGCCGCCGTTCCCCGCGGCAACTTTTTTCTCCGGGTAGAGAGATCCCATGTTTGCACCCGGCTTGCCGGCCGTGTTGGTGACACCGAGCCAGACTGTGGTCCAGAAGGAATCGGACCAGTTTTTGTCGGTGTCGGCCCGGTAGGTTACCGCGACCGTTTGAAACAGCTGGTCAAAGTCGGCGAAGGTCTGGGTGTTCCAACTATTGCGCTTGCCGTTTTCGCCTCCGACTTCCTCCACATAGCGGTGGCTGTAACCATTTTTATCGGCTTTGACCTGGCTCGTATCGTCCCAGCCTTTATATGCCAGGGCCTGGGTGTCGTTGGTTTCTGTGTCGGTTGTCCCCATTCCGCCCAGGTCCGCGTAGTTGCCCCAGTAATTCGTCAGCGGGAACTGGTCCCGGCTAAATACGATGCGCCCCCCTGTGGCGTTGTAGTCCAGCACTCCTATCTCGCCCTCAGGCAGACCGAAGGCAACCTCAGCGGCACCGGGCACGTCGGGGATCACCGGCCTTGCGACAACGTTTTTGACCCCTGTGGGAGCGATGGCCCCGGAGGCCACTGTGATTTGTCCCGAAACATCATTGGCATCGGGTGTGGATAGCATTGTGGCAAGGTTTTTCTCATCGCTCTCCGCCGTGTTGTAGAGGCTGACCACAGCAGCTCCGCCGACGACTTCACTGTCCTCGCCGCCACCCATAGGATTTTCCAGAATAACTGTGAATTCCCGGTCGGCTTCTTCTACCACCACGTCATCGTCAATCAGAGGAATCTCAACGCTCATCTGCGAGACGCCACCCGCGAAGTAAAGCGTCCCTTTGGTCTCAGCGTAATCCGTTCCGGCCCTGGCCGTGCCGTCGACTGTGCGGTAGTCCACCGTCGTCACATATTGAAGCGCACCGGTACGTTCCACCGTCAGCTTTGCTGTGCCAGCGGCCTTATCCGCGGTAACGGATCGGGTCTGGAAGGAGAAAAAGCTGGCCTGGACCTCTTCATTGTCCTCAATGGCAAAGAGCAGTGTGTTGGCCGTGTCGTAGAGTTCGCCGCCCTCAGCCCTATCAATTTTGAGCGCCGCCAGCTCGACGCTTTCATGCAGCACATCTTCATTTGGCGTGATGCGGAGCTCCTTTACCCACTCGCCCTCGGCGAAGGTCATATAAAATTCATATGTATCGTATTCACCATCCTGCAGCGCCAGCGTATGGAAGGTCTGAGGCGGGTTCCGGTCGATATCGTCAGGAATTTCGTCATCGCCGGCGTCAAGAGGAACGTAAGCTTCTCCCCGCAGTGATTCGGTGCCGTATTCAACACCGCCGACGGTGTAAATGCAGCGGAAGTCATAGAGCTCGAGGACATTGTTTTCCACATCCAGCGATGCCCCCTCGCCTACGTCCTCCCATGTACCGTCGCGGAAGGCCTGCCAGCGGTAGCTGTCGGCCTCCACCCCGGCTGTGATCAGCGAGTTGCCATAGGCGGCGACTGTCAAACCATCCTCATCGAAGGTGTTGGGATTTTCCACAATGGCCGTGAGCTTGACCGGCACACTAGGGACAAGTGGCTGGTCATCCATACCGTAGGCCTGGTAATGGGCGATGGGCAGTGTGTCCTCCACCTCGACGCTAAAATCGTTGATTCCGGCGGCGTTGGCAAAGCTGTATTTGCCATCTTCGGTCTCGGTCACCACCGGGCTCAGCGAAAGGGTCAGCTGCGCCTTGCCCTTTGTCCCGCCTAAACGGTACACCTTTATGGTCCGGGCGCCGTCGCCCTCGTTGACGGCGACCTGGCTCTCCTCAAAGGCAAATGTCCCGTATGGGAATCGATCCTCCCAGCTTTCGTCCACCATGACGGTTAAACCGTCTCCGGTGTTCAGAGTCAGGCCGGTGGCGTCCTTGCTGTCCATAATCATTGCAAACACCGATATGGGCAGCAGATTGATAGCCATTGCCAGAATCAAGAGCATTGAAATAACCTTTGTCTTACTTCTCATTATCATACGATATCGCCTCTTTCCCCCAAAAACTTATTTTTCTGTCCTATTTTTTTTATTCATATGATTGTTTAAGTTATCAGCCATTGCAGGATATCATCCAGAGCGATCCGGGGACCGTTTGCCCAGAATATGTTCCGACCGTCGGTTTTCGGGCGGGGCAGGACCTCCAGATCCCGAAGGCTGTCGTAGCTGTGATCCCTTTCCGGCAGATGCCGGGTGTCGAAGAGGATCAGATGGCCGTTGCTTAGCTCAATATCCAGCGTCTGGCCGTCCACAATATCCACCCGTGTTATTTGAAGCATAAAATCACCTCATCTCAGCCGGTTCCGTTTTTATACTCCGGCATTATTCCAAGGGTATCAAAAAAATTTCCTTTTGAGCGAAAGGTTAAGAAATCTTAACTGTTTTTTATGAAAAAATTTTCTGCTATTTCTTGATTTGCATGAAATATGGAAAATTTGTATTCTCCTTCAGCTTTCGCATGCAATAAAAAACCGATGAGGCTGCAATATTTTTTCGCAGAAATCATCAGCTTTATAAGCGGTTTTCATTTTTACCAAGGTAGAACAACCCGCTATATTAGCGGGTTTTCTGCATTTATAACACTTAAAGAGGTGGGGCGGGGGGCCCATTATTCGCCTAGTTATAAACACTTCATCAATTCATATTTACGAAACCAGAAACAGAAATGGATGGTGAAAGCAGAGGGCACTACTCACTTTTTCAACTTTTGGACAATACTTCTGAGAATAGTTCTCATTATAATTGTTCATTGTCTATGAAATTTGCCCATGGGGCTATGAAATAGGCTTTTCATAACATAGTTTTGTTCAAAAGCTGCAAAAATGAGTAGTCCCATAAGGATTTTATGCATAATTAAATGAATTTTGGAAAAACACTTTTCGGACAGTCTGTCCTTATATCGAGGGGATTGACCCCAGCTGCGCTTACTTTAATCAATACCTGGTTTTTAAGAGTAGCTTAGGCTATTATAGAATTATACTTCTACATCTTTGTTATTTTTATACTTTATACAAGCCATATATCTGTTAAAGGTACTTGTATCCGCCATCCAGTGTTCTCATTGCCAAACAAACTATTGACTTAAAAATACTGCAATACCATAACCTGTTATGATACAATGTAATTATTCTCATGAATGTATGGTAATACATTGAATGAATTTAACTTAAATTTTTTTTCATTAGTACTAATTGTAAAACTGGCTGGAGTCTTAGCGGACAACAATGGAAGCCAAATGGGGCTAATTACTGTTGAAAGGGAGTTGGTGTTAAATGAAGAGGCTAGTATTAATTATCAATTGTCTATTGATCATCTTTATGCTTGCTTCGTGCAAAGCTGCTCATGCACCTGATTTTAGTATACCCTCTGATAGTGAGCTTGAAGACGGGCAGTCATACACCGATATCGCGATTGAAAACGATGATATAAATGCGCAGTCAGACTCCGACACATCTGAAATTGATGTCGAAGATCTGCAGGAAGATTTTGAGATCCCTCCTGATATTGAGATTGTGCGTCCTATGGGAGACAGGATATTCTATTATAATCTCCTGGAGGTAGAAGAACGATCAGACTTAATTGTCAGAGCCGTTGTTAAGGGAACTCTCGGACAGGAAGTTTTCGCCTCATATAGCGCCGATTTACAAAAAGATCTACCTGCTTTCGGCTATACCAAACGTGAGATTGAAATAACCCAAATATATAAGGGAGATATTAATGTTGGTGACAAGCTGGTTTTGGCGGAAGAGTATTACATATGGAAATATCCAGATGATAAAAAACAATTAGTCTGTTTTACTTTGGTAAAGCCGGCTGTTAAAGAGAAGGAATATCTTCTATTCCTGAGTTATCATAAGGATCTGGGAGCTTATTATGCAGTTGGTGATTACCAGGGGAGATTTGACATACCTGCCGATGAGATAAAGGCAAAGGGAAAGATTGCTTCACTGGAGGAATTGGACCTGGATCGCTACTATGATGGCGAACCCCTGCATTATCTGCTTGACGTTTATAATGAGGTCCTGGAGAAGTATTTCAATTGATGCGACAGCTTGCGACTGAAGTGTCAGTACGAGTGGAGCGATCCTCCCTGTCCCAATAAAATGATGCCATTCCTGATTGCAGCTTTGCATGACATCAAGATAGTTAATCATTTCAGTTTGCTTATTAGTGAGTGCTATAATATTTTATCCAAGTCGTGACCAATCCCCTCGAATTTCCTATACTCATGCGGGATATTCAACGAATCCAAATATAAATGTAAAATTTCATTATCACAAAATAATATGTCCGCTGTGCCGATATGAATGTCAATTTTTAGTTTTACTCGTATTTTTTCTGCATTTTGTCGTACCAAGCATAAAATATTGTTTTCTTCCAAGTACCATTCTTCTCTCATCATATCTTCATATAACTCGATGGCTTTTTCCGGTGCTGCCCCCACAGTACGGTATTCTTTGTTATAAAGATGGTGATAGGTTCCTGCGTAAGCAGTTACGGAACCAAACAGCTCGGGGTGCTTAACCGCATAATAAAACGCCATGTTGCCGCCCATCGAAAAACCTGACAGCATTCTGTTCTCGCTGGTTGCGTCTGTTCTGTACTGTCCTTCGATATGGGGAATCAGTTCTTTAATAATGATGGATTCAATTTGCAACAAGGCATCGAAGTAATTGTCTTCCGACGAAATTGCGTTGACAAAAACAGTAATGGCCCGTCTGCTTTTATAGACCTTTTCAAGCGGCCATATCTCGGAGGATTCGTTGCCAGTCCATCCGTGAATGTGGTACGCAACCGGGTATTTTTCACCGCTGTCTTTGTACCCGGGCGGAAGATAGATATTATAGCCTATTTCGTGATTTAATACTTGGCTGTAAAATGTTTTATGAATAACATATTGAGGTGATTCTGCTGGTGGGTTTACAAAGTTCATTCAACACTCCTCCTACTGAGTTCTCTACACACTCACTACTCCACCCTTGTTATCAATACCGCACGTCTCCACGTGGGTCCAGTTGATGAAATCGATGTCCGTAGACCATAGCATCTGTTCACGGGAACATGTCATAAGAACCGTCCCTATGTTTCCCAAGCGTCAGTCAGGCACGGCCTCAACAAACCTTTGTATAATGGCCGCAACTTCTGCGCGGGTGGCTGCTTCCTTCGGAGCGAATACTCCGCCGTCGCGCCCCTCGATGATTCTAGCGGTCTGGCAGTAGATAGCCGCAGCCTTCGCGTAATCTGAAATGCTGCCGGCATCGGGATAATCGAGGACAGTGTCCATGCTGTCAGGAACAACACCGATGAAATCCGTAAAGCGGTAGAGTATCGTCGCCATCTGCTCACGGGTGACCAGATCGTCCGGACCGAACCTGCCATTTCCGTATCCGCCGATAATACCATTCTCCGAAGCCCAGTCCACGTATTTCCCATAATATGCATCATAGTCACAATCGGTAAAAGTCTGGGTTCCTGATGTTTTTATTTCAACATAGAGGCGCTCATAGAGCCTGCCGATGGCCGTGGCGAACATAGCCCTGGTCATGCCTGTGTCAGGAGAGAAGATGCCGTCTCCTGTGCCGACGAATATCTCACGCTCGGTCACAAAACTGATATAGCTCGCCGCCCAATGGCCGGCGATGTCCGTAAAGCTCTTGCCGTTGCTTCCCGCATTTCTAACCACCAACGCATATGGCGAGAACTCCGCTGCTTCGAATACGATGTACCACACGCCGTCCTTCTGCAAAAGACGTGATGGGATCTCCGTCACAATACCGCTGTCGGATTTATGCATGACAGCAAGCTGTTCTTTTACATCAAGAAGGCCTTCCGGCACCGGCAGCGAGATCTTCACCGTATAGCCGGGCGCGGGCTTCGTTTTTCCGTTAGTGCCCTTTATGTACAATGATATGTCAAACGGATAAACCTCGTCGCCGGCACTGAGCCCGAAGCTTGCGGCATCCTCCTGTGTATCGGTCACCCTGACCTCCACGGAGCTTGAGAAAGCTTTTTCCATATTTGCTTCAACCAATATTGGTGAAAGGACACCCTCGAACAGATCGCTACTCGTCTCAGTGACCGTGATGGTTTTTTCAGGCGGCCTTGGCGTATTGGTTGCGGGACCTATGGTCGGCGGCAGCACGGTATATTCCGGCGATCGTGATGACATTTCGCTGTCTGCATATGTCTCGCCGTTCCCGATGGCCTGCACGGTAAAGGTGTAGGAACCGGCTGCGGTAATGGCAGCAGTAAAATCATAGAAAGTATCGTTAATACCCGTTACCGGGCTGTCGGAGGCTATATTGTTTTTATATAGCTGAACTGCATAACTGGAGGCGTTCTCTACCTCGCCCCAGGTCGCTTTTGCAGGGATCGTCCCATCCCATGCAAGGCTTCCGGGCGTACTAAGCTTCGGTGCCCATGGGGCGACAGTAACTCCATTATTATCCGTCTCCATCAGGTTACCGGCGATATCGGCGATTTGCCCGTTCCCACCCGCCGTGTATGTGACTGTGATACCCTTGACTGCAGCTATGGCCATAGTATCATCCACAGTCAGTATTATCTGGTTCGTATCCGCCCCCTGTGCCGTCGCCGTGACCGCAAAGGTATCAGTAGTGCCCGTCTTTTTCACCGTAAACCCGCTGTCATTTGAATTTGTCAGGTTAACGCAGGGCTCGCTCAATGTTACAGTGATTTGGGTGTCGCTGTTACAGACAGCGCTCTTTAGCATAGGCGCATTTCTTTCCACCCTCAGCTGTATACTTTTTTCAATACCTTCCAGATATGCGGTCAGAGTTGCTGTGCCGTCGTCTTTGAGCGTTGCGCTGTTGTTATTGATACTTATAACGCTTTCATTGCTTGAAATCCAGGCCACGTCTTTTGCCGTGCCTAACGTAAAGTCATTTTTAACCTCAGCCGGTGTATCTGCCGCCGCCAGAATGACAGGGGAAGCAAATACAAGAGCCTCGTCCGTTACATCCATTTTATAATCGGTGTTCTCATCGACATACCCGGTAAGCCGAGGATAAAGCCCGGCAGTAAAGTTCCAGATCCCAGTTTCGCCGCTGCTCCAGCCGTCGAATGCAGCGCCGCTCGCCATTTCCGAGGTCAGCTTGCCCTCGGCGCTTCCCGCGCTATCCTCTCCACCTATTCCACCTACCGGACACATCTGCCTGTCGTAATAGCAGCCTGTTACTGTTTCTGAGTAGTTTTCACCCAGCACACCACCAACATCATTTATGCCGATGACACTTCCCGCATTGTAACAGTTCTGTATGCTTCTTTCACCATTATATCCCGCTATGCCGCCAACAGAGTATCTGCCGCTGATGCTGCCTATGTTATAACAATTTTGTATGGTTTGATCAGATGATCCAGGTGAAGTGGCTCCCGCAATGCCGCCAATATAGTCTTTACCACCCACGCTGCCCACGTTACTGCAATTTCGTATTGTTCCCCCATTATTTCCCGCTATGCCGCCCGCATCCCGCTCAGCGCAACTTACACTGCCCGTATTGTAACAATATTGTACAGTTCCCCAATTACCTCCCGCTATGCCACCAATTCTTATATTACCACTTACACTGCCCGTATTGTAACAATTTTGTATGGTTCCCGAACTACTTCCCGCTATGCCGCCAACATTCCAGCCACCTTTAATATAGCTGTCCTTTACTCCCAAATTTTTGATCGTACCGTTTTCCACAACACCGAACAGGCCTTGATCATCTGAACTGGTATTGATATATATCCCGCTAACTATGTGTCCGTTACCATCAAAAGTGCCTTGCCAATTATTACCTGATCCGACTTCTCCTATAGGAATCCAGTTTGATTTTACATAAGCCACGCCACCGCTTGTTGTGTTATAGATTTCGCCATCGTCCACAATACCGTCTTTATCCTCATCCTGCCAGTAGCCGAGGACTATGTCAGCAGTCAGCTTATAGTGTGCCGTTTTGGCTTCAACCGATGTTCCGCCTCCTCTCGGCGTAATCATACCCTCATTGGCAATGACCCGGTCGCGCATATAGGCCAGATCGGCAGCCGTTGCGATCAGAAACGGGTCAGCTTCGTTGCCTGAGCCGGTAAGGCTCGTACTGGGGGTGATGTCCTCCGCCCTTGCCACCTGCGCAATTACCAGTACCAGGCTTACCATGGTAGCCAGCATAATCATTACTACCATGAGGTTTTTTCGTATGGTTCCAATCATCTCAGATCCTCCTTATCCGAAAGCTCTCTCAGGACGCTGGGGGTTAACGGTACCGTGAACAAATTAAATGCTTCCCGAATAAATAACGACATTACCTTTATGAAACATGTTTCATTGATTACAGAGGAAAGCCCTCTATAAATTAGTATATATAAAGATGTAAGTTATATCAACTAATTGTAGATTTTACTGTAACACTTCAACAAATGATACATAATTTTTATCCCTGTTTTAACATGCACTTTTTTTTCAATAGAGACCCATTTAAATCCATTTCCAATCGGTATTGCTTCATGCATGTAGTACCTAGTGGTTTAATGACCAACTTATCCAATCATCTTTTACGAGAACCTCCTTTGATAGTTTACTCGGATATGGAATTTGCGAAAGAAAAACATCGGGCATTGTTCCATAAATTGAAGTTGGTCTGTCATCTACGTTATATGATAATTCTACATCAGAGCGAAAACACAGCCCACTATTAGGCAAGGAAAATAAAACAGGTGATAGATAATGATTCCCCCATCCACCTGTAGGATTTCCAACCAATCTAGCCAAACCAAGTTGTTTCATTGTACTTGCGAAGCTGTCACCAGCTGACATGCAGTTTGAATCGATTAATATTGTAATTTCTCCGTTAAAATTATAACTGTTAGCAGGACTTACTTTTTGTGTAATATCATACACGTTCCATATATTCGAATCCAGAGAAGGCTCTTCTACTGTTGAAACTGAGCTTACATAATGACTTTTATGAAGAAGGTGATTTGATGCAGTTGCGCGATAAAAATCTAATCTTAATTTCATACGTGATTCAAAGCTTTTCTTCACAGCTGTTTTTGAATGTAATTCAACCTCATGTTTTAATAACGGTCTCACAATAATATTGAGCCAATAAGTATTTTCTCCACCTTGATTACCACGAGTATCAATAATTAATTTATCCAAATCTTTACCATTAATATGCATAAAATCTGCTAATATCCTACCGTCCGTATTAATGTTTTCCAAAAAAAAATTAGGTATATATACATATCCCACATTATCCTGTAACTTCTCACAATAAATATGAGAACATTGTGAAAATGCATTAGTATCATTTTTGTATCCAGGGATTTTATCTAAATATATATTCTTTAAGGAACCATCTGTAAGTTGAATAATTACATCCCATCCATCTGTTTTCTTATCAAAATTACTCATCAACAGATGCTGTGTGTATACCTTATTATGATATTCATCATATAAAAGTGGTTGTACAGCTTCAAGCCCTTTTACCCATTCATCCACAGGTAATCCATCTACTGCTTGAATTGTAGAGCCAATCTCTACATCTAATAAATCTGGTAAAGTAATCCCTATAATAATATATGTACCATCTTTATACATAATATCTAGACCTGAATGAACATAATATGGAACTTTACTTAATAATTTTCTCCAATAATCCTGTTTTAAGTAAGCATCTTTTGGTATACCAAAAGTATAACTGGTAAATAGATCAAAATCTATAAATTGTATACCTCCATGCCCTGCCTGTCGCAGTCGCTCTGTATATTCCAGAAACAATAGCAAAAATTCCTCGTTATTTTTGGTTTCTCCTGCTCTTTTAATATAATCGGAAGAAAGCTCTGATATATCAGAGAATCCTTTCACTTCATGTAATAACTCAGTGAAAGGATAAACCTCCTCCACAAACATTGCAAGATAAGTAAAATCTTCTTCTTTTTGATTCTTTGTAAGCTCTCCTACAATGATTTGTTTATTACCCATCCAAAGCTTTAATTGAACAACTTGAACTCCGATATATACAAGAACTATCAAAACGAGCACTAAAAGTGGTAAACCCAAATATTTAGTTACTTTTCTCATATATACTTCTCCTGCACACTTCTCAGCTCCCACATCCAGCAAGTGAACCTATATCATTACATTCGCGTGGTTTATACAGAATCTCAGTATTTATTCGTTCAGTTTATTTTTTCTGCTTTGAACTAACCGTTCGGTGTATAAATGCATAAGACATTATACCATATATTTACTAATAAACAACTTGTCTTTATGCTTTCGTAGTCTCGTCAGACAAAAATATTATGGATACTTTCTCCAAAACTGTCCTTTCTCGCCCGGGTAATTGCATTTCATTCATGGCTCTACACCTTAGTGCAGCAGCTTACTCATAATCATTAGGAATACCCCAGTACTCGAATCGGTTATACGCCGGGTTTGTTGAGTCAAAATGTATCCATATGGGTGCATTATCCAGCTCCGAATGAGCTGCAAAGAATTTTCTATCCCCATATCTGATGGCTTCCAAAGCCAATGGCAGCTCGCGCCTAAAGATTGCATTACGCGTAGCAGAAACAACTGGACCAAATTGCCCATCTACATAAACATATACATATAGAAATGGAAATCCTTGATTTGTTCTCCATTCTGCAAGCACCTCATCCCTCGTATCGTTGACCTTGTCATAGGCAAACACTAGACCGATGGTAAGAAAAAGGTCTGCAGTTATATCCGAGTGCGTTAATGTATACTTACGACCTATTATTGGACTAATCAATGTAACATCGTTTCGGAATTCAACATGTAACTTATCTGGATTAAGCCGTTTCAATATATCATCACCCAATAACCTATTTCATATTTTATCTAATCTTTTAATTTAAAGGCTATCATTAACATAATATGCACAAGAGTAAGATAGGTTCTCCGGGGAACTATTAACAGTATACGAACCACTTTTCCGGCAACCAAGGCAGTGAAACAAAAAAGCCATCTCTTTTCGAGATGACCTTTGTTTACGTATAAATACTTAGTTAGTCATGGTTAGGTTTCTCCTTTACATTTATTAAAATTATTTTTTAATCACACATACGGCATGTATCACTTGAACCTTAGAAAAACATAGGAAACCACGTAAAACATCCGATAAAAAGCAAAGCCACGACCTCTGTCAACAACAGTCGTGGCTCGATTTTATTCTACTCGATTCTTCACATAACCAATACATAAGTCCAGTTCATTGGGAGAAAATATACACAAAGTAAGGAAAATTGGAGGTAAACATATGACAGAGCAAGATTTGACATTACATGAAACAATGGAAATACATGAACTGCTAAACTTTAAAACTATCTGCATGACAACATCAAAGTTGATACAGGGAGTCGTGTTTGATCAGGACTTAAAAGCTTTGCTTGGAAAAGACGTACAACAATCAATACAAGCAGCAAATGTATTGCAAGGACTTTTAAGCAAAACTCAACCACAATAATTGGAGGTGAAAGCACTGATGGGCTATGAAAAGAAACCTATTAACGCAATAAAAGGACCGATGAAAAACGACTATTTGGAAATTGAAAACGCTGAGGGAATGCCTGGTCTGGTAGATTCAACGATTGCCCTGAATTTCTTACTAAATGTAAAAAGCGGAATAAGAAATTGTGCGATTGCATTAACAGAAATCGCAGATCCACAAGCAAGAACAGAGATACGCAATATGTTGGATGCTCAAATTGATCTACACGCTGAAGTTTCAGAGCTAATGATGAACAAGGGGTGGCTCCATCCTTACCAAACGAAGGAACAATTTAATCTGGATAAGATGTCCGCCCAGGCAGCACTTCAAATTGCCAATTTGCAATTGTTCCCTGGCGATACTAGCCGGCTTGGTTCATTTGCAACTCCAAACTACTAAAACCAGGAGGTAATATAAATAATGAAAGCTGTAACCTTTCAAGGCATAAAAAACGTAGAGGTTAAAGAAGTTCAAGACCCTACAATCCATAAACCTGACGATATAATCGTAAAAATTACAACGACTGCTATATGTGGTTCGGACTTGCATCTGATCCATGACATGATTCCCAACCTCCCTAAAAACTATATCATCGGTCATGAACCCATGGGAGTAGTTGAGGAAGTGGGTCCAGAGGTGACAAAGTTAAAGAAAGGGGATCGGGTCATCGTTCCGTTTAATGTTAGCTGCGGTGAATGCTTTTATTGCAAGCATGACTTGACAAGTCAATGTGATAACTCAAATCCCCATGGTGGAATGGGAGGTTTTTTTGGATACTCTGAAACCACTGGTGGGTATCCCGGCGGTCAGGCGGAATATATGCGAGTTCCTTATGGCAACTTTACTCCTTTCAAAATCCCAGAGGACAGTGAGATAGAAGATGAAAAATTGGTGCTGCTCGCAGATGCCATGGGAACTGCATTCTGGAGTGTTGAAAACGCCGGGGTGAAAAACGGAGATACCGTCATTGTCTTAGGATGCGGGCCGGTAGGACTGCTGGCACAAAAATTCTGCTGGATAATGGGTGCTAAAAGGGTTATTGCAGTAGATTATATCGATTATCGTTTAGAACATGCAAAAAAATATAACAACGTAGAGACAGTTAATTTTGAACAACATGATAACACTGGAGAATATTTGAAAGAAATTACTCAAGGTGGAGCAGATATTGTGATCGACGCCGTGGGTATGGACGGTAAGATGACTCCAATGGAATACTTGGCTTCCGGAATAAAACTGCAGGGCGGTGCTTTAGGCAGTTTTGTCATTGCAAGCCAGGCAGTCCGAAAAGGAGGAATGATACAGGTAACTGGTGTTTATGGCGGCAGATATAATGGTGTCCCTCTTGGCGATTTAATGAATCGCAACATCAATTTGAGAATGGGACAGGCTCCCGTCATCCCATATATGCCGCGTTTATACCAGATGCTTGCAGAAAAGAAGATTGACCCGGGCGATATTATCACCCACAAACTGCCGTTGGATCAAGCAAAGCATGGATACGAGGTTTTTGACACAAAAACCGAGGGATGTATTAAGGTAGTACTTCATCCGGGAGTGCATTGATAAGCTTAGCAAGGAATAAGTAAATTTTATAGTCGGGGAAAGAATAATATATTTGCAGAGTATAGGGAGGTGTAAAAATTGGTAACAGGAAAAAGAATAGCACCACATGAGACATTTGAACTTCATGAGCTGCTCACCTTTAAAAATGTATGTGCTACAAAATCATCGACAATGGCCGTATTAGTTAAGGATGAAGAATTAAGGACATTGATGCAAAAGGATTTTACTATATCTCAGGGACAAATAAAAGAGCTTCAAGACTTAATTCAATCATCAGAGCTTTTAAACCAAGGGACAGCGAGTACGAAAAACCATTGACATTAATTCTAATAAGTAGAAAGAAGGTGAAGCTATGGGAAACTTATTGCAATATATGGCCGGTATGGGTGATATGACAGAACAGGTCATTGCGACAGACTTTTTAATTTCTGCTAAAGCAGGCGTTAGAAATTATGCTGCAGCAATTTCTGAAACAGCAACCCCGGAAGTTAGGGAGGTACTTCGCAGACACCTTGATATCGCTATAAAGACGCATGAAAGAGTAGCTGCTTATATGACAAAAAAGGGCTATTATCACCCCCAAAACCCACTGGAACAAATAAAAGTTGACATGCAGGCAGCAAATACAGTTTTAAATTTACAGCAGTAATAACAAGGAAGTTGTAGAGTATATACCAAGCCGTACGAAACCAAATTGTTCATAAGTTGTTGCTAAAGAAACCCAGTTCTAGAACTAAAAACATAGTTTATGAATTGGGTTTCACAGTCTGGTATAATGCCCCCTTTATCAAGACAATAATTCTTACATGGTAATCAGTTTTTCCCTGAGTGATAGAATATTGCTTTCAATTCTCCGTATGACTTTAATAAATTCTTCATCATTTTTTCCTGTTGGATCGTCCAGTCCCCAATCTTCGCGGTGCCTGCAGGGCAGGTAGGGACAATCGACATTACAGCCCATCGTGACCACAATGTCCACAGATGGAAGGTCAGACAGTAATTTGCTATATTGTGTGGCTTCCATGTCAATGTTGTAAAGCTGCTTCATCAACCGCACGGCATCCTGATTTATTTGTGGCTTTGTCTCAGTTCCCGCTGAATAACTTTCAAAAGCATCACCGGCGAGATGTCGCCCCAGCGCCTCCGCAATCTGGCTGCGGCAGGAATTATGAACGCAGATAAATGCGACTTTTATCATTGTGCCCTCCTTATAGCGTTAATAAGCGGTCGCCTTTGATTTCATCGGAGCTCCATGCAATCAGCGCAAATTTACCGCCAGCATGTTCATCAATACGGTTTAACCATTCTATCTCACTTGCTGCTTTTGCCGCCAGCATGGGGTTGGTTGTGTTCGTGCCATAAAGTGATTGGTTAACTACCCACCATTTGGCGGCGATACCAGCCCGCTTTAGATCATCCTCCAGCCGCAGGGCCTCATAAACGGGAGTTGCTTCCGGCAGGGTCACTATAATGACCTCCGTTTCGTCGGATTTCAGCCGGGGCAGCAACCGCTTGACCGATTCGGGGATTTCGCCCTTAGTACGCTGTATCTCGTGGTTATAGCTTTGGGTAGATTCCAGCAAAAGCAACGTATGCCCGGTGGGTGCGGTATCGATGACCACTACCTGATCATCGGCCTTTTCCACGATCTCCGCGAAAGCGCGGAAGACGGCAATCTCTTGTGTACAGGGGGAACGCAGATCTTCCTCTACATAAGCAATATCCTCGCTGCTCATACCGGACGCACGGGCTTTAGAGAGCACCTCGGACTGATATTTTTTTAATTCTTCGGCTTCGTCGATATGACTCATGGATATGCTGCTGGTTTCTTCCAGTACGATTTTCAGGTGTGCGGCGGGGTCGGTGGTAGTGAGGTGGACTTTCATCCCGCGTTTCACAAGGCCCAGCGCGACGGCGGCGGCAACTGTGGTTTTGCCCACGCCGCCTTTACCCATCGTGAAAATAACGCGCTTGCCCTCTACCGCCAGTTCGTCAATAACATCGTTCAGCATGGGAATGTACGTGGCATTCAACGTCTCTGTGTGCGTGATTATATGGTCGGAATTCAGCAGGGCACGTACGTTTTCTATCCCTGTGACATTATAGGCCCGCAAAGGGACCATATAGAGCGGAAGCGTATGCAGACTTTCGGGCATTTCGGCAAGGGCCGCCCGCTGCTTTTCATAAAGACTGGCTGACAAAGCGTCGCTATGTTCTGTCAGCACACCGTTGACAACCAGCATTTGATTGTTGACACCCAGAGCTGATAGTTCACCGGAGGCCCGTGCCGCCTCTTTGAAGGGCGCAGTTTCGGACCTGGTAACGAGTATGAGTGTCGTCAGATCTCCATCCGCCAGCGTTTCCACCGCCTGCTTGTAAATGGCCCTCTTGCTTTCCAAACCGGAAAGCTGACCGAGGCAGGACGCACCGTGCGTGCTTTCGCTGATGAAATTACTCCACGCGGACGGGAGTTGAAGCATACGCAGGGTGTGGCCGGTGGGTGCGGTATCAAAAATAATATGATCATATTCCTGCTGCACTTTACCGTCCGTGATGAAACCAGAAAACTCATTAAACGCCGCGATCTCTATGGTGCAGGAGCCGGAAAGCTGCTCCTCCATATTTGTTATTACTGACGCTGGCAGCTTACCGCGATAAGGCGCGATTACGCTCTCCCGATATTCGGCTGCAGCCTTTATGGGGTCGAGGTTCGCTACCTCCATATTAGGTACGCCAGGGATAGGTGTTCCCTTGTTAGTCAATTCCATCGAGAACACGTCTTGCAGATTGGAAGCCGGGTCGGTGCTGATGAGCAGCACACGCTTGCCGCTGTCCGCGAGAGATATGGCGGTGGCACAGGCGACGCTGGTTTTACCAACGCCGCCCTTGCCGGTATAGAAAAGATATTTTGTCAGTTTGATATTGCTGGGATCGAATAAATCCATTTTAACAGCAACCTCCCTTACAGTTACAACCACCGGATTTTTTCTTAGAAATCTTTACTGTTACGGGTTTGCTCTTCACACCCAACACCTCTTCGGAAATATCAAGCAGCTTCGTAAATTCCTCATTGGTAGGGTAGCGGCCTGTAATGACAATCTGCCCATCTACCATAACTGCCGGCAATCCCTCTGTTCCTTTTTCGTTGATATAGGCGTTGATGGTCTTATCTTTGATAAATTCAGCAGGCGTACTGTTAAGGTTGTAGCGATCAACAATGATGCCATGTTTTTTTAATGTGTCAAGCACTGTGGAGATACGCAAAAGTTCTGGGTCTATGCCCACACCGCAGAGTCCGGTCGGGCAGCACATGGCGGGTTCGAATATTTTCATTTTTTTCATAGTAAATAACTCCTTTAATAAAATTATTTGTTATCAGCAGCCGATTGGGGAAACCAATGGCGAGTTTTATTAATAAAGCGTACCAGCAAAAGCATTACCGGAACTTCTGTCAATACACCAACCGTACAGGCAAGCACGACTGGTGAATCAGGACCGAACAGAGCAATCGCTACTGCTACTGAAAGTTCAAAAAAATCCGAGGCTGCTATCAAAGATGCTGGAGCCGCTATATTATGGGGCTGCTTTGTCCATCTGCATATCAGATAAGTAAAATTGGCTGACATCACATTCTGCAGAATCAATGGAACCGCAATCAGCAAAACATATAGAGGCTGCTCTATAATAATGTCTCCTTGGAAAGAAAAGATGATAATTAATGTCAACAAAAGGCCAAAAGTGGTGATGCCATCAAACCTGGGAAGGAACTTTTTATTGAAATACTCTAGGCTCTTTTTCTTAATCATCAGAAAGCGCGTGAGTGCGCCGCCTACCAGCGGCACAACAACAAATAGGATAACTGAAAACGCAAGGGTATCCCAAGGAATATGCACATCGTTCACACCAAGCAGGAACTGCACCAATGGTACGAACAGTACGAGAATTAATATGTCATTGACCGAAACCTGCACGAGAGTATGTGCGGGATCACCCTTTGTTAGAAGGCTCCATACAAACACCATCGCGGTGCAGGGTGCTACGCCGAGTAGTACTGCCCCTGTCACAAAGTCCTGTGCCAAGTTTGCAGGAATAAAAGCTTGAAAAATGACTTTGAAAAACAAGGTAGCCAGCCCAAACATGAGGAAAGGTTTGATGAGCCAACTGCTGCCGCTGGATATGAGGATACCGGAAGGATGCTTCCCGACATTCTTGATGGACTGAAAATCAATCTTCATCATCATGGGGAATATCATGATCCAAATCAGGACGGCGATGGGCAGGTTCTGTCCCGCGTATTGAAGCTTCTCCAAAACTGCCGGAATCCCGGGCAAAAACTTACCTATAAGGATACCCGCTGCCATGCAAAGAAGCACCCAGACGCTCAGGTATTTTTCAAAGAAACCGATTCCTTGTGTTTTTTCTCTGCTCATATCGTATTACCGCCTTTTTCCTGCCGTTCAATTTCATCCTTGTGTGCCTTGGCTATAAAATATGTTTCCAAATTTTCAGAAAGCTGATAGGGTTTGCGCTCAGTCTCACGTTGTCCGGCGTTATATACCTCGCAAAGGATAGCGTCTGTATCCTGGCATCGACCGCATTCACTCATTTTCATTACACCCCTTACAACAATTAGAATTCTCTTTGCAAATACAATTTTCTTTATTGGAAGTGATAGCACAGAAAAAGTGTTTTGTTTTGCTGATGTTATCATCATCCAGCGAATAGTACGTCCATTTACCTTCTTCCCGCGCTTTAACAATCCCACATTCACACAGGATTTTCATGTGATGAGACAGTGTAGATTGGGACATTTCAAACTTCTCCAAAATCATACAGGCGCATAGTTCTCCACAGGAGAGCATATCCACGATCATTGCTCTCTTGTGATCGCCCAACGCCTTGAACACTTTCGTGTTCTCCATGTAGTAGTCCATAGCAACACCTCAAATAAATATCTTCGATATGATATATCATATGCGTCAAATCGAAAAATGTCAATGTGATATGCAAGGTGACGTGCTCCCACCACCTATATTGAGTGCTGCGTTTACATCCCGGTCTGTTTCTGCACCGCATTTTTCCTTGGTAATTCTAATTTTGATAGTTGATATCTTGATCTACAAGATAGTCGAATATTTTAAGATTTGTACCTTCTAATTGTTCCTTATATATATCCACAGCATTTATACGATTATTTTCATAAGTTTTATAATAATAAATACATTTTTCCTGATCCATACAAGAAGAGTAGGTTGTTAAATCTTCTAACCCTTCATCTGTAAGGACACCACCTTTAACCATTTTCACATAATCCAGCATATGAAAAAATTGTGTTATGGCTTGTACATCTCCTTCAATTTTAGGCATATGTGAGCGAAGATAAGCAATCCTTACAAATCTGGAAACTGAAGCAAAGTCACCAGGTATACCTAACGTTCCAGCACCAACACCTAAGGCTTTTAACGTATGCTTACCCCATTTAGTTGCTTTTGGTGATATTGGTGTCAGATGTAAATATTCTTTTAGGTTAGTCAGATGCCAATCAAAGGTAGGATTGTTGGTCATCACTCCTATGGGGTTATCATGTACAGTTAGGCTGTCTTTTGTCTTCTCTACCACAATTGCCTTTCCTGTCTTATCTGCAATCATCCAATGAAGCATTGGAACAGGTGTTTTATCATTGATAGGGCAATCAACTAGCTCTAGATTCCCAATCCCCTGTTTAACCTCTTCTACTGTTTCATGATTTGATAATACCCATTGTATAAAGTCATAGGGTGCAATATTATTTTTTCCTTCTATAGGCTCCTTTTCAAAGTATGCATACCCTTCAAAATTTAATCCTGCACAGCCAAGACCCACTTCATTTAGACCATCCGCTAAAACAGGGTGATTATCAATTACCGTTCCCATCCCAATCATAGCATGATTATTGGTTACCACATTACCTGTTACTCTATCTTGAAATTGATAGCTTCTTGGTATAATCATAACTGCTTGATTGAAATTATATGCAAAGTCCATATTTCTTCCAAAAAAACAATTGCCCTCCTGAGATTGTATGCTTAATCCCGTACACATGTTGACTCACCTCATTTTTATGTTTTCTTCTTAATTAGTATTCTTCGTCTAAGATTAATTATTCTTATACAAATACCTGCTTGAAAACCTAACCCTATACTATTAATGAATTCTTCCTCCGGCGGTAAAGTTTAACAACACGGTAATAGAAACAGGAGATGCATCATCATTTATAGAAGTATCTCCTGTAATATGTTACATATTTTACTAAAGCCAGATTACTATCTTCATCATTGTAATACCCATAGCTGGTTGGGCCTTGGTGGTAAGTTCTTATGAAATCAAAGATTTTATATGCCTTATTTGTAGTAGTATATATCAATATTATTCGAATCAAAGTAAACTACTTCCTTGTCGGGATATATCTTTATAGCTTGCATGATGCCCGGTATCAACAAACCATTCTTTTCTTTGTAATTTTCATATTTAGCCTTCCAACCTATTGGAGTCATAACTCCATTTATCTCCTCTACCTGTCGTTCATCACTTTCAAAGCTCAATAATCTTCCTTGCTCATCGAAGGTAAATATCCCTTCGCCTTCCACTCCATTATAGGTGATCTTTGCCTTTACATGGGTAGAATCAATTTCTTCGTATGTCACATAATCCGATAATAAGATGCAGGGATTTACACACGCACCTTCTGCTAACAATGATATCAATCCCGCCTTGTACATTTGTTCATTGTGGACATCAAATATTTCAATAGATTTTCCAATCATGCCCTTCATTCCACCTACCTTGTCATCAGAGCAATAATCAATACCATCAAATGGAATTCCAAACATGCTAGATTTGCAAAAAGCACTTCTAAATGGTTTATCACAGAGTAACCATAAATTATATTCCATATCAAGTATAGTGCCTTTATTACTGTCAAATACAAACTTTGTGTCGTGAAACACAACATTTACTGCATTATTTTTTTTGCTTCCAACCAATCCAATATATTTACAGTGCGTTCTAAATGCCTCGGGTAAACGATCTATTTCATCTTGAGTACAAATTGCTTCATTTGCCACAATTTCAGAAATCCGGCTTTTCATATCCTTATTAAAGGAACTTTCAAATGGAGAATATGGTATATTCCAGTAAATTATAGCGATTCCTATTAATACAAAAACAACTCCTATAAAAATCATAATTTTGTTTCTCCTCTTTACTTTCATCTATAGCTCCTTATACATTTTTATGTTAAAGAATCTCCGTTGTCAAATATTTCTCAACTTTCTTAAAAGACATGTGACGTACTCCCACCACCTATAGAGGTGGGCCTTCTTGGGACGTATCAGCTAACACCGATATAATTACCAAGCTATCCCCATTCACCCAATGGTTCAACATGCTAATGCCATTGTCGTTTAATCGTAGAGTGCCTTGATTTGTTTGCCCATAACTTATGTACGAATAAGCAGCTTACTTGTTTTTGCATTTTTTACCTATATAAATACTGGCAATTATTATAGATATTATGATAGCCACAATAAAAATAATTGCAAAAGGAAGCATTTGATATTCATCCATTTCCCCCGATTCAACCCTATATCCTAAATGTGCCATTATGCATAATGAAAATGATACGGTTGATGTAACAGCTCCAACTGCCTTACTTAGTTTTTTCTCATTATATTTCGCTTTTTCCTCTGCCGATGCGGTATTGTAACCAGCTATAAGCCAACTGCCTTTCCCTAAAAACAGAAAAATACTTATTACCAAAAATAATAGTGCTAACACTAAAATAAAAAATACTGTTACCATAAACCATTCTCCCTTACTGCTTCATGATTTTTGTTTTCTATTATAAGACAAATGCAAAAGATATGCACTCAACATGAAGTTTTTAGCTATTCTATATTGTTGTAAAGTAGACAAAAAAGGTGTCGTTAGGACCCATTAGGGCCTTGGAGGCAGGTTTGTTACAGCACAGAGAATCCGTTCCATTGTGTTCTTCATACATACTTATTCTCCTGGGCATATATGATCAACTTGCTTCTTTCATTTATATCCGTTTTGGAATACAGACTGCTGATATAATTCTTTACGGTTCCTTCTGTTATGTAGAGCCTTTTTGCTATCTCCAGGTTGGAAAATCCTTTGCCTACCAGCTTCAAGACTGAAATTTCCCTCTCAGTCAGTCCATCAATGTCTGAGCGTTTCAATGCAGTTCCGCTTCCTTCTGCACCGGTTTTGTCGCCTGTTATCAGTGAAATAACTTTTGCGGCTATTTCGGGCTGCATTATGGAATTGCCTGCATAGGCATCCCGTATACAATTTACGAGCTTTTCAGAAGACAAATCCTTGAGTATGTATCCCACAGCTCCGTTTCTTAATGCATCTATGATAAATTCATCATCATCGAAGGTCGTAAGGATTAAGACTTTTATTCCAGGGTATTTCTCCTTGATTGCCAAAGTACATTCCACTCCATTCATGACAGGCATTCTTATGTCCATCAATACTACATCGGGATGTGCCGAAGGTATTTTTTCAAGGGCATCCTTACCATTTTCAGCCAGTTGAACAACTTCAATGTCTTGTTCCATATCCAGTATGGTTTTTAAGCCTTCCCTCATTAAGCGCTGATCATCTACTATCATAACTTTTATCTTCATACATCTGCCCTCCTGCCTACTGTCCTGGATATTCCCCAACTGCTTGCTCAATATAGCCACTTTGAATAGGAATTGAAACCTTTGTTTTAAAGCCGTTTCCCATTGAGCTTGAAAAATCCACCCACCCGCCGGAACCTTCTATTCTTTCCTGTATCCCACTGAGACCAAAACCTTTTTTTATACGAAGACAGCCCATGCCGTTATCATGGATATTTATCCATATCTTGTCTTTGTCAAGGTTCATTGCTATTTGTATCTCGCTTGAATTTCCGTGCCGAATAGAATTCGTTATGCTTTCCTGAATGAGCCTGAAAATAATTATTTCAATAGCTGCGGGAAGTTTAATTCCCTGAGGCAAAGTATTATTTAGAATAATATGAACGTCGGTGTTATTCATAGTATTGTTAATAAAATCAAGTATGGATTCCCAAAATGGCTTACCTTTAAGAGCCAGTGGACGTAAAGATTTAATGGTGCGTTTGACATCATTAAGGCCACTTCTGGTCAATTCCTGGGCTTTTTCCAGCTCTTTTACCAACCTGTCTGCATCCGCCGAAGATAGCTTCTTACATACCTCCAGTTGTACTATGAGTGTTGTCAGGGTATGCGCGAGAGTATCGTGGATCTCTTGGGCCATCCTTATTCGCTCTTTTTCGATCAATAGCTGCTCGGATGCAGCCGAGGCATCTATTAGTTTTTTGTATGCTTCTTCAAGCTCTGTGTTGATCCTTTCCAGCTTTTCCTTTTCTTTAATCTGAGATCTGACAAAGTAACTGATTCCTATAACAAATACGATTGCTACTCCATTGTTGAAAAATACATCAACAAACACATCTGATAAATTTATAAAGCTTTTATTTATAATGTCTGCTAAATATATTGACAATACAAAAGGTAAAGACAGAAGAATTCCTGAATACTTGAATTCATAATGTATTGTTGCTTCTGATACGCAAACAAAAAATAGCAGAATATTTACGCCTGTTTTATCGATAAAACCTATAAAGATCAAAAAGAATAGTTCAACAACAGTACTTATCCATTGGTACTTTATAGGTTTACTGTAAGCAATAAGGTAGAACTGCCTGAAATAGTTGGCAAATATAACAATGAGCATCAGGGAAAGTAAAAATGGCGCATCCCTCAGATTATTGTATGCCAGTATAAGTACTACAGCCGATAAATGTGTAAACAGCTTGATGAAGAAAGCTGTTTTTCTAATCTTGTATATCTTTAGCATAATGCCTCCGCGTTTAATTATAAAAAGAGAAACACTGAACCAATACGTTAATAATACCAGTAACTGGATGCATTCGCAATAAAGTAATAAACATCCTATATGACTTCAGGCATATAAAGTCATTACTTCCTATACTACGGCACCATGGATTTCTAAGATAGAATAGATCTATCAAGAAGGAGGTAATGATGATGGACAGAAAAAAATTATTAAAACTAATATCCGTTTTCTTTGTGCTTTTTATTTTAAGCGGGATTGGATCCATTATTGATTATTATTATGGAATTTATCCACAGATGTTCACGAGGGCATTCAGCTTATATGACGTTCTCCGTCTCAATAATGCAACGGTGGTTAAATTGCCTGCAGTACCGTTGATCCTGCTGATTTTGACAATATCGGTATTCGTGTATCTGGTCAGAAAGCTGTATAAGCGTATCGTGAATGAAATAAAAAACGAAAAACAAGGAGTGAAATAACATGGGAACAATTATTTTAATCATCGCAGCCTTAATGGAGGTTGCATTAGTTACTTATTCCTTAATAACAAAAGGTTTCCAAATTAGAATCAGAAGCTGGACCCGCATAGGTACATTCGCTGCATTTGTCATATTTTCATCGGTTTCAATCATTCAGTGGGGCTTCCGATGGTATCTGCTTACCGCAGTATTGCTTATCTGGGCGATAATCGGCGGTGTATCGCTGGTGCGCATGAAGGTGGATAAGAAAGAATTTAAGCCTGTTCGTATTGTGGTTAAGGCAATAGCAATGTGGCTTATTGTGGTTATAGCCATAACACCTGCGTTGATATTACCGCAGTATAAGCTTCCCAAAGTAACCGGTAAATATCAGGTCGCCACAGCAATTTTTACTTACACAGACAAAAACCGTATTGAGACCTTCAGCAAATTAGGCGAAAACAGGGAGGTTAGCGTTGAATTCTGGTATCCTGAAGACAACAATGCAAAATTTCCTCTGGTTATATTCTCTCACGGGGCTTTTGGAATAAAGGCCAGCAATACCTCCACTTTTAAGGAGCTTGCAAGCAACGGATATGTTGTATGCTCCATCGACCACCCCTATCATTCCTTATACACAAAAGATGCTGATGGTAACATTACTACAGTGGATATATCATTCATGCAGGAAGTAAATAATGTAAATACCAATGTATATGATGAAAAAACAGAATTCGACATTACACATAAATGGTTGAAGCTCCGAACTGATGATATCAGTTTTGTTCTGAATACTATAACTGAGAATACTAAAGCCAAAAGTCCTGATGGGGTTTATGAACTCATCGATACCAACAAAATCGGTTTATTTGGTCACTCGCTGGGTGGTGCTGCAAGCGCACAGCTTGGCAGAGAACGCCGCGACATAGATGCGGTAATTGATATTGATGGCAGCTTAATTGGTGAGCAAGTGGAATGTATTAATGGCAAAACCATATTTAATAAAGAAATCTATCCGATGCCAATACTATGTATATATACCGATGCCATGATGAACGCAATTGCCACAACAGAATCCGTTTATCCAGGCATTCAGCTTCCGGAAAAGCTAATACCAGCCACTAATCCTAATGCTTTTGAAGTTTATTTTAAGGGAACAAATCATATGAGTGTAACCGACCTGCCCCTTGTTTCGCCATTTCTTGTGAACATAATATGCGGCACGTTTAAAAATAACGGTGGAGGGCAAGAAGCAGATAAATATTATATTATTGAAAAGATGAACAGTAGCGTATTGCAGTTCTTCAACTGCTATCTTAAGGGCGAAGGAAGCTTTTATTCTTCTTGAACATACTAGAATACGCTTGCCGTTTAAAACTGATAGCCCCCTTATCCTGGAAACAAAATAATAAGACTTATCATCCTTCATTTAATTTTTATTGACGCAGGTTTCTCCCTATTTTATACTTTAATTGTAATATTTATATTTCTTATTTCTTATATGTTTGATTTATGAAGTGAGGAAAGAAGAGATGAAAAGAGCATTGATAAACTGGTTAGGATTGTTAGGTCCAATCAGCCTGCTATCTTATATAGCAGCGGTCGTATTTTCACCTTTGGCATATCCCGGATATAATTGGATGAGTCAAGCTGTAAGTGACTTAAGTGCGGCTAATTCGCCATCTAAAATGCTGTGGAATCAGTTGAGCAGTTTGTACGGAGTATGCGGAATGATTTCAATTATGATGGTGTGTGTATTCATTAAGGATAAGCTGAACAAAGTTTTGCGGATAGGAATTTATGCTTTTGCAGCAATGAATTGGGTGTCACATATCGGCTATTACTTGTTTCCTCTTTCAAGTAGCGGTTATGCTGGAACATTTCAAGACATTATGCACACTTATGTGGTTACCGTATTGGTGGTTGTTCTTTCAATCGCTTCTCTGGTTATCATAATGGTTGGCGGATATCGGGATAAGAAATTCAAATCCTTAGCTATTTGGGCAACGATTGCATTGACAGCAATGTTTATCGGCGCAATCGGGACAGGTACATTACCTCATGAGTATTTCGGCATAGCTGAGAGATTCAGCGTTTTTGCAGCAACTGGATTCAATGCGGTTTTAGGTGTATTTTTATTTTATGGGTTTAATAGGTTAAGTTTTTTAGAAAAAAACCAAATTGTTAATATGCAATAAGTTCGTGTGGAGCCCTCTATTAATCAGTATTTCAGACGTTCAATCCTCACAACGCTTTCTGTATGCCTTGAGTAGACAAAAATGATGTCGTGTGAATCCACTGGTTCCTTGGCGGAGGGGTATTTTTACCAGTCAGTAAAAATTGTGCGCAATAAAGCTTTCAAACTTGTTGTGGTTTGAGAACTTTACTCTGAACAATTATTCAATTGTCATGATAAAGTCTTTTCCATTATTAATCCGGATTTGAAGTGCACTGATATCTAATTTTCTTTACTACCTTGTCATCAGGTTATAAAGTATCTGTGCCATCTGGGCGCGATTTGCTATCTCCGTCGGCGCAAGTTTTCCGCCACTGCCGTTGATCATTCCGGCTTTCACAAGATAATCCATGGCCTCCCTCGCCCATGAAGCAAAGCTCCCATTGTCATAAAAGTCTGTAAGCTTCTTGTTTGAGCCACTCTCTGGCAATTTGCCGATGACCTTCAGCGCGTTATACAGCATGGCGAACATTTCTTGGCGGTTAATATCCCTGTCCGGAGCAAATAGGTTGTTTCCCACGCCAGCCGAAATCCCCAATCGCTTTGCAGCCGATAAGTAATTGGTGTAATAGGTATTTATGGGTCATTATATATGCCATGGTTTCAGGTGATGCAATAATGCCAGGAAGTGCGTGTTTTGGCATGGGCACCGTCACTATCGGGGTGGTGGTTTCGTTCTTTTCACAATCACGACATCCATAAACATAACGGATGTTCTCAACAACAGTCTCAACAGCCACAGAAACATTAATATAATTATTTATCTCCTTATTGCGAGATTTTTTACCGTTTTCGGTGAACACCATATGCCTCGTAAAGTACTTAAATCTAAGGATTTCTACGTATATACTCTTTGTATTAATACTACCGTCTCTACGTGTGGAGACCATGGGAACATATCAAACGGATATTTTGTATATTTAATCAGTAATTATCAACTTTACAGCCTGGCGGTCTGTTTTCCGGTTCAAAAAAGGGAGTGCCTCAATTGAGACACTCCCTTTTCTGTACTGTTTATTTCGCCATTCCCTCGATAAACCTTTGCAGAATGGCAGCTACCTGTGCGCGGGTGGCGTTATCCTGTGGCATCAGAGCGCCGTTTGCGCCTGCCACAACGCCTTTTTCCACCGCCCAGGCCATGGCGTTCTCAGCGTAGCTTGCCACGCTGCCCGCATCGACGAAATTGCTCAAATCGCCGCCAGCCTTGGGTGACCCGGCGTACCGCCACAGGATTGTTACCATCTGCTCCCGTGTAATACTGCCGTCAGGGTTGGTGCCGTCCGTGATACCGGCGCCCATGGCCCAGCTGCGCGCGGCATCAAATACGCCGCTGCCGGAGAGGCTCTGTCCGTCCAAACGGCCCAGCACCGTCCAGAGCATAGCGCGGGTCATGGGGCTGTTGGGCGAGAAGGTGTCGGCGCCGGTACCCGCAAAGAGGCCGTTCCGGTTGGCAAATTCCACTGCGCCATAGAACCAATCGCTCTTGCTCACATCAGAGAAAGGAGTTTTATTCTCGACAATTGTTGTAGTTGCTGTAGCAGCTTGCTCAGACTTTCCATTTACTTTAATCTCCACTGTTGATGTTGTTTCTGGCGCTGGTGGTGTACTAATCGGCGTATTAGTAAATGTACCTGTTATGGAACCGCTATGTGTACTTGCTGCTGTTGTAGCACCTGAGTCTTTTATATTAGCCGCAGTATCAAGTGTTATGGTATCACCCACAGTAATTGTCGACCCAGTTACATTACTAAATGTAATTGTCAGTTTATTCCCTGCCGCATTCCATGCAATATCGGCATCCTGTAATGCTGTTCCCCAACTGTGTCCATTATTTAGCTTAAGTTTGCTATCTATAGTTGCTGCTGTTATTGACGGTTTATTTGTATTCTGGTCGAAGGTTATGACAACAGTGTCACCAATCCCAAGACCTGTGTTTGAGCCTGAATTTGACGCTGTTATACTGCTTATTGCAGGAACTGATGTAAAGGTACCTGTCAGACTGCTGCTTGAGGTACTCGCTGCTGTTGTTGAACCTGAGTCTTTAATATTAGCTGATATATCGAGCGTTATGGTATCACCCACAGTAATTGTTGACCCAGTTACATTACTAAATGTAATTGTCAGTTTATTACCTGCCGCATTCCATGCAATGTCGGCATCCTGTAATGCTGTTCCCCAACTGTGTCCATTATTGAGTTTTAACTTACTATCTATAGTTGCTGCTGTGATGGCAGGCTTGTTCGTGTTATGGTCAAAGGTTATCTCCACCTTATCGTCTGCTCCCAAGCCCGGATTATTACCTGAATTTGAAGCTGTTATACTGCTTATAGCAGGCAGAGCTGCATCATCATCATTTATTGTCAAGGTTGCACTGCTGTTTGTTCCTATACTTGCCCCACCTGTTGCATTACTCAAAGTCACTACTACTGTCTCATTTGGTTCATATAAAGAGTCGTTAACTATGGCTACTGTTATCGTTTTTGTTGTCTCACCATTGCCAAAGCTTAATGTTCCGTTTGCCAGGGTATAGTCAGTTCCGCTTCCTGCGGCTGTTCCCCCTGTAACTGCATAGTCTACGCTAACAGCTCCGTCACTTCCACCTGTCCTCGTTACTGTGAATGTAGCTGTTCCTGCTCCTTCTCCCGCACTTACTGTTGTTGGATCAAACTGCAGGGTCCCAGGTACTGCATCATCATCATCATTTATTGTCAAGGTTGCACTGCTGTTTGTTCCTATAC
>JAEZCA010000022.1 GCA_023412665.1 Bacillota bacterium
TCATCTGCATTCAAGCTACACGTAAGCAGCAGCCCCAATACAGTGGCCAGCAATACAAATTGCACCGGAGAAAAAGCACAGAAAATTGAATCATTTCCTTGATCCATAACTGAATTCAACCTCTACATCAGTATAATATAGAGTATGAATCCGGCACCAGAGTGTGACTGAACAACCCCGGCTAATGTATCAGCTTACTGACAAAGCCGTCAAATATAAGCTCAATATATATTGACAGGAGTCCCCAATATCACCTTGCTGTATAATTCCGCCGCATCGTTGCTGTACATGCGTACACAGCCATGCGAAACAGCCTGCCCTATGGACCAGGGCTTGTTTGTGCCATGTATCCCATAAACACCCCAGGGTACGCTAAGCTGCATAAAATGTCCGCCGAACTGCTCTCCCCAAAGAGCTTTTTTCGTGATCGTCCAGCTTCCTTTCGGAGTAGGCGTAGAGGGCTTGCCTACCGCAACAGGATATGATTTTACCTGGATACCGTTCTCAAACAATTTTAATGTTCTATTCCCTGTATCAATTTCAATGCTAAACATAAAATCAGCCTCCGGAATATTATATTCCATCCGCAGCAGGTCGTATCCATCCTCTCCTATAAAAGTATACGGCTTAATTCAACATATGGTATCAACATTTTAGCATTCGTGTAGTATAATATGCTTTATGTTACTTAAACAGGACAAATTACGACATAGTGAGGTTTATCATGGGCAATGCTGGAACGGTTTTTAATCAGGTAATAATACTTTTTATTATAATGTTAATAGGCTTTATTGCTAAAAAGCAGGGCATTTTCAACAGCTCGGTGAATAAGAAGCTGTCCGAACTCCTGCTAAAGGTAACAAGCCCTCTGCTGGTCATATCTTCTTTTCAGGTGGAATTTACACAAGATATATTAAAGAATGTACTGATAGTATTTACATTTGCCATGTCTGCCCACATCGTTTCAATCCTACTGGGAAAAATCCTGTTCAGGCGCTGTGATACGGAGTCATGCAAAATAATGAAATTTTCCGCCGTCTATTCCAATTGCGGATACATGGGCTTCCCGCTGCTGGCGAGCCTGTTTGGAAACATCGGCGTTTTATTCGGCTCGGTTTATGTCGCTGCCTTTAATATATTTCTCTGGACTAACGGTGTAATGATTTTCAATGACAGTAAGAAGCCGGACCGTCATACTATAAAAAAGGTGCTGCTGAACCCCGGGATCATATCAGTTGTAATAGGCATTCTGCTGTTTGTTTTCTCATTGAAGCTTCCTGCGCCTGTTGCCAGCGCTGTCGAAATGGTAGGCTCTATGACGTCGCCGCTTTCCATGCTTATTGTAGGTGCAACCATAGCAGACTGTGAATTGAAAAAACTATTTAAGGGTTGGAATATTTACTATATCTCGGCAGTACGACTTATACTTATCCCCCTGCTGGCCTTTGCGATTTTAAGGCTGGCCGGGCTGCAGGATATGCTGCTGAAAGTATGCGTATTGGTAGTTGCAATGCCCGTAGCAACAACAACTGCGATATTCGCAGAACTATACGACAGCGATGCCATTTTCGCTTCCCGTACAGTGGTTTTATCAACGCTGCTATCCATCATAACCATACCGCTTCTTATGTTGATTATATAAGCAGGTCAGGCTTAAAATATTCACATTTCCTCAAATACTATGGTGGCCTATTTGTAATCCGTTACTGCTGAAGCCCGGTTTCAGGCTAATATGGGATCAATTCAAGCCTGACCCCGTTAGGATCAAGCTCTGCTGATGCTTTGAAATCCTGCACTGCATCCTTGAACATAGACTTCTTTATATAGCATAATGCCCTGCTTACATAGACTTCGGCAACAGTCCCCTTGTCATAAGCTCCAGTATCACCGGCTGTATCGGCGGTAATCAACCCGACAGCCTTGTTGAAATCCTCCAGAGCCTTGTCATACTCGCCTTTATTATAGAAAAGCCTGCCCCTGTGAAAATAACACAAGCCATCCTGCTCATTGAGCCT
Organism: Bacillota bacterium; assembly: GCA_023412665.1. Classification (GTDB taxonomy): domain Bacteria; phylum Bacillota; class Clostridia; order Acetivibrionales; family DTU013; genus DTU013. The sequence continues at coordinate 2,016 of JAEZCA010000022.1, forward strand.
TATAGCCTCTTGTATGCTTTTCAATCCTTCATCATACATGGCCTTGAACAAATAAGCCTCAGCCTTATCCCTGTGTGCCTTATAAAAATCCGGTTCCAATTCCAGAGCTTTATTGAAGGCTGTTATTGCTCGGTTTGGCATGGACAGCTCCTGACAGTATTTTCTGCCTGCTTTCCAATAATCCTCTGCACCCTCATAGCTGCGATCCTCTATAATGCCATCGTCCTCACTGCTGATTTTATATACCTCTGTTCCGGTGATCGCATTATCATCAAGAAGCCCAGTGAAAAAGCCTGTTTTGAATATAAATACCAGGGCCTGCTCCCTCGTAGCCTTTTTCAGCGGCTCTACGGTAAGCTCTGCAGTGCCCTTCATTATATGATTGTCGTATATGTACGCAACTGAAGGTCTTGCCCAGCCGGCTATCCTATCCTCATCCTTGAAAACAAGTCCGGGATCCGATATCGGTTCGATCCCGGGTCGGAGAGCCTTTATAGTCCTGAACAGCATGACTGACATCTGCTGCCTGTCTATTTCGCCTTTGGGATCAAATTTCTTTTTACCGGTACCATTTACGATTTGGAGCGTTCCTGCTTTCAATATCTCAGACCTGTAGGGGCTGCCTGCTATATCGGTGAATGCATTCAGATCACCGCATTCAGCGTTGATGCCGGTTATCTTTTCATAAAGGCAGCATACCAGCATCGCGAATTCTTCTCTTGTTATATTCTTTTTATAATCCGTATATATTTCCGGGAATCCAAAATCGAGTGATTTAAGTATTTCGACCTGTTTTACGGCCCAACTGCCCGGTACATCCTGGTCGGCATAAACACAGACAGGCATGGAGGCAGCAAAAAGCACGATAGCTGTTAGAAGGCACAAGGCACGGGTTTTCAGAGTCATTGTGATACCCCCCGACACGGCATTAGAGCGGATAATGATGGTTCAATTATACACCTGCACACATTCTTTGTAAATAAACGCAGACGTACTATGCAGGGAGAGGGATGGCACTCAAAAAATGAATATATTTTATTGACAGTCTGATCTGTCAGTGATATATTGTGTATATACGGTATACACAATATAAGGAGGCAGACTATCGTATGGAGATTTTGTCTGTTCAAAATTTAAGCAAAAAATATGAGAAATTTACATTAAAGGATGTGTCCTTCAGTCTGGAGACAGGCTATATAATGGGCTTTATAGGACGCAACGGCGCCGGCAAGACAACTACGCTCAAATCCATGCTGGGTCTTGTACATCCGGACAGCGGAAAGGTTTTCATCATGGGGGAGGAATTTTCGGACAACGAATTTTCCTGCAAGCAGAAAATAGGTGTCGTCTTCGGCGGTGCTGATTATTATCCCAAAAAGAAACTCAAGGTAATAGCTGATGTTACAAAAAGGTTCTACAAAGAATGGGACGAAAATAAATATGAACACTGCCTTAAGCGGTTTGACCTTGATACGGAAAAAAGTGTGGATGAATTATCGGCCGGCATGAGGGTCAAATTCTCGCTTGCTCTGGCACTGTCACACAATGCACGCCTTCTGATACTGGACGAGCCCACAAGCGGTCTTGACCCGGTATCAAGGGACGATTTGATAGAACTGTTCCAGGAGCTCATCGAAGACGGAGAGCATAGTATTTTATTTTCCACCCATATCACCTCCGACCTCGAAAAATGTGCTGATTACATTACCTATATCAAGGACGGCGAGATCATAGCCAGTTCCGAAAAGGAGAGCTTCACCGACTCATACAGGGTCGTCAAGGGAACTTCAGAACAGCTTACGGATGAATTTTCAAGAAAGCTGATCGGCTGCAGAGAGCACAGGTTCGGATTCGAAGCGATGATACGGACAGAAGACCTGCCTGCCCCGGATGGAGTTGATGTATCTCCCGCAGATCTGGAAACGATAATGATCCATATAGAAAGAGAGTGAGTTTATGATGAAGGATCTACTTTACAAGGAATTCAAGCTTGCATTGCACCAGACAACAATAATTTTCATGTCTTTCAGCATGATGCTGCTGATCCCTTCCTACCCGTATTATGTTGCTTTTTTCTATACCACACTGTCACTGTTTTTTACATTCATGAGCGGGAGAGAAAATAAAGATATTTTTTACACAGTAATGCTTCCGATAAAAAAAAGAGATGCAGTTAAGGCACGCTGCTGGATGGTGGCGATCATTGAACTGGCTCATATAATCATCTCTATCCCGTTTGCAGTTATTAGCTCAAAAATAAGTCCGTCCGGCGGTAATATGGCAGGCATTGATGCAAATGCAGCTTTTTTCGGTCTTGTCCTGATCATGTTTGCTTTCTTCAACTTTGTTTTTATCACGACGTTTTATAAAACTGCATACAAAATCGGAAGAGCTTTTGTATATGGAGGCATTGTCATAACTATATTTATAGTGGCCGCAGAAGCACTCGTATGGATACCGTCACCTGTACAGGCTTACCTGGATACCACAGCGCCAGGCTCGTTTTTATCACAGCTTCCTCTTCTGCTTGCAGGTGTCGCAGTCTGGGTGCTTATGATGCTGCTGACTTACAGAAAGTCTGCAGACAGCTTTGAAAAAGTAGACCTGTAGTATCAATACCATCAGACAGTAGAGTACACTGCAAGAGATGATAAAATAATAAACAGGATAAGCGAGCAATATGAATATTGTTATATCAAGCAATACTGACAACCCAATATACCAACAGCTATTTGACCAGATAAGCACACAGATAATCAAAGGTGAGCTGCCCGGCGATCTTTGTCTTCCGCCTATCAGGACGGTGGCAAAGGAACTCAGGATAAGCGTCATACCGGTGAAAATGGCATGGGAGGAGCTGGAGCGTCAAGGCTTTATCTACACAATGGCTGGCAAAGGCTGTTTTGTGTCTCCGCTGCCTCCTGATGAGCTTGCCTCCAGACGCAATATGTTGGCGCAGAAAAAGCTGTCACAGGATGTCATTTACTGCAAATCTCTTGGTCTATCTCTGTCGGAAATCATAGAAATAATCAAGCAATTACACAATTGAGAAGATTATCAAGGTTCCATGGCATGGTCAATTTTACCCGGTACACCATGTTTATGAATGAGCCTGTTCCGTTGAGCATAAATATCATAAAGACCGTATTTATGCTGCTTATGGTAGTCCTGTTGTCTGCCTGCTTGAATTGCAGAGTCACATCTGTTAAAATGTAACAAACGATATGTATAATCTGACATTATTTGTGAAGGTTGTGATTAACTATGGATATTTGCAAAAGTGAAAAAAACGGCAATCTTCAAACGCTCGTTGGTATCATATCCGAAAGCGGACAAAGGACCCTTATTCAAATGCATAACTCACCTGATCCCGACTCCATTGCCAGCGCCTACGGTCTTCAATACCTGCTGCAAAACTCCGGAATACAGGCAGATATCTGCTACCGCGGCGAGATTGAAAAGTACAGCACCAGCAGAATGGTAGAGCTGCTGCACATTAAGCTGAAAAACATCAGAGAAATCCCTGATATGACGGAAAACGATTACATAATACTTGTTGATTCACAAAAGGGAAATTCAAACATAACAGATTTTATAGGAAACGAAATCGCATCAATAGATCATCACCCGACTTTCCACAAGATCGATTACCTGTTCCAGGATATCAGACCGCATGTCGGAGCGTGCTCCTCTATAATTGCAGAGTACTTTGCAGAAAGCGGCATTGAGATGCCGGCCAGCATTGCAACTGCCCTGATCTACGGCTTGAAAACAGACACTCTCGATCTGTCCAGAGGTGTCAGTGAACTGGATCTTGATATGTTCTATACATTGTATAAGGCTGCCGATATAGAGCTGTTGAACCTCATCCAGCTGAACCAGCTGCAGTTCTGTGATCTGGTGGCTTACAGCAACGCCATCAAGAACATAAAAATATACGGCAGCGTAGGAATAGCCGATATAGGGGCAGACTGTCCGGACTCGCTGCTCGGGACCGTATCTGATTTCATAATGTCACTGAAGGAAGTTGAATTTTCTGTTGTTTATTCAATAAGAAAGGGAGGAGTCAAATTCTCTGTACGAAATGAGAATGCCGAACTGGATGCCGGAAAGATAATAATGGCCGTGCTCAATGGTCTTGGCAGCGGCGGAGGCCACAAAACCATGGCAGGAGGCTTTGTCCCCCGGGCAGCGGCTGATTCGGTCGGTCCATCCTTCCATTCCTTTATAGAGAATAGGATACTTGATACTCTGAGAAATAGATGACATCGTTTGAGAGCCAAGTGCTCATCATACGATAAAGCAAAGCAAACCTGAAAAACAGCGGTAATAAGGATATGTACGGGGATTACTCCCGGTGAACCCGGGAGTGATCCCCTTTTGCTCAAGTGCTGTCATGTGCGTTTATTTCATTCTGGCATGATTCTTGTAGCTAGCACATAAGGTCTCATCATACGGTGCACCGCTGTCCGACTTTGCAGACGCGCTTACCTGGATAGCGTCCAGCGTACAATGATTGTCATTTTTCTCGTTATATAGACAGCTTTTCACTGAACACAAAATGCTTTGACATTTATCCATGGCTTTTACCTCCCGCTTATTTTTATGAAACCTGCCTAACAGCATTGCCTCTTTATGTTGCGCTTTTCAAAATTTAATATGAAAAAATAATAAAAAAATTTCTTATGCAAATTATTGCACTTTATTGACAAGATTCATCAACAATGATAGTATCAATTCGACAAAATAATCTTTAATTTCGGTACAGAGATGCCGACAAGATTTTATAAATTGACATCGTTATAAGTTCTATAGTGATGTATCAAATCTTGCGGCCAATGCAGGATTTTTTTGTTCTCCTGCATCGGTTCATGGTCATAAAGGCATGCAGATTATGCCCATACCATCGATGTACCCCGGCAGTTAAAAAAATTGTAAAGGGGTAAAAATCATGGCAAAGAAAGCAAACGAACACATCGACATCGATTACTCACTCGAAAAAGTACCATCCAGCGCCCGTAAAGGCTTTTGGCCCATGTTCTTCATTATGCTGGGCTTCACCTTCTTCTCTGCCAGCATGAGCGTCGGCGCCAGCCTCGGAAACGGACTGGACCTGTCCGGCTTCATATGGGCGATCCTGATTGGCGGCATCATACTTGGAGCATACACCGGAGTACTCGCATACATCGGCAGCTCCACAGGCTTGAGTCTTGATCTGCTTGCACAACGTTCCTTTGGAAAATTCGGCTCTTACCTCCCTTCTGCGCTTATCAGCTTTACACAGATCGGATGGTTCGGTGTAGGCGTTGCCATGTTTGCAATCCCGGCTTCCGAGCTTCTTGGGATCAGCCCCATCATCCTCGTTATCATTGCAGGTGCATGTATGACCTCATCCGCATATTTTGGCATAAAGGGACTTGAGATTGTAAGCTATGTAGCTGTACCTCTCATCGCAGCCCTCGGCATTTACTCAATGATCACAGCTACAGTGGAAGGCGGAGGCCTTACTGAAATATTTGCAAAGAATGCGGGCTCGGTTACGATCCTGTCAGGAGTAGGCATGGTCATAGGCTCCTTTGTCAGCGGCGGTACTGCCACTCCAAACTTTATAAGGTTTGCAAAGAACAATAGGATAGCGGTTATCACAACAGTTGTAGCATTCTTCCTTGGCAATACGCTTATGTTCGCCTTTGGTGCAGTCGGCGGAGCATTCACGGGAAAGGATGACATCTTTTATGTACTGATCGCCCAAGGCTTGGCAATACCCGCCCTTCTGGTATTGGGAGGCAACATCTGGACCACGAATGACAATGCGTTATACACCTCAGGGCTCGGACTCTCGAACATCACAAAGATCCGTAAGCGTCCAATGGTTCTGATAGCCGGCGTTATCGGAACAGTAGCGGCCATCTGGCTGTACAACAACTTTATCAGCTGGCTTGCCTTCCTCAATGCAACACTGCCTCCGGTCGGTGCTATAATCGCTCTTGATTTCTTCCTGCACAGAGCGGCTTATTCAGGAGATTCTAAGGTAGAGCGCAAATTCAACTTTGGTGCTATCATTGGAGTTATAGCCGGAGCGCTGGCCGGAAATTTCGTCCCCTTTGGTATAGCTGCGATTAATGCTATGGCAGTAGCATGCATATGCTATATAATCGCTGAGATAATCGACAGAAAAAAGGCATAATAGATAATGGAAGCTGCTCACTTGAACAATGCTTCACAGAATAATGGCGAAAATTTGCTATGGCATAACATAATAATGATAGAAGGTAAATTTAATGCTTATTAAAAACGTTTATATTGAAAATTCAGAAATACTGTCCGATATTCGCATAACGAACGGCATATTCGAAGAGATCGGTGAAGGACTGTCCCCCCGTCAGGGAGAAGAAACGGAGGACTTGGGCGGCAAACTCGCACTGCCTCCGTTCATCGAATCCCATGTGCATCTGGACACCTGCTTGACAGCAGGAGACCCGGTATGGAACCTTTCAGGCACCTTATTCGAAGGCATCGATTGCTGGAGCAAGAGGAAGGAAAAGCTTTCAAAGGCTGATGTCAAGGAGCGGGTCAACAGGGTTATACGCATGCAGGCAGCCAACGGTATCCAGCATGTCCGAACCCATGTCGATGTGACCGACCCAAAGCTTGTAGCAATGGAAGCAATGCTTGAGCTCCGTGATGAATTGAAGGATAAGGTAAACATACAGATCGTGGCATTCCCACAGGAAGGGATACTCAGCTACCCCAATGGCCGCGTCCTTATGGAAAACGCTATGAAGATGGGGGCAGATGCAGTAGGAGCCATTCCTCATTTTGAGTTCACACGCGAATACAGTGTCGAATCCCTCAACTTTGCCATGGATCTTGCCTGCAAGTATGACAAGCTGGTGGACGTGCACTGTGACGAAATTGACGATGAAGCCTCCCGCGGCCTGGAAACTCTGGCGGCCCGGGCATATGAGCTGCAGTTGTATGACAGGGTGACTGCCAGCCATACCACTGCAATGCATTCATATAACAACGCATATGTTGTAAGGCTGATGCGACTGCTTAAGATGAGCCATATAAACTTTGTTGCGAATCCTCTTGTGAATACCCATCTGCAGGGACGTATGGACACCTATCCAAAGCGCAGGGGTATAACCCGCGTCAAGGAGCTTACTGCCGAGGGCATCAACGTCTCCTTCGGCCACGATGATATATTCGACCCCTGGTATCCGCTGGGGAACGGCAATATGCGTGATGTGGTGTTCATGGGACTTCACGTCTGCCAGATGATGGGCTATGAGGATATAATGAACTCCTACAGGTTTGTATCAGCCAATGCGGCAAAAACGCTGCACCTGGGTGATACCTACGGCATAAAGGCCGGGAACCCTGCGAGCTTTATCATTCTGGACGCCAAAAACTATAATGAAGCACTCAATTATAACTCACCGGTCCTGCGTTCATACAACAAGGGAAGCCTTATCGTAAAGGCAGCGCCGGGCTCAACGGAAATATTGTTTTAGGCCGGATAAACATTAAACAAGGGGCGGTGCCACGGCTTCAGAGCCGGGTACCATCCCCTTTTTTGTTTCACCATATATACTTTTATCAATAGCTTCTTTTCAGAGCACCTTGGACAAAAATTCCCTGGCCCTTGAATTCTGCGGGTTTGAGAAAAACTCAGCCGGAGTGTTCTCCTCCAGTATCTGCCCGCCGTCCATAAACAGCACTCTTGTGGCAACCTCCCGGGCAAATCCCATTTCGTGTGTCACGATTACCATCGTCATTCCCTCGTCGGCAAGCTGTTTGATCAAATCAAGCACCTCGCCCACCATTTCCGGGTCAAGAGCAGAGGTCGGCTCATCAAAGAGCATTACCTTTGGATTCATTGCAAGTGCACGAACTATCGCTATTCTTTGCTTCTGTCCGCCGGAGAGCGTCGACGGATAGGTCCTGGCCTTATCCTCCAGTCCGATCCTCCTCAGCAGCCGGACAGCATTTTCTCTGACCTCCGCTTTGATCTGGGCTCTCGTAGTATTGATTTCAACAAGTGGCTTTTTATTACTTACAAAAACATTTTCGGCCTTGATTAAGATGTTCTTCAGCTTCTTCATCCGAAGGTCATGAAGCTTTACATAGAGCGGCGCCAGCATTATATTGTCGATTACAGTCTTGTTGTTGAATAGGTTGAACTGCTGGAAAACCATTCCCATGTGGCGTCTGTGAACATTTATGTCAATCTTCATATCAGCTATGTTTACGCCCTCGAATATTATGGAGCCGCCGGTCGGGTCCTCCATACAGTTCAGGCAGCGAAGGAACGTGCTTTTACCGCTTCCGGAAGGTCCTACGACCGCGACCTTTTCACCTTCCTCTATGTTTATATTTATGCCCCTTAAGACTTCGAGCCTGCCGTAGTTTTTTCTCAGATCAATTACGTCTATCACTTTTCCTCAGGCTCCTTTCCATTGTTTTAACGAGCAATGCTATTAGCATGACCAGGATTATATAAATCAAAGCCATCACAAGGTACGGAACCATGAATTCATAGCTGTTGGTGCCTATATAGCTGAAGGCAACATACAGATCTGCCGCTCCGACAAAACTGACTACGGAGGTTTCCTTTACCAGAGCGATCAATTCATTTCCCAGGGTGGGAAGAATGTTCTTGACAGCCTGGGGAACGACGATCTTCATCATCGTGACTCCATAGCTGAGGCCGACGGCGCGACCCGCCTCCATCTGCCCCGGATCCACGGACATAATGCCGCCTCTCATGATCTCCGAAACGTATGCCCCGCTGTTCAGCCCGAACACAAGTATGCAGACATTCAGCGAAGGCATATTTATTCCCAGTAGCGGCAGAACGACATAGTATGCTACCAGGAGCTGCACTACTACAGGAGTTCCTCTGAACAACCCCACGTAAAAGGTACATATACCATTTAGTATTTTGGGCAGTCTTTTATACTTGGGCAGCACTTCGATGCTGGCTATAACAGTACCTATCACGATACCAATAGCCAGACCGACCACCGCGATGATCAAGGTATTTTGCAACCCTGTCAGGACTTTTGTATACCCGCCGTATTCAATAAATATTTCCCAGAACTTTGCTACTTTCTTGTCAAAATTGCCCATTATTTTTTCCCTTTAAGATACAATATCCCCGCCAATATTATCGGCGAGGTATTGTTTTATCATTAACAATATCCCTTGCACACAGACCGGATTAGATTGAACTAACGGTTCCATCCGGTATCAGTTGAGTTCGTTTATTGCTTCAGTAATACACTTTGCAGGAGCTTCATCTATTATAACATAGCTTATGTTGCCGTTGAGCATATCCTGTACTGCCAGTGAACCGGACTTGTAACCGGTGCACACTGTTTTGTAACCGGTAAAGCCCCAGTCAGCATCGCCTTGAACATAGAACTGTCCGGTGGTGCCATTCTGGACCCCTATTTTTATTTTGCTGTCAAAGCCTGAAAGTATGGCTTCAACATCCGCTGCAGTCTTACAATTGTCGAACTTGGTATCGGATGCCTTAACGATGAGCTTCTGCGCTGCATCATAGTATTTATCCGAAAATGTGACATATTCTTTTCTGTCTTCCTTTATGGTAAGTCCCGCCATCGCAATATCGGCCTTTCCCTGTCCGACAGAAAGGCATACCGCATCGAAATCCATATTGTTGATGACAAGCTCTTTGTCAAGATATTTAGCAAGCAGCGCTGCGATTTCCATGTCAACGCCCAGGTACTTGTCGCCTGCAGTATATTCAAAGGGCTCAAAGCCTGCGTTAGTTGCTACTACAAGCTGGTCCTTGGATTCGTCAAGGGCAGCCGATACTACTTCAACCGGTGTTCCGTCTCCAAAATAATTGTTCAAAATGCTGTCAAAGGTTCCGTCCGCTTTTATCTGTGCGATGAATTTGTTTACTTCCTCCAGAAGCTCCGGCTGGCTTTTATCCACACCAAAAGCATACTCCTCCTGCGTGAGCGGTATATCAATGACCTTCACGCCTTTGGCTGCCGAACCGCCGGCACCTGACACATCCTTGTCCTGGGCGCCGCAGCCTGTCAATAGAATGCATGTTGTCATCAAAATAATAACGGCTGTCATAAATGCAATAATCTTTTTCATAGCTATCTCCTTTAATATAATCTTAGCCGAATAAATATGCGGATTTCGGCTTTATTTTGCATAAAAATAAAGTATACCAATTATATATATTTGTCAATGAAAAAAATATACATAAAACATTACAAAATCCAGCGATTTTGCAGTTCAAGAATAAAATCAGCTTGCCGCCTCTACACCTGACGATACTGCTCCGGCCTTGTCTGCGACCATATTCTGCGCCCAGTAGCCTGTTTTCACGAAAAGCAAGCCGATCGCGCTCTTGGCCACATCCGGCAGGTAGCATATCGGATAGGCCATATAAATGTCAAGGGATGTATAATTGGTAATAATATATGCAAGCGGTATAAAAACAACCCATGAAAATACGCTGTCAAACAGGAAGGTAATAAAGGTCTTGCCCCCGGAGCGCAATGTAAAGTAGCTGCAGTGGGAAATAGCAAAGAACGGCATCAATGCTGCCCCTATCAGCATGAAATGCGTGGCCAGTCCCCGTACTTCCTCCGTCGTATTGTAGATGTGCGGTATAACAGGTGCCGCCAACGCCATAGCCGTACCTATCACAAAGCAGGTACAGACACTGAAAAATACAAGCTTCCATGCATAGCCCTTAGCCCGCTCCATGTCTCCGGCTCCAAGCGCCTGGCCTACCATGACCGCAACGGCAGTACCCATTGAAATGAATACTACATTAAACAGATTGCCGATAGTACTTGATATATTCATACCGGCTACTACATTCAGGCCGTATGTCGAAAAAATCTGTGTCAGTGTTGATACGCTCAATGACCAGAACAGCTCATTCACAAGCAGCGGTATTCCCTTTTTGAATATTGATTGCACCAGGTGCGCCGGAATCCGCATCGAGCGGTACAAGCCGACAACAAACTGAAAACGCCTTGTATTACGGTGAGTGTAAACTACAATGATCACCATCTCAACAAAACGTGATATGACCGTAGCGATAGCCGCTCCTTCGACTCCAAGCTCCGGAAAACCAAGCTTTCCGAATATCAGAACATAGTTCAGGCACAAGTTGGTAAGTATGGCTACTACACTTGCTTTCATCGGCAGTATAGTCTCACCGGTCTCACGAAGTGTTCCTCCGTATACCTGTGAAACCACAAATGGCAGCAGTCCCCACAGCATGACCTTCAGATAGGCACTGCCGTGCTCAAGCATCGCCGCTGCATCCGCCGGATCACCCTCTCCTTTGAGATACAGGTTAATCAGCGCATCTCCCTTGGTAATGAATATCACAGTTGCGGCTGCAAGAATCACAGCAGCAGTAAGCAGCTTGAATCTGACTGTATGCCTAAGTCCTTCATTATCACCGGCACCATAATACTGAGCGCCGAATATGCCTGCTCCGCCCAGACCTCCAAAAATGGTCAGCATGAACACAAACATGAGCTGGTTCACGATTGCCACACCTGACATCTGGACAGTGCCTACCTGGCCGACCATAACGTTGTCAAGCAGGTTCACAACATTGGAAATAGTATTCTGTACTATAATAGGAACAACAAGTGCCAGGACACTTTTGTAAAATGCCCTGTCGCCAATGAATGTGCGTCGGAATTTGTCAAATATATTGTTCGATGCTGATAACTCGTGCATTCAACGGACCTCCATCCTCCACGGGTATCCGTAAATTGTAGCATAATCGAGGGTTGAAGTCCAGAATAACAGAAAACATTAATTTTTTTTATGTTTTATTGCTCAGGTATTAACCGGAACGCTTATTAGTTCATTTCGCTTCTAAAATATGATAATATTACATCATCGTAAATTTTCAGCATATAGATATGAAGCTCAATCAAAATGTGCCTGAAAGCGATCCTCAGATTAAAAATCGATTTTGAAAGGATGGTTGTTTATGTCTGATCAAGTCAAACAAATAGCATCCAGAATTAAGGATCTCCGTGAAATTGCCGGATTATCCGAAGAAACACTTGCAGCCGAACTGGGTATTACAGTTGAGGAATACAGGGTATATGAAAGCGGAACTACCGACATACCCATAGGCTTCCTCTATGAAGCCGCTAACAAATTCGGTGTGGAACTGACCGCAATACTGACCGGCGAGGATCCGAAGCTGCATACCTATTGCCTGGTCAGAAAGAACAAGGGTGTCAGCGTCAGCAGGCGCAATCCTTACAAGTACCAGAGCCTGGCATACAAATTTATGAACAAGAAATCCGAGCCGTTCCTTGTGACTGTAGAGCCCGGAAACGATGACACTGTGCATTTCAATTCACACCCCGGCCAGGAGTTCAACTATGTACTGGAGGGCACTCTGATGATTTACATAGACGGACATCAGCTGACGCTCAACGAAGGGGACTCACTGTATTTTGACTCCGGTTGCAGCCATGGAATGAAGGCGCTTGACGGAAAACCCGCAAAATTCCTTGCGATAATATTTAATTGATTCAAGAATTGAGGTACTTAATATGTTGGATAAATATGTATCAAGGCTGGACTTTGATAGTTACGAGGATTACTATAGCGATTTCAAGATCGCCATACCCGGAAATTTCAATTTCGCATATGACATTGTGGATGCCATGGCTGATAAAAATCCCGATAAAACAGCCATGGTCTGGTGCAATGACAAGGGCGAGGAAAAAATAATAAGCTTTGGCGATATGAAATACTACAGCAACAAAGCCGCGAGCTTCTTAAAATCCATGGGCGTCAAAAAAGGCGACAGGGTCATGCTGATCCTGAAAAGGCGCTTCGAATTCTGGTATGCGCTCCTCGCCCTACACAGGATCGGCGCGATAGCAATACCTGCAACACACCTGCTCACCTCAAAGGATATCATCTACAGGTGCAATGCCGCAGGCATAAGCATGATAATATCGGTGGCCGAGGATGAAGTAATCAGGCATATAAACGATTCCAGAAGCAAATCACCGACTCTGAAAAATATCGTTGCGGTTAACGGCAAAACCGATGGGTGGTACAATTTTGACGAGGAGCTCGAAAAGGCATCTGCCGATTTCCCCAAGCCTGTTGGCAGTGAGGCCGCAGAGAACGAGGATACGATGCTGCTATATTTCACCTCGGGAACAACGGGCATGCCAAAAATGGTGCTCCACGATTTCACATATCCCCTCGGGCATATCAATACTGCAAAGTATTGGCAGTGCGTGCAGGACAATGGCCTCCACCTGACAGTTTCGGATACCGGCTGGATGAAATCCATGTGGGGCAAGATATACGGACAGTGGATCTGCGGCAGCGCCGTATTCACATACGACCATGAAAAATTCAATGCAAGGGAGATGCTGGAAGTAATAGTAAAGTATAAGGTGACTACCTTCTGCGCTCCTCCGACAATATACAGATTCCTGATAAAAGAGGACCTGACACAATTTGATCTGAGTTCGCTGACTCACTGCTCTATAGCAGGAGAGCCTTTGAATCCCGAAGTATATAACCAGTTCTACAAGGCAACAGGTCTGAAGCTGGCAGAGGGTTACGGGCAGACGGAGCTGACACTGACAGTGGCAAACTTCCCATGGATGGAGCCCAAGCCCGGTTCCATGGGCAGACCGGCGCCCGGCTATGACGCTGATATCGTGGATGAGGAAGGCAATTCCTGCGAAGTCGGTGAAGAAGGGCAGATCGTTATCAGGACGGATAATGGAAAGCCTTTTGGTATGTTCTGCGGTTACTATAAGGATGAAGAACTGAAAAAGGAAGTCTGGCACGATAATATGTACTTTACGGGAGATATGGCCTGGCGTGATGAGGACGGCTATTTCTGGTTTGTCGGCAGGGCGGATGACGTTATCAAGAGCTCCGGCTACAGGATAGGACCCTTCGAGGTTGAAAGCGCCCTCATTGAGCATCCTGCTGTAATGGAATGTGCTATCACCGCTGTTCCGGACCCTGACAGAGGCCAGATAGTCAAGGCCTCCGTCATACTCGCAAAGGGCTATACAGGCAGCGAAGCCCTGGTAAAAGAGCTGCAGGACCATGTAAAACGAGTTACTGCGCCCTATAAGTATCCACGGGTCATCGAATTTGTTACAGAGCTGCCTAAGACTATCAGCGGAAAGATCCGCAGGGTCGAAATAAGGCAGACCGACATAGAAAAGAAACAATAACCATAGCAAAAAGCCGCACAGTGTGCGGCTTTTGTTATGTCTGCCCGTGCAGAACATCCGATATGAATATCACCTTCCCCAGTTGCTTAGAAGCAACTGGGGAATAAGGGTTACCTATTTATTGATTAAGCAGCCTGTACAGCAATGTTGCTGTTTCAGCTCGGGATGCATCAGCTTTGGGCTTCAGAGTATTATTGCCTGCTCCAATTACAATGCCCTTTTCGGTCAGATTGGATACTGAATCCACAGACCAGCCGGAAAGTTCGTTATAATCGGTGAAGCTTGATGCCTTTCTGCCTTCACCGGCTGTCGGGAATTCTCCTACGACGCTTTCCATGTTGCTGATCATGGTAAACAGCATTTCTCTTGTCAGCAGATTGTCCGCACCTATCATATTATTCCCGATACCCTTGGTAAGTCCGATGGCTTTGGCCTGCGCGTAATAGCCCGCGTATTCGCCTGAAGCATCGGAGAAATTGTCTGTGGGGTTTTCCAACGGCTTGAACCCATAGGCTTTCAAGAACATAACTATAGCTTCTCCGCGGTTTATAGCTCGCCTGGGTTCAAAAACAGAACCCGTTATTACTTCTCGTGCGCTGAGATAAGTCACTGGTGAATAGAAGTAATCAGTTGTTTTCACATCTGCAAAGCTTACCTTGTTGTAAGCTACAGCATACCTGGACAGGTGGGAAGTAGTAAACTGTACCCTGCCATCTATGTACCGGCCCATTACAGGAACCAGCTTGTTATCGCCGTCGATATAGTAGACCAGGATCGCATCAGGATCTTCGCCTTCTGCCAGTGTATATGGTATGCTGGTAGTCAGTGAACCGCCGTTGAAATCTGTTACTGCATTACCTCCATTTTTGACCTCGAATTTAAATGCAGGACGGTCTGCAATTTTTTCTGCCGCTTCAGAAGATATTTTGGCTACTTCAGCCGGATCAAGCTTGCTAACGTTGATCTCCATCACTCCGGTGCCAGCCTTCGATATCGCCTCCAGTGCCTTACTGTCAAATTCCATCTCACACTGGCCAGCAGCGATCACAAGTGAAGCATCGGGATCTGCAGTCAGTATCCTCTCCAGAGCTTTTTCCGGCAGTTTGGCTGTAAGGTTTTCTGACGATGTATCCAGTACAAGCCTCATGGTGCTGGTCTGTTCGGCATTGTCCTTTTTGAACGCCACAGCAGCCTTCACCATTGCATCTACATAACTGTCAGTTACATTTGCTACCATGCTTCCATCAGAGTTTTTAACTACAGGCACATTTACAGAAACCACTCCCTTTTCTGTTTTCACAGTAGGAGTGCTCGGTGAGGAACTGCCGGAGCTGCTGCTGTCACTGCTTCCGGATCCCTTGCCTGAAAGTGTAAGAACACCAAACACCGATGTATCCTGGTAACCATTCCCGGTCAGATCATTCCAGGTAGCTGCACTTATACGCGAGCCATCTTTACCGTCATTTATCTGTGCATCAAAACCAATTTTCATATTATTTGCAGGATTTATCGTTCTGAATGGTATAGTCATTTCTACTACATAGCCTGCTGCGGCGGTAGTTGTAGTAGCCGTTACATACCCTGCTACCGTGCCCCCTGCATTTATTGTTCTCTCATTTTCAAAGTTAACTCTATACTGACCGTCGTCGTCCTGATAGAAGGATGTCTTTGCGTTGTTCTCATCCAGGAAGACTTCCACAGAATCCTGCTCCCATGGATTCGGACTTGTTTTGTCGAGCACCGTATCGTTCACCTGAACCAGAACATACAGGCTGGTATCATCCCACAGAGCCTTAGCTGTCCCGCTCGCTCCCTGCCATGCCATCTGATACTGATTTACCGGCAAAGCTTCAGCGTTGCTCCAGACACTGTCGATAACTCCATCCACAACAGGCGTGCCAAATCGAGCTGTGCCTTGCTTCGAATCCGGCGGTAATGCAGGTGGATTTTCTTCAATGTATTTTTCCGGATCTATCACAGCATAATATGCAGGTTTCGCCTGCAGTAATTTATCAAATATCAGCGGACTATTGGCAGCTCTCCAGCTTGTACCGTCATCCATTCCCCAGACCGTGACACGTGGTATATATTCAGAATGCTCCTTATATATCTTGAACAACTGCGCATATAAATAGGCCTGAGCTTTAGCCTGGTCCTCAGACATCTGATTGTTGTCTCCTGCCATTATATCAAGCTCTGTTACACTCACTTCCACACCCAGGCTTATGAATTTCTCAAGTGACAGCTTGACATTTTCCGGATTTGTGCTCAGATTGTAGTGTGCCTGCATGCCGACACCATCAATGAGCTTCTCGCCGGGATGATCTTCTGCGTATCTGTCGTTTATTTCCTTTACCATACTGTATATCGCTGTCGCTTTATTCTGGTTATCATCATTGTAATCATTGTAATACAGCTTTATATCCCAGCCATTCTCAACAATCACTTCCTTGGCTGCAAGGAATGCCTGCTCTATATAGTCTGACCCTATCGCATAATACCATGGTGATTGGCGCAGTGCTGCCTTCCAATCTGATGGGTTCGGAGGATTGTCATTCATTGCCTCGTTGACCACATCCCAGGAAATGACTCTATCACCAAAATGCTCAACTACAGTTTTGACGTGAGTCCTCAAATTTTCAAGGGCCTCTTCACGGCCAAGGAAACCGCCATCTTCATCCTTGTTCATCCAATCCGGTGACTGGCTGTGCCATGCAAGTGTATGACCGTGCATCAGCATCCCTTCGGCAAGCACCTTGTCAACCATTGCATCTGCTGCAGTGAATGTGAAATTACCCTTCGTGGGCTGCAGTGCATCCGGCTTCATTGCATTTCCTGCCGTTACAACATTGTGGTGCATCTTTAGCAGTTCAAGTCTTACTCCGGACAGATCTTCTGCTGATATTGCGTTACCTATCAGGAAGCTGTCTTCATAAACGCTCTTTATCGGTGTCAGATCTCTTTGTATATCAATAGGTCCCGACCCTGTTGGCTCAAAACTTACATCGTCAATGTAGAAGGATGCTGTTGCATTGCTAGAGCTTTCAATATATATCGTAGCATAATCGCTACTCATGTTGGTGTAACGATATGTTCCTTCAAACTTGACCCAACCATCGTCAACTTTAATCGTTTTTGAATGTAAATTGTTGTATGAAGCGCCGCTTCCATTGCCGACCTGTGTAGAAAGCTGGATTTGTGCACTTGCAGGTTCAATCAGCTTAATCCAGACAGTAGCCTTATACTCACTGCCCTGGTCAATATACTGCTGCACGTTCAGAGATGGCCCATGCCATGTTACTGTTCTGTCTTCCACCTTTAGTGCATAACTCCCGCTGTCAGTGTGGTTTACTTCATCAGTCACAGTAAGTGTTTCAGTGCCTGACCTGCCGACAAAACCACCCGCTGTCTCATCCTCGAAGGTTAATGTCGTAAAGGGTAGCGCCGGAGGTCTGGGTTCTGCTGGTTCTTCACTGTCAAGCTCTGTCACAATAAAATCATCGATATAAAAGGTTATATTGGCTGTGTTGCCGCCACCTTTTACAAACTGTATGTTCTTAATGCCACTATATTCGTCTGTGGACAAATCCAGGTCGGCTTCAAAAGTACTCCAGCCGCTATCGCCTTCTTCATAGGTTTTATTAGCAAGCCATTTGTAATCGTCTGTTCCATCCGCCGCTTTTGTCAGCACTATTTGCATGACTAGCTGAACGGGCTGGTCAGGAGCGTAAACCTCCGCTGAGATATGATACTTGCTTCCAAGTACTACTCCCGCTCCGGTGGTACCTTCTATCTGTACCCCGTCGTACGAATTTCCGCCCGAGGTAACAATCTTCAGCGATTTAGTACCTCCGCTTTTTTGATCCGCTGCAATGCTCAGCGTTGCAGTACCGGACTGGAAGAATTCAGTAACACTTTCACCCTCAAAATCGTTTGAGTAAACAGCACTTGGGCTAAGATCTGTTACAGTAAAATCATCAATGTAGAAAGTAATATTGGCGTTGTTATTAACGCTACCCTTCACAAACTGTATGTATTTTACTCCGCTATGTTCTCCGGTGGACAGATCCAATTCTGCTTCGAATGTACTCCAACCGGTGTCGCCTTCTTCATAAGTTTTATTAGCAAGCCACTTGTAATCGTCAGAGCCATCTGCAGTTTTAGTCAGTACTATCTGCATAACAAGCTGAACAGGCATATCCGGGGCATAAACCTTTGCTGAAATGTGATATTTCTTGCCAATAGCCAGCTTAGCTGCAGTCCCCGATATCTGGGCACCATCCCACGAATTGCCTCCCGTGGTTACTACCTTGAGCGATTGAGCTCCTCCGCTTTCTTGTTCATTGGACACACTTATGTTAGCGTTTCCTGACTGAACAAATTCTGTAACACCAGCTCCCTCAAAATCATTATGGTAAATGGCGCCGGTATCATCTTCCTCGGCCGCGATGCTTGCTGGCATATACACTAAAAGAAGCGCAAATACCGAGAGCAATGCGATTACCTTTTTAGAATTACTTAACATAATACCTTTCAAATAATCACCCCACATTTTTATTTAGTCCCTAAACATATTTATGTACTTTTCTTTTGTGATAGGACGAATTTATTTGACTTATCAAACCTCCTTTCCCACTAGAGATAACTATGGTTCGGGGGCGTCAGAAGCTTATAACACATTGTTGGCCCGTCTATCGCCTCGTTATAAAAAGCTTATGATTTAGATATGCCAGCTTGGCAATGACAGCATTTTATCAGGTATTATTTGTAAAGTAAATTACCAAATTCCGTTACAATATATGACACTTATCTAAAAAACACAAAAGGCTGCTTCTTAGGGATTGACAATCCTTTTGAAGCAGCCTTCATGGGTTTTCGAAAACTATAGACTTACAGCTTTATTTCTCCAGTGTAATGATTCCAAACACCGACGGATCCTGATATCCGTTGCCTGTCAGATCGTTCCATGTAGCTACGCTCTGGCGGGCGCCGTCCTTGCCGTCGTTGATCTGTACATCGAAGCCGATCTGCATACCAGCCTTGGGAGTTAAAGTCCTGAACGGTATCTGCATTTCAACAGTATAATTTGTTCCCGAAACAGTTACTGCAGATTTGAATCCTTTTTCAATTCCCTCAGGATTGAATGATGCAGTATTTTCATAATTTACTCTGTACTGGCTGTCGTCCTCCTGGTAGAATGTCGACTTTGCATTGTTCTCGTCCACAAATGCCTCTACCGAATCCTGCTCCCAGGCATTGGCGCTTGCTTTATCAAGCTGGGCGTCGCTTACCTGGTACAAAACATACAGGTTTTTATCGTCCCAGAGGACCTTTGCCACACCGGTGGCACCCTGCCAGGCCATCTGGTAACGGTTTATCTGCAGCTCGGGAGCGTTCTTCCATGCTGCATCTATCTTGCCGTCTATCTTCGGGGTACCGGATTTTGCAGTGGATTTGTTTGCATCTGCCGTATCTACAGCATTTTCCTTCATAAACTTGTCAGGATCAATTACTCCATAGTATGCAGGCTTTGCCTGGAGGTCCTTATCGAAAATAGTCGGGTTTTGAGCAGCTCTCCAGCTTGTTCCATCATCCATGCCCCAAATGGTGACACGAGCGATATTGTCCGAATGCTTGCGGAATATATCGAACAGCTGCGCATATAAGAGACCCTGAGCATTTGCCTGTTTCTCTGAAAGTTCAAAGTTGTCTCCGGTCATCATGTCAAGCTCTGTTATGCTGACCTCGACCCCCAGTGAGATATACCTCTCCAATGACATCTCAACATTGGCCGGGTTTGTATTGATGGAATAGTGTCCCTGCATTCCAACACCATCTATGAGCAGCTTGCCGGGATGCTTCTTTGCATATTTCTCATTAAGCTCCTTTACCATGTTGTATATGGCTGTTGCTTTGCTCTGGTTATCATCATTATAGTCGTTGTAATACAGCTTGATATCCCAGTCAGGATGTGCATCCAGCACCTCTCTGGCCGCAAGGAACGCCTGCTCGACATAATCGTCACCGATAGCATGATACCAGGGTGATTTACGCAGCGATGCCCTCCAGTCGGATGGCTTGGGTGGATTGTCATTCATTGCTTCATTTAGTACATCCCAGGATATGACCTTGTCTCCAAAGTGCTCCATTACTGTCTTGATATGTGTCCTGAGGTTCTCGAGAGCTTCCTCGCGGCCCAGATAAGAATCATCTTCCTTCTGGTTCATCCATTTCGGAGACTGCTGATGCCACAGCAGTGTGTGACCATGTACCTTCATTCCCTCAGCTATAGCTTTATCAACAAGCTGATCTGCAGCTGAAAAATTGAAATTTCCCTTTGTGCTCTGTAAGTAGACAGGCTTCATCGCATTGCCTGCCGTCACTACATTGTGATGCATTTTTAGCAGCTCCAGCCTAATACCCTGCATGTCTTCTATCGATATGGCATTTCCGAAAAGGAAGTCGTCTTTATATACATCCTTGATCGGCGTCAGGTCCTTTTGTATGGCAATAGCTCCCGCGCCCGTACTCTCGAAGCTGATATCGTCGATATAGAAGGACGCAGTAGCATTATTTGCGCTTTCTACATATATAGTCAGGTATCCGCTGCTTGCATTGCTATAGCGGTATTGGCCTTCAAACTGGACCCAGCCGTCATTTGTGCTGATAGTCTTGGGAGCAAGATTTACATAGTTTGCACCATCTCCGTTGCCTACCTGTGTAGATAGCTGTATCTGCGAGCTGGCGGGATCAATGAGCTTGACCCATACTGAAATTTTGTACTCCATTCCTTCATTGACATACTTTTCAACATTCAATGATGGTCCATGCCATGTGTCGGCCCTGCCTTCCACCTTAAGGGCATATTTACCACCCTCGGTATGGTTGGCCTCATCTGTCACGGTAAGTGTTTCAGTACCTGCTCTGGCCGTGAACCCCTGTGGAGTGTTATCCTCAAAGGTGACCTGTGTAAATTTTTCTGCAGGAGCTCTGGGCTCTGCTGCTACAGGTGCCTGCACCTCTCCCTTCTTACCGGAGATTGTAATTTCCCCGATATAAAACGGCACGGTCTTTCCTTCTTCACTGGACTGGACGCGTATAGCAACGTCCTTGCTTGTATCTACAGTATATTTACCTGTCAGAGTGAATGCTTTTCCGGCGACATAATCAACACCGCCCAGCCATTGATAGCTGTCCACTGCCTGAAGCCATGCCTGTCCGCCAGCCGGTATCTCGGCATCGGCATCTACATACCCCTTCACTGTTATGCTGCATACCATACCGTTTTCAAGGCCTATGGCACTAAACTTGAAATCCGCTGCATCCCAGTTGTTCACTCTGTTGCTTATATACAGCGCAGCTCCGTCATCATTTCCGTCGAACACCTTGCCGGTCACAGGTTCAAGGCTGGCACCTCCCGCCTGTGCGGCTGCTCCCTTGCCACCTGCAAATGTCTCATTGTAAAGCACGGGCTCTGTCTCTTCGGGTTCTTTCACTTCAGGAGTCTCATTTTGAGTCGCATCGATCTGGTTCTGGTCTGGCGGATTTTCATTCTCCTTTGATCCACCTGTAGTGCTGCATGCAGTCATTACTGTCAGGATCAGCGCTATAGCAGACAACAGTGAGATAAACTTTTTGATGCTTACGAGTTTTTTACTGTTCATATTGACCCACCCCTCGCAAAATTTTGTTCCCCTTTTAACCTCATCATATCCCGGCTTTCGCCTCGTTATAAATTTGGGTTATGATAACACAATTACCCAAGTATAGTATATATTCAGCAATACGTAATGTAAATTATGAAAAAGGCTTAAAGCTATAGACATTTCTTTTACTGAGAAGTAGGAGCGGTGGACAAATATCCAGGTAATGGCAGTAATCAATCTGCATACTACTCGTTATGGATCAGTTTTTGCAAGTTGTGTTCGTATAACCTTCATTTACTGTTCGAGCGAGTATATGACACACTTCCTGTCTATTTGCAGGGTTTGGGTTTTAGTCCACGTTCCCGGCACTTGGGGTAGAATATACTTTTGAAATTTACATGATTGCTTGCCGTCATTTTGTTCTAACATTTTTTTCTAAATAGTATTGACAGTGCCCCTATTTTTTGTTATATTTAAAAAAATCAATTAGCACAACGCATATATAATTATAAAGGCAAAGGCGCCGAACCAATTTTTTGTTGGTTCGCGCCTTTTTTGTTTTTATAAATCAAGATGCCGTACTGCTAAAAAATATTAGGGGGGGTTATTTTATGGATACAAAAGTGATTCTGGATACCATTTGGGTGGTTTTTGCAGCAGTGCTGGTTTTCTTTATGAATCTCGGCTTTGCAGCGGTAGAAAGCGGGTTTGCCCGACAAAAGAACTCGGTCAACATACTTTCTAAAAACTTTATTGTATTTGCTGTCTCATCTCTTGGCTTTCTAGTACTGGGGTGGGGCCTTATGTTTGGAGACGGCAACGGCTTTATGGGCCTGCAGGGCCTGTTCTTTGCAAGCGGCGCCGACAATTCACCTGCGACCGGCGATGCTTATCAGGGCGTATACTCTGCAATATCATGGACCAGCGTCCCGTTCTGGCTGAAATTCTTCTTCCAGCTGGTGTTCTGCGGAACTGCCGCAACAATTGTCTCAGGAGCAGTAGCAGAACGTATCAAGTATATTTCATTTATCATTTTCTCACTGCTACTCACTATGTTTATCTATCCGATAGTCGGTCACTGGATCTGGGGCGGCGGCTTCCTGGCCCAGCTGGGAATGCTGGACTTCGCAGGGGGCTCCGTCGTCCACTCGGTGGGCGGCTGGGCAGCTCTGGCAGGCGCCCTTCTCCTTGGGCCAAGAATAGGCAAGTATGGTAAGGACGGCAAGATACATCCTATTCCGGGTCACAGCATGAGCCTTGCAACAATAGGAGCATTCGTTCTGTGGCTGGGCTGGTTCGGCTTCAACCCCGGATCAACTATGGCGGCAGATCCCGGTGCTATTTCCCATATACTGGTAACAACCAACACCGCCGGTATCGTAGCAATTCTTACAGCTACGGCAACCGCCTGGCTGGTTATAGGAAAACCTGACCTGGGTATGTCAATAAACGGACTTCTGGCAGGACTTGTTGCTATAACACCCTGCTGTGCATATGTAAGTGTCACCAGTTCTATCATTATCGGCGCAATTGCCGGTGTTCTCGTAGTTCTGTCTGTAATGTTCTTTGACAGGAGAAAGATCGATGACCCTGTAGGCGCAATATCCGTCCATCTCGTTCATGGTGTGCTCGGCACGCTGTTTGTCGGCTTGTTTGCACAGAATGGCATCGGTGGGGTAAGTACACCGAACGGTCTGTTCTTCGGGGGCGGTTTTGATCTGTTGGGCAAACAGGCTCTCGGTGTCCTGGCTGTGGCAGCTTTTGTTTTCCCGGCTTCCCTGCTGGCATGGCTGCTTGTCAAAAAGACCCTTGGAATACGCGTATCGGCAAAGGAGGAAATCGAGGGTCTGGATATCGGCGAACATGGAAACAAGGGTTATCCGGACTTTGTATCGGTTGATTATACAAATGATACCGATGATATCGCTCCCGCCGAAATAACAGGAACAGTTCCTGTGGAGAAGGCTGTACCGGTCAAGGTCGTTGAGGCACCTGCTCCTGCAGAAAGCACATCAGGCGTTAAGCTGACCAAGGTAGAGATCATCACCAAGCAGAGCAAATTCGAAGCATTGAAGGTTGCTATGGACAAAATCGGCATAACCGGCATGACGGTCACAAATGTTCTCGGCTACGGCATACAGGGCGGAATGACCGAATACTACCGCGGTGTTGAATTTGAAACAAATCTGCTTCCGAAGATAAAGATTGAGATCGTCATCAGCAAGGTCCCTGTAAGGTCGGTGGTAGAAACCGCGAAGAAGGTTCTATATACGGGCAATATAGGTGATGGAAAGATATTTGTATATAATGTGGAGAATGTAATCAAGGTCAGGACGGGAGAAGAGGGCTACGATGCCCTGCAGGATGTCGAATAAAAATATTCGCGCTTGAGGCAGCATTTCCCGCTTCTGGTAAGCTCCGTTTAATAGTTGTAAAAATCACCATCAGCAGTATGAAAAGGATTGTAAGATATTATAAAAAATAATACAATAGGAGTATAGCTTGAACATAGCTTTACACCAAAAAACATGATTTGATATAACAAATAAAGGCTGAAAACTGAAACAGCTGATTGCAGAACACGGAGGCAAAATTATGGGTGATATTAGAACTATCGGGGTATTGACCAGCGGCGGGGATGCGCCCGGCATGAACGCAGCCATCAGATCTGTCGTCAGGACAGGTATATATCACGGTTTCAATGTAATGGGAGTCAGAAAGGGATACAACGGTCTTATCAGCGGAGATGTATCCGAACTGGATCTCCGGAAGGTATCGGACATCATACACAGGGGCGGAACTATATTGCAGACTGCCCGCTGTCCGGCCTTTAAAACGGAGGAGGGTATTAAAAAGGGCATATCGATGGCTCAGGTTTTCGGCATCGATGCACTTGTGGTCATCGGAGGGGACGGTTCCTTCAGAGGTGCCAGAGATTTGAGCAAGTTCGGAATGAAGGTCATGGGAATACCGGGAACTATTGACAACGACATTGGCTGCTCTGACTACACCATTGGCTATGATACCGCCTTGAATACCGTTCAGGACGCACTTGACAAGATAAGGGACACTGCATACTCCCATGAGCGCTGCAGCGTACTAGAGGTCATGGGAAGGGATGCAGGATATATCGCACTCAATGTCGGTATTGCCTGCGGCGCCGAGGTCGTACTGCTGCCCGAAAAGCCCTTTGACTTCAACAAGGATATAATCAAGCCGATAATCGAGGGCAGGAACAGGGGAAAGAAGCATTATATCGTGATAACTGCAGAGGGTATCGGCGGTGACATTGGAGCCATAGAAATTGCACAAAAAATAGAGGAAACCACGGGGATCGAAGCAAGAGGAACCATTCTCGGACATATCCAACGCGGCGGAAGCCCGACGGTGCGCGACAGGGTATTGGCCAGCAGGATGGGAGCACTGGCCACTGAACTGCTGAGCAAAGGCATCTATAACCAGGTGATAGCATTCAAGGACCATGTGCTGCAAGGTATAGAAATCAACGAGGCCCTGGAAATGAAAAAATCCATCGATGAAAAAATGATCGAGCTCAGCAAGATATTGTCTCTGTAATCTTTATAATGCATCGTTCAAAGATAATGGCCGGCTGTCCCTTGCGACTGGAAATCCAGTTAAAGGAACAAGCCGGCCGTTTTATGTGAATTCGTTTAAAAAGCTGACATCAGGCTGCTGCTCAGCCTTCCAGCTTCAGGTCCCCTTCCTTTATCCAGCCTATCCTTCTGCAAATAAGGCCTACAGCCCAGCAGATAATTGCCGGCAGTATGAAGCATATGAGCACCAGCGCTGCCCAATCCATTCCTGTTATAGCTGCCTTGGAACCTGCTGCGATGTCGTTGAGCCATCCTGTATAAACACCGATGGGACCCACAAGACCGCAGGTGCCCATGCCGGAAGCAACTGCCGGACCATTCATCTTAAATCCGAACACAACAGTTGCAATAGGGCCTGTGATACAGCTTGTGACGATAGCGGGGATCCATATCTTTGGATTACGGACTATATTGCCCATCTGGAGCATGGAGGTGCCAAGACCCTGTGAAAGCAATCCGCCCCAGCGGTTCTCACGGAAGGACAGGACTGCGAACCCGACCATGTTGGCACAACAGCCAGCCACGGCTGCCCCGCCGGCAAGTCCGGTAAGGCTGAAGGCCGCACATATGGCAGCGCTGCTGATAGGCAATGTAAGTGCGATACCAACAAGGGCGGAAACCAGGATACCCATTATGAAAGGCTGCTGCTCAGTCGACCACATGATGATCTGTCCGACCCAGTTGGCAGCTGTGCCGACAGGCGGCGCAATGAGTGCTGAAAGGCCGACTCCCGCAGAGATTGTAACCAGCGGAGTAACAATAATATCCACCTTGGTCTCCTTGGATACCAGTTTGCCCAGCTCCGCGGCAATAATGGCGATGATGAGCACGGCCAGAGGACCGCCCGCACCTCCGAGTTTGTTTGCTGAAACTCCTACCGCAGTCAATGAAAACAGCACCAGCGGAGGACATTTCAAAGCGTATCCGATAGCTATGGCCATTGCCGGGCCGGACATATCTGCCGCATAACCGCCGATTTTGTTCAAAAATGGTAAGCCGAACTGTGTTCCGATCGTGTTTATTATCGTGCCTATAAGCAGCGAGCAGAACAAGCCCTGCGCCATGGCACCCAAAGCATCTACGCCATAACGGCGCGCTGAAATGACAATGTCCTTTTTCTTTAAAAATGCCCTCACTTTTTCCATACAGCTATCGTCCCTTTCAAATAAAGCTTTATTGAGTATCAGCTACCGTAACCTCAACAGGTAGCTTCAAAATATATTGATAACATTTAAACCCATTATTTACATTCTGTCAATATGCTCTTTTCGCCGCTATACCCATGCATTTTGTTTTCTCCTCAAAAGGCTTGCCTGTCAGATCGCTGAAAATATCCCGCACCTTGAACCCATTTTCCTGAAGCAGCTTAATAACTGACTCCCTTGAATAGTAATGATCCCATATCCTGTATACCGAGATTTTACCGCTTTCATCGATGACCGTATGCTGCCTGAGAACCACATCTGCCTCTTCATAATGGAAGTCCTGTTCCAGGACAAGATGGCTGCAGGGTCTCCAGAAGCCTGCACCGCTCACATACCAGTTCCGCCTAACCGGCTGATCAAAGTAACGGTCCGTAAACACATCAAATATAAATACACCTTCAGGCTTAAGTGCCTTGCGTATCTTCATAAGCAGTATATCGCGTTCAGAATCGGTCAATGCTCCTAAGTCACAGTAAATTAGCAGGATAGCATCGAATTCATTATCATAGTTCATATTTAGGTAGTTCTGATATATGTACTCTATATCCATGCCGTTTTTCTTCGCATACCTGTCGGCATAGTCTATTGAATTTTTGGAAAAATCCATGCCCGTAACATTAATACCGCGCTTGTGCAGCCTTGTACAGTACAATCCGGGGCCGCAGCCCAGATCCAGTACTCTGGAGCCTGCCTTCAGTCCAAGATAGTTCATGATCCACTCTACTGTTTTATCTATGGTTTCATGTTTAAAGCTTGCTGCATCCGTAGCAGGGTCCAGATGAGCCTTAAGCATCTGCTGAGAAATATATGGGTCATCCCAGAACAGTTCTTCCCTTTCAGGAAACAGAGCCGGCTTTTGCTGGGCCGCCAGCAGCAGCTCCAGATTCAGTTTGTTATCCGATATGATATTATTTACTTTCATAATGCTAATCCTCCAATTTTATTCATTTTGACAAAACACAGCACTACAGTCCGGCAAAAAATAAAAGCCGCAGATTTACTCTACGGCTTGATCCCATTTTATGGGCGGCATTTATCCCCTTGTTACAGCGACCGTGGAGTAATCTTAAAATCACCAGTAAATCGAGCATAAAACCAAACCGCTGTGATCATGTTATTTCACCAGCAGCAGCTTGCCTCGATTATTCTCAAATGATTTTAAAATTACTTTTCCGCGCACACCGTTATTTTTCAGTGTACCGGACTTCATTCCACCTTTCGATTGCCAAACTGTGAACTATTGTTTTGTCAATTTTTACAATATCACAGCTTGAGCTGTTTGGTCAATTTAGTTTTCTTCTTTAGAAATATTTTCTTCCAACGGCGTGCGCCTCTGGCAGCATTACGCTTTTACCGCCTTACCGGCCGTTTGCCCGCCGGTATACATCGGCGGTCTGCCATCGCCATCGGGCCCATCCTGCTGCATTGCGCGCCTGCGCACCTTGTAACGCGCATAGAAGTAGCATCCCACCTGGCCAATACCTGCCAGAGACCATGTAATGGGATAACATATAAAAAGCATGAATATTGAACGGTTCCAGGCAAAGAAAGTAGCCAGCCAGACTATACGCAGCAGACATGCGCCTATAAGCGTGCAAAGCATCGGCATTACAGAATAGCCCATACCTCGGGTCAATCCCGGATAAACGTTCATTATGCCGCATGCGATAAATCCTGCCATCATGACGT
Source organism: Bacillota bacterium (assembly GCA_023412665.1). Taxonomy (GTDB): domain Bacteria; phylum Bacillota; class Clostridia; order Acetivibrionales; family DTU013; genus DTU013. The sequence continues at coordinate 30,428 of JAEZCA010000022.1, forward strand.
ACATGCGCTCCATACCCAGTTCAACGACCTGCGGATCTGACGTGAACAAACTAAGCAGCGGCCTTCCGAACAGCAACGCTGTACCACCCAATACGATCCAGCTCACAAATATCAATACAGTGCATACCTTTGCTATGGTGTCAATCCTTTTGTACTTTCCAGCACCCATGTTTTGCCCTGTAAAGGTAAGAGCAGCATTATAGTAAGCATTCATAGAGGTGCTCACAAGGTTTTCAACATTTCCGGAAGCGGAGCTTGCCGCTATCATCGTAGACCCGAAGGAATTGACAGCGGACTGGATAAGTGTATTAGAGAAAGAAAACAGCAAGCCTTGCAGACCAGCAGGCAGGCCTATCTTTACAATTGACTTCAGCTTCTGTCCATCTATTCGCATCCTGCGAATAATGAACCTGATGGCTCCCTCACTCCTTATCAGGCATATCATAATCAGTGCTGCCGAGATGTACTGGGATATGACCGTTGCCAATGCCACGCCCTCGACACTCATGTGAAGCACTATCACAAAAAACAGATTGAGTATGACATTTACCATGCCGGCTATCACAAGGTAATACATTGGGCGCTTGCTGTCTCCTATGGCACGCAGAATGGCTGCGGCAAAATTGTATACCATACTGGCAGGCACGCCCAAAAAATACATCCTCATATATAAGACCGACAGATTAATAATGTCATCCGGAGTGCCCATAAGCTCCAGCAATGCTTCACAGAAAACAAAACCGCCAACCATGACCACAATTCCGCTGATAACACTTATAAAAATGGAAGTGTGGACAGACCGGCTTACGCCATCTGTCTTCCCTGCTCCATAATCCTGTGCAACTATAACGCTGGTACCTACGGATAAGCCCATAAAAAAATTGACCAACAGGTTTATTAGTGATCCTGTTGCTCCTACTGCAGCCAGTGCCTCTTTGCCCGAGAATTTTCCGACGACTATCATATCGGCAGCATTGAATAATAGCTGCAAAATGTTCATTGCCATAATCGGCAGTGCAAATATCAATATCTTACTGAACAGCGGGCCGCTGCACATGTCCATGTCCCGTTTGCGTGAAACCATTAGGATAATCGCTTCCTTTACCAAGCAGACACTAAAAGCCAGCGTCGTTTACGTAATCTATCATAAGTGTTTATTGCTAAATATCATAACATATCGGCATAAAGAAATCCAACCTTCATAAATGCCCTCTTCGTGAAGGTACTGGAAGTATGGAATATTATTAAGCCATATCCTCAATAATGCTGTATTCAGACTGGAAGGCTTATTCTGACGGAGAATCCTCCGGATTCATTGTTTTGGGCCCATATTGTCCCTCCGCACGCTCTGACAATCTCCCTGCATATGGAGAGGCCGAGTCCCGCGACCGAGCGCCCTTTATCGGAGGTATAGAACGGGTCGAATATCTTGCCCAGCTCCTTTTCGGGGACGCCGGTCCCATTATCCTCGACAGAAAAAATGACCGAATCCCCCTGTCTTGAGCAATAAACAGCTATAGCCGGCGCCTGCCGGTTAAAATGCTTCAGGCTGTTGCTTATAATGTTCCCAAAGACTCTGCGCATCTTCGAAATATCCACAACAATCATTTCATCGGGGCAGGTAACACTTACAGTAAATGCAATTCCCCGCTCAATCAATTCTGCTTCATAATCTGATTTTAAGATAGCACAAAATTTATCAACCGTGATCTTCTGCTGCTTGATCTCAATTTGATTCTCCAGGTTTAAATATTCGTCAAATTCCTCCACCAGGTTATTTATCGACACAGCTTTATTGTAAATTATGTTAACATACTGGTCATGTCTGTCGGCAGGCAGCGAGTTCTTTTTCAAGCGCTCTGCAAAACCCATAATAGACGTCAGAGGTGTTTTTATATCATGTGAAATGGAAGCGATTATCAAATGCTGTTTTTGCTTCTCCTGCTCAATTGCGTCAGTAAGTTCGACGAATTCATTCCGGAGCAGTCCGATCTCGTCATAGCGCTCAACCTTTTCAGGTCGTATGCCCTCCTTGTATTTTCCCATGCTTTTCTGAAGCGCAAAAATCGGTTTTACATAATCCAAGTATATAGGTGCTGCAGAAAATAAAAGAATTGTAAGAATTATCACTACTTCTGCTATTAATATATTACGGCCGATACGATAAGCTGAAATGTTCATTATTGGCATCGGTTGGTTCACCCTCAGTAATAATACCTGGTTATTGAGATGGAACAGACTTGCTGCGCTGTTTTCCACACTCACGCCGGTCTCCCCGCCTGTAAAGAGCACTATCCGGCCATCTTCATCACTCACCTCGATTATCAGTGACTTCTCCTTCGCTATGCCGTATAATACTTCATCAAAGTCACTCCTGCCATCTATCTCCTTGGCAATGCTGTCTGTTTCTGCCTGGAGCTGCTCTCGTACACTGATATTGTAGCTGGAGATCTCTTTGGACAGAAATAGATTATAATATCCATACACCAACAGTATATTTACTATAAATGCTGAAAGAACAAGCAACGGCAGCTTTATTTTAATACTCATTTTCACTCTCGGGATACCTTACCAGCTTGTATCCCACTCCCCACACCGTTTTAATATAGTGCTTATCCTTGTCGATCTTGTCCCTTAGATTCTTGATATTGACAGCCACTGTTCCTATGTCCGCAAAATCGGTTCCCCACACGGCACTGAAGATTTGCTCCTTTGATACGACCTTTCCTGCATTTTCAAACAGATAATACAGGAGCTGAAATTCCCTTGTGGACAGCTCTGCAGGCTTGCCCTCAACTGTGACCTCGTAGCTTTCGGGGTCCATATGGATGCTTCCGATGGTTATTGCACTGTTTTTCTTATAAATGCTGCGTTTTTCACGCCGCAGATGGGCCTTGACTCTCGCTAACAGCTCTTCAGCTACAAAAGGCTTTGATATATAATCATCCGCTCCCATCTCAAAGCCAAGCATCGTATCATAAGTACGATTCTTTGCCGTAACGAACAATATCGGGCAGGCAACGGTATTTCTTACCTGCCTGCAGATCTCCAGACCATCGATATCGGGCAGCATCACATCCAGCAGCATCAGTGAAAGATCCGGGTTGCTTTTAATCAGAGAAAGAGTGCTTTCACCATTGAATGCAAGAAGACATTCATATCCCTCATCTGAAAGGATATCGGAAATCAGCAGCGCTATTTCCTTGTCATCATCCACTACAAGAATCTTTTCCATGGTCCCGCCCCTTTCCAATTTGCTCGATTCCTTTTGTAACCGGTGTCATCTCCTTACCTGCCTTCGAAAAATACATCGACACTATACCCGGGCTTCAATTCCCCTTTCGGATCCTGCGGCTTCACCTCAACCTTTACTATCCGCTTCCCATCCTTTTCTACAGCCAGGTTCGCAATATGGGATACAACTCCGGGAATTGAGAGGCTGGTGTCCGATGACGGTACGATATTGACAGTCTCGCCCAGTTCCACATTTTTGATAAACTCCTCATCAACTTCTGCGCTCACCACTATGGTATCTGCATCGATCAGCTGAAGCACCCTTGTGGGCATACTCTGGACTCCCAGCATTGTACCGTTTATCACTCCTATATTCTGCACGATCCCGTTTGGCACACTGGAAACTATACTGTTGTCATTCAAATAGTCCTTCGCACTCTTGTTTTTCATGGTTTCAAGATCTATGCGTGCAGCTTCAACACCACTGTCCTGTTTTTCCGTATTGGCGAAGTTGGAGTTTTCTATCTGGTCAAGCTGAGCCTGTTTGGATTTTAAAAGGATGTTCATTTGGTCAAGCTCTGTCCTTAAAGCGCTCTTTGTCTTCTTTATACTGCTCTCTACATCCGACAGTGCCTTTTCCCTTTGGTCCAATATAGTGATGTATTGATCAAGCACGCTTTTGGCAACCGAACCTGCTTCATACAGCTCCCGATTGTCCTTGAGATCGCTCTGTGCCTTCTCCAGTTCTTTCTTTGCCAGGGCAAGCGATGTCTGAAGTATTTCAAGATCTGCGCTGGTGCCTTTATTCAATTCCTCGGTCTTCGTTTTTATGTCCTTTTGTATCTGTGCAATGTCAGCCGAAAGTGCAGCCGTATCCTGCTCCACGCTTTTCAGACCTGCCTCTCCGGCCTTGAGCTGTTCACGAAGCTTATCCATCAGTCCCAGGTACTCGGACATGTCCAGCGACACAAGCTCCTGTCCCATCGAAACCCGGTCCCCTTCCTTTACCTTAACATCTGTGACTATGGATGGAAAGTCGATATTTATATCATAAACCTTTTCGTACTTTACTTCTCCCCAGGCAATGACGCCTTCGGCCTGTTCTGTTTCCAAAGCAGCCGCTTCATGGGTTTGCGCCTCATCAGCCTCTTTAATATTATATCTGATTATGCCTGCAGCAACAAGTATGACAAGCAGACCGGCCCCTGCCAGCAACCATTTTTTACGTTTCTTAAGCATTTCCATCATGACATGCTACCTCCATTATAATTGGATTATATCAATAAAAATTAACGACCTAAGTTCATTTCTCCTTATTCAACGCTCTTTAGCGACTCAAGCATATCTATATCCCTCATTTTTCGTGCCGCAATGCCATTTATTATCAATGCAAAGGTCAATGTGATGGCGCCTGATAAAACAATAGTCAGCAAGGATATACGGCTCACCAGATCCATCTGGTCATCCAAGCCCCTTGAAATAATATCTGCGATCACCTTTCCCACCGGTATTCCAAAAATCGAACCTGATATGACAGAGAGAATATTCTCCGTCAGCACCAGTGAACGGATCTCCTTCTGATAAAAGCCCAGCACCTTGAGCGTCGTCAGATCACGGATGCGCTCCGAGAAATTCAGCATGCTACTGTTATACAGAACAACAAAGGCCAGTATGCCCCCCATGAATATCAGCAATACCGCAGCAATATAGACAACCCTCGTGCTTGCTTTTACATCCTTCATCTGGCTGTCTCTGTCCACATATTCGTCGACATTGTCGCTCTCCAGAAAGTCCCAGTCCGGATGATTGTTCCACTTGACAAATATGGCGGTGGGTTTGAAGGTCTCTCCAATCGATTCGTAGTATTTATCCGTCATGAAGAGTCCCTGGCCCGTGGCCATATATATGATCTGCCTGACCGGTGTCTTTACGTAGCTGCCATCAGTCTTTTTGATCATTATGGTATCGCCGGTCCTGACCCTTAATGTCTCAGCCAGCTTTCTGGTAATAGTTATTCCGTCTTCAGCAAGCTTCATCTCATTGCCGTCCACGTCCGTCAAATGGACCAGGGGACTATCCTGGGGCAAAACCGTCAGCAGCTTCATTGTCCTGCTGTTATCAGGACTTACGATAGCCGTCCCAACCTCTGCGATCTGCGTTACAGTGCCGTCAAGCCCGATATTATGGATAAAGTGTGAATCCACTTTTTTATCCAATATTATCTTCTGGTCATACGTATATGTTGTCTCGTAAGTATGCCCGGCTATCCCATTGACCATGACAGTCAGCGTGAATGCAGCCACAACAAGCCCTGTACAGCCCGTGATCCCTATGATGCTCATAGACATCCGCAGCTTGTTTCTCAGGGTATTCCTTGCTATGAGCTTGCGGCTGAATCTCATCCTGCTCCAGAGCTTGGGCAGGCTTTCGAGGAATATATGCTTCCCCTTCTTGGGCGGCTTGTCACGAAGCAGCATGGACGGCGAATCCCTCAGCAGCTTGAGGCAGGCGTACAGTGAAATCCCGCCGGTACAAACAAGTATCAGTATCAGGCTGAGAATAAAGTTTGGGTAATTGACCAGTATACGGTTGTCTGCCAAAGTCAGCTTCAGCCATGGTATCAATACCCTGCCAAACAGGTTCGGGCCCAGCAGCAGACCGACGAATGCCCCCAGCAGCCCCATATATACTCCGTAGGACGTATAGTGCCACAGGATTCTTCCCTTCGTATACCCGAGAGCCTTCAGGATACCTATCTGGCCCCTTTGGTTCTCGACCAGCCTCAACATCGTACTTTGTGTTATCAGGGCTGTTACAAGGAAAAACATAAGGGGGAATATTGCGGCAAGAGTCCTGAACTGGCTGATATTTGACCACACATTGTTGGTACTGCTGTCCTCGCCTCTCTTTACGATACCTATCAGGTTATCTCCAAGGGCCTTGTCGATCTCCGCCTCCACCGCCTGGATATCCGCCTCCGGGGACAGCTTGACGCATACCTGGCTGAATATCTTCTGACCGTATATACTTTTAAGCATGTCCTCGTTTAATATGATGAAGCCGAATTTTCGCGGGTCAGGTATTATCGAAGTCGTACCCTTGACGGAATATATATGCTCACTGCTCATGGCCAGGCCTTCTATTTTGAAGCTGATCCATTTGCCGTTTACCTTCAGTTTAATTGAATCATTGATTTTCAGTCCGTGCTCTTTAGCAAAGCTGCTGTCGAGGATCGCACCGCCTCTGCTCTTTAATCCCCCCTGCTGAAGTATCGGACGGTCCATCCTGCTGTTGCGGGAAACCGTATATAGCTTGAGAGTCGGACGACCCTCCAGGTCGGTCAAGGCATTGATCACAAAACGTTTCTCTGCCATTTCGACTCCCCTGATCCTGGATATGCTCCAAAGCTCCTTTTCGCTGGTATTTGCGATGTTCACCCACATATCCGATATGCCGGAGGCTGCATACATTATGTCAGTATGCTCACCGATCGTTTTCCACATACTGTCCAGCCCTGTGACAATGGTTACTGAGAGTACAGCCATAATAAAGATCGATATGAACTGGACCTTTGATTTTTTCATATCCCTGATGGATTTTATGAAGAGTGAGTTTGCTACCATACGATCGCCTCTGCATCCATCTGTTCGCTATTGTGCTCTATACCTGCGATCTTTCCGTCCTTCATATGGATGACGGTATCTGCCATATTCGCGATCATTGCATTATGAGTAACAATTATTACTGTCTTTCCCATGTTGTATGCCGCATCGCATATGAGCCGCAGAACCTTGCGGCCGGTGGCCGAATCCAGCGCTCCTGTGGGTTCGTCGCACAGGACGATCTGCGGATTTTTAGCCAATGCTCTGGCTATGGATACTCTTTGCTGTTCTCCTCCCGATATCTGGCTCGGGAAATTGTCCAGCCTGTTCTCCAGCCCTACCTTTATCAGCATCTCCTTTGAATCCAGCGGGTTACTGCATATTTCCTTTGCAAGCTGCACGTTTTCCAGCACTGTGAGATTCGGTACGAGGTTGTAGAATTGGAATACAAAGCCTATTTTATTCCTTCTGTAGGTTGTGAGCTCATATTCCGACATGCTGGAAATCTCCTGATCATCTACGATGATACGGCCTTTTGTAGGTGAATCCATACCTCCGATCAGGTTCAGGACTGTCGTTTTCCCCGCACCACTTTGCCCCAGCACTACATTTACGGTACCCTTCCTTATGCCGAAGCTGATGCCGTCGACAGCCTTGATAGTGTGTCCGCCGACATGATATTCTCTCTCAACATTTTCAAATCTAATAAAGTCCATCTGTTATCTCCCTCTGTCCAAACAGGGACTTACCACCAAAGCGGCCCAGTCACCCAGTAAAAATTATAAATGGGAAATATTAAATGGTAAGAGGAAAATTATTAAGAAATATTAAGAATCAGGCCCGGCTTCTACATCCTGAGCCGCTGTCCGGTCTGATAAAAGTCCTTCCAGGGATTAATGCCGGATATACAGGAAAGGGCCTTCTCCATGTTTATGCCGTCCGGGGATACCGTGTCAAGCTCTTCCCATGAGATAGGCATTGATACGAGAGCACCTTTTCGCGCTCTTAATGAATATGGCGCAATACTGGTGGCGCCTCTGCCGTTGCGGATCCAATCGATGAAAATCCTGTCCCTGCGCTTATCCTTTCTGACATTGCTCGTGTAACGGCCGGGCCATTTCTGTTCCATTATTTCAGCAATTCGTCTGGCAAAACCGTTAAATGCATCCCAGTCTGCCGAAGGCACAAAGGGAACGACCACATGATAACCCTTGCCGCCGCTGGTTTTGAGATACGATACCAGATCCAGCTGGTCAAGCATGCCTTTCAGATCTCTCACACCCTGGCGCACTCTGTCCAGGTCCATACCCACATCAGGGTCCAGATCGAAGACCATCACATCCGGTTTTTCAATATCATCTGCGCGGCTTCCCCATGTATGGAACTCAAGAGTACCCATCTGGGCTTCGGAAATAAGTCCGGATACATTTTTAATACAAAAGTACTCCTTTGTTTCTCCGCTGCTGTTTATGACAGGTATCGTGACAATGCCCTTGTTGTCGGCACCGGGATGCTTTTTAAAGAAGCAGGTCTCTGATATTCCCTTGTGGCATCGCACAACGCTGAGGATCCTGTTGCTCACATAAGGCAGCATACGTTCTGACACCATTGCATAGTATTTGACAACATCCGCCTTTTTGATATCAGATTCATCAAATATCATCCTATCCGGATTTGAGATCTTAACTCCGCCGATAAATAGATTTTTCCCTTCCTTCACGACCCGAATGCCATTATTTCCATCGGTAATTTTTTCTGTCGCCGCCTCTCCGGGCTGCATCCCGCGGTTTGCGGTGACATCGGCAGACAGGCTATTGTCTCCATGCTGATTTGACCTGTCATCCATATTTGAAATATCCTCCATTGACGGCTCGAAATCCTCGGCTGTCCCTCCAGTCAGTTTTTCTCTCCTGACCTCCCTGGGCTCCTTATCCGCACGCAGACCTTTAAAGCTTGCCTGCCTCAATTGATTTTCATCAGTCCATTCCGCAAACTTGATCTCAGCCACCAACACCGGCTCAAGCCAGGTTACCCTTTCAGTCTTTCTGGCTGCCGGCACTGATTTGAAAGGAGACGATTCCCTCTTTATACTTTTGAACCTTTTTTCCAGCTCCTTCATGCTGCGTTCGGTGAAGCCCGTACCGGCACGTCCCGCATAGACAAGCTCATCACCCTCATAAACACCCAGGAGAAGCGAGCTAACGCCGCTGGTCTTTTTGGCGGAGAGCGTATAGCCTCCGATGACAAACTCCTGCCTCGTATCACATTTCAGCTTGATCCAGTCGCCGTTTCTTGTTCCGCCGTATACCGAATCAGCCCTCTTTCCTACGATCCCCTCCATGTTTTTCTCACAAGCTGCCTGATAGCTGGCCTTCCCATTTCCTCTGACATGCCTGCTGTAGTAGAGATTTTTAGGCGGATCCTTTAGGAGGGCCTCCAGCATCTCTTTTCTTTCAGTAAGCCGGCGCCCTCTCAGATCCTCACCGTCTAACGCCAGCAGATCAAAGATAATATAGGTGAGGCTTTTGCCCTTGTGATTCTTCAAGTAATTCTGCAAAGCCTGGAAATCCGTCTTTCCTTGTTCATCGGTGATGACCATTTCACCATCCAGGACCATAGACCTTCCGTCGGCCCAATCGATTAGAGAATATGCAATGTCGCTGAATTTACTTGTGTAGTCGTGGCCGTTTCTGGTAATAAGCCTGACAGTGCTTCCTTCAAGGTATGCAACGATCCTGTAGCCGTCATATTTCAGCTCATACAGCCAATCATCACCCTCAGGGATCCTGCTTGTCAGTTTAGCAAGCTGCACCTCGGCCTTATCAAAGGGATTGCTTACGACATCTGACCTTTCATCCTCTCCGGCTTCTATTTCTGCCATGGTGCGGCCTGTCCTTATGCTGTCCGTAAACCCGGATATCCCGTCTGAGGCTTCGGCATACTCATCTTTTTCCTTTATTAAAAGCCAGTTGTTTTTAGTTTCTCCTTCTTTAGCCTTTATCCTGACCAGAGCCCATTTACCTTTTAATCTCCGCCCCTTTAGAACAAATTTGAGGGATCCCTCGGCCAGTCCCTCGTCCACATCCACCTGAGGCTCCCACCAGCCTTCATCCCAAAGCATCACTACCCCGCCGCCGTACTCACCCTTTGGGATAGTCCCTTCAAAGTTTCTGTACTCCAGCGGATGATCCTCCACTTGAACGGCAAGCCTTTTGTCACGGGTATTGTAGGACGGTCCCTTGGGCACGGCCCAGCTCAGCAGTGCCCCATCCCATTCAAGACGAAAGTCGAAGTGATCCCGGCTGGCTAAATGGTGCTGGACTACGAACCGCAATGCCTCTTCGGTTTTCCGTATGAGCGCCGCGGTCTTGTCTTGCCCATCCGGCTTTGCTCCGGCATCTTTGACACTATCCGTCCCGGGCGGCAACCCTTCAGGCTCATAGGTCCTGCTGAAATTTCTCTTCCTGCTATACTCTTCCAATTTGTTCTTCATTATTTCTCACCCTTGTGTACAGTCCTGCCGTTGATATTTTTGCCAGGCTCAGCCACATTTCAGGCCAATGGTAACATAGACCTGGCTTTGTTCAGATTTCCGAACTGTATTTAGGTTTTGAATATTTGATAAAAATTATGACCCTGCTCAGAACACGGAAGGATTTTAGAAATTGGTGACTATTAGACTGACTTTTGCGCCGTTCTTTTCTGATAAATATTGAAAACTGCTATAGATGCTGATATAAGCAAAGCACATATCATAAACATCACGGTGTAATTATAGGTGTCGGAAATTGCTCCTCCAAAGACAGGTCCAAGTCCCTGTCCAATGTCTGCACCGATATAAAATGTGCTTACCGCCACTCCAACTCTGCTTGCATCCACTCTTCTGATACACTCAGCCTGAAGTGAAAGCTGACCTCCTCCCTGGCCTACAGCTTTCAGTACTGATGCAGCGATCAACAGCCAAAGTGCCGGTGCCACCCCTATCAAAACCATAGATATGGCTGATAATATCAGGGAAATGTTCACAACAGCTGTCAGACCGTTTCTATCCACGATCCGCCCCACGAACATCCGCAGTACAAAAACAACTGCTGCCCCCACAGAGAAGAATATACCAACATTCAGTATATTTCTTTCCTTCGCCAGCAGGAGCAGAAATGCGCTCACTATCCCATTCCCAAAGGAAAACATGCCCCCGATCAATGCGTAAACAATGACCTCTTTTGCAATCAGTGGCTTGAGAGCCATTTTCCCGACCCGGCTAAACGCCTGCTTCACTTCATTTTTGTATGGTAGAAATAATAGTAATATCGCTGACAAAAAGGATAGTATAGCCGTTATAAAAAACAACAGCCGAAACCCGGCCTTGTCAATGACATATATCCCTATATTCGGTCCGATAATCGATGCAATTACCTGTCCTATCCCATAGTACCCCATTCCTTCACCAAGACGCTCCTTGGGTATGAATACGGAAACCAGCGCAATATTTACCGTACTGCTGATACCAAATGAAATCCCGTGAAGTATTCTGAACAAGTACAATAATGAGATGTTTGAAGAAAAAGCATAGCCTGCTACTGAGAGGCCGATAAGCAAATTCGCAGCAATTAACAGGCGTTTCTTGTTGAAAATATCCGTCGCCAATCCCGCAAACGGACGCACAACCAATGCAACGACGGAAAAAATGCCCGATACCACACCTGCTACAGCCAGTGAGCCTTTGATGTCCATTGCATATTTTGAAATAGTGGTATAGATCATATTAAAGCCCATGGCCGTTATTAAGCTGACCATAATCAGAAACACAAAGGATTTGCTCCACAGTATGTTTACATTTTCCTGGCTGTTCTTTTCTTCGACTGTGCAATTGCTCCAAGAAATCATTCTCATAGTTGAGTCACTTTCGACTTGATTTGCTATTTCGTTTGAGCCTATAAACATATTATATTTATCCTCAATTATCCTGTCAATACAAGTACAGTAAAAGCTGCTATATATTTAATCAATCCCTGTAGCTTGGTGTTTTCAAGGTTTATAAGTACATGATTCCTGCTTGTTGACATATTTATCAAAGTAGAGTAAAATTTGAGTATAAGCTAAAACGTTATTATAACACTTGGCTAAAGCATGCCGGATTTTCTTTCATAGTCAGTTCTCCTGAATTAGATACTTTATTGATCTTGCAGAGGTATGAAGGCCTGAAGTCTTTATGCCTCGTTTTTTCACATTGAATTTACATTAGTCGGCCTGATATGGTAATATGATACTCGGGAGTGTGTTATGGCTGATTCAAGTATTAAGATAATTGCTCAAAGAACGAATGTCTCACCGGCTACTGTATCCATTGTCTTGAATGGACGCGGCGATGCCATGCGTATATCTCAAAAGACACAGGAAAGAGTGTTGGAGGAGGCAAAATCGCTGGGCTACAAGCCGAATATATACGCCAGGCGATTGCGCCGCCGTTCCGAAGAGGATTTCAATGCGATCATCGGTGTTCTATGGCCGAACCTATATTCTTCCGAGCTGATCGTCGGCTTTTTTGACGGTATCCAGAACAGCATCCTGAAGGATAAGCTGAACGTGGAGGTCGTCTTAAAGCCATACGAATATTCACAGCTCCAAACGATGGAAGATGTTTTTAAGAATCAGCTTTTTAACGGCGTCATAATTGTCGGTGCGTCCGACAGCGACGTCGACTATCTTTATAGCATAAAGTCCACAATGCCGATGGTGTTGTTCAACAGACAAAATGACAAATACGGCTCCGTATGCATCGACAACTACAACACAGGCGAAAAGGCAGCTCAGCTGCTTGCGGCCAGAGGGCACAAGAATGCAGCCCTAATCGGGCCGGACCTGATATCCAGAAATTTCAGTATGAGAAAAACAGGCTTCCTGGATGGCTGCCATCGGTATGGCATCACAGTTCTGCCTGAGCACATCATACAGGATACGATAGATTCAGAGGGCAAATATCGAAGCGCCGAAAAGCTGATGAAGTCAGGCAATCTTCCGACAGCGCTGTTTCTTCTTATTTCCGACTTCGGGCAGGAAGTTTACTCAGTCCTGCAGGGCAGGGGTGTACGCATCCCGGAAGACATCGAGATAATCGGATATTCCGATATAGTGTCCTGCAGACTCCTGAAACCGAGTATGACTGTCATTGACCTACCTATACAGAAAATGGTCAAGAGCTCGCTGCAGCTCATCCTGGACATGATAAACGGACATATACAGGATGTTCATAATGTATTTGAGGAAGCGTATTTCATATTCCGCGAAAGCTGCGGAGGTTACCCTGATATAACGAACAAATAGATATCCCCCTTGCAAGATGCAAATACTATCAAAAAATCTTGACTATTACGTAGCGTTATAGTTTACAATGATATTTGCAAGGGAGAGTGATAGCAATGAATGCAAAAGAAGTGGCTAAAATAACTGGTGTAAGTGTGCGCACACTTCATCATTATGACGCAATTGCAGCCCTTAGTCCAAGCCGTAATCCGGAAAACGGCTATCGCGAATACTCAGACAATGATATGGATAAGCTGCAGCAAATCTTATTCTTTAAAGAATGTGGCTTCTCTCTTGCACAAATCAAGGTACTTTTAAGCAGTCCGAGTTTTGATAGAGAAAAGGCGTTCAATTTGCAGAAGAAATTTCTTCTGCATGAAAAAAGACGTATTGAATTGATGCTTGAAACTCTTGAGAAATCAGTACAGAGTATGAAAGGAGAGATGACAATGAGTATCAAAGATAAGTTTCAAGGGTTTGATTTTACAAATAATCCATACGAAGATGAAGCGAGGCGTTTATGGGGTGACAAGGCTGTCGATCAAAGTAATGCCCACATAAAGTCACTACCGCAAACTGAGCAGGAAGCAATAGTAAAAGGCATGGATAACTTGTTTACAGATTTGGCCAAAATAAGGAATGAGGCACCGGATTCTGCAACCGCACAAGTAGCGATGGATAAAATGTACAACTATTTTAATGCCAGCTTTGGTTACAGATATTCTCTGGAAGCTTTTGCCGGGGTCGGCCAAATGTATGTTACTGACAAAAGATTTACTGTAAATATAGACAAATATGGCGACGGCCTGTCTAAGTTTTTATCCGAAGCAATGAAAATTTATGCCGAAAGCCAGAAATAGCCCAACATAAACATGTAAGCAGTATACTGACAATGTGATATTAAATTGTCAGTATACTGCTTTTTTAGCATATATTTATAATGCATCATTCAAAGATTACAGCCCTTTGCCAACTGGCCCTAGGTTAAAAACCGCAAGACCACAAGCCTTGCGGTTTTGTATTTCCAGAGCTTATAACACTTCGGTTCAAAGAAAATTTTTTGTAATCACATGCTCGTCGATACGCCTTGAAACACCATGGGTATATGCAGCAAAATATTTTAGCCAGAAGCCATATGCAGCCGGGTTAATGCTCTCGAAGTCGACCCCCAGGCGGGTATAGCCATCGCCCTTCAGTGTTCGGATCACAAAATTGTCTCTAGCTATTCCATTATAACACTTCGGGTCAGAGAAAATTTTCGATTGTAGAAAATTTTTCTTACCTTTTATTCAGCCAGCCCTCTCTCAGCACATATCCACCACGGTCTCCGCCCTCAGGTCCCATCTCGATCACATAATCTGCTTGTTTTATTAGTAACGGGTTATGTTCTATGGCAATAACAGTTGCACCCTTCGAGGTCAATTCACTTATAATAAGTCCAAGCTTCCTGACATCCTCATCGTGAAGTCCGGTAGTCGGCTCATCAAGAATATAGATAATGCCTATGGTCCTGCTGTCGCAAAGCTCCTTTGCCAGCTTGATCCTCTGAGCCTCTCCGCCTGACAGAGTTGCAGCGTTCTGGCCCAGTTTCACATACGAGAGCCCTACCTTACATAGCATGTCAAGTATCTCATGGATTCCAGGCTCGCTTTTGAATAGCTCTCTCACCTCACCGATTTCCAGCTCAAGTAAATCGGCAATTGAATACCCCTTATACCGAACCTCCAGCACCTGCTCCTGATACCTTTTTCCGTTGCATTTGCTGCAAACAGTATAAATATCCGGCATAAAGTGCATCGGTATAGCTATTTCACCAGCCCCTTTGCATTCTTCGCACTGCCCTTTCGCACTATTAAAACTAAAGTGTTCCTTTGTCAGCTTAACCTTTTGAGTAGTACTCAAGCCCGCATAAAAATCTCTTATTAAATCAAATACTCCGGTATATGTTCCGGGAGTCGACCTTGAATTCCTTCCAATGGCCTTCTGACTGACATTGCGTATATCATTGACACCGTTTGCTCCGGTTATGCCTGCATATTCTCCGATTTCTTCGACTTTCTTCCCGAGTTCCTTCATCACAGCAGGATAAAGGGTTTTTGAAATCAAACTGCTTTTGCCCGAGCCGCTGACACCAATGACGCAAATGAACCTGGAAAGCGGTATTGATATATCAATGTTTTTCAGATTGTTTGTTCTTGCACCTGTCATAACGATAACTTCATCTGCCATCCCTGATGCCTGTTCAGTTTTTACCACCTGTTCCAATACTTCTATGCCCACTGTCTGTTCCATTACCGGCGTCTCCACAGCTTTCGCCCTCAAAAGCCTGCCGCCGTAGTGCCCCGCTCCCGGACCGATTTCGATGAGATAATCCGCCATATTGATAAATTCTCTTTTGTGCTCCACGATGATAATTGTATTATTACGCTTTTTCAAATCCCTGACGGTTTGGATCAAGAACAGGTAATCCTTTGGGTGCAGCCCTTTTGAAGGTTCGTCCATGACATACATGATATTTGAAAGTCCTGTGCCGAATTGGGTCGCTATTTTCAACCGCTGGGCCTCTCCGCCTGATAATGTCGGAATGCTCCTGTCGAGAGTTATATAACCAAGTCCCACCTGCTCAAGCTTTTTAAGTCTGGCAATGATTTTAGTAAAAATTGCTCTGCATTTTTCCCTTTGATTATTGTCCATAGCGCTGTAAGTCGAATGGCACCATTTTTTTAGTACAGTAATGTCCATTTTGGTAGTCTCAGGATACCTGGTATTGCTGATTCTTGCCATTCTGCCTTCCTCAAGCAGCCTTTCGCCATTGCATCTGCTGCATCTTTTGTTAACAATGAAACGATCGATATATTCGGTAGATCTATTAGCACTATTCTCCGCCAATAATCGCTGAATAGTATTGACCACGCCTTCAACCGGTCTTCTTATAGTTCCATTTCTTCCGTTGGGATTCTCATAGGTCAGTGTTACCTCTCTGCCATTACTTCCGTAAAATATCTGGTGCTTGAAGGCTTCCGAGAGATCCTTAAAGGGCACTTCCAAATCTTCATTAACTTCGGCGGCCAACGCCAGCACTTCACCCTTCATCCAGTTGGCATTCGGCCTTTCCCTGTGCTTTCTGAGATTGCCCCAAAAATCGGAAGCTCCATCCAATATGGACAGCTCCGGATTTGAAACGATCAGGTCAATATCCACCTGGAGTTCCTCACCAAGCCCTTTGCAGACAGGACACATATACTCGGGATGATTATAGTTGAAAACCGCCGGTGTAAGCCCAAAAAATATGCTGCCGCAATTATCGCAGACATTGTTTTTGGGTACTACACAATTGCAGTTCGGGCACACCCTCTCACCGATCGTGGCAAACAGAAGCCGCAGATACTCTCCTATCCTCGTTACTGAAGCAACAGTCGATCTGGGATTTGCCCCAAGACTTTTCTGCTCTATTGCTATTGAAGGCTGGAGGCCGGTGATTTTTTTGACCATGGATTCCTTCAACTCACTCCCCAAAGGAGAATTTGACGAAACCAGGTCAATAAACTGCCTTTGACTTTCGTGATATATGGTATCAAACGCAAGACTTGATTTGCCGCTTCCGCTCACACCTGTTATCACTGTGATTTTGCCTTTTGGGATCCTGACGGAAATATCCTTTAGGTTGTGTATCGATGCATTCTCAACAACAATTTCATTTGCATCAGCGCTGTCGCTCTCGAAAGCTTCATCGTTCTCAAGCTCATCACAAAAAACCGCTTCATCACCAGCCGCTTCATTATCAACAGCATCTGGCTTCACCCATTCTGAATCATAAGGGAATGACTTCATTTCATTCGAAGCTTCTAATATACGGCTTGTTGCATCAAAAGCAGTATTGAATTCGGAACTATTATGAAAGACCTTATAATTAGTCCAATGCCCTACCCATTTCGGCACTCTTATGTCATCAAAGCTGTGATCTGCATACGGCATTATCTGCAAAACCACAGAATGCTCAAAGCCATCGAAGCCTAAAACCGATATACTTTGATTATATTTATCTACCGACTTTATTTTAACTATAGTTGAAGCCAATGGATTGGGCCTGACAGGCGACCTTGTCGAGAATATCCCGGATCTGGGGGCATTTTCATAGGGAGGATTGCACATCGTGAGGGTGCGGTACCGCTTGTCGTCAAACCTGTGGAACCACCACAGCACTCTGGCAAAATCGCCTAAATGTATTTTTTCAAGCGTATCTGAAATTTCTTTTGCCGATAGATATTCCGATTCGCGTATTTGAATCATTCCGCAGTTACTTACAAATAAATACTCGCCCACCGGCTTTCCTCTGAACGCTATAGGTTCAAAGCTACCTCTTCGCCGGATGCCTGTGCTTTCATAGCCTTCAGCTATCTCCTCACACGGAAAATATGGCTTGATATCAGCCAAATCGCCGCTAAAGCCCCCAACTTCCCGAACTGTTTCATCGGCTTCAACGATCATTTCACCGCTTTTTTCATTTATTTCTATGATTTTAACCACATAGCAGCTGATACCGTTCTCATTCCTTGTAAATATGACACAATGGCTGAATTTGCCCAGATTTGTAAGGGCATCTTTAAATTCCTTTTTAATAGAGATCCTTACGCGGTTACTACCTTTACCATCGCAGCTAATCAGTTCATAACAGCCAATTTCTTGAAATCCAATACTCTTCACCTGCATTCACTCCCTCTTACAGAGGAGTGATCGGAATATAAATTTCAACAACCCTCCTCGTGCTATCCTTCTCATTTTCCTGCGGCGGATAATACTCAAAACACAGCCTGTCATCAGGCATATAGCCGCTCTCCGGCAGCCATTTAGACACCATATAGTTCCAGGCATTCTGGTACCTGTCCGCTTCCAACAGAAACCTGCCAACAGCATATTTCCCGCCCGCAAGCTCCATACAGCCAAACTCGCTCCGGCTTTCAAAATCGCCTTCAAATGACATGCATACACTTAATCTAAGCTTTTCTTCCTCCGTTAAATCCCCATAATCATGGTATGCCACATACCATTTCGTACCGGGACCAACAAAACCTCTTTTGTCTGCAAAGCTGCCAAGTCGGGTAAAAAGCTTTGCAAATAAATCGGAGTCTCCCTTGTAAGCGCCCGTATGCCTGACATACAGAACCTTTACGGGGTCAATTTGCATTATATGAAAATCCACAGGAATATCGTAATACAAATTTCTCCCGGATACTTTTCCATTTATGCTAATTTCATTAACTAATTTGCTTATTTCCGAATCAGCCGCTTTCCTGATGACGCTCGCACAAGCACCATACCTTTCCTTCAAAGCCTTAGCAAATGATGCCTGATTGGAAAAGCCCACTGCCAGTGCGATCTCCTGTATCGTGAGCTGACTGTTGGTCCTAAGAAGAAATACCGCTTTTTCAAGGCGAAGTCTCTTAATGAAGCTGTACAGGCTTTCGCCCGTAAACTGCCTGAAAATCCTCTGAAAATGAAATTCTGAAAAGGAGGCCACCCGCGCGAGCTGCCCGATACAGAGCTCCTCGTCCAGATGGCCTTCAATATAATCCTGCACCCTGTTTATTTTTGATATGTATACTTGTCTGGATTCATTTAAAATAATATCCATACTAAACCTTACCGCTAAACTTATTTAGACCATCTTGTTTAGTATAACACTATAATGCCGCTCAATAAATCCCAAGGTTACCGGCGACCTGCTTCCTGAAATAGGCTATAGCCTCACTGCGGGTCAGCCTGCCATCGGTATACTTCCATACAGCATCACGCCAATATACGTTTATCATTTCATCGTAGTCGGTCCTGTTTTTACCTGTAGCAAGCGCGTTAGCAGTAATAAATACGTCAAACATATTCTGTCCGCCAAGGAAATCTAGTGTACCGTTTGACTTCTTCATCACAGTACCTGAAGGGACAGTGTCTTGTGGCAAGCTGCTGCTATAGGCCATGCCATTTGCCCAGAGGTATTATAATCCCGTTTGGGAACTGTCAAGTGTGATCCACTTTATTATGTCTCCGACAGCATCTTTTTTTCTGGTGTCCTTATTGGCTAAAATCCACGTACCGCCCCAGAAGAAACCTGCCGGAGGTTCACAAATTGCCCAGTCACCAAATGTATTCCCAGAGCAGTCAGCTAAAATGTAATTTATTAGCCAGGAAGGCCCAAAGTAGGAGAATATCTTTTGCTCATTATCATCACTCATGTCAGCATACCATGCATCCGTCCATTCCAGCGTATTATTGCTCCATCCATTGACACTAAGCTCTTTGGCATAGTCGAGGAATTTCTCACGGGCGGGATCTATGTTAAGCTTGCCATCAACAACCCAACCTGTGGGAGAACCGCCTTCAATTACCCGCCATATATCACCATTACCGGAAACTATACCATAGCCCTTTGATTTCAACTGCGCTGCCGCTTTAAAGAATTGATCCCAACCGGGACCGATCTTAGTTTTGATTGTATTTGGGTTATCGGTGCCCCATACGTCTTTTGCAATGGACCGACGATAGATACATACGCCGCCGGTTGCCTGATATGTAAGGCCGACTATTTTTTTATCGGAAGGCCTTGTACCTATATCAATGGTATACCTGGCAATGTCCGCCTCTTTCAGAAGCTTGTCCACATCAATGCCGAGATCCTTATAAGCTACCGCGTACCCGGCAGCTTCGCCCTGGGTATATTTGAGCGTAAATGCTGTTTCCACTCCATATATATCCGGTGCATCCGGGCCTCCGGCGGCAAGAGCTGTATCAAGAGCCTGTTGATATATATTGTCTCTGGTTGAGAGAATAGTATCTTTTATTTCATAATTGAAGTTTGGGTGGAGCTCCTTATACTTGTCAGCTATAACTGGGAGTTCATCAGTGAAGCTCCACACATTCAACGTCTTTGGCAGACTTTCTATAGTTATCATTCCGGTTTTTGCGTCAAAATCAACTTCCTTTCCCAAAGCGTCCTCAATGTACTGCAATGGAACATAAGGGATACCATTAGCAACAAACAGCTTCTTACCGTCAGATGGTTTCTTTTCTACACCATCAACAACAATTTTCTTTATTGCACCATAGTCTACATATAACCGCTTAAGATTGGATGATGCAGCAGATGCTGTAGTTATTAAAATAGTAATACCTAAAGCTATACCCACTATGGAAAATGTCATATTCCTTTTGATCAACAACGCAATTACCCCCTTACTATCTAAATTATTACAAATTATATCATTGTATGGCATTGTTTACAGTTAATAAAAGGTTACAAAATAGTCCTTTTGCCTCACAAGCATGCCGGTGCTTTACCCCGGATCATGCTCCTTAATAATACTGATTAGTGCACCATAAATCATGGTGTCCACATTTATCGCGGAAGCATCTGCCCCTTTCGGGACTTGTGGGAAATAATTCGGGCAATTGTACCGTTTCTCAAGTTGGGGGGCTCGTTAGAACAGTCACCGTGCGCAATTCTGCAAGCTAGTGATGTAGCAGTTTCAATATAGCGTAAATAACAGAGCATTAACCCATATTATGCATACTCCAATGCAAGAAAAAAATCATCATTACCAAACATCTGCGCCCAACTTGATATTTGGTACAACACGCTGTATGATAGTCCGAGAATAATACCATTTTATGGATATTCTGTGTTTTAACGCAGGGGGGGACACATATTATATGAAAGGTTACTTTAGTCATTTTTCAGCTGCCATGTTGTGGGATATCCCGTATATTGAGGCTGTGCTCAGTAATATAGCTGAAGAAACTGAATCGACCCATATTACAGTTTCCGGTCATAATGCTCGATTTCGCAATAACGGAAAAAAAGTCCACTCATGTCAACCTGCTCTCCCATCCGGTGCGGTAATAATGCGAAATGGCAGCTCAGTTGCATCACCTGAACTATTGTTTCTGGAGCTTGCATCTAAATTGAGCATGCACCAGCTTATCCTGCTGGGACTGCAGTTATGTTCGCATCCGTCGGGAAACCATGCTATGGCGATTACAACAAAGCAAAAGCTCCGTGCGTTTCTTGCTAAGGCCTCCGGTCACCGTGGGCACCGAAAGGCTCTGCGAGCCGCGAGGTATGTGGAAAATGGCTCCGCATCAATTATGGAGTCACTTGTCTATATGACTCTGACGCTTCCTTATGTCCTGGGAGGTTACGGGCTAAATGGTGTGCTTTTGAATCATGAGATAAAGCTAAATAATGAAGCGCAGGTAAATCTGGGACAAGATTGCTGTTTTGCAGATCTGTATTACAAACAAGCAAAATTGGCAGTTGAATATGAAAGTTTTGCCTTCCACAGCAGTCCGTCGGAACAAGGCAAAGATATGGTGCGTTCAGCTGTTCTTGAAAGGCAGGGCATAAATGTGATGCATTTAAGCACGATCCAATTGTATGACAGGGATGCTTTCAGGGTTTTTGCCAAGAACCTCGCAGTTCGTCTCGGAAAACGTATAGCAATACGTACAGAAAAATTCGATGAAATGCATACTCAATTGAGAGCATTACTACCAGCCAGAAAAACTGTTCCTGAACCCAAAAATAGCAGAGCATAGAGTATGCTGTCAACGCCGCCTGTTACCCTTTGGAATTATGGATTTGTCCTGCAATATGCGTGGCATCGTCTCCATGCGACATTCCGATCAGTCTGGCGACAATCTGATACTTGATTCCTCCTTGGTTGAAGATGATTACTACCGGCATGCTATGCCAGGGCATAAATGTAAAAAGGCCTGCTATGCGCAGGCCTCGCCTTTACTTGAAAAATGTAACAGTAATTATTGGCAAGCTACTTCGCCCCAGCCAAACTTCTGATAACTGGGTGTTTCTCCACCATTCCAGCCGGCTGATGGATCATTACAATTAGGGCTGCCCCAATATCCAGAAGAACAGGTGGTGTTCCTGAAAGCATCGGAACATCATTTATAAACCTGATGGCCGGAGTATCATCATTTACTACGGTAACTTCCCTGCCAAAGGTTTGCTCCCATAGATTAACATGCGTGGATTTCCCGGTCCCTGACGGCGCTGTGAAAATTATTCCCTTGTCCCTGAAGGCTATGGAGGATGAATGTATTACCAACCCATCATGATTTATCAGCATATTTCTAAATGCTAAAGCACAGAAGGAAAACGGGTATAAATATTCATACTTGATAGGTGCCCTTCACCCCATGCAGCACCTCTTTTTTCCCACCGCAGCCAGGGAGCAGCGTTATTGTAAAGCCTGCTGCGATCAAGGCTTTTCTCACTGCAACCGATACGGTGAATGTGGCGCAGGTGCCTCCGGTTTTTGTTTTTTGTCCAATTTCCATAAGAAGCTCATCCCGCCATATGGAAGGATTTTTTTTAGGACTGTGTCCATCAAGAAACCACACATCACATGGCTTTTCCAAAGCACTCACCATTTCGAGCGCTTCCCCTATCCAAAGATTCAGCTTGATCGTTCCAAATGATTGCCGCAGCATTATTGAGTGCCAGCCTGCCTTAGCAATGTCGATACTGCGGTATGCCTCAGCGAGCGAATCGATCTCGGCGCTGACCCGCTCCCTGAAGCCATCGAGGATCTGAAGCATCCTCTCCGGGCTCATCGGATATAGTTCAACTGAATTATATTCAATAGAAATATCTTTCAAACTATTTTTCTTAAGGAATTCCATCAGCGAAACGACCACGCGCCCTGCGCCAAAGCCTGTTTCGCCAATAACGAACGGGCTTCCAGCTTCTTTTGCCATAGCTATCCGCTCAATTAGGCTATTATTTCTGAAATATATCTGCTGCGCTTCGTCCAATGCATTGACCACGTCAAAATAGCGATCATCAAACTGTTCATTTACCAGATAAGGCGGTATAAACATAATAGTTTCCCTCTCATTTTTACCTAACCCTCATTTTCCACTTTGCTCACTGAGCGCAGCCTGCCTTTGATAGGTGTTTTCTGCAGCTTCCTCAGCACCATATCACCCTTGTTATTTAGGATCTCTACAAAAGTAGAAACATCCATCACATTGATAATACCAATATCCTCCGCCGTCATGCCTTCAATATTACATAAGGTGCCAACTATATCTACCGGCCGCATTTTTGTTTTTTTGCCGGCATTTATATGTAATTTCATAATATCCTTACTAAGCTGCGCACCCTTTGACTCTTTTATTTCAGGTCTTGTGGCTGTCTTCTCGAGAAAATCCTGTTTGGATCCATTCACCATTTCCTGATCCGGCCTTTCCCTGATTGGTATCTCCTTGCCAATAAACTTCTGTATATCCTGAAAATAACCAATTTCATTCTTTGATACAAAAGTAATAGCCCTGCCTGTATTTCCAATACGTCCGGTCCTTCCGATCCTATGAACATAGTTTTCAGTGTCCTGTGGCACATCGTAATTGATCACAAGTGAAATATTATCGATATCTATCCCTCTGGCTGCCACATCTGTTGCTACAAGATACCTGAAACGCCCTTTTCTGAAATCCTCCATGGCTCTAAACCGGTCCCGCTGTTCCATTCCGCCATGGATTCTCTCACAGGTGTGCCCTACGCTTTCCAGTTCTCCGAAAACCTCATCCACCACTAATTTTGTATTGCAAAATACCATGCAGCTATCCGGGTTTTCCACGACGATAATGTCTTTTAACAGATTTGTTTTTTCCGCTTGTTCAACATGATACCTTTCCTGCATGATCCTATCCGCTGCCTGATTTTGTTCTTCCACCTCGACCTGCAGGGGATGGTTCATATACTTATCGCATAGTACCTTAATATCAGTCGGCATAGTCGCAGATAACAGCATTGTTACCCGTTCTGCGGGCAGCCTTTCAATAATAGCCTCTATTTGCTCTATGAAACCCATTTGTAGCATCTTATCCGCTTCATCAATTACAAGGAACTTAATATTGGATGTATCAAGGGTCCCTCTTTCGAGGTGATCAATAATACGGCCCGGTGTGCCAACCACTACATGTGTTTTCTGCTTAAGCTCCTTTACCTG
Source organism: Bacillota bacterium (assembly GCA_023412665.1). Classification (GTDB taxonomy): domain Bacteria; phylum Bacillota; class Clostridia; order Acetivibrionales; family DTU013; genus DTU013. Next base: position 54,588 of record JAEZCA010000022.1, read on the forward strand.
GCTATCGAATGGGGATTTCCCAAAAACAGCAGCTGCTTTCAGCCTTTTGAATCTCCCTATGTTAAAGATCTCTTCCCTGACCTGTATGGCAAGCTCTCTAGTAGGTGCAAGCACTAAAGCCTGGGGCTTGTTATCATCCCAATCTGCCAGCTGACAAATGGGTATGGCAAATGCAGCAGTCTTCCCGCTGCCGGTCTGTGACTTGACAATGATATCCTTTTTCTCCAATACAGCCGGTATCACCTGCTTCTGGACTTCTGTCGGCTCCTTGTAATTTAGTAAGCTGAGGGATTTTAATAGCGCATCATCCAGCCGGTAATCCTCAAATTTCTCGTAACATTTATCGCTGCTCATTTTATTCTCTCTTTCAGTCTTTTTCCTTTTCAACTATTGTAACACAACTTTCCGAATCATATGTTACTGTCAATGCACCATCTAGCTGTATGACAGGCTTGACTGCAGAGTTTTTGCCAATAATCTTGCCGCTCGTTGAAACACTTTTTCGTATCTGTACGCCTTATTTCCGAAAACAGCTCGGGTGTAACAGAGTTTGACTAGTGGAATGCATTGATGGTAGAATAACGATGCTGTGATTTGATGACAGTATTTGGGCAATCCGCCAGAGACAAGCATAAAGTATACTGGAGATAGTAAGTATGAAGAGAATGAGAAAAATGTTAGCGGTTACAGTTATACTGGCCTTTGCAATCATCCAGGCCAGCTGCACCGGCCGCGAAGCAACAACCCCACAGAGTGCGGATACCGCAGAGACGGTACAGAGTGAAGAGACCGCAGAGACGGTACAGACCGAAGGGATTGCTAAGACTGCAGAGACTGAAAAACCCGAAATGAGCACTGTCACAATACAGGCTTCGGACACAGCCACAGCAGATACTGCGGCGACCACAAGCCCGATGAAGATAGAAACGGAGCTTAAGCCCATAAAGGACATTTATAAGGATGATTTCCTGATAGGAGCAGCCATATCGATGGATAATCTGACAGGCATAAGGTATGAGCTTCTTAAAATGCATTTCAATGTAGTGACAGCGGAAAACGATATGAAACCGAGCTCGCTGCAGCCAACGAAGGGCATGTTCGACTTTTCGGCGGCGGATATGCTTGTGGATAAGGTATTGGCCTCAGGTATGCAGATGTATGGACATACGCTGGTATGGGACCGGCAGACGCCGGCATGGATGAATACAGATACTAAAGGCAATCCCCTGGGGCGGGAGGAAGCCCTTGACAATTTGAAGACTCATATACAGACCGTCATGGAGCATTTCGGCAACAAGGTAATATCATGGGACGTTGTGAACGATAGCATGAATGCCCATCCATCGCATCCGCAGGACTGGAAGGCATCATTGCACCCAACTCCTTGGCTTGCCGCCATAGGGGACGACTATGTGGAACAGGCCTTCCTTGCTGCCAGAGAAGTTCTGGACTCCCATCCTGATTGGGATATCAAGCTCTACTATAACGACTGCGGCCTTGACAATCAGAATAAGGCACTGGCGGTATATAATATGGTGAAGGAAATCAATGACAGCTACCAAAAAACACATCCGGGCAAGCTCCTGATCGATGGTATCGGCATGCAGAGCCATTACAATCTGGACACAGATCCCGTCAAAGTGGATAAGTCTCTGGATATGTTCAAATCCTTGGGCGTCGAGATTAGCATAAGCGAGCTTGACATACAAGCGATATCCAATGGCAGATATGTTTGGGAGTCCGGTAACAGCCAGGCTATCCGGTACTCGGATCTATTTTTTGTATTCAAGTCTCATGCAAAAGATATAAAGCGTATCACCTTCTGGGGAACGGACGACCACACAAGCTGGATGAATGCTTCCAGTGTTATGCTGTTTAATGAGAGTCTTAGGGCAAGACCGGCATATTACGGGGTAACAGAGCAGTTATGGGGCTTTTATCAATAAACACTATTATTTATAGCACAAAATTTATGCCAGGCTTAGTATCCTTGCGGATTTAAGCCTGGCGTTTTGATTTATTGGCCGTTTGCCTTTAATACATTTTGCAAAAGAGCCAAGGAGGTGGGGCGAGGGGCCCATTATTCGCCGAGTTATAGAAATACATGCAGCATATGCCTGCCTCACAGGCTATCGCCGAAATCTTCTCTGAACTTGGCAACAAGCTTGGTCTGCCAATCTGAAACTGCAGACAATTTACCGAAGAAGAAACGCAAAACCTTAGGCTCCTCTACAAAGGTTATTCCGCCGATCAGCCTGCGGTTTTCATAAAGCCATTTGATACGGTCTACTGCATAATTTACCTGTGAAAGGGTAAATACACGCCTGGGCATGGCCAGACGCAGCAGCTCCATATTTGCATAATGCTCATTTCCATTTTCATCCCTTTGCTCGGAAATGGTTCCTCTCTCCATGCCGCGCACACCACCTGCAATAAATAATGCCGAAGCGAGCGCGCCTGCCGGATACTGGCTTTGCGGAACATGGTCAACAAATTCGCTGGCATTGAGATGACAGCCCAGGCCGCCCGGAGGTGTAATAACAGGGACATTGCTTTCCTGCAGCTTTTCACACATGTATGCAATAAATTGTGGTCCCTGGTTGATCATATTCTCATCCATAGTCTCTTCAAGTCCAACGGTAATTGCTTCTATCTCGCGTACAGACATTCCTCCATATGTGAGAAAACCTTCATAAAGCGTTATGAGCTCCCTGAGCTTCATATATATATCCCTGCTTCTGGTACAAATGCCGCCGCCGCGGGCACATCCAAGTTTACGGGCTGAGAAGTAAATGATGTCCGAAAGGTCTGCAATAGCACGGGTAATCTCTCTTATGCTCATATCCTTGCATTTTTCCTCACGGGTTTTTATGAAATAAAGGTTATCTGCCAGAAGGCTTGCATCCAATACAAGCATGAGGCCGAATTCGTCACATACCTTTCGGATCTCTCTCATATTCTCAAGCGAGTGCGGTTGGCCGCCAATCAAATTAGTGCCTGTTTCCAGACGGACAAAAGCGATTTTTTCCGCGCCATGCTTGGAAATAAGCGCTCTTAGCTTTGCAATGTCCATATTGCCTTTAAATGGGTAACTACTGGTAGTGTTCAATCCCTCATCAATGATTATCTCTTCAACTGAACCGCCATTTAATGTAATATGGGCTTTAGTTGTTGTAAAATGATAATTCATGGGGATAATGTCTCCCGGCTTCACATATGCCTGGGAGATAATGTTTTCACAAGCTCTTCCCTGATGGGCAGGCAGAAAATACTCCATCCCGAAAATCTCTTTTATCTGGTCTTCGAGCTTCGTAAATGTTGCAGAGCCGGCATAGCTATCGTCAGCTTCCATCATGGCTGCAAGCTGCCTGTCGCTCATGGCATTTACACCGCTGTCAGTGAGCATATCCATAAAAATGTCGCGGTTTTTCAACAAGAAAGTGTTGTTTCCTGCTTCACTGATAGCTTCGAGACGACGTTCGATCGGGACAAGACTCAACTTTTGCACTATCCTTACCTTGTGCATTTCTAAAGGCACATTGTCCCCATAAAAAAATTTTACCTCGGACATACACTAATCACACCCCTATTTACTATTTTTTCTTGCTGGTATTATTGGATGTGGATATGGACATGGATAACAAACCTTGATACGGCCAAAGAACCGTACAATAAAAAATACCCCTGAACAGGGTATCTTAAAAGAAAAGTCCTCAATTGGAGCTTATAAGCTTGATCGACAGAAACATAAAATCCAAAAGCAATACCATTTCCGCAAAATCAGCCGGGCAATCAATCAAAAACCTTACTCAACAATAGTTTTATCCTACCATAATACCATGCTACACCAATATTTTATGACATAAATACTAAATGTTCAATAGCTATTTTTTTCAGACAGTGCTTATTGTCTTGGATATGATGTTTACAAATGACCGTATTAGAACTTACCGGACCTGAAAAACCTTTGCTAATAGTGTGCGTGCAAGCACACTATTCATAGTAAACACATCTTAATAATCCTTGTTTTTAGTCCATAGATATATACCCAGACCAGGAATCATCGCAGCAAACATCATAGCTATCATCCATCCAAAAAGAGCTACACCATTATCTCCACCTCTTCTTGTAAGCCTGTATGCTGTTCCGTATGCAAAAAAGACTTGTACAACATAAATAGCGTACCACAAGAATACAAAAATCCTCATAAACCCCATACCCCCAAAAAATTAAGTTATATATTTTTCTACACTGTACCAATTCTAGATTATAAAGTCAATACATATAGAAATTTTACAACCCTACTAAATATGCCTGCCGCCAATGCCCCCATCGCTTGACCAACTCAATACCTTATCCAAAAAGGCCCCTTTATCAAGGTCTTTTTAATTGGATTTTCTCACTAATTGTTGTAGTCTCGCAGCTCCTATTCAATGTGTTCGTGTGTGCTGAATAGCTCACCGTAAATTTCAAGAATATCATCAATCGGTATTCTAGTGGCATCTTGCATTACCACAGTGCGTTCATGCTTATCAATTTTCCTGACGCATCCGGTAACTGTAATGTACTCACCGCCGGACTTCTTTATATCAGGCATAAAATAGGTAATTGAGACTTGAGGCCGCTCGTCTTTCAGGTCCTGTATCATGCACAGTCTCTCGCTCAAATCTGCCTTTTTGTATTCATCCAGTTCGATTTTTTTGTCCGTTAATCGGGCCATCTCAGAGATAGCGGCGTCATAGCCTGTAAGCGCGGCGAACGGAGAAAACTGTGCCGCACGGTCATATGCGGACATATGCGGGCGTGAAGCAGAGGTATGATGCGGCAAATTGATAATGTCATCATATGGATTCATCATGCCTTATGCCCTCCTATCTGCCGGTTGCGTAATACGGTCGTTGCTCCTTCCTCAAGGTTCATACCCTTCAGAACAGCATTTTTACCGTACTTTTGCTTTATACTGTTTACGGCCTCCAGCATCTTTTTCTCTCTTTCCAGAACCGCTTCTTCCTCGGCGCGCTTTTTCTGAACGGTATCATACTCTGTAAACATATCCAGCTGCTCGAAGGAGTCTTTTTTTACAACAGAATTTTCATTGACCACATGATTTGCCGTTATATAGACTCTTCTGATCAGCAGATTTCTACCCACAATACGGTCAAACAGCTCCGTAACCGCCTCTATGATAAGCATTGCAGAGGAAGTCTGACAGCGCAGGTTTGAAGTGCCGTGTGCATGCTTGGGGATCCTGCGGCCGTAATGGTCTGTTGTCACCTCGCCATGATAGGATTTGCTGATCTCCGGATCCTTGAGACTTTCAATGTCATATCCTATCGTTAATACTATCTGGTCCGTCACAAGACCCTTGCCCACCAGATCCAAAGCAAGAAGATCAGCCATTTCCCGTACAACCAGTTTTGCTTTATCAAAGGTGTAGGGGCCTTGCAGGACCTGTCCGGTACCAGTACTATTAGTGCTGGGCTTATATGCCTTAATATCGGCCATCGTACAAGGTTCCCAGCCCCATGCGTGGTCTATCAGCAGTTCTGCATTGATACCGAAGAGCTTATAAAGCAAATCTTCATTGTAGTACTCATTGGGCTTTCCAATAGAGCATCTCGCCACATCGCCCATAGTAAACATCCCATGTTTCTCGAGCTTACTGGCATACCCTCTTCCGACACGCCAGAAATCCGTCAGCGGACGATGGGTCCAGAGCAATTGGCGATAGGTCATTTCATCCAGCTCCGCAATACGCACCCCGTCTTTATCCGGTTTTATATGCTTCGCATGGATGTCCATTGCGACTTTAGCAAGATAAAGATTCGTTCCTATCCCGGCTGTAGCTGTAATGCCAGTCGTCCTGAGTATTTCCTGGATCATCGTCATGGTCATCTCGCGGGGCGTGAGATGATATGTGTCCAGATAATCCGTGGCATCGATGAATACCTCATCGATCGAGTAAACATGGATATCCTCAGGGGCAACATACTTCAAATAAATGTTGTAAATCCGTGTGCTGTACTCTATATACAGAGCCATACGCGGAGGCGCGGTTATATATGAAAGAGCCGTTTCAGGATAGGATCTCAGCGCGATGTTATTATAGGATTCGCCGGAGAGCATTTGGCCGGGTGCTGTTCGCTGCCGCTGCGCATTTATTTCCTTAACTTTTTGAACAACTTCAAACAATCTTGCCCGCCCCGGAATCCCGTGGGATTTGAGCGACGGCGAAACAGCAAGGCAGATGGTCTTCTCCGTACGGCTGGCGTCGGCGACCACGAGATTAGTGTTCATAGGATCAAGACCGCGCTCAACACATTCAACTGAAGCATAAAAAGACTTCAGGTCGATTGCTATATAAAAGCGGTTCTTTTCTCTCATGACATATCACCTTCAATATTGTATCCTTATACATTCCTTCAGCCGCTTTAAAAACTGACACAGAACATATGTTCCACATTAATTCTATATGATATTCGCAATATAATCAAGGATACTTTCCAAGAAGGAAAAAATATCATGCTTACATTATCAATATAAACAAAAATCTTTTGTCTAAAAAAGCGATTTTCTATGCTTTAGGGAATAGTCATAAACTACATTTCTGGTATAATTGATAAAGTTCAATAATTTTTTATCAATCCAACTATCACACATTAGCAGAAGGAGTCTATAATGAGAGTCATCACAAAAAACAAACGGATCAAGGTCATTGTCAACGGCCGGGAAATAGAAGTATATGATGATCTGACCATCCTCCAGGCCTTGCTCCAGGAGGATATACATATTCCCCATCTCTGTTATGATATCCGTCTTGAACGTTCAAATGGAAACTGTGGATTGTGTGTTGTAGAGGTAGGCGAAGGCGATCAAAAAAGAGATGTAAAGGCATGCCAGACTCCTATCCGGGAAGGCATGGTCATAACCACCAACAGCCCTAAGCTGAAAAGCTATCGTAAGGTACGCCTGGAGCAGATCCTGTCGGATCACAACGCCGACTGTGTCGCCCCCTGTGTCATGACGTGTCCGGCCGGCATCGATATCCAGGCTTATTTGCATCATGCAGCAAACGGTAATTTCAGTGCAGCTCTTCAGGTCATCAAAGATCGCAATCCCTTCCCTGTCGCCTGCGGCCGCGTATGCCCACATCCCTGTGAGGCCCAATGCCGTCGTAATCTGGTCGATTCCCCCGTTTCCATCAATCACGTCAAGCGCTTCATCGCTGACTGGGATATGGCTCAGGAAGAGCCCTGGATGCCTAAAAAGAAGGATGCTACCGGAAAACGCATCGCCATTGTGGGCGCCGGGCCGTCAGGTCTCGCCTGCGCATATTATAGCGCCATCAACGGTCACGATGTTACAGTATTTGAGCGTCAGCATTATGCCGGGGGTATGATGCGTTATGGTATCCCGGAGTATCGTCTGCCAAAGGCCACTCTTGAAAAGGAAGTCGACATAATCAAGAACCTTGGCGTCAAGATCATGACGAAAAAGGCCCTGGGTACTCACATCAATCTCGAAGATCTCCAGAAGGATTTTGATGCTGTCTATCTGGCCATTGGTTCATGGCGCGCCACCCCCATGCATATCGAAGGAGAAAATCTCCCGGGTGTATGGCTTGGTATCCAGTTCCTTGAACAAGTCACCAAGCAAGCCGATATCCAGTTGGGTGACAATGTTATAGTCATCGGCGGAGGCAACACAGCCATTGACTGTGCCCGTGTTGCTTTGAGGAAAGGCGCTAAGGCTGTCAAGCTGATCTACCGCAGGACACGCGATGAAATGCCTGCTGAACCATATGAGGTTGAAGAGGCCCTTCATGAAGGTGTTGAGATGCTCTTCCTGATGGCTCCCACCAGCATTACTTCCGAGAATGGCAAAAAGAAATTGCAATGCATCAAGATGGAGCTCGGAGAACCTGACCGTTCAGGCCGTCGTCGTCCTGTGCCCATTGAAGGCAGTAACTTTGAAATCGAGGCCGATACCATTATCGGTGCGATCGGTCAAAGCACGAATACACAATTCCTCTACAATGACCTCCCTGTAAAGCTGAACAAGTGGGGCGATATCGAGATCAACGGCAGAACCTCCCAGACCTCGGAAGTCGACATTTTCGCCGGCGGAGACTGTGTCACAGGCCCTGCGACAGTCATTCAGGCTGTGGCCGCCGGACGCCGTGCTGCCGAAGCAATAGATAGCTTCCTCATAAAGGGATACGTTCAGGAAAGCCATGTGGACTACAGCTGCAGCCGAGGCTCTCTGGAGGACCTCCCAAAATGGGATTTTGAGCATTTCCCCAAGCTCGGGCGTGCTAATATGCCCAGTATTGACCTTAAAGAGAGAGAGGGCAACTTTAAGGAAGTTGAATTGGGACTCTCTGAAGAAGCTGCCCGCGAGGAAGCGCACCGCTGCCTGAGATGCGGATGTAACCAGCGCTATACTTGTGATTTGAGAAAAGAGGCTTCCGACCATGAAGTCAGGTTTGAGAAGCCCATCCATGAAAGACCTTGTATCCCCATTGTAGACGATCACCCCTTCATTATCAGGGACCATAACAAGTGTATTTCCTGCGGTCGTTGTATCGCAGCCTGTGCAGAGGTCGAAGGCCCCGATGTCCTGGCCTTTTACATGAAGCATGGCCGTCAGCTGGTGGGAACAAAAAGTGGTCTTCCCCTTCACGAAACTGATTGCGTCAGCTGCGGACAATGTGTGAATGCTTGTCCCTGCGGCGCATTAGAAACAAAGAGTGAAAACGGCAAGGTATTCAGGGCCCTCAACGATCCCTCCAAAACTGTGGTTGCCTTCGTCGCACCTGCTGTACGAAGCGTAGTTTCTTCCCATTACGGAATTCCGTTTGACAAGGCTTCCGGATTCATGGCCGGGCTGCTCAAAAAGCTGGGCTTTGATAAGGTCTTCGACTTCTCCTTCGCTGCCGACCTGACCATTGTGGAGGAAACCACCGAATTCCTGAACCGTGTAGCCAATAAGGGGGTTATGCCCCAGTTTACCTCCTGCTGCCCCGGATGGGTCAATTTCGTCGAACGGCGTTATCCGGAGCTTATTCCCCATCTCTCTACCTGTAAATCACCACAACAGATGATGGGCGCAACTGTGAAAAATCATTACGCCAAGCTGGCAGGTCTCAATAAAGATGATCTGTATGTAGTCTCCATTGTTCCTTGTATCGCTAAAAAATATGAGGCTGCTCGTCCGGAATTTGCACCCGATGGTATCCGTGATGTGGATGCGGTCCTGACATCCACTGAGATGATGCATATGGCCGAGCTTAAGCGCATAAATACGTCGTCCATCGAACCTCAGGAATTTGATGAGCCCTACAGGCAGGTCACCGGAGCCGGTGTTCTCTTCGGCGCATCGGGCGGTGTGGCAGAAGCAGCTCTTCGTATGGCTGTTGAGAAGCTGACCGGCAAAATCATGACCGACCACCTGGATTTCGCAGAGGTACGCGGCTTTGCCGGTTTAAAGGAATCCACCGTTGAAGCTGATGGTACGACTGTTCGCGTAGCTGTCATCAGCGGTCTGCATAATGCGGAGCCCATTGTGGAGAAGATCATTCAAGGGGTAGATGTGGGCTATGATTTGATCGAAGTTATGGCTTGCCCGGGAGGCTGTATTTGCGGTGCCGGTCATCCTGTTCCGGAGAAGGTGGGCAGCCTTGAACAGCGTCAGAGAGTGCTGATCGATATCGATAAGACCTCCACCTACCGAAAGTCACAGGAAAACCCCGATATTCTGAACCTGTACAAGGATTTCTATGGGGAGGCTAATTCAGACCTGGCTCACAAACTGCTGCATACCCACTATCACACTATCAATGGTGACATCCGCTGTGGCACAGTCCGCAAGAAGGCCAATTCTGCCTTCGTAACCCGCCAGATCACCTTCTGCACCTGTAACGCATGTTCAGCCAAGGGTTCTAAAGAGCTTTATGCTTCCACCCTTGAGCAGGTGAAAAAGCTCAAAATGGATGCTTTTGTCGAGGTAAATACCATCCGCCTCAAGGATACACATAACGGTCAGGATATCTATATCACTCTGGATGGTCAGCGTATTGATACCTCAAAACTTGAGAACCTTTCACAGAACATGAAATAGTTCCATATGTAAATGGAAATGACGCATATAGAAAAGCCTGCTGGTTTTATCCCGGCAGGCTTTTCTACTGCTTCCCCATTGGGTGTTTAATCCAGCTTTCTAAAAATTAAGCTAATCATTTGATCCTGGTGGTTAATATCCTCAGACTTAACTTTACACAGATAATCCTCGGGGTAGTACTCCATATCAAATGTCCTATCAATTTTCAGGTTGTTTTGTTCAATATATTCATTACATTCTTGAAACCATTTCGGTCCCAACTCCTTTATATTAACTTCAAAGCAGTAATACTCACCTTCTGTTCTTGCAAATCTGTAATACTCCTCCCCTTCAAATGAAGTTACGGGCACTAAAGGGGTATAGGTAAAGCTATCAGCTTGAAAATCTGAATCCATAGCCATAAACCTTTCATTAACATCACGATTTATAATATCAGAATTTATTGTGTCTAATTGTAGCTTTCTGAAGTCAATTTCGTCATGCTCTTTGAAAAGTATTTTTGTCGTAATTCCCATATACTTCTGTTCCTTAAGAAATACTAATTTACAATCCATATCTTATTATTTCCCCCTCAATTTTTTTCTCACAGAACTAGCTTATACTAATTCACATTGGATTTCAGTACTTTCACCATGCATACATTACATGATAAATGTATCATTCTTAATAAGACAACAGTACGTCATATAAAGCAGGGTATATAGAAATTTTTGAGCTTGTTTTATACATACAGTACAGCGTTTTTACCATACTTTTTCTTTATAAAACATGGATATCCTCAGGGGAGCCTGGGGTCATTAATCCCCCATTGTGTAACATGTTTTCCTTGTGCTGCAATCCATATAAACAACCGGGAATGATCCATAGAATCCGGTAAGCTTAGTATTTTTATTTGGATCACCCACGACCACTATAACCATGTCATCTGGATTTTTATCCAAAAAGTCCTCACCATCTACCCAATCCGCATCTTCTATACAACAATCCCCATATCTTTGAATTGTAATTCGATCTATTTTAAAGTTCTCCGGAGTTACTTCAGCAGATTCAGGATAAGCCTCCCGAAAGTTTTTTCTCAAGTTATATATAATTTCATCCTGCTTACTATATAAATGCTCCAGACTTCTAAAATAGAGTTCCATATCCTCCTCTCGATAACTCTCAATACAAATCACTGGATCATAATCTCCAAATAGTATCTTAAATTTCCTACAAGTCAACGTATTATGTAATGTATCTTTTTCAAATTCAATTTCACCAAATATATTATCTGCTATAGTTACTTTGGATATATATTGATTGCGATATGCCTCTTCCTTTTTCTTATCTCTTTTAATTGAGATGCTTAATGCTATTATAATTATCGCTATCGGACAAATAACCAGTAATGATCTTAATCCCTTTCTATAAATGAAAAATATTATAGATGAAATTATTACTATCGAAATGATAATATAAAAAATTGTTTCCAAGCCCTCAAGTGTTCTTGATTTATTTTTCTTTCCACTCATTTTACTTTCAATCTCCTTCACAAATAAATTACATTTTGAACAATGTCACACTCCCCATCCTCTATACGTATCTTCAGCCCTTCAGGCTGAAAAACGCTTGGTGGGGGTTACCGATTGAAAAAGCTGTCAGTGGCGAGTACAATCTCCCACTGACGTTGTTCAAACGCCACGTTTAGGCGTGGCGCTATATCGGCCCACCCTTATCAGGGTATAAATAGAGATTATCAAATTGGCAGACAGTGTCAAGAAGAAATCACCAAACAATCCGGCAGGGGCTTGGAAGGATAAAGCCAGTTCCGAGCAAAATGGATTTCTATCAACGATTTATTGCAACATAAAAGGGCTGTCGATCGACAGTCCTTTTATGTATTACTGGAGGCGAGGGGACATGTCCTTCCAATGTCTCCATTGGCACTGACTATATCTTGAACTCGGCAGCTTTTTAATCGGGCTCAGCTCAAGGCTACAGCTGAACCGGTCCCGGAATAACAGGTATATAAGCTAAAAGCATCATCAGGAACGCCGGTAAAGCTCAGTCGGCACAGCCAGTTGTTCAGTACTTCATATAGATTCTGTACAGGAACACTGCCGCTTCTGCCCTTGTAGTATCGGCTCCTGTATTTAGCCTGCCATTATTGCCCTCTATCAAGCCCTCCTTCACAAGAGCGGCTATACTTGCAACTGCATAGTCCCGAATTTTTGCTCTATCCGAATATTTTTCGAGATCTGCAGCCGTCCCGGTAATACCGAGCTTTTTCATGGTTCTCAGTGTCCTTTCGGTCAATACCATCATGTCCTGTCTGGTTAATGTATTATCGGGTTTAAAGCAGTTGTCTCCAACACCATTAGCGATGCCCAAACTTTTTGCCATGGCGATTTCTGAATAATATTTGCTTCCTGCTTCAACATCACTGAAGCTGCCGTCAATACCCGCCGTCACACCCAGTGTCCTCACCAGTGCCGCCATAAACTCTGCTCTGGTGATTCCTGACTGCGGATCAAATTCTTTATCTGTTCTGCCTTCCATAACGCCTTTGGAAGCCATAACCTCGATTGCCTTTTTGGCCCATGCAGCCTTATCTGTATCAGTGAAGGTCTTCTGCACATATACAACTGCATACATACTAAAATGGGTTGTGGTAAATATAACAGTACCACTGACAGCGTCATACCTGCCATTGGTTACCGGAACAACCCTGCCGCTTCCATCAATATACCATATTGTAATGTGTTCCGGTCTTTCAAGTTCCTTTGACGCTGGCTTATATGGTACAGATACCGTTACCGGTGAATTTGGATTGTTCCATTCTGCGACTTCACCATCCAGTTTAAATATAAGCTCGATAACCGGCCTGTCTCCCAATTGCATTAAAATCTCCTCTGACAGCTTTGATGTATCTGATTTTCTTACTGCGATTGTCACCATGCTTTTATTTTTTGCCATTTCAGATGTTATCATGTTGGAAGGCAATAACACAGTTGCAAACTCTGTACTCAGCTGCGTTGGATTTTCCGTACCTTTCATCAGGGTTTCTACCGGCACAGTGATTTCGTTGGGATTCTTATTTGTTATAGGGGCGCTGCCGGAGCCTATGCCGCCGTTATTGAATCCGCCACCACCGCTGTCGCCTGTGTCATTCAGCTTAAAGGATGCGGTGATTGTAACCGGATTTGACGGCATGGTAAAGGTGGTAACCGCACTGCTTGCATTGCCAAAGCTTCCTCCATCCGAGGAGCTCCAGCTATTGAAGCTGTATCCGGCATTTGCTGCCGCTGCTATATCAACTACAGCTCCCGGCAGGTAGCTTTCGCCGCTGGCAGTTGTTATGCTACCTCCCACACCTGCTGTAATTATCAGGGCGTTGGGCACTATCTGCGGGTTACTTGCCGTCAAGGTCACTGTATAGGTATCTGTAGAATCCGCCTTGCCGTCGTTTGCAATAAACACAAGTATAGTTGTCCCCGCAGTTGTGGGGGTATAGGTATAGCTGATCTCTGCCGAAACCGCTGCTTCGCCATTGATAGAAACCTTGCAGGTCAGTGTATCGTTGTCTGCATCCTCAAAGATGGTGGATAGATCCAGATTGTATACTGTATTTACCGTCACACTGGCACCGGAAGTTGACGGTACGCTCATCTTACGCTTTGGCACATTGTTAACCGGCTGGTTTGCCTCTACCTGGAGCTCGGCTGCCTGGGTTGATACATCTCCTGCCTCATTGCTCACATAGCAGGTATAGCTTCCCTCATCAGAGGCCTGCGTATTTGTAATTGTCAGTGTGACAGAATTAACTCCACTGATTCTTGCATCGTTTGATAGCGGTTCACCATTCTTCTTCCATTGATAGCTTAACGGCTCGTCTCCTGTGACAGCCACAGTGAATTGCACAGTATCACCCTCTGCCACTGTCCTTCCATCGGGCTGCATACTTATCGCAGGTGGTACCGGTCCCGATGGCGGAGGAGGAGTGGCTGCCGTCAAGGTTACTGTATAGGTATCTGTAGAATCCGCCTTGCCGTCGTTTGCCGTAAACACAAGTATAGTTGTCCCAGCAGTTGTGGGGGTATAGGTATAGCTGGTCTCTGCCGAAACCGCAGCTGCGCCATTGACAGAAACCTTGCAGGTCAATGTGTCGTTGTCTGTATCCTCAAAGATGGTTGATAGATCCAGATTGTATACTGTATTTACCGTCACACTGGCACCGGAAGTTGACGGTACGCCATCCTTGCGCTTCGGCACATTGTTCGGTGCTGCCTGCAATGTGAAGTTGATTGTATAATCCTGTCTGGTGACATTATCCTCTGCAGTCACCTCTACTTTGGCTTGTCCCGGCAATTCAGCGGCCTGGGTTATTGCCGGCACTGCTCTATCATCCTGTGTGGCGGCAGTAACTGCTGCTGCCGGACTACCTGCCACAGTGCCGTATGGAAGCTCCACGCTGTAAGTGTATTTATTTGATGCAAAACCGGCAACCTGTGTGCCATTGATTCTCAGATCACTAAGGAGCGCATTGTTTCCATATGACTTGATTATAAGGTGAAATTCCTTTGTTACACTGATGCCGTTTTTCTCTATCGTTGCTATCAGCGTTATCTCCTTATCAGGTTTTCCGGCATTAAATCTGGTAACCTCTCCTGTTACCGTATCAATTACTGTGGAAGTCGGATCAAGGCTCCACGTAATACCGGTCCCACTTGCTCCTGCAGTCGGGAGAGGATTTGCCAGGTCATCTCTAATACTGTCCTGTGTAATATTGCCTCCTCTGATAGCTTCCCAGGTAAGTGCATCCTTAGCAGCGCTGACTGCCAGTGCATCAGGATTCATAAATGGATACCCGCCATTTACACTGCCATTGATACTCCACAGGTTTGTGAAATTCCATCCCTCATAAGTCTCCTGAAGCTTCATCTCTGCCGTGGTTTTTCCTTCTCCTCCGGCGGAACTCAAAATTCCTGATACTTCTTTGTCCCAATAGCTGCTTGTGACTACACATCCATCATTGGTATTAATATATCCTATCAATCCACCAACTTCACCATTACCGGATACAGTACAGTTTGCATAGCAATTTTCAATGATGGTTTCATAATATATTCCGCCGGCAAGTCCACCGACCTGCTTCTGTGGAGCCGAAACAGAGCCTGATACATATGAGTTTGTGATCCTGGACTTTGACAGGGAACCGGCAATACCTCCGGCAGATGAAATTCCACTCAGATCAGCCCCTCCGCAGATTATTTCGCAATCGACATACGAGTTTCTTATTTCTATAGCCCACCCGCTTCCCAATAATCCGCCTACTTCTGCATAACCAGTCGCCACTTTGCCGGTGATAGAAACATTGCTGATGCTCTTGGAGATATTAATCTCCATCTGGGTTTTTGCCGCCAGCCCGCCTGAATAGTCTTCTGCATATATATTTACATCCTTCAGCTTCATATTCTTAATTTGAGCGCCACTACTTATTACAGAAATAAAACCTACATATCTTTGATCAGGGCGATTGATATAAAGATTACTGATGGTCCTGTCATTGCCGTCAAGCACACCTCCGAATGAAGCTATAGGCTCCCAGCCTTTACCGGTATTATATGGTGCGACATTAAGATCAATATCTGCAACCAGTATGAAATAGTTACCTGAATAGTATCTAATATAATTAAGCTGGTCTGGTGTGTTTATCTGAAACGGACTGACTGCACTGCCTTCACCACCTGCAAATATGGTATAGGTGAAGGTCGCGATCTGGCTATCAACCATATAATCCTTAACAGCAATGGCTTTTACTGTACACCTGCTGTTAATCGATATTGCTCCCGTATACTTTGTGCTGCTTGCCGTCGGTGTACTGCCATCCATAGTATAGTAAACCGATGCTCCCTCGGTTGCACTGGTCAAGGTAAGGCTGCGTGCTCCGCCATAAGCCCCTGAAGCTATGCTTGCAACAGGTGTTGCAACTGTCACAGGGGAGGCAATCGTCAATTCAAAGCTCTTCGAGCCACTATAGCTGCCTTTTGTTATTGTGGCTGTCATTGTAACCTGTTGGTTGCCCTGGGCTGATGTGGGCCTTTTTACCTTTCCATCTGTGGTATTTATCCACCCCTGTGGCGCTGAGCTCCACACAATAGTTGAACCATTCCCGCCCTTTGTAGGCAAAGGATTCACCAGGTCGGTCACAATGTCCCCAAGTGAGCTGTTATTGCCCAAAATTGACTTGTCCGTCAGGGCGAAAACATCGGCAGCATATGCATCGGCATCAGGCATGTTCCCTAATAAAAATGGATACCCCTCATTTCTTATGCCATCACAGCCCCAAACAGAGTAATCCCAGCTTTGGTATGTATCTTTATCCTTCATTTCCGTCGTGGTTTTACCAATCCCTTGTGAGGAGGTGACGATTCCGGATGTAATTTTATCCCAATAGCCATCTTGTATAGTGGCGCTTTTTTCTATTGCTCCTATAAGCCCGCCCACATTTGTGGTTCCGCTGACAGCACCTGCAGAATAAACATATCTGATTGTATTGTCGCCATTCCAATAGCCCAGCAGGCCGCCTGTATTGGATATGCCCTCCACGTCCCCCCTGGCATATGAGTTTAAAATGTTGCAGCTGTTATAGCCTGCCAAACCGCCAACTATATCATTGCCCTTGACATCTGCCAGAGAATATGATTGATTCAAATCTCCATGATTGGAACCTACCAGACCGCCCACTCTATTTCTGCCCTGTACATAACCGGTGACATATGAGTATCTGACCATACCTGGATTTTTCCCCACTAGGCCTCCTACATAATCTCCGGTACTTACTACATTGACATTCTCCAATCTCACATTCTCGATCTGAGTACTGTAGCCAAACAGACCACAATCGTCCGAGGTGCTATTTATATAAAGGTTTTTAATAGTTTTCCCATTACCGTTAAAGGAACCATTAAACACTGAACCGGTGTTACCTATTGGCATCCATCCCGCACCGGTGTTATAAGGGGCAACTCCCAGATCAATGTCTGCCGTTTGTATAAAGTGCTTGTCCAGATGGTTCCTCATACTATCAAGCATCACGGCCGTTGCTACCTGATAAGGATTGCTCTGCGAACCATCTCCGCCGGCAAACAGCTCATAATACACAGATGTAACCGGGCTGTTTTCCATTCCCTCTTTTACGGCAATTGCCTTCAGCGTCATGGTATGGTTAATCTCTATTTCCGATGTATATATGCTGCTGTCTGTCGTGGGTTCACTTCCATCGGTGGTATAATAAATAGTCGCTCCTTCCGTCGCACTGTTTAAGGCCGTGGTTTGCGGCTGGATAAAGGTTCCCGCTGACAAGCTGGCACTAGGGGGTGCTGTAACGGGAATGTGGTCTATATTAAGAGCGAAGTCTTTTGTATCACTATACGCCCCCTTTGTTACAGCTGCCCTGAGAACAACCGGTTGATTTCCGTGAACCGATGAAGGTCTGGTAACAGCTCCGGTATCTATATTAATCCATCCTTCCGGATTTACACTCCATACTATGCTCGTACCGTTGCTTCCTGTTAGCGGAAGGTCACTCGTCAGATTTCCCGTAATATGGCCCTGTGTAGTATTTTCGCCCTTGATGCTTTCCCATGACAAATCAGCAATAGCAGCATAAACTGCAACAGCCTCGGGATCAGGCAGGTTGTCCTTCAAATAAGGATAGCCAAGGTTTATGTCCGCATTAATACTCCATATGTACTGAGAATCCCATGTTGTGTACGTGACTGCCTGCTTCATTTCAACTGTGGATTTTCCCACTCCCCCGTAGGAAGAGCTGTCAAACCCTGTTTTATCTCTGTCCCAATAACAGTTCGATACAGTAGGTGTAACAGTATCATGAAATCCAATCAGGACACCTGTTCTCTCGTTGCCCTTGACAGTACCGGCTACATAAGAAAACTCAATAATGGCATTGGGGGTATCACCACTATAAGATCCCACCAGACCACCGATCTGACTATTTCCTTCAACTCTGCTGACAGTATATGACTGCCGGATGGAACCACCTAACCTGTATCCCACCAGTCCGCCTGCAGTACTATTCGAAGAGACATAGCCCATGGAATACGACCCTTCAATGTTACCCTTGCTATATCCCGCCAGACCACCGGCGCCAATGTTCACAGCTATTACAGTTCCTGACGCACAGCAGTTTGTTATGGTGCCTCCCTCAACACCGCCAACAATAGCCCCTACATATGTCTGGCCATATACCTCAACCCGGCTTAGCTTCACATTTTTGATTTGTGCTGTGGTAGCTATCCTGCCAAACAATCCTATGCTGCTTGCACTTTTTCTATTGATATATAGATTTTTAATAGTTTTTCCATTCCCGTTAAAAGTGCCTGTAAAGGGTGTACTGCTATTGCCTATTGGCGTCCATCCCTCACCGGTGTTGTAAGGGGCAGCTCCCAGATCAATATCCGCCTTTTGTATGAAATGGCTGTCAAGATGATATCTTACTTCGTTGAGCTGCTCTGCTGTAGTTACCTCGAAAGGCTCCTCCGGTGTTCCTTTACCGGGAAGTATTACATCATCTGCATTTGAACATACCGGTGCCAGGATTGCTATTGTGAACACCAGCACTGTGGCAAGCAGAATATTCCTGATACGCCCCCGATTGCTTAACCCCCTGCAAATCATATGATTACTCTCCTCCTTTATTAATATCAAGTTCTTTTTAATTATCCCAATAGTACTACCTCCATTAACTCATTGACAGTCACACGTAAGCTTCCTTTGCCCCAGGTCACGTAATTGCCGTCTGTTGCAGCTGCATTAAAAATAAACTCATCTGCCAGCTCTGCATATTTCGCTGTGTGCAGTTTTTTTGAAAGGTCTACTATAATCATGCTTCCACTTTCCATTTCCATAAACAGATGGTAATCCTTCATCGGAAGTATGGCTTTGATATACCCCATAATTCCTCCTTTTTCGGCAAAAAAATCATCCTACAGATATACTATAGGATGATTCTCATATTCACATCGTCCAAATGGACAATCTTTAGGTGCCCGGCACCCTACTTAAGCTTTTGAGCCAGCTTGGCGCGTCGGTCAATCTGAAGCTTCTCAAATACTGCCCGAAGATGAGCTCGAACCGTGCTTTCAGTTACAACCAGTCTTTGCGCTATCTCGCTATTTCGAAGACCTTCTGCGGCAAGGCATGCCACCTCAAATTCCCTGGAAGTCAGGTCGGAAGGAAATTCGGAGGGTCTGATGGCATTATGTAAAGTGTCCCAGCCATTCCCATAACGTTCTTTTATTTCTTTAAACCTTTCAAAACACATGGGATATTTTTCTTCAATTAACTCATCTACCAAACCTTTCAGCAGCCACGAATAAGGTGCTAAAGGAAATAGCATTCCGTCAGACAATGCTATTTCTACAGCCTGCCTCAACAGCCTTTCTGCCAGGGCACGGTTTTCTAAATAAACATGACCGATAGCAGAGAGAATCAACAGGATATGGTGTATAACGGGCTTACCAATTCCGATCTTTGGAATAAGAACCTCAATTATTCCAATGAGCTTGGCAATTTCACCTTTGTTCATAAGATAGCTTATGTATACAAATATTGCATCGTTAATTATAGTCATGGGAAGCATACTGCTTAAAAAGTCGCCATTCTTAAGCCACTCAGCAATACGCTCCGCTTCTGCCAGTTCATTGAATAAAACACCCCGTACAATATCTAAAACTGACTGAAATACAATAGTATTCTGTGATTGGTAGGAAGCAGCCCGTTCCATTGAGCTTATCGCATTCTGCCAGCCCTCCGCATCAGACTTTTGCAATGCTATCTGTGCCAGTATTAGTGTGGCTCCCAGCTGTAATATGCCTTGTTTTTTGCTTTCAGAAAGAAACGCTGCCTTATGAGAGAGTATTTCACATTCTTGTATATTACATCTGTAAAAAGCAAGCTGAGCTCGAAACAAAATATCTGCACCGGTTCCGTGACCGTTTGTCAGCCTTGAATATAATGCAATATATTCTTCAAAATAGTCCGCCTCTCTATCTGCTTCGCCAGGGCAGATATGGAATACTGTATAGGGCGCGTATTCGCCAAACCACCAGGGCACATCCGGAAGGATGACCCGCGAACATTTGCCATCAAAAAGCTCTGCAGCCTTTCTGAGGATATGGATCATTTCCTTAAGATCGGGATAGCTCTGGAAGGAGGACAAAAGTGTCCATTCAGCAAGTAAAGCTGGAGTATGAATAGCCTTTAACTCTTTCATCAGTATGTCAAACTCCGTATGCTTATCCGAAGCTAACAATGCCCATGCAACTCGAAGCATAGACAGGAGATTTTCCTTCCTAATATCCTCGGGACAGTTCTGTGCTATATCAAGGGCTATCTCAGAAAATGGCTTTCCATCTATTTTTTCCAAAATTATATGCGAGAAATCCATGGACAGCATCCGCTGATAATCGTCAATTTGCGAATAATAGCCCATCGCATTGACAATCAGGCCTTCATCCCTGTAAATATCTCCTGCCCGCAATAGACAATCCCGTTCAAATTCAGCTCCACTGTCCCTGCGTTTTTTTGCCAGCAATTCTGATAATATACTATGCAGTTCATATTGACCCTGCAAAGGTTCATAACATATAAACGGGCCCTCTAACAGTGCCTGCGCATATTCCGGCAGCTTATTGTTTTCTGTTACTGCACAGGCCTGCTGCATGGTAATATCCTCAAAGGGTGACAGGCGCAAAAGAAATGTCCTCTGCTCTTCTGTGAGCGTATTCCAGTACAACCTCTCCATAAGCACCATTATTCCGACATGATCATAAAGCATACCTGTATCCTTGATTGCGCGTAGCTGCAGATATATTGCTATGATCCAGCCTTCCGTATAGTCAGCAATGTTCTTCGCTTCTTCAGCTGTTATGTTAACGCCTGCCTGAGAATAATAGGAACGGATATCCTCTGAATTCAATTTTAAATCTGCTATGTTGATATGAAGCCATTCATGCCCGATCAAAGTAGAAAACTGCTCTCTTTTTAGCACCTGCGTAATAAAAATAATATGCAGATCTTTGCATTTATGCTCAAAAAGCGCCTTAAAAAACGCATCAGGAAATGCATTGTATAATAGTTGGAAATCATCAATCACAAGATATGTCTCACTAAAACACCTAACTGACCTCAATGCATCAGTTACATTGCCTATGGTAGCAGCATTTGGCAGCTCATATTTCAGGAGACGTCCACCAGCATCGCTGTCTATTTTTTCAATACTCAAGCATAGACGCTTATAAGCCGAAGCAGGCAATTCCTCAACGCTGGTAAACCAATATACATGCGCGTCCTTCGGAAGCTGGCTTAAAAAGCAGTCTCGTATCAGTGTAGTCTTGCCATAACCCGATGGAGCCTCTACAACTGTTGTTAAAGCACTGCGAATTTCCTCAGTTTTTCTTTTGAGCTTGTACGAAAAATAGTAATGTTCCATGCTATTATTTTATAGAACAGATTACATTTTTTCAAGATTCTTCATCCAAATTCTCACTGCACGCACAATTATACCATTTCCCGCCATAATTTTAAAATGCCAGTTACCATCTTTTCTATGCAAACGCATAGAAACCGGTTTTCAGTAATATCACCTCCAGGCTAACTTTACTGTTATCATCCGTCACGCCGGTAATCTGTAGGGTATATTAAACTTTTAATAGATGTTTTCTATGCATAATAGTGTTAAAATAAATTGGATGTATTAGAAAAATGAGAGTTATTTTGTCATTATCTTAAGATTTTATTAAGGAGCCAAGTCTTATGAAAAAGTGTATTTCTTACATTCTTTCTCTAGTATGCATACTTTCGCTAGTAGCTTGTTCGGACCAAAATGTGGAACCAACCAAAACCACACCCACAACCATTACACCCACAGACGTACCAGCTATAACCGAAGCACCTATTTCCAGTTCATTACCTGAAGTCGATGAAGCGCATAACATGGGTATTGTTTCGGATGCTTTGTTATCTGATTTGACCAATTCTGCAGATTTCCCATCATTCTACGATATGGTAAGCCAGTTTATTTCCATTGTAGACGAGAATGCATTGGCAAAGTGGACAGAAAAGGTAGATCGCAGCGGTTTTCCTTCACGGTCCATGCGCCGCGATGATGCGTTGGTTCTGATCATGGAGGCTGCTGACGCACTCGGGTGGACAACCTATAATGCGCGCGAATACGCTTTTTGCATTGAAAACGAAGTGAACTATGACCTCATTTTTTCCCAACTATCATGGGATTATCCGTATCTAACTGATGCAGACCGCCAGGTGTCTCTTTTGTTTTCCGATGGGTCACAGGATCCCGTAGGTAATGTTGCATCAACCGCTGTTTACTACATGCAGCGGCGAATGGATCTGAGTCAGCGGACGCATTTTTTAACCTGCGATGAGAATATGGATTTCCATTTGAACGCAGAATTAACAAAAGAAGATGCAATTGCCGCTATAATGCGTTTATATCACTCGGAGATTCTGGGCATCAATTTAATGCAGCGCCGCGTTCCCACAGAAGAAGACGAAGCGCTTTTGAAGCAGGCAGATGACCTGAAACTGCGAATCCTCAATAATCAGGACAGCCTGGCGTGCACCGGTACAGCATACTATATATCTTCAAGCAGCGGTGATGACACCGCAGATGGCAAGAGCCCGGAAACGGCTTGGGCAACACTGGATAAGGTAAACACAGCTCCTCTAAAAGAGGGAGACGGCGTGTATTTCAAGCGTGGCGATCTATGGCGCGGACAGCTCTGGGCGCAAAAGGGCGTGGTCTATTCGGCCTATGGCGAGGGAGACAAACCCAAGCTATACGCGTCCTCCTGTAACGGCGCAGACCCCTCAAAATGGGCACTTGTTGATGGGACGAATAACATCTGGCGCTTTTCCGAAAAGTTGATGCACTGCGGCAACATCATATTCAACGAGGGGGAATCCTACGCGCACGGGATTTATCCGGCATATTTAAATGGATATGTTTCCACGGTAAATCCAGGGCAACCCTTTGATTTGGTACAGGAACTGTCCAGAGATTTGGATTTCTTTTCGGCGGCGGACAGCATCTTGTATGACGGCGCTCCCTTCCGTTATACCGTAATGGATACCAGCGATTATAACGAGAGACCCGAAGTTGTGGGCGATCTATATCTTCGTTGTGATAAAGGTAACCCTGGCGAGGTGTATCAAAGCATTGAGTTCGCAGAACGACAGAACATCATTATTCCTGCAGACGATACGGTGTTTAACAATCTATGCATTAAGTACTGCGGCTCCCACGCTATTTTTGGCGGCGATATGGGCTTTGATGTCAGCTTCTGTGAGATCGGTTGGATAGGCGGCAGCATACAGTATTATTCATATGACACCGGCGAAGCTGCTCTCTATGGCAATGGTGTGGAGTGCGATGGCAGCTATGATCATTATTCGGTCACGGACTGTTATATTTATCAGTGCTTCGACGCAGGAGTTTCCAATCAGGACCCGCAGGAAGATGTATCGGTAACCGGAAATGATAATATTGGATATCATGATGTCTTGCAGCAAAACGTCACCTATGCGCGAAACTTATTTGCTTATATAAGCATGCCCATAGAAATCTTCTTTACACTTGAGGACAACGCAGGTTTTGGTACGCATAGAATGGAGAATACGCTGATTGAGGATAACTACTTCCTCTATACGGGTTACGGATTTACATCCACAGTTATGCCTGACTGGTCTAAATTTAGCTCTGCATATGAAGGGCACAGGCACCCCAATACTGCCAAAAACTTCGTTATGAGAAACAATGTGTTCTATCTTTCCACAGGACCTCTGATAACCTCTGGCGCTAAAGCAGAATTCCTGCCCCTGCTGGAAGGAAATACATACGTCCAGACAAACGGTGGGTGGCTTGCTTATTGGACGCCTCAGGGAGAGACCGAAGGCAGATATATTGCCTATAAGCAAGCAACTATTGCAGATATCATAGTCAATGAATTGGGAGATAAAAAGGGGGTCTCTTTCGTGAAGTAAGCTGCCCTGCTTTTACCACGCCTTTGTTAGCGTATTCTTGCCTGCAGTTCCAGAAATATTGTTTCTTCTGCAAGCAAATCAGTTAACAGCCCGACCTGGACCAGATAGAGGGGCCTTAGTTTATGCTGCTGCAGATAATCCCATAGTTTATGCTGCTGTAGTTCAGCATTTTCTTTTGTGTAGCAAACGCAGGCATAATCACCTCCCTGAATCAGGCGGCAGTCATCCTTGACTCCGGCAACAAAAACGCAGAGGTATTCGGGATGAATCTCATCCCGGTCATTTACAGACAACAGAATCCCTTCCTCATATGTGCTCACGAGGCCGCGCCCGCTCGCCGCCAAGTACAGCTCGGAGTAATCAAAAACGTACTCCTCTAATGACTTATTCTGGTCAAATGATGCGGTAACGGCATAACGGTCGGGCAGACGCCTTAAATAGACCTCATTCTCCTTGACCGCCATCTCGGCGCGTTCAACCGATTTATTAACCTCGTCTATCCCGTGAATGATATCAGCAAGTGCCTCCATTTTCCGGCGCGTTTTTTCTTTATGCAAGTTGAGGAAATCAATAAGGCTCTTGGAATCTTTGCTCTTAAAAAACGGGATCAGGTCGACAGGACTGATATCCATCGTTCTTGCCGCCTTGATGATATCAAGATAGACAAACTGGCTGATGTGATAATACCTGTATTTGCTGTCCGGGTTTATGTATGAGGGCTTTAAGAGGCCGATCCTGTCGTAGAACCTTAGCGCCTTGATCGTTATCCCCTTGATTTTTGATATCTCACCGATGGTAAAATAATTATTATCCACGTATTGACTCTCCCCTTAGGGTATACATTATAATGCCATTATAGAGCAGATACAGCTAAGAGTAAAGCGTAAAAGGAGATTTTTTAAAGAAAGTATGCTGCATCTAAAGCGGGGCTTGATATGAAAAAGAGAATATTTGCTATCACCATCCTATTGCTTTTCATCCTCACCGCCGTCTGTACTTTTCTCAATCTACGCGGTTCGCAACTGGATGAAGAGTATGTGTCAGGGCTCATCGACAGGACTCGGCTGAAATATAACATACCTGCTATATCGATCAGCGTTATGGACTCGGAGCAAATCCAATATACCGTCTTCGACGGCGTGAGAATATACGGGACAGAGGACAGAATCTCCGAAGATGATTATTTTCACATCGGGTCATGTTCAAAATCCATTCTGGCATATATGGCAGCGAAGCTGATTGAGGAAGGTTCGCTAAGCTGGGACACAAGGTTCTTTGATATCTACCCTGAACTGAAAGCCGACGTTCTGGAAGACTATTCAGAGATTACGCTGGAAGACCTGCTGTCCTGCCGCGCCGGTATTAAGCCCTACACTTCCGGGTTGGAAGCGTACCCCGACCTCTCGGCGTCATGGACCAGGGAGCTCGACTTTATCAGGTATCTGCTTTCCCAGCCTCCCACATCGGGCCGAAGCAGTTCAGGCAAATATGAATTCCTGTACTCCAATGCGAGTTTCATACCTGCCACTGCCATGCTCAAAAAAGTCTCGGGCCTCTCCTGGGAGGAATTGCTTCAGAAGTATATCGTCCGAGAGCTTGGGATTGATGTGTTCATAGGCTGGCCATATGAAATGAGTCAGAACCAACCCTGGGGTCATCTGCCAGGAACAGAGAATACTCCCACGGTCATTGGCCCCGGCTCCGGTTACGCAATTAATCCTCTTATCTGGCCGGCAGGCAATATCAGCATGACGGGCGAAGGCTTTACTAAATATGTGGAGCTCCATCTGCGGGGTATGATGGGGACCGGCTCCGAGCTGGACAGCGAAACCTACAGGTATATGGACACAGAATACAGCGAGTTCTCGCTGGGCGCATGGAACGGGACGATGGCCGGAAAGAATTATATCTGTCTGGACGGCACGGCTGGAACTTTCTATACCAGGGGCTTTATTATACCCGGTTCGGATTTCGGCTGCTCGATCATGATGAACTGCGGCTCGGAACAGGCGGCCGAATACATTACAATACAGCTCATGAAAGCCTATTACAACTGGTGGTGGATGTTCTGGACATAAATCTGAATTTGGAAAGGAGAACAGAAAATGAAAAAGCTCGGGAGAAACCTCATCGTTGCACTGGCCTTGGCCCTCATACTCATGCTGTCGTCATGCGGGAGCTCGTTTGATTACGACAAGGACACCGCTGTCCAAAACGCGCAGCTTCTTATAGAAAAAGCAAACAGTGGAGATTACCAGGGGATCTTCGACATGATGCACGAGACTGTACAGAGTCTAGTGCCAGTCGAAACGCTGCGAGACTCATGGGATCCCATCCTGTCATCGTCGGGCACATTTATCGCATATGAAAAAACCACAACTACAGGCGCTTCGCAGGACGGCGTCAACTATATCGTTGTTATTGTACCATGCAAGTATGAAAACAACACTCTGAAATATACATTCACCTTTACGGAAGATTATAAGATCGCGTCGCTTGAACTGAAATAATCGTAAAGTACAAAAACATATAAACGCCCCTGCGTTTGAGTTCAATATGAACCAAAGGTAAACCATTGACAAGAACAGTTATTGACAAGTTTTTTGATACGTGTTACCCTGCTAATAAAGGACAATATATTGTCTTTTATTAGCAGGGAGGCAATCGTGGATAATGACAATGTATTAAAAGACTTATTTTTAATGCAGCAAGTATATGCAACTTTGTTTTCTGTTTACAACAAATTGCAGACAGAAAGCGATAAGCATTTTGTTGCGCTCTCCTCCAGACAATATATGACAATGCTTGCAATTTTTCATCTGCCGGAAAATGAAACAACAATAAATAATATTGCTAAAAAATTGGGGTCCACAAAGCAAAACACCAAGCAACTCATTACCGCGTTGGAAAAGAAGGGTTATATAAAACTAAAACCAAGCGACATTGACAAGCGTGCGATAAATATAAGCGTGACTCCTTCAGGTATAAATGAGATGCTTAAGTCAGGCGAAATTGGCATCATGTTTTTAGCGGATGTATTTAATGAATTTACCGGTGAAGAACTGCAAACTTTATGGGATTTAATGAAAAAAATTTATCGGTTTGATGGCAAAGAGCAAGATGGCTTTGAAGATGATCCCGGCGAAAACAATACAATGGATGAAGCAGCGCAAGAAACACAAGCAAAGGCACTTCAGGCTTTCATTGATAAAAGGAAAAAATCTGTTTTGGAAAGAAGAGACAAAACATGAACAATAGTGTCAAGAATCTTAGTGGGATGCAGGCAATATTACTGCACTTGGCTCCCGGGATACCTATCATATTTGTTGCCTTTGCGTTATCAAATCCTTATTGGGGAATAGGTCTGCCATTTATGTTGTCAATTTATCTGGCGATCGCTTTTGGCCTTATTCCAACAGAACTGCTTATCCTGTATATCGTGGCACATCGCAGCGGCAAGAAAATAAAGGATGTTATTTTCTTTACAGAGAAAACATCTTTATTAAGAAGTATTTTATGGATACTCCCACTATTTACTTTTTTAGGATTTGCTTTTGCTATTCTGCCTGAAGTTGAAAAACCCATGTGGACAATGTTTAACTGGGTACCTGAGTGGTTTCGCATTGATATAGACCTGATAAAGCAGCAACCGTCATTTATATGGCCTGCAATTTTACTCGCCTTTGTTTTTAATGGACTCTTGGGGCCGATCGTTGAGGAGATATATTTCCGGGGATTTCTGCTGCCGCGTATGAGCAATTTGGGGAAGCTGGCACCTCTGGTCAATGTAGTTTTATTTTCCTTATATCATTTCTTTACACCTTGGGAAAACATCACACGTATTGTAGCAATGCTTCCATTAGTATATGCTGTTTGGTACAATAAAAATATCAGGATAGGGATTATTGTTCACTGCTTGGGCAATTTAACCGGAACTATATTAACAGCTGTATTTCTATTAAGTGCGTGAAGGGTTTAAGGCTTTTTCGCCAGATACAGGACATGTATGTCATGGAACACGATCCTGTCTCCAGCCCCTAAAACAGCTTCTTTGAGGCCGCCTCTTTTCCATGCATTCCTATCAAAATGGCCGAAAATACCGTCGGGCAACGTGAGGATGCTTTCAGTACTGAACCCTGCAGGCCTACAAATGCAATTCGAAGGTTAGAACTACTTGAGTTGCCTAGTGCCGTCCGCGTTTTGCAAAACAATGCCCGGCTGCTGCCTGTGTATGGCTCCTCATCCATCTCCGCATCGGCAAATAGAATATCGATAAAATTTAGTTAGTAATAATTGAAATAAGTTCACTTTTCATCTGGTTGATATCAACAAAGCGGTCTTCTGGTCTAAATGCACAGGCTTTTAAAACAGTTTTTTTCAATGAAGGACTACCATCTTTGGGCGGTAATATATCAAATTTGTTTTTTGGAAGGTCATTTAAGTTTAAAAGTTCATATAATACCATTCCTAATGCATACATATCCACTTTGTTGTTAGTTCCGACACCATGTCCAAGCAATACTTCTGGATCAATATACCCATGCGTCCCTATTCTTGTTATATCTGTCGTTTCTCTTACATGCCTTGCGATGCCGAAGTCCCCCAACTGGAATATTCCACTATTATTTACAAAAATGTTTCCTGGTTTAATATCACGGTGTAAGACATTTGATTTGTTCAGTTCCTCAATGGCACTACATATATTAATACCTAGCATTATAACGTTTTTTCGTTTAGATAGCTTTGCGAATTGAAAAAATTAATCATAGGCGTTAGGTACTCCATTTGTATTAATATTGCAAAAAAAGTTCTACTGATTTTTATTTTATCTGAACCCATAATCGTCACAATATTCTCATGTCCTCTAAACTGCTCAAGGAGCTTGACCTCATTGCTCACCCTACAGACGATCTCGTTCAATTTTTCATTCATATTTCCATCATTACACCCTGTATTGTAGATTTCTTCAGCTTCACTATCGTTAGGGATCAGAATTATTTTAACTACAGACGATGGTTTTACTTTATCGCTCTGTATTAACTCGAATACTGTACCAAAACCGCCAGATCCAATCTTCTTTCCTAAGTAATATCGTCCAAACAAGAGTGCATGCTCAAGCCTCTCCTCTAATTGCGATTTCAATTCATCACGTCTATATTTAAATTCGTCTAGCCATACGGTTAAATTCATTATTTTGGGATTAATAACAACCATTCATTATCTCTCCTCATTGATGAGTATTCCAGAAGTCATTCTGTCTCTTTTCAGTTTCTTTTATAGTATTCTCCAGTTCTAAACACTTAGCACAAGTCACTGTTTTATCACACTTGTCAGAATTTTTGTGATAGTTTAACTTACAAGTTAACTCTTAAATTTCCTTCTTAAATTCCTTTACTACTCCCAAATCCATGAGTACTACCTCCCTTAATAAAGTCTCTCATACTTTAATTATCTTCATTTTTAATAGATTTTCATATTAATCTGGTTGAGCTTGCTGGTATTATATCAATTGTCTTTTGCGCAAATTGAGGATAAATAGATTCAATTTTTCATTCATCTTATAAACCTCCAGTCGGAGAACGATTAATCTGAACCATACGAACCTGGTGGGTCAGCCGCTATCGGCAGGTCATTCTGTGAGTCAATATCGCTAACTATAGCTTCATTCTCATGTCCTGTAAAAGTAATGGAACCACCTATGCCAAAGAACTTCTCGAAGAATGCTTTCAACTTATCTATGACACCTTGTTTTTTCTTGGCTCTGCCACCGCCGCCAAATCGAGAAACAGGAGGCATTAGCTTATCGATATCCGTTCCTGTGGTCTTGATTTCACCATCACGGAACGCATTTTCAAGGAACTTACGAGTATCCTCCGGCTTCAGATTTTCTTCTGTGATTATGTTTTGAAGTTCTTCTTCGCGCTGTTTCACAACATAATCATGCCATTCACCCATAACATCATCCACATCATTGATTCCTGCAATAAAGTTTTCAATCAGCTGTTTCTTGCTGCGCAGTTCCAGGCTGGCATCAATGGCTTTTTTAATGGTAATGAGCACTTCCTTGTCTTCACAATGGGCATCGTGGTACTTCTTTACCAGCATCAGAATATAATCAATATTTATTTCGATCTGTTTGATCAGTTCTACCTCAAACACAATATCATCAATAATATCAGTACTTTCTCCGGCATCACGCTTACGTTTCCATTCATCACGCAGATCCTGATATCTGCCTAGATAATCCTGCAAATCCCTTTCTGTGATCAACTCCTTGCCCTTAAATTCATCAAAGGAGGAAAGAAGATTTCGCATACGCAAGATTGCTCCAAACAGGGCAATAAAATCTTTCTGGTTCTGCTCCCCGACAATCTGCGGCTCAGTAAGCGGGAACTTCTCATGCAGTTCCTCCATCATATCCACATATCCCGGCATTGCTTTATCATCCGCAGAAATATATCCATTATAATAATCCTTGAAACTCTGGAGCAGAACGATCCCGCCTGCATCCTTATCACCAAAGAGAGATATGGCACTATCCACACGCTTTTGCAGATTTCTGAAGCATACGATATTACCAAAGGTCTTAATAGAATTAAGGATTCGGTTGGTTCTGGAAAATGCCTGAATTAGTCCATGCATCTTCAGATTCTTGTCCACCCATAAGGTGTTGAGTGTGGTGGCATCAAAACCTGTGAGGAACATATTCACTACAATCAGCAAATCCAGCTCCTTGTTTTTCATACGCAGAGAAACATCTTTATAATAGTTTTGGAATTTGTCACTGGATGTATCATAATTAGTATGGAACATCTCATTATAATCACGGATAGCTGATTCAAGAAAATCACGGGAATTTTGGTCGAGAGCAGAGGTATCTTCCGGATTTTCTTCATCCAGGATACCATCGGCTTCTTCCTCATTTGCACCATAACTGAATATAACAGCAACACGCAGTTTCCTTTTTGGGTCGGCGGCCATTTGCTTTTTGAATTCCTGATAATACAGCTTGGCCATTGGCACAGAAGCTACAGCAAAAATGGAGTTAAATCCGCTGATACGCTGTTGCTGCTTGATTTCTTCTACAACACCTCTCTCGGCAGAGGCAACTTCCTTAATATTCATAAGAGAATCGAATATATAATTCTTATCTCCACGGTATGTCTTCTGGTCAAAATGTTCCAGAATATACTTTGTCACAAGAGCAATACGCTGTGGTGCCATCATTGCATTTTCACGGTTAATGTCCCACACCATTTCATCGGTGATCTCTTCTTCCCTATCCATTGTCTTGATATAATCAACACGGAACGGAAGAACATTCTTATCGTTGATAGCATCCACGATCGTATAGGTGTGAAGCCTGTCGCCAAATGTTTGGTCTGTGGTAAAAAACCCTGGATTCTTTGATGGACCAGTATTAACTGAAAAAATCGGTGTCCCTGTAAAACCGAATATATGATACTTCTTGAAGCTCTTTACGATTGCCTTATGCATATCTCCAAACTGGCTGCGGTGACATTCATCAAAGATAATCACAGCATGTTTGCTATATACCTCATGCCCACTATTTTTCTTGATAAAAGTTGCAAGTTTCTGAATGGTAGTAATTATAATTTTGGAATTGGGGTCTTCCAGCTGCTTTTTGAGAATAGCTGTTGAGGTGTTGCTGTTAGCAGCACCCTTTTCAAAACGGTCATATTCTTTCATAGTCTGGTAGTCCAAATCCTTACGGTCTACCACAAAAAGCACCTTATCGATATATGGAAGCTGCGAGGCCAGTCTTGCAGTTTTGAAGGATGTCAGCGTTTTACCGGAGCCTGTGGTGTGCCATATATAACCGCCGCCTGCGACACTGCCATATTTCTTATAGTTGTTGGCAATTTCGATTCTGTTTATAATTCGCTCAGTAGCAGTAATCTGATAGGGTCGCATGACCATAAGCATATTTTCTGATGTGAAAATGCAATACTTGGTCAAGACATTAAGCAACGAGTGCTTCGCAAAAAATGTCTTTGTGAAATCAATCAGGTCTGGTATGACACGGTTCTTGGCATCTGCCCAAAAGCTCGTAAACTCAAAGCTGTTGCTGGTTTTACCCTTCTTAGCCCTTCCCGAATTAGCATCCTTGATGGCATTGAAACGGGTACTATTGGAATAGTACTTTGTGTTTGTACCATTGGATATAACAAAAATCTGCACATATTCAAACAGGCCGCAGCCAGCCCAGAAAGAATCGCGCTGATAGCGTTCAATCTGGTTGAATGCCTCCCTGATAGCAACGCCTCTGCGTTTGAGTTCAATATGAACCAATGGCAGACCATTCACAAGTACAGTTACATCGTAGCGGTTATCGTATTTCGCACTGTCTGCTGTACCTATGACATACTGGTTAATGACTTGCAGACAGTTATTGTGTATATTCTTTTTATCGATGAGAGAGATGTTCTTGGAAGTGCCATCGTCACGCTTAAGCACCTGCACAAAGTCTTCCTGTATCTTGCGTGTTTTCTCAACAATATGCTCGTTGGGATTAGCCACAGCATTGCTGAAAAACTGATCCCACTCCGTATTGGAAAACTGGTAATGATTCAGTTCTTCCAATTTGTTACGCAGATTGGCAACTAAATCTTTTTCAGTATGGAATTGCAGATATTCATACCCCTGCTCACAAAGTAGGCGAATGAATTCCTTTTCCAGAGCAGCCTCACTCTGATAGCTGTCTGAACGCGTTTTGACGGGCTCATATTCTGTAACGACTGTATTTTTGTTTGTCTCAGCAACAATGTTAAAATAGGGCATAGCATCCGCCTCCTTTCCTATAAGAGTTCTTTAAATGTTAATAGCTTGTCACGATAGTATTCATACTGCTTGCGACGGGCTTTGATTTCGACAGAAATACCTGTGGAAATGTCATTGAAAAGAGAATCAAAGCGATCGAATATATCCACAATACGTTGTTGTACTTTTGATGTCGGAATAGGAATATTATAGTTATTCATCATAGGTCTTCTTATTGATGTAACTGATGAATTCATTGCATTCTTTTGTATATATTCATGAAAATTATCTTTCATATAATAAAAGATATATTTTGCCATAACCTGGGCATCCGTTATATGGATACGATATGCTCTTTGATGTAGAGCATACTTGCCCTCAACAAAATGAAAAATTTTACCGACTCCAACACCGTCTCCTGAAGTAATAATTGCAGTCTCATCATATTCATATTCATTTTTTCTTCTCACCTCTTGAGACCGAACAAAAAATGGGTAGTCACCGATTTCAAGTTGCTCATTTGTATTGCTACTTCCTGTACCAATATCAGCTATTTCGCCTAATTTTATAACTTTTATATCATTATTGGAAAACTCAAACGCTTTTTTGCAATAGTACTCATACTGTTTCTTTCTTGCTATAATTTCCAATGTAAGCTCCGCTGTAAGCTCTGCTATTGCCTCACTAAAACTATCCAGTATACGGACTATTTCATTCTGTACTGCTAGCGGAGGAACGGGAATTCTTAAATTCTCAACAACGGAGCGAGCCAAACGCGGAACGCTTGCTCTTCTTACTCTTGAAAATATATAGGTTTGCCGACTAAGCAACACATGATAAAGGTAGCGGCTTTGTAGATTCTGTGGGCAAACAAAGTACAAGCAGTCATCTGCTGCCCAGAAATTAACCAAGCTGTATCCGATTTCACCTGCTGCACCAGCACTGATAATGAAAGCAGTATTCGCAGGGCAGTTGCTTTCCTTGTAATAGCCCAATGGTGTCATACTATTTTGATAAACAGGATATTTCCCTTCAACAGTGAGCTGACTTTTAACCACACGCACGCCTCTTACTATATGGGCGATTTCAACAAGTGTTTTATATTCAACCCCATCCGGACAAAGCTCTTCAATTAATTCCTCCAGCTTACTCATTCGCCCACCTCGATTTCTTCGATGATATTACGAATGGCTTCACGCAGTTCATCCTCACGCATTACAATCTCTTCGATTTCTGCATTTAGCTTCACAATATCCACCTTTTCACGGGTGTCTTCTGCCTCCACATATGTAGAAACAGAAATGTTATAATCATTTTTTGTGATTTCATCATAGCTTGCCAGATGTGAGAAATGCTGCACTTCTTCTCGCTTTGCGTAGATATTCACAATGCGTTCAATATTCTTTGGTGTCAGTTTATTGTTATTGGTTACCTTGATACATTCATTGGATGCATCTATAAACAACGTCTTATTATCATTCTTGTTCTTCTTCAACACCATAATGCAAGTTGCAATACTAGTTCCAAAGAACAGGTTGCTTGGTAACTGAACTATGCATTCCACATAGTTATTATCCACTAAAAACTTGCGAATTTTTTGCTCAGCACCACCACGATACATAACACCCGGAAAACATACAATTGCAGCTATACCATTAGGTGCAAGCCAGGAAAGGCTGTGCATAATAAAAGCAAGATCGGCTTTACTCTTTGGTGCAAGCACTCCTGCAGGAGCAAAACGCGGGTCATTTATAAGTAAAGGATTTTCGTCACCCACCCATTTAATAGAATATGGGGGATTAGAAACAATCAATTCAAAAGGCTCATCGTCCCAGTGTTGTGGTGCAGTTAGTGTATCTTCACAAGCAATGCTAAATTTATCAAAGCCAATATCATGTAGAAACATATTTATTCGGCAAAGATTATAAGTAGTGATATTGATTTCTTGCCCGTAAAAACCATTGCGTATAGCATATTTTCCAAGTATTTTTTCGGCCTTGAGGAGTAAAGAACCAGAACCACAGGCTGGATCATACACCTTATTGATTTCTGTTTTCCCCACAGTACCAAGTCGTGTCAAAAGCTCTGATACGTCAGCAGGGGTAAAGAACTCACCGCCAGACTTACCTGCATTTGAGGCATACATGGTCATAAGATATTCATATGCATCACCAAAGGCATCAATGGAATGATCTTTCACATCACCGAGATTCATTTCACCAACACCTTTTAACAATTTTACAAGCTTCTCGTTTCTCTTGGCAACAGTAGAACCAAGCTTGTTACTATTTACATCAAAATCGTCAAACAAGCCTGCAAAGTCATTTTCAGCTTCACTGCCCTTAGCAGATTCTTCGATGTTCTGGAAAACTCTTTCTAATGTTTCATTAAGATTCTCATCGTTTGCAGCTTTTTCGTGTACATTAAAAAATAACTCACTTGGTAGAATAAAGAATCCTTTTTCTTCAACCAGACCTTCCCTAGCTTCTTCTGCTTCATCATCAGACAATTTCGCATAGTCAAAATTTGTGTTTCCAGCGGCGTGCTCACCACTGTTAATATAGGAACATAAATTTTCTGAAATATATCTATAAAACATAGTACCAAGTACATAATTCTTAAAATCCCATCCGTCTACTGCACCACGCAGCTCGTCCGCAATTGCCCATATTGCACGGTGAAGCTCATCACGCTCTTGTTCTTTCTTTATATCTACCATTGTTTTTACCTCCGTCTTCCGTTACAAATTCTAAAATATCGTCCACACCACAATAAAGAACATCACATATTTTCTCTATGCTATCAAGGGAAACATTTTCATTTCTTTTAAGGCGAGTAATGATATTAGCACTGAATCCTGCTCTTTCAGCAAGTTCAGCATTAGTCATCTTTTTATCAATCAATAACTTAAAAAGCTTATTATAGCAGACAGACATCTACGGCAACCTCCAATAGTGTCCTAAATTAATTGTCATTATATCACGAATGTGTGAATTACTCTATATTTTAATGATCCGATAAAATCTATATAAAAAATACCACTTAAAGCTCACTAACATATTATTCCAGAGAAACGCCGAAAATCCTGATAAATTAGACCTTTTCAGACGAAATGTGGTGGTGGCGAGGATCGTCCTGCCCTGACCACTATGTGGAGCAAAGATAATATTTATTCTTTTTACAGTAGCGAGTGCGTTTAATACGCTCTCATTACTTTTTATCTTTTGGAAACGCTAAATTTATTCAATCTTCTATATTACTAAGTTATAATCAACATCCAAACCTGAGCTTTTCATTTCTTTTGCTAAAGGTAGTTTCCAACCTTCATTTTTATCCATTTTTATATATACAACACCTGAAATGTCGTTTGGTGTTTCAATATCTCCCCTAACTAAAGCACATACATTATTTCTTCCTATCTTAGATATCAAGTATCCATGTTCAAATACTACATTTTGCCTAGCTCTGTTTTTTGCACTTTCAGGTTCACCTTTCGGGTAGCCAATATCACAAGGTGTATATAGAACAATTGCAAATCCAACATTGGTATTCTTCTCAATTTTTTCAATGATTGTCATACCATCACTGACTTGTTCATGTAGAATGATTGCTTCAAAACCTAACTTTTCAACAAATCTTGCAACTGTTATTTTAGCCTCATTGTCTCTTCCATGCACAATAAAAATCTTGTTCTTGTCAAAAACCTTTTCGCTAACTTGCTTTTCATCCTTTATATCATGTTGTGATGCTTCTTTTAGAACTTGAGTTGTAATATCAGTTATGTGTTTATCATAACTTAGAATGTCTTCAGGAGAAATATACATTATCACACCCGCTGGTATATGGTCATTTTCATATTCAGAAAGCTCCCTGGCTGATTTAACTGTACTTATGACCTTTAATCTTATAATATCTTTTTTTATTAAGACAAAACCATTTACAACAAATTCTTGTCCTTTTTGGTATGGAATAATAACTTCTTCAATAATTAAGTTTAAATCCTCTCTATCTATGTCTGTTACAACCCTATTAGTTTTAGATTTTCCTATCTTTTCTGATGTCTCGATTAATAAATGATAATACATTTTTCTTTGAACACCCTTTCTTATATATTATATGCTTATCTAAACATCCAAACAAAAGTAATATTTTCAACGGAATTATTTCATTTCTCTGTTACTTCTTCTAATCGAATTTGGTAGCATAATATCAATTTCATTCTCTGAAAATGTTTGCTCTTCGTTATATTTTAGTGCCTTTTGAGCTTCTGAATAACTTTTTCCATCTGTTCTCGGAGAACTTATATATACTTCTGAAGTTCTTTCCTGAAGTTCATCTCTTTTTTGCATGATAACTTCAAGCTCTAAAATATCAAAGTCTGTAAGTAAAGAAACATATTCCTCTCTTATTTTCCACAAACAATCAGAAGCGACCTTATGTTTATGAGCTATCTCTACCAAATTAAAATTCTTAACATACGAGTTCAATACTAATAATATGAGTGAGATTATTGCACCTACAATACTTGCTACTTTATCTTTTGAAAAAATAGCTACAATAAAACCACTGGTAGTAATAGCAGATAATACGATTTGCCAAAGCTTTATTCTATTATTTGTTTTTAACAATCGGCTAATGATTTTGTCATGGCAAGTTTGCGTATAAGTAACTCTTCCATATGCTTCTCTTATTTGTGATTCTAATTTATAACCCTGACTATTCTGGGAATTTCGTTCCATATATTTCCCTCCATTTCTGTTTTGCGGAATAAGATTTATTATCGCTTTCATAATTTATAGCTGTTATAGCATTATCGTAAGCATTCTTTGCCTTAGTTTGAAAATTACCAGATTTCAATACATATCTTCCACTCCCTGGTGCAAGCCAATAAGTCTGTGCTGTATCTATTTCCTTAAGATATTTAAAAAAATCCCTGCTCATATAATCATAATACAAATATGATTTATCCTTGTACTCCCAATCACCAATAAACTTATACGCTAATGTATCAATTAGAATCCCGCTCATTTGAACATTACATTTTTCTTTCCATGCCCTAGCCATTCTACACAATCGCTTTAAATTTTTATTAGTATCAGTATTTCTACTATTCATTGCCGAAATTTCTTTTTTAGGGTCTGTAGTTTTCCAGCTCCCCCCATTATTACTGTCAGGATATGTATAACTATCATCCTTATTAATGAAAGCAGGTACAATCTCAAAATTAATTCCATCTGTAAAGTTTATTCCAATAACCTGTCCATCACCTTTCAAAAATGATGTACTGTATGTTTTTTGCAATACCCCTTTAACCTCTTGCAAAAGTGCTGACTGTCCATTACTGCTATATCCATTAAACTTTACATACGTTTCATAGGGTAGCTGAACAATCATATCAATATCACTTGTCCATATTTCTGTCCCTCTACCATATGAGCCCACATATAAACTATAAGATGTTTCTGATGTAGTGTTTCTATAATCAAGATTTATTCGCTTTGTAATTTGATGATACCTATATTGAATTGTAGAAACGGTCTCAGCACTCATCCTCAAATTAGAACAAAACGTTGAAAAATAATCGCTTACTGACATTTTAACACCTCCCTTATAAACTCCCGATATGCTTCACATACTTATTTTAATGGTTATCTTCCTGCTGTTCCCTATCCCAATAATCTTTAAATCGCATAAATGCTTTCTGCTCACCAAAGTTATGAA
Organism: Bacillota bacterium; assembly: GCA_023412665.1. Lineage (GTDB taxonomy): Bacteria > Bacillota > Clostridia > Acetivibrionales > DTU013 > DTU013. The sequence continues at coordinate 93,276 of JAEZCA010000022.1, forward strand.
TATTGTCAGAGAAATCTATAACATCGCATTCTTCAGTTCCAGAAAATTTTGTACCTCGTATGCCTCTTCCAATTATCTGCTCATAAAGTATGTTACTGTTTATTGGTCTGCAAATCACTATATTACGGGTTTTCGGTGCGTCAAAGCCCGTAGTCAATACGCCATAATTAAATAGAAAGTCAATATTGCCTTCCTTAAATTCATTAATAATAATACGCCTTTCTGTATTGTTAGTATCTGAACTGATACTTGCCGACTTTCTACCAAGTACATTCATCATGGTAGATAAGAAGATCGCGTGATCTACATTGCAGGAATAGACTAAGGTAGGCTGTTTCTTTTTAATTTTCAAGAGTCTCTTAATAATTGAAAGATTCCTATTTGTATCTTTTGCTAGCTCCTTGAGAAACGATTGAGCATATTCGTTTTTCTCTTCAAGCTCTTTAATTTCATTTTCAGTCATTTTGTATTCAAAACAAGAATTAATTATGGTATGGTTTACTTTTGATAGATAATTATGTTCTTTAAAATACGCAATAGGATTTTCCTGATAATTCTTATCTCCCGCGAACTCCGGTGTTATTAAATTCATTTGAAACATCTCTACAAGTTTATTCATTTGACTATCATCAAGAATTGTATTCCTGCCAGGTGTGGCAGAAAGACCACAAATTGGAAATAGTTTGTCTTGTGTAGCTTGCTTCGCTTGCTTGAGTAATTCATCATACATATATGTGGAAGCTCTGTGAGCTTCATCAATGATCATTGCACCCGTGTTTGCTAGAACATAAGATATTCTTTCATCATTTATGTTGTAATGCAACTTGTTAATGCTTGCAACAATTACTCCGCCCGATAATTCTTCATCTTCAGGAAAGTTATATTTCGCAAAATATCTATACACCTTCAAAGGTAAAACAAATTCAGTATTTTCCCACAATGCCTGTATGCAACTTATGCATTGCTCACATAATTCTTCACTTTGTGCAATCCATATCATGAATTTATTCTCATCAAACTTACATTGCATCCATTCAAGAAAAGCCTGAACAGCTACTCGCGTTTTACCTCCGCCTGTAGGTAAAGATATCATGCATCTTGTTTTCTCTTCTTGATTTCTTAGAATTTTAAACAATTTTTCTTTTATCTCAGTCTGGTATTCAACAAGTGGTGGAACCTTTTCTTTAGGTTTAAAACTTTCTACTGAAGATTTTTGCATTTCTCGATCGGTTGGTATACCTGCAAGGATTTTCGGAAAACCCGCTGCTTCGATAAAATCACTTGCCCATCGTTTTCCCGAATGCCATTTCTTTTCTGATAACGGTTTCCTCATATGTGATGCAGTATTGATGTTTTTAGTCGGGTCCGGATACTTTGCGTATAACAATTTTACCTCTGAATCGTGCATTTTATCTAAAACTTTTTTTCTCAATTCCTTTTTGATTGGATCACCACCGGCAAAAAGGTTAGAACCTTCTCGAATAAGAATCAATCGACATAATTGCTTTTTATCTAAATCATTATACTGTAATTCCGATAAAATTGCTTCAGTATTTGCTTTATGCTGTCTCCCATAAAGCTCATTCAGAAAATTGGTGGAAATATCATATTTATTCAATAATAGGTCTACTGTAATTTTTACTTCCTCATCTGTTAAAGTGTATCTCATAATGTCCTCCAATCAATTAATAGAATTGAAAATATGTAGAGCTAGATGTAAGTGAGCAATAGATGCATATTTCCTTTGTTGGTAGTAACGATATACCAGTATATATATTCGAAGGTTTCCATATTCAAATAATGCCGGTTTTAAGTTACTAGCAGTAATATGGTAAATAAAGCCCTTAGCAGAAGTATGCCTTCATAATAATACCCATAAATCCTTCCTAGTTATGTATATCTCCTTATAGGTATATTCCATATATTGTTTAATTATCCTGCTTGGAACGACAAAATTTTCTAATCATGTAGTATTCTCCTTACAATTTAGCCCTTATATGTCGATATTAATAATAATGTAGTACATAATGTCTATAGTATGTTTTAATCTACGATTGATTGAACTTTACATTAGTAGCTATTAGTGAGGTGCAGTTGTGTTTAATTCTTTTATTAAGACAGTCTTCATTAAACACCAATATAAGAAGGCTTACAAGGATGCTATTAGTACTTTTGATAGAATAAGTATTATGGAAGAAACATACAACAAAGATATTGCAGAGTTTTCAAAAAGCGAGATAATACAAACATTGATAAGTATAAAAGCACCAACAATAGATGCTTTAGCAAAAGTTAAATCAACAATTACACAATATACAGTCTGGGCAAGCGAAAACAAATATTTTCCTCAAAATGATTCCATCTACCAAATTTCGAGGACAGAATTATTGAAATATCTGGATAGCAATGCTATTGTCAATGGGTATATCAAGTCTAGAGACGAATTATATGATGTTTGTAAAAAGCTAAAAAACCCTGTTGACCAAGCAATACTAGTGTTACTTTTCGAAGGTCTTAATGGAGATGGTATGAAGGAAATCCGGTTATTAAAAAAGGAGGATATAAATTTCAATGATCGCCAGATCTTAATAAGGGGTACAAGCAAGAGGTATATTACAAATGTTGATACTCGCTCTCTTGATATTCTGAAAAAAGCTATTGAAACGGATGATTATGATAACAAAAACGGAAGATCAAATGCAAGAGCTCCAAAACGTTATATGATCTCTTCCGATTATGTAATTAGGCCAACAAAAATGCATAATACTGATGGAAGTCCAATAAGTACAGACGGTATAAATGTAAAGTTTAAAAATATAAAAATTGAAACCGGCAAATTTTATATAAATTCAACAAAGACTTTTTATTCTGGTATCTATAATACCTTATTGGAATTGGAATCATACCAAAAACTGTCGATTCCAACTTATAAAAGAGTACTAAACGATTGCGGAATGAAAGAGAACATATATCCTCATCTACGGGAAGGTTATGAGACATATAAGTTTTATAAGTCTGTAGAGCTTTGTACTCCACTCACTCAAATAGAGATGGGACTACGGGGAGTCAGTCTTGAAGAAATTGCAAAATACACCCCAAACTCAAGTGATAAAAAAAACCAAAAAGATTCTGATATATCTGCGCCTGATCAAAAAGACAGGACAAAAGAACACCAAGAACTTGTATATATATTTGCGTCATTATTATACAAGAATGCATACAAGCTATATGAGCGACCTGTAGATTGCTTGGGAATCAAGAGTAACTGTATTTCTATCTTGTGTGAAGCCAAGACACTAAACGGTACTTACAACGATGAAGTCGAACAAGTACGAAGATGCTTATCTCAGTTACTATATTACAATATGCTAAAAGTCGATGGAATCACGAATGGGAGTAAAACTCAGAATGTTGCTTTGTTTAACCGAAAGATAAGGAACAGTGATCATATTGCCTTCCTTCAAAATTTCGGTTGTTTAGTTATATGGTATGAGGGTAATGTCCTCAAAGGTACAGATGAGGCTTTATTATTCTTACGAGATCAAAACCTGTTGCTTTGAAATATTCTACATTAAGAGAATCACAGAATTCGTATTAATAAGTACATTTCTCCTTGAAGTCAACTAAAATGAGTAAAGCAGTAGTTGATCATTGTCTGCTATTGGCGATAAAAATGACAAAAGCCGCTTTATCAGCGGCCTTTAGTGGTGGAGGCGAGGGGACATGTCCTTCCAATGTTTCCATTGGCACTGACTATATCTTGAACTTGGTATTAGCTCCAAGTCCCCCGGCGTATTATGGGAGTTATAATGTCGGAGCTTGATGCTCCTGAACTTCCCATCCTAGTAGATCACTGAACCGGACTATGTCCGCTTCAAAGATCCCTATGAGTCGATACAAGGCTGTTGGGTTTCCCCACATACCTCTCGGTATTGCCGACGGTCAAGGTAAATTACCTTCCGCTGCGGTTTCACCGATAAAGCCGGGTTTTCACCTGCCTGTCGCCAGGCAGGGCGATTCTTTTTGCGGCAATTGACTCGCAACTGCCATTCAGCCGGATCAATATCCTGCTGAACTTTCCCTGAGTCGAACCCCTGTCCGAAACCATATCCTCCAGCGCTTCTACGGGTGTAGATTGTAGTTTGTGCATTGCCCGGTTTCTCTTGCGAGACCTTGGCACTGCGTTTCCCTACGGCGGACCTCTACAATCAAAGTTTCGCTTTCGGTAGCCTTTTAATCGGGCTCAGCTCAAGGCTACGGCTGAACCAGTCCCGGAATTTGACCTTCCCCTTCCTAAGGCCTGACTTAATGACGCCAGCTACCCAGGGTGCAGGAACCCTGGACTGACGGGCCGCCTATATTAGGCAGCAGCTAAAGCGAAATTATCGTTTTTAGCGTTTAATTTTAGTTTCTCGTTTTTTAAGAGGCCAACGAGAATCCTCTACCCGCTACTCTGGTCTCAACAATCCCGTCGAAACCAATACGCCCCCGTGTATTGAAAGGGGACACTCCTCTCTGAACAGTATGGATTCCTACCAAGTGAGGAATGTCCCCTTTTGATAGTAAGGTGACAACCTCTCTGAACAGATGGAATATACCCTTAACATCTTTTTCAAAGTTCACTATCTTACACTTTCCTTGAGTTTACGGTCGATCTCGCGCTTGGCGTCGCGCTCGGCAATGTCATCACGCTTGTCGAACAGCTTCTTGCCCTTTGCGACCCCCAGCTCCAATTTTACTCTGCCCTTTTTAAAGTAGAGCTGGATGGGTACCAGTGTCAGGCCCTTCTGCTGTGTGAAGCCTATGAGCCTGTTGATCTCGCTCTTGTGCAGCAGAAGCTTGCGGTCGCGCAGCGGATCCTTGTTAAATATGTTGCCCTGCTCATATGGACTGATATGCATTCCGTTGAGCATGACCTCACCGCCCTCGATCGTGGCATAGCTGTCCTTCAGGTTTACCTTGCCCTGCCTGATCGATTTCACTTCCGTGCCCGACAGTACTATACCGGCCTCCATTGTCTGCTCGATAAAGTAATCATGTCTTGCCTTCTTATTCTGAGCGATCACTTTAATACCTTCGTTTGCCATAACACAAGCCTTCCGTTTAACTCCCCTGCCGATAAAAATAACCCTTTGAGAAAAGGGTTTATTTTTATTTCCTTTATCGGTCGGTCGAATATCATTATAACCGCATGCACGCATAATGTCAAGTCCGGCGGGCAATGACCGGTTCACACCCTTGCACGCCCCCCACGCCATTGCTCACACCTATATATCCAGCGGTATCGCCTGGCCCTGCACGACAGTACTGTTCTTCCATTTACCAGACAAGTAATATATTAGGAGTATTGCACTTGCTCCGATACTGGCCACCGGTGCAGCAAATCCCAGGCCCATCAGGCCTTTGTCAAGGACCAGCCCAAACAGTATCGCCACCGGCACACGGAAACCTAAAGAAGCCATAATGCCGCCGATGGAAGAGATGATTGTATGCCCTGAGCCTGTAATGATGCCGTTAAGGCAAAATGTCAAAGGTACGATCAGATAGTCCAGTGAAAATGTCCGCACATACTCGACACCGGCCGCGATCATCTCCGGGTCATCACCGAAGAGCGAAAGTATTTGTCCCGGTATCAATTGAGTAATAACGAATACCACCAGTGAGACTGAAAACGCCAGCGCAAATCCGGTGTGGAACGTCTTTTTTGCCCGGTCGATCATACCGGCACCCATATTCTGCGCAACCATTGCCGAAACTGAAGAGCCCACGGCTATAGCAGGCAGTATAGCAAAGCCGTTATACTTTCCAACTATGCCGACTGCCGCAGATGCGCTGACTCCCATACCGTTTGCTATTGTTGTAAGCACAAGGAATGAGAAATTAGTTATAACGTTCTGTATAGAAATCGGTATACCGACCTTTAGTAGCATCATGAACCGGTCCTTATAGAATCTGAAGGAGCTGAGCTTGAAATCAAACTCAAAACCGGTGCGCTTCAAGTAAACTATACACGCTATCATGCTCATAGCCTGCGATGCCACTGTCGCATATGCAGCACCGGCAGCCCCCATATCAAAGCCGCCTACAAGCAGCAGGTCCAGAAATACATTAACTACACATGCTATCGTTACAAAGATGAGAGGTCTTTTACTGTCTCCCAGTCCGCGCAGGATAGCTGAAAATGCATTATATCCAAAAATGAATATAGTGCCTGTCAGTGTTATGTCAAGATAGTCCTTAGCCTGTTTATACGCTTCAGGAGGAGTCTGCATCAGTTTAAGTATGGGATCTGCCAGCAAGAGCATAGTTACTGTAAGCACAACTGCTGCAGCCGTCAGAAATGTAATAAGCGTTTTTATTGACTCGCTCATTCCCTTTCTGTCCCGCGAACCAAGGTACTGTGCGATCACAACTGTACCGCCGACACTGAATCCTATGACAATATTGGTGATAATGAATGTGACCTGTCCGCCTATGTTGACACCCGATATACCGGCTGTACCATTGTAATTGCCTACGATAACCATATCAGCTACACTGTAAAGTGTCTGTATCAGATTTGAAAGCATGAATGGCAGTGCAAATTTGATAAGCTGCTTCGCTACGCTGCCCTCTGTCAGGTTATTCTCAAGTTTATTGTTCCGCATTTTTTGCCCCAACCATTTCTAAGATTAAATATACCTAAATAATATACAATATTGATGCTGATTTGACAATCTCAATCGACGAAAGAAAAAGCAGAATATTGTGCATATTCTGCTAAATATCTCATCTGTATCAGTTTAATGCTATGGAGCTTATCTTTTATTCCTTTACGCCGCCTATCGAAAGTCCGGTTACAAAGTATCTTTGCAGGAAGGGATATACAACAAGTATCGGTACTGCCGTGACTATCGTGATAGCCGCCCTTATTCCCTGCGGAGTCGTTGTATTGGTCCCTCCCGCAGCGGCTGCGGCATTGGCTCCTGTTCCCGCCGGGGTCGTATTGCCTGCGTTCATGGCGCTGGCAAGCAGCTTCTGCAGCTCATATTGCAATGTGGAGAGATACTGTTTTCCTGAATTGTAAATCATCGTATCAAACCATGAGTTCCACGATCCGACGGCAACAAAGAGTGCTATTGTCGCCATTGTTGGTACACACAGCGGTAGAATGATCTGGAAGAATATCCTGAACTCACGTGCGCCGTCTATCCTTGCCGATTCAATGAAGCTCTCAGGTATGGTTTTTATATACGTACGAAGGACTATCAGGTTGAATGCACTTATTATATTGGGGATCCAATATACTGAAAATGTATTTACCATGCCCAGGTTCTTGATCAACAGATAGTTAGGGATCAAGCCGGCATTAAAATACATGGTCAGAACGAAAATTGTCGTGATCGATTTGCGCAATATATATTCTTTACGGCTTATGGTGTAAGCAAGCATGGATGTAAAGAACAGGTTGGTGATAACGATAACTATAGTTTTCAGTACGCTTATTATGAATGCATTGTAGATCGTATCCATTTTCAGCACGACACGGTAGTTCTGAAGGGTGAATATCCTGGGCCACAGATATATTCCTCCCCTCACGGTATCCAATCCATCATTGAAGGATATAGCGAGTGTGTTCAGCATTGGATACAGCATTACTACGCAGAGCGTGATCATGATCAGCGTATTGAACGTTGTAAATAAAATGTTTTCTACATCGACTTTTTTACGACCGATTCTTAAACTAGTATTGCCGAGTTTTGGTTCCATACTGTCCACCTCCCTATATCAATTTTTCTTCGCCAAGTTTACCGGATATGAAATTGGCCATGGATATCATAATTATACTTACTACCGTTTTAAAAATACCGGCAACGGTGGCAAGCGAGTAGTTGCCCATCTGCAGTCCGAATTTGAGAACAAATATGTCGATTGTCTCAGCTTGATCGACTACAAGTCCGTTTCCAAGGAAGTACTGAATTTCAAAGCCTGCTTCCAGGAGCCATCCAATGCTCATAATGAGCAGCACTACTATTGTGGACTTGATGCCGGGCAGGGTTATATGCAGCATTTTCTGGTAGCGGTTTGCACCGTCCATAACAGCAGCCTCATACAGCGACGGGTCGATCGCCGTCATTGCCGCCAGATATATAATAGTATTCCAGCCGAGTTCCTTCCAAAGGTGCGAACTTGCTACGATACCCCAGAAATATTTGGGCTCGGCTAAAAACATAATTGGTTCCTTAATCAGATTGAGCCTCATCAATATGTCATTGATAATTCCGCCGCTGGTCGGCACGGACAGCATTACGGAAACCATGCCCGTAACTATGATCCAGGATAGAAAATGAGGCATATAGCTTATGTTTTGTACAATGCGTTTAAATCCTGTGCTTCTTATTTCATTTAATAATAAAGCTAAAGTTATTGCAAATACATACCCGAGGACAAGCGTTAAGAAGCTTTGTCCCAATGTATTGATAATATCTCTGATAAATCGTTCTCCGTTGAGTCCAGTAAATAGCTTGACAAAATTGTCAAAACCTACCCATTTCTGTTTCCAAACGCTTCTGATTGCAGGCTTGTAATTTTGAAACGCCATTGTCCAGCCTGTAATCGGCACATATGAAAACAATATCTTGTACAGCAGAATGGGGACGCTCATTATTACCAGTTCCCGCTGCGCTAACACCGTACCCCAGAAACCTTTGCTTCTGGTAGTAGTTGGAGCAAGAGTTTTGCTCATATTGGTTACCTCCTTATCTTAAAAAAAGGGGACTTTCGTCCCCTTTCTTCACGGAACTGGATATTATTTGCCGCCGCCCCAGTTTGCTATTCTTTCCTGGATGCCTTCGTTGATGACTCTTTCAACTTCTTTATAGTCAACTTTTTCGATCTCGGCTATATACTCAGCCCAAATGCCTTCGAATTCACTCGGTTTAGCAAGGATTGCTCTAGGCAGATATTTCAGTGACAGGTCAGTCAGCTGCTTGTTAGCCATCTGAGCATCGCTTCCGTCAGGCAGAGTGATATTCCAGCAAGGATAGTAAACAGGATTTTCCGGAGGCTGGTTGAGGAAGTCTCTCCAGGTCTTCTTGTTGTAAGCGGCCAGGAAGTTCTTGTCATATTCTCTGAGTGTATCATAGAATTCTTCCGGCTGATCATCTGCACCGAATGCGTTGCCGTCAGAGAATGTGCCCTGATGCTTCGGCAGAACGTCGAGAAGTGCTTCGAGCTTGTTGGAGGCTCTCCAAACGAGGTCTTTCTGTATTTCACGCATTTCGGGAGTTCTGTAGAATCTGCCGTTAGCGTCTACCAGATAGTCTTCGCCTTCGATACCCCAGCTGAGGATCTTCTGCCATTCTTCGGTGAGCATTGTGTTCAGGAATGAAACTGCTACGTCAACCTGCTGGCAGGATACGGAAACACCGAAGCCCTGGTTGATGTTCATAACGTCTCTGTCTGCATAGTAAGGAGTAGCTCCTTCATAAACAGGCATAGTTGAAACGAAAGTACGGTTGTCTTTGCCGGCTGCTACGAGAGCGTCCTGTGCATTTCCAAAGCCCCAACGCTGGTCATACATACCAAGTACACGACCGGTAGCAAGCTTTGCAAGGTACTGGTCAAGAGTCTGTGTGAAGGATTCTCTGTCAACAAGACCCTTTGCGTTCATTGCATTCAAATACTGATAGAACTGTTTTGCGATATCTTTGTTAGCAAATATTTCAGCTACATTGTCCTTAACGACAACACCACCATCATTGGGATGTCCTGCCAGATATTCAGGCGGGTTTGTCATACCCCATTCTCTTCCGGTTACAGCCAGTACTTCATAACCGATTGTAGGCTGCCCGTCGATTGTAGGATATTTTTTCATGTAATTTTCTATCAATCCGAAGTATTTGTCGAGAGTGAAGTTGTCAAGGCTCGGATAGCCGGCATCTTCGAGAACAGCCTTCTGTATCCAGAAACCTGATGCTCCGTAGTGTGTTCCGCCGGTGATTTCGCCATAGTAACGGTTGTAGTTTGGAAGTATGTATATCTTCTTTTCGCCATCGCCTGCATCAAATGCCAGACGATTCCAATAAGGTCTTACATGCTCGAAAAGTACATTTGCCTTGTCGGCTGTCAGGTACTCATCCAGAGGAATGAGAGCGCCGCCGAGAATAAAGCGGGCATTCAGATCCGTTGCGCCTACGAGGTCAGGATACTCGCCGCCTGCCAGCATAACGCCGGTTTTCTGGTCAGCGTTGTCAGGAGTAACTATTTCATAAGTAAGTGTAACACCGAGTTTTTCCTTCAACAGCTTTGTAAGCTTGTTGTCTGCTGCGGGAGCAGATTTGCCGGATGTCATCCACATGCTGATGGTTACCGGATTGTCAGGAGAAAGCACCGGAAGTCCGCTTCCGCCCTCAGCAGGAGTGTCGTTGCCAGTTTCCGGCTGATCAGGTGTGACTTCAGCAGGCTTATCCGGCTGATCAGGTGTGACTTTGCCGGTTTCGCCGCAGGCTGCGAATGAAAAAACAAGTGCCGCGACTAACAAGAGTACTAGAAATCTTTTCATAAAATCCTCCTTTTTTTATTGCAGCCATCAAGGTCGACGGAAAATGTCGAAAAATACCAATGTCAGTATTCCCCGCCAAATTGACTCAGACGTCTGCATATTGTATAATCACATTATATTAACAAGGCATTATTAAGTAAATTATCAAATTAGGGTAAAGTACAGGACATTTTTTCGAGGGGTCATCCGAATGCTCAGAATAGTGATCGTAGACGACGAACCATCAGTTCTGGAGGGTTTGCGGATCTTTCTTCGCTCAGAGAAAAATTGGTATGAAATTGTCGGACAGGCATCGGACGGCGAAGCAGCTTTTCCTGTCATAATAGAAACACGCCCGGATCTTGTCATATGCGATATACGCATGCCAGGTCTGACAGGTCTGGAGCTTATTGATAAGGTAAATTCCAAGATCACACCGGCTCCAAAGTTTATCATGCTAAGCGGGTACAATGATTTCTCCTATGCCAGAAAGGCAATGCAGTCCGGTGCCATAGGATATATGACAAAACCGCTTGACCCGGAGGAATTGGAGAACGAGCTCGCCAGAGCGGGTGAGATAATTGAAAATGAGAAAAGGACCCACAGGGAAAATCTTGAGCTTATCAGGTATACTGCAAACCAACTGTACAATGATGTAATAAATGGAAAGCACAGCGAAAAGCTTGCCCGCAAGGCAGGTTTCATTTTTAATATGCCTGAAAATACTCAAATGAGCATCATAAGATTCATCACCATAACCAACGGTGATGAACAGCCCAAATTAAACCGCATTTATGATCTGCTCATGAAAATTACCGGCATAGGGAATGAGAACCGCATTTTTTATAATGGCAACGGATCTTTCATCATTATCGTACACGAAGGGATGAGGGATCTTGATCCAAAATGTACTTTACCAGAAAACTGGTACAGGCAGTTGGGTGACATAAATCCGGATGATTATGGACTTCAGGCCTATTGGGTCTTGATGAGCGGCACATGCAGTTCGGGGATCCTGGATAATATATCGGAATGTACGAAGCAGCTTGACCAGCTCCATACATATTGCATGCTGCACCCTGAAAATACCATCGTTAGTTATGATGCCATGGATAAAAACTCCCTTTTTCAAAAACAGGCTGTGACAGAGAAATGGCGTATTTTGCCCAATACACTGTATGACAGTGTCATAGATGCCGTCAAGGGCTCGGATGAAGACAGCCTGAGAGCTGCTGTGGAAAATTTGTTTATTGAGCTGTACAGGAATGTCAGATCAGAGCTTATTTTCTCTGTCTGCCTTTACAGACTAGCTGATGTTGTCAGAAAGACAGCCTCCTCCTTCGGGATAGAAGCAGGCAGGATGATCATGGATTTTACAGCCTCAATAAGCATCCGGAACCCCAACTGCAAGAGTCTTGCACTGTCAATGTGCATATATGTTTTTGAAAAGCTGAACAGCAACAATGACAAATCGCTTGTTATATTGGAAAATGAGATAATAGATTACATCAAAACTGATTTTGCATTAAAGAACCTCAGCATACAGCTTATTGCAGATAAATTTTCTCTTCCTGCTATTATAATAAGTAAAATCGTCAAGAAGAAGACAGGCAAAAAATTCAACGATTATGTGAACTATTTACGCATAGAGTATGCCAAAGTGCTTTTTGCATCGGAGGACCTGAAAATAACCGCAGTCTGTGATGGGGTCGGCTATTCCGATTACGGATATTTTACAAAGAAGTTCAAGGAACTCACGGGAGTTCTGCCATCTGATTATAAAAGGAAATATACTTGATTCGTCAGAAAATACGTTCAGGAAAGGCATTAGTATGAAAAGGTTTTTGATCCCGCTGGATAATGTCAGCATCAGACGAAAATTCATCATGGTCTATATACTGGGCATATCCCTCCCTCTTGTAGTCGGCGCTATCATATGGATGGGCTTTACATCCCAGGAAATCAGGCAGAACACGACTCATTATCTGGATCAGACATATGAGAAAACTGTTAACGACTTTAACATCCTGACACAAACGGCGATCAATATATCCAACCAGATCAATGCAGATGAATCCATCCTGCAGGACCTTTCAAAAGGCTTTTCAACGCCAAAGGAGCATTATGAGCTGTATTGGAATTATTTGAGAGAGCGCTTCAACATGTACCTGGTAAGCAATCCCGAAATAGCCGGAATAACACTGTATATTGACGACCCTCATTTTATCAATACGGATTATTTCCGCGTGCTGGACAGCGAGATACAGGAAACCGAATGGTTCAAGGCTGCATCAACAACAAGCTCAAGCATCATAGTATTCCCCGGCTCCACAATGATATCAGTTACTCCATATCCCAACAGGCTGACTGTGATACGCAAGATCAATTCACCCGCATACAGGAACAATATCACCAATTACCTGCTCATCGAATTGAATCTGGAACGGATCATTGCCGAACTCGATCAGGATAAGCTTAGCACGGATACCTATATCACATATGCAGGCGACAAAATTTTCTGGGGCCCCAAATACATCCCGTCAGCAGGGCCGGCAAAAACTCTGGAGCTTCCCTCGGAAAGAGAATATTATATTTTTCAGAAGTCCATCGGTGTAGATAACTATTTTAAGGGCTGGAAGATCACAGGCATATACGACAAAAATCAGATTTTCAGCAGGCAGATCGTCGTTTTGGCTTATTTTCTGCTAATTACACTGTTTTTATCGGGTTTGTCCTTTATTCTGATATGGTTCATACTCAAATCAATGCGTTATCGGCTGCTTGCACTGGCCGGCCATATGAAAAACATAGGTGAGAATCATTTTGACCCACTGCTGCTGGACCATCCTGGACAGGACGAGATCGGCTGGCTTATTAAAGCCTTCAACAAGATGATAGGCGATATCAACGAACTGATAAACGTTGTCTACAAGCTTGAGATGCAGAAAAAAAATATAGAGGTTGAAAACATCCGTGCCGAATACAAGTATTTGCAGGCGCAGGTCGATCCCCATTTTCTTTTTAACACTCTCAATGCCATCCTCGTATTCTGCTATAAAAACAACTACACCGAGCTGACTACAGTTATCTCAAGCTTGTCCAAGCTGTTAAAAAGGCTTCTTACATCAGGCAGCGATCTGGTCACTGTATCCGAGGAATTCGACTTTATTGAAAAATACCTGTCAATCGAAAAATTCAGGTTTGGTGGAAGATTTGAATTCGAGCTGCAGCTCGCGCAGGAGGTCATTGATTCCCAGCTGAAGATTCCCAAGATGAGTATCCAGCCTATCGTTGAGAACGCATGCAAGCATGGTCTTCAGTCATCCATGGATGACAAGCGCAAGCTTGTATTACGGGCAGACATCCAATCCGGAGCTCTCGTGATATCAGTGAAGGATAACGGTACGGGCATGGACGCCCAAAAGGTCGAATCGATTCTCAGGAAAATGGAGAATCCTCAGGACGAAAATGGCGAGGACGGCTCCGGCAAGGACGAAAACGACAACGGAGTAGGTATAATAAATGTTTACAGACGTATGATGATGAATTACAATAAAAGATTCCATTTCATAATTAAAAGTGAACCCGGACAGGGTACGGAGATAATCATGCAGGTTGATGAGGTCTGATGATTGGCAGCCGGCTCCTTACTCGCGTATAGTCTGCGTATCGTATTGCGTTGGCTTTTGGTGCGTGATCTTCTCAAAATGCGAAAAAAAGTTGTTGTAGTTGTTGTAACCGACAGCAGATGATATCTCGCTCAATTTCATGCTAGTCGTTTTCATAAGCTCAATGGCCTTTTTGATCCTCAGCCTGTGCTGGTATTCATTTATACTGCATCCAAACTGCTTGATAAATGCCTCGCCAAGATATCCGGCCTCCAGAAATTTCATCCTGGCCAGCCGGGAAACGCTCAGCTCCTTGTTGAAATTCTCTTCTATATACTCCTTCACTTCATATAAATAGCTGCGGGAGTTTTTACGCCTGTCCTCGAGCATCAGACTGACAATCCTTGAATTAATATCAGTCAGGTGTTTTTTCATATCTCCCAGCTCCAGCGCTCCACCCTTTTCGTACAACAGGACTGAATTGAGTTTTATGTTTCTCTCAAATGCGATACGAAGCATATGGTATATACAGCTGTTCACAATGATGCGCACCTCAGGAAGGCACACCTTGTTTTGAACAAAAAAATCAAAAAGCTCCTCGATCAGCTTGCGGGCGTCGGCAATGTCCATAAGCTTGATGGTCTTGGTGAGCTCTTCGTCGAAATCGTTTACAAACGTCCTCCATTGAGCATTTTCATCCTGGTCTCCTGAATTTGCTCCGCTTCTATCCCGCTCCAGCAGACTGCGTCCTGCCTTAAAGGCATCGATGTCCTCCTGGGTAAACCCGTATTCCGCCAGGAAAACATTGTCGAGCTTTGCTTTTACCTTTCGGAGAACAGATATCATTTCGTCCCTGTCAAGAGGTTTGAGCAGATAATCGAAGACCTGGTTTTTCATAGCCTGTTGTATATATGAAAAATCGGAATGGCCGCTGAGTATGATAAACTCCAGGTCAAAATCCAGCTTCCGGACTTCGTTTATAAGCTCAAGTCCGCTCAAATGCGGCATGCGGATATCGCTGATCACAAGGTGCGGCCGCTGCTCTTCGACCCTGGCAAGGGCGTCAGCGGCGTCGGATGCTGTTCCGCACAGTTCGAAATCCAGCTCCTGCCAGGGTATCATTATTTTTATGCCTTCAATTACAGACGGTTCATCATCTACAGCGAATGCTTTATACATTTTCAGATTTCCTCCGATGTATGATTTTTTCAGGTGCTTCTCCGCGTCTGCCTCATTATGCTTCCTTAAGCGCCGATAACAGGCTGTAAGGGACTCGCAAATCTCCCCTGCCCGATCCCGCTTCTATATCCGGTTTAAAACTCCCATGGAAATCACTGCCGCCTGTGACCCTCAGCCCAAATTCCTCAGCAAGCTTCAGCAACTCCTCTGTCTGCTCCTTTGTATTTTCGGTGTAAAGTGCCTCAATGCCCTTGAGCCCTGCTGTCTTCAATCTCTCCAGAACCTTGCCCAGCTGTCTGCCCCAGATGCCCAGGTAGATCGGATGGGCAAGGACAGGAACTCCGCCTGCCCGTATTATTTCGGAAATACCCTCCTCGGGTGTCAGCTTGTCTTTTTTAAAGTACGCAGGCCTTCCTGCCGCAAGGTATCTGTCAAAGCCCTCGGGTATGCTCGATATGTAGCCCTTATCCAAAAGCACTCTGGCTATATGCGGCCTGCCGACTATTCCGCCGGCTGCCTTTTCTGTTACCTCCTCAAGGGTTATATCAAATCCAAGCTCATTCAGCTTGGCGATGATCTTTGGATTTCTTTGCTCTCTTTTTTGCCGTAGTTCCTCCAGTGTTTCTGAAAGTATCTCATAGCTCCCGCTGAAAAAATAGCCAAGCAGGTGCATTTCCGGCTCCGCAGGCTCCGCCGGGTGTTTTCCGTGCTGTGCTTGAGGACAAGTAAATGAAGGCAGGTCCCAGGACGATAGCGATACGCTTATCTCAACTCCCGGGATAACTTCCATTCCGAGTCTTTTTCCTTCTTCAAGAGCCGCATCAACTCCGCTTACTGTGTCATGGTCGGTCAATGCTATAGCGGCAAGTCCCAGTCCGTATGCATGTCTGACCAGAGCATCCGGCTCCATGCTGCCGTCGGATGCAGTTGAATGTGTATGAAGATCGATATATTTTCCTTCGCTTTCCAATGGCAGCATAGAACTCTCCCCGAAGCATATTCATTTAAACATAACAATCCTTCACCGGCTTAGTATTCCCATTGAGTGCATTGTGCCGGCGGAAACCTTCCGCTGTAGATCATTTTCAATAACTCATCGAGTATTCTCAGCGATGCGCAAGCCTGCTCCCGGCTGACCAGACCTTCCTCCAGCGCCTGCGCCAGTTCATCCGCATCAAGCACCTCGACCCTGCCGTCAGGATAGATCTTTATATCCACCAGAAGGTCATTTAATGTGTATGTATCGGAAATCCGGTCATATTGCACATCCAATATATCACAATACCAGTACAGGAAGTTTCTATCCTTGTCATAGAATCTCCCGAGCTTATAGCCTCTGTTCAGGAAAGTGAAGGAAATTCCTCCATGGAAGTCCGGACGGGGCTTTATCGAATTCCATTTTGTCACAAGCAGCTCATTGTCCCTGAATAGGAGTTCGTCGTCGGAAATATCGACTATTTCGTATGGTATGTATCTCCTTCGCAGTACTGTCGGTTTCATCATTATATTATCTCCTGTTTATTATTCCGCCACCAAGCATTTATTATCAGAATGGGTTGGAAATATGTTATTAAGTGGGGAACAGTTTAATTATACCCTAGCATATAACAATATGAAACATTATTCTGTATCTTCCAGTATTATACAGATTTACTTTTCAACCCATTTCCCATAATTTGATAATTTTTATTTAATATGGTAATATATTCTAGTATAAATCCCAGTGTTCAAGGCAGGGGGTAGCAATGAAGCAATCAGGTAACTGCAGCAACTGCGCCAGAGGTATCAGGGTAAAGATCAACAGCGATATTCTCTGCAGGTTACATGGCGCAGTATCCAAAGATTACAGGTGCTCCAGGTATGTCAGGAAGGTCGCAGCATGGTCCTCCGACGCACCTCCGGCACAGTCGGCGGAGGAGACGGAACAGCTGCTCAAGTGTATAGAATGTGAATATTTTGTTCCTTCCCGCACCGGCAAGGAAAGCAATCCAGCCATTGGCTACTGTGAACTGTTCACGGTAAGACAATATAACGGCATGACCAAAAATGCCTGTTCCAGATTCAGAAAAAAGGAACGGAAAAACATCTCGTAGTTTTCTCGTCTCTGGTATTTTATGTAATGCATGTCCTGTAGTTATTTACTTCTGCTTTCTTTCCGATATAATATAAGTAAAGAAGCCATATTGATTTGGTGACATTCCTCACCCCGTTGCTGTTGATTTATAAATCAGCAGTCAGGAATACCTCCTGCACAGGAGTGTCGCCATACATTGGAGGGTATAATGATCCCGAAGATATCAGATATTTTTCAGCAAAAACTCGACCAGATACAAAGCAGAGTTCCTGTAAAAATCAGAGGCTCTTCAAATAGTGTGTCCTTTGAGAGCTATCTCTCCGATGCCATAGACAGTAATGCGCAGTCGAAAGACAGCACATCCGCGCAAAGCAGCGCCGCAACATTGGCAGACACCCTCGCATCCTCACTGCTTTCCTCCGGTTCTACGGGCAGCAGTACTGCAAGTGCGCTTCAAAAAGCTTTGAACTCGCTTTCACTCAATAAAACATATGGTGTTCTTGATAAAAGTCAAATAAGTGAGCAGGTAGAAAAAAGCATTTTGGAATCTTCCCAGAAATATCATGTCGATGCCGACCTGATTCGGGCTGTCATAAAGCAGGAATCCAACTACAATCCATACGCAGTATCCAGGGCCGGCGCGCAGGGTCTGATGCAGCTGATGCCCGGTACTGCCGATTCTCTGGGAGTCCGTGATCCTTTCGACATATCAGAAAATATTGACGGAGGCACAAGATATCTGAGAGATCAGCTTGTGGCATTCGACGGCAATCTGGAACTGGCGCTGGCAGCTTATAATGCCGGTCCGGGCAACGTTACAAAGTATAACGGCATTCCTCCCTTCGCAGAAACTCAAGGATATGTAAAAAAAGTGCTACAAAATTATATGACATACACAAATAATAAGTAGTTTTTTCACTAGCTTGTCTTGCTATAATATCAATTTACGACACCTGTAATCCACACTTTCCACATTATTATCCACACAAGAAAATCCTACAATATACGCATTTTCCGAGTAGTTTCCACATTATTCACAGGTCTTTATTCAGTATAGTATTCACTTTTTCACAGCCCGGTTTTTTAGCCACATACCTTTGAAACACAGCATTTATGTCCTTTTAGAAATACAATCCGAGCTTTCTTCTACTTTCAAATGAAAAACGACATTTTTTGCTAAATGTCGTTTTTTTCCATTATTTACTGTTACTTATTTAACAATTATTTTTGTTTGAAAAATGTGGAAAAATATAAGTTATCCACAGGCATCTCCCAATTTCAGCGAAGGTATTGCATTTAGATCGAGGCCGGAAGCTTTGCCGTCTATGAACTCATAATAAGCAGCTGCTCCTATCATTGCTGCATTGTCTGTACAGAGCACAGGCCTTGGATAAAACATTTCCATTCCGTTGCGTTCAGCCGCTTCCTTCATACCGCTTCTGAGCTGTGAATTGGATGCCACACCTCCTGCCAGCGCTATTCGGCCGACATCATTATCAATGGCGGCCTGTATTGTGTTTTTGACCAGTACGTCTACTACAGCCTGCTGAAAGCTGGCACATACGTCAGGTATATTAATTGCCTCACCTTTCTGCTCCTTGCCGTTCAGATAGTTCAAGACCGCGGTTTTGAGCCCGCTGAAGCTGAAGTCCAGTGTCCCGTCGTTAAAATGGACCCTGGGAAAATCTACAGCTCTGGGATCACCCTTTTTAGCCTCGGCATCTATCAGAGGACCTCCCGGATATCCGAGCCCCAGCGCCCTGGCAATTTTATCGAAGGCTTCCCCTGCTGCATCATCCCGCGTCC
>JAEZCA010000025.1 GCA_023412665.1 Bacillota bacterium
CTGTTCTTTCATCATGAAACATTTTCTCTTCAATGATATCTTCAGGTTTCATTTTGGGACGCACATGATCCATTATTTCCTTTACTGTATCCTCACTTAACCTCTGTAATAGTATCTGTTCAAGATCCTCCTTCTGCTTTTCCACATCTCCATCGTAAAAGCTTATTTGAAAGCTTGTTTCAACAAATTCACTAGTTCGAGAATTAGCAACTGATAAATCAATATCCTTCGGCACGATAAATCCATTTACATTCTTTGTATCTCCGGTTTCCTCGACCGGCTTTCCTATGCTGATGCTAACTACCCTGGTAGCGCTGCGCCACTCAACTGTGGCACCGAAGGCCTCAGCCACATATCTGGCGGTACAAAGGTCCTGTCCTCATGCAGAAGGGCCTCCGTATCCATCTGCTTCACTTGTCCATCCAGCTTGTATTCC
Source organism: Bacillota bacterium (assembly GCA_023412665.1). Lineage (GTDB taxonomy): Bacteria > Bacillota > Clostridia > Acetivibrionales > DTU013 > DTU013. The sequence goes on from JAEZCA010000025.1 coordinate 437, forward strand.
TTTTTACCTATATATATCTCAAGCTTATTGTCTCCCCTTACAAAGGTCGCTGTCTTTGTATCCTTATCCCAGGTCACTGTTGCACCTAATTCTTCTCCGATGAACCTTGCAGGTGTCTGCGTCCTTCCGTTTTCATCTATAAAGGGCTTTGCATCCGGAAAGTAAAGCTTTTTACCATTGACCAGAACCTTCAGCGGTATTTCATTAGCAGCAGATACAGGCATTATCATTGTTGCAGCAATACCGATTATCAAAAATATACACACTAGCTTTTTCATAAATAAAATCCCCCTTGAGTATGTTTTTGTCATGCTTATTTGGCACATCAGCCATATTCGATGTGCTTTATGGAATCCTCGCCATAATTATACAATGTAAATTTATATTACTTATATGGAAGTGTCAAGAATTAAACATTACATTACTATCTTCGTTACTATCTTCCAGCGTATCACCTTTTAGATAGTATCAAGAAACGCACAAATGCATTTCATCCAATATATCCTACATTATGTCGGATTTTATTTAAATTAAATATAATTTACTATATAATATATATAAAATTATCAAAATATTGTATTTTGTTCTATGCGATAGATATGTTGCAGAGAATTTTGCACATCATGTAAATGAATAATTAGTAAAGGGGAGAATTATGTCTTCTTTCAGGGTAGACACTAGTGCTTTTGACAGAAACATACCCAAAATTGCAAAGATAAAAAATAGAATGGGCGCCATCCAGAATGAACTGTCCAAGATAACATCGCACCTTGACTGGGAGATAAAAGGACAGCAGCAAATGAACAAAAAGCTAACCCAACTGCAATCAGAATTTGACACACTGAACTGGGAGAGCTTGCAGAAAAAATTGAGATCATCGACGGAAAGGATCTGGCGGGAGATGATAAAGCCGGGAAGAAGCAGTCCATCACACGCTTCACCTATGACAAGGACCGCAACATCATCAAGGTCCTCTCCCCCAACGGTTATGTGATCAAGCGCGAATATGACAAAGCAAACCGTCTGACAAGGGCGATCCAGGAGGATAGCCGGAACGGACTGTACAGAGAATTCGTCTATGAATATGATCCGGCAGGAAACCTTACTGCGGTCATCAACAGCACCGATCCGCTCAACATTCAAATATGACGCGAAGAACCGGCTTACCCACAAGATAGACGAGCTTGGCAGCATTACCCGTATCTGTTACGACAAAAACAACCGCATCATCAGGCAGATCCTCCCCGAAGGCTATGACAGTGTAACCGACGACGGCATCGGGACATGCTACAGATACAACCTGGCAGGTCAGGTCACTGAGGTCATAAATCCTCTTGGTCAGACGGTCGCAAGGAACAAATATGACCTGAGCGGTCTGCTGGTCCAATCAGCAGACGGACTTGGCAACATAACAGAATATACATACAATCCCGCAGGTCAGGTCATTAACATTATTACCCCCAACAACCGACTCCACAGCCAGGCAGCACAGAAATTCACCTATGATGCCAGAGGAAATATTACAGGAATACAAGACGGCAACGCAAACACTACCTCCTACCTGCTCGATGACTGGGGCAGGATCATACAGACAATAGCTCCGGATGGAACTACGGAGAAATATACATACGACTACGCCGGAAACATTACCAGTACAACAGACGGGAACGGCAACACAATATCATACAGCTACAACAGTTTGAACAAGCTTTCCACTATAACAGACCAGCTAGGTAATACTGAATCCTTCTATTACGATATGGAAGGAAACCTCACAGAGCATATCGACAGAAACGAGAACAGGGTCATCCTTTCCTTCAACATGGATAAAAACCTGACCATGAGACGGGCATATACAAAGGACGGCCAGCCCCATCTCCTTAGTGCAATATAATAGTATTAAGGAATTTATATCTGAATATGATGAAAAATATAATATGGTAAACAATAATTGTACAACATTCGCAGTACAAGCATTGAAAGCAGGGGGGATTACTAGTCCTATAACAGCTCATGACTGGGTTTTGCCACCTGAGACTAAAGATTGTAGTAGAGAGTAATCTTCCAAGAAAATTACCATATAAAAGCAGTATTGCTGATAAACTTATACAAGGGTTCTCAGGGTATACTCCGGCAGATGCAGGTGAAGATATTAAAAAGTCTTCAGGATATTTTTTAGTCAATGATGATAATAGCGTTCATGTCAAAAATAATCTGTAAATGAAACAAAGGGGGAACTGTATTGAAAAAATTACTATTTATAATTGCAATCATCCTTTCAGCGATATTACTGTATTTTTTTCGATATCAAATCTCGGATTTATTTGTAGGCGAAAAAGATCAATTAAGAATTGGTAAGACATTATGGCTGGATGTAAAGCCGGGTATGTTAGTTGATTATGCTTATATTAATGAATATGACTTGTGGGATGAAAGGGAAAGAAAAAAGGTTGTTAAGTATATGAAAGAAAATGATTTGATAATAAAAGAAGGTCATTATGTATTCAATCAAGCTACTACTTACGAAAAGGCATTGGAAACATTTATATTTGAAAAATTAGATTAATGAATGAGGCTGAGTGATATTTATTAGGGTCTGAATCAATTTCTGTGTATGGGAGCCTGGAGAATATGACAGGGCAAACCGTCTGGCAAAGGCAATCCAGGAGGATAACCGGAACGGATTGCGCAGGGAATTCGTCTATGAATATGACCTGGCAGGAAACTTTGTTGCCATAACAAGCAACACCGATATGATATTAGAACATATCCAGACTTGAAGAGCATTTCTACCTACAAGAATCCTAAAAATAATAATAAAGAAGCAATACTCAATGACCCTTTCTCGATAAAACGGACACCCCAGAGTTAGGATATCTTCGCAACAACACATGTCCTATGTTGACCGTCAGAAATACTGTAATGATAACAATTTCAATTTAGGTATATCCTTGCTGGGGTAGTAAGCTTACCATCCAGAGAGTGTGTAAAATAATTTGGTAAAGCACATGGGATTAATGGACAAAAAGCAGTTACGGGAGCATCAAAAAAGTGTAGCCGGGAATGAAGAGCAGATAATCGCCTTGTATGCCAAAGGAATGACGGCGAGGGACATCCAGGATTGGATTAGTTTCTGGTGTAGCCGTTCCACTACCGACTTCAGCCAATACCGTGATGCAGCCATGATCCAGTTAGCTATTGTTGCACGGCTCAGGTTCACACCAAATGTTATCCACTCATTCTCCTGCCGATAAAGCGGAAGGGCATTCACGAACTTTTGATGCATTACCCATGCTACCGTAGACGGGGATGCCATGGAATGAAGAATGACAGGAGAAGGGATCGGGGATTTCTCCATGTAGGGATCTCCATTTCTGCGACAAGTCCGACATTCGTAGGTCTCGCGGTAATGATCTATGACCCTGACTTTGGCAGGAATATATTCAATCTCAGTACGTACGAATTCTTCTCCTACACGGACAAGAGCTGTTTGGCAGGTTTCGCAGAACTGATCTTCCTCTGTAGAATGGAAAGCCGCTTTTCATGAGGGAGATCTTTCAGGAGTTCCTTATTCTGCCCCTTGAATTTTTTGTGCCGCCATTTCGCGACTTCGTTCAGATTCGGTTCCGGAGCTTTCGGGTCAGCCTGCACTTCCGCCTCTGCAGGTATATTCTGTCTGCTACCATCAGCTTGAATTATTGTGACGATATTTTTTTAATAATAAAATTAGTTGTATTTATTGAAATTTGTGAGCTTAACGGGTTTCTATAGATTGTTTCACGTACTGATAATAACCGCAAATATCTAAATTTTCATTATGATGCTTATATATCAAACGCCTTGTTCTTTATAATGCTTTTCAAATCGGGAATGGAGGTTATTGCACCATTTTATGAATTGCATTCAAAATTGTTACTGTTTGGCCTGACTACCTTTTGATTTTTCACCATAACTCAATCCTCCGAACTAATTAATATTCATGAGCGAAATAATCAAGGTGTCTGTCCCAGGACAGCAAAAAACCCTGTAGTCTTTGAGATTGCAGGGTTTGGTGAGCCATCGGCGATTCGAACGCCGGACACCTTGATTAAAAGTCAAGTGCTCTGCCAACTGAGCTAATGGCCCGTAGTCTATGATATACGGCATGTGGTTTTCCGCCACACAAGTATATATCATACAGCATGATCCGAGGTTTTGTCAACCTCGGATCAATAAGTTATTTTCGTAATTTTTGCTATCTGGCCGGCTGTGAATTGCCGTCACCTTTTCAGGTTGGATTGATCAGCCTTGTTTGGACTCCAGATAGTCATTGAGTTCCTTGACCACCTTGTCAACATCCACACCATGTACAGCGCAAGCATCCTCAAGGCTTTCACCTGATGATGAAGGGCATCCCAGGCAGTGCATTCCAATGCCTAAAAGTATTGGCACTGTTCCTCTGTCCAGCTTCAGAATATCAGCTATAATCATATCCTTCGTTACTTTTGCCATAATAAATCCTCCTTAAAAATATATTAATTTTGTAATAGTCAAATGTGATAACAAATCTCAGACTATTATACACTATAGTTGTTTTTAAATATACCCTGTTTTCAAAGCCATTATCAAAAAGTTCTCAAAACCTCGATTAAAAAGTAAAAAGCCTTAGTCTCAGAAGCTCATTTATCTTCTGTAGTTTTCTCTTCCTATACTATATAGATCCCTTCCCTCGCAGTCAATTACAACAACAGCCGGGAAATTTTCCACAACCAGCTTTCTGAGAGCTTCCGTGCCCAGCTCCGGGAAAGCGGTCACCTCTTCTGAAATTATGCATTTTGACAGAAGGGCTCCCGCACCGCCTGTAGCGCCAAAGTAAACAGCTCCGTGCTCTTTCATGGCTTCGACTACCGCTGCGCTTCTAAGACCCTTCCCTATCATTCCGGTCAAGCCCAGCTTCACAAGTCTTGGGGCATACGCATCCATCCTGCCGCTGGTTGTCGGTCCGGCTGAGCCAATGACCATACCGGGACGCGCCGGGCAAGGCCCTACATAATATATTATCTGATCTCTTATATCAAGAGGCAGTTCCTTTCCTTCATCCAGCAAAGCTGTCAGCTTTTTATGAGCAGCATCCCTGGCGGCGTAGATAATGCCGCTGATTTCAACTGCGTCACCTGCCTTCAGCTGCTTGACAATATCCTTTGTAAAAGGTGTTTTTATTTTAATAACTCTATCCAACCCAATACCCCCATTGTTCTACAGCACAGCCTCGGAATGTCTGGTGACATGGCAGCTCATATTCAATGCAACTGGCAGGCCTGCAATATGAGTGGGATAAACCTCTATGTTGACTGCCATTGCTGTCAATCTGCCTCCCAAACCTGCAGGACCTATTCCGAGCCTGTTTATCCGTTCTAGCATTTCCTCCTCCAGCTCATTGTACCTGCTGTCGGCATTTCGTTTGTCCACAGGCCGCAGCAACGCTCTTTTTGCCAGCAGTGCAGCCTTCTCCATCGTTCCGCCGATGCCGACACCGACCACAACAGGAGGACAAGGATTCGGCCCGGCCTTGTCAACCATTTCAAGGATAAAGCTCCTGACCCCGTCAATACCATCCGATGGCTTAAGCATCCTTATGCCGCTCATGTTTTCGCTCCCGAAGCCTTTGGGTGCGACAGTTATTTTAAGGCTTTCTCCATCGATGATATCATAATGTATCACTGCAGGGGTGTTGTCTCCTGTATTATTGCGTTCAAGAGGGTCAGATACTACGGATTTCCTTAGAAAACCCTTCTCATAGCCTCTTCTTACCCCCTCATTGATCGCATCTGAAAGGCTTCCTCCTGCTATATGCACATCCTGCCCGATTTCCACGAAAACCACGGCCATTCCTGTATCTTGACAAATAGCCATACGCTCGCTGGCCGCAGTCCTTGCATTATCGACAAGCTGGCAGAGTATCCTCCGCCCTGTTTCAGATTCCTCGTATTTTATGCCCTCTTCAAGAGCCTCCATTATGTCGCTGTTAAGATCGTAGTTAGCTGTAATACATAGTCTTTCAACAGTTTCTGCAATCTGAGAAGCATTGATTATCTTCATAACAGTCACCTCTGAGTACACCATCTGATAAATCAACTTGTTTTCTTACCGGTACGACCCTCTTTATGATATATGATTTGGCTTCCCAATGCAAGGAGTCATGCCTGGTACCATAATTAACACAAAATTCACATGTTAGCAAAAGACATAATAAACTTTTTGGAGGTATAATAAATATTGAAGTGAATTGGTGCATTATGAACAGTGGAAAAGAGGACTATTAAGCTACCATGAATATACTAGTTTGTGTTACACATCAAAAAACCTGCGAACGTATGATAAATAAGACAAATGAACTGCTTCAGGAATATGGCGGGAATCTTTTTATACTTAACGTAGTTAAAAATGAATTCAACTTCCTTGACAGTGCCAAGGAGTCTGAGGCGCTGGAATACCTTTTCGGGATCTCAAAAAAGCTCGGGGCCAACCTGTCCGTGCTCAAATCTGACGATATTCCCGGAACAATAGCAAAATATGCAGAAGATAATGATATTGACTGCATAATACTTGGTAAATCACACGACAAAAATGCAGGAGAACGGTTTGTGAAAAGACTACACTTATTGTTGAAAAATAGTATGGAAATACGAATATTGTCGTAATAATAAGATAATAGTCATTTTTACATATTTTATGTAGTTCCAAATTACTAAATTATTGTGAAATGCTTGACTTTAGGCCACTTTCATTATAAAATAATGTCGAATTCCAAATTTAGGAGGTTGTATTAATGAACAAAACAGATTTAATCAATTCTATTGCCTCAAAATCAGGTTTAAACAAGAAAAACAGTGAAGCAGCTCTCAACGCTTTCATAGGTTCAGTTGAAGACGCTCTCAAAGGCGGAGACAAAGTAGTTCTGGTTGGTTTCGGAACATTCGAAGTCAGAGAAAGAGCTGAAAGAAAGGGCAGAAACCCGCAGACAAAGAAAGAAATAACTATTCCTGCTTCAAAAGCTCCTGTTTTCAAAGCTGGTAAAGGCTTAAAGGATACTGTCAACAAGTAATTTACAACTTACTTATTTACAAAAAAAGCTGCCATACGGCAGCTTTTTTGTATTTTTGATTCATCCAGAGCCTCTATATAACACTTCGTTACATTTTGCACCTGCGTACTGCCAGGTCAGCTAAGAAGCTTATTATTTGAGCGCTGTTCGGTTTTTTCGGGCTGGACAATGCCATGTAAGCATTCTGTAAGGAATTGCTTTCATTTTTCGTCTTTTTATGTGCGCTATCAATAGCACACCTTATAGCCCTGTCGATATTTCTTGCATTCGTATTGTGATTCAGCGCCAACTCACAATAAATGCTCCTGGATATCGATTTCAGTCTCTCGGGCTTCTCCGCGGCCATCATGACCGCTTCCCTCAGATAGCTGTACCCGGCTAGATTCGGAGTGACACCCATAGCTCTGATAAGATTTGTAATAATCTCCTCCAAATCTCTTGCTGCAGACGAGATATGTGAAACCGGAGCCGAAGTGCTGGTAAAATATCCTCCGGTGCCTTGATTCTCATTAAATATTTGCAATAGACGTGATATAAGTATATCGGTATCAACAGGCTTCATCATGTAATAGTCAGCCCCAAGCTCCAAGGCTTTCTGAACTACCGCATCCTTGCCGATTGCTGTAAAGACAATGCACAAAGGTCTTTTTGCTGGCTTTTCCTCCTCGATCCATTCAAGTACTCCCAGTCCGTCGAGATTTGGAATGATGATATCGAGTAAAACGATATCGGGTTCCAATTCACGGATCATTTTGATTGCAGTGACCCCATCCCCGGCAACACCGACAATTTTAATTCCATTTACACCATTCAGCTTATCTTCAATTAGTATGCATAATTCTTTATTGTCATCAACTAACAGAACTTTAATAAAATCAGCCATTGCACATTATCTCCCGTATTATATCATCTACCGTTTTACCGGTGCACACTACGATAATATCTGAGTATTCGAGATAAAGAGGCCTCCTCTCCCGGTAAATATCACTGAAAGTTTGGCCTTCCGCCCTGGCAAGCCTCCTTTCGGGAGCAAGCCGGCACTCGAGTACCTCAGGGGCTTCATCAAGAAATATGATAGTTCCTGTCCTTTTCATGTATTTCATCAGTTCACTGCTTTTTACTACTCCGCCGCCGGTCGCAACCACACAATTTGTAAACCGGTGTGACATAATAATACTCTGCTGCAGCTCCAGAAAGCGTTTATATCCCTCTTCCCTCACGATGTCCCTAAGCTCCCTGCCATCAGCGGTCTTTATTATGTCATCGGTATCGGCAAAGTCCATCCCTGTTTTTTCAGCAAGAATAGGGCCGACCGTGCTTTTACCCGATCCCGGCATACCGATAAGTATCAAGTTTCCCGATGCTTCGCCCATTAACCTATAACTCCTCCCAATCAGGATCGATAATGGAATTTATGCTGCTGTATCCCTTGTACATATATACTGCGTCAAGCAGAACCATCCTCATCATTGCCTCACAAACCGGGTACAGTCTTGTAAGAGCAGAAGGATCGCTTCTGGATGCAAAAACATGACCGACATTCTCACAATTCGCCAGATCAGCTGTATCCTGCTGCTTCAGTATGGTCGGAATAGGCTTGGCAGCCACTCTTACCCTTATTTCCTCACCGTTGGTTATGCCCCCGAGCAGGCCGCCTGCCCTGTTTGTCCTGAACCTCAGTTTGCCGGTCTCGTCGATATATGGCGTATCGTTTGACTGTGAACCTGTAAGCCCGGCAAGCTCAAAGCCGTCACCAAATTCTACGCCCTTGATTGACCCAATAGAGAGCATCGCATGGGCTATCAGTGCACTCAGCTTGTCAAATACCGGCTCTCCAAGACCGGCGGGCACACCTTTGGCTATTATCTCGATGACACCGCCGCAGGAATCCCCCTCAGCTTTTACTTTCAGAAGATCATCCATCATTTCCTGAGCTTTTTCCATGTCAGGACAATTCATATCATTCTTTCTGTAATTGGACTTAGCTGTTTCGTACGTCACAGGAGCCGCCTTTATTCCATGGGATTCTACTGTATATGCGATAACATCGATGCCCATCGCATCAAGTACGATTTTAGCCACAGCTCCTCCAGCCACCCTGGCGACTGTTTCTCTGGCCGATGCTCTTCCGGCGCCTGCCCAGTCATAGTACTTTCCATACTTCTTATAATACGTGTATGAAGCCTGCCCCGGTCTGACAAGATTTCTGTTTCCCTTGTGCTGCTGTATATGCTTATCTTCTATATCGCTATTGGGTATGATCATGCCTACAGGAGCTCCCGTTGACAGATCATTCTCCATGACTCCCGAAAAAATAAATACTCTGTCCTTTTCCTTACGCGGTGTGCTTAGCTTTGACAATCCCGGTCTGCGTTTGTCAAGCTCCTGCTCTATTATATCAGCTGTTATTTTCAAGCCGGCCGGTACGCCGTCAACGATCACCATCTGTCCTCCGTATAGCTCGGACGGGACGGAGGGGTCCTTTCTGAAGCCTCCCGAGTATGATTCACCGCATGTTGTTATTCTGAACATTCTCCCGAATGTGTTACCCAGCATATAATACCTCCGCTATATATATAAACCTTCTACCGCACTTGGCGATACACTACAGCCTTCGCCAGCTTTTTCGGATATCTCCGGCCTTGGATCACTGTCAGTCCCTGTCTGCGCCATCCTTTGTTTCATGGCCTTCACGCACCAGCACAATATCGCCTCCGCAATCCCTTATCATATTCGAGAAAGCTGGCAGTGTTACATTTACTGCCTCAGCCGTCTCTATGCAGGTCTCGCCCTCCGAATTGAGTCCGGCTACAGCCAATGCCATAACTATCCTGTGATCATCATGTCCGCTGACTCTGCAGCCCTTTAATCTGCTGTTCCTTATTACAAGGCCGTCCGGCAGCTCCTCAATGTCTGCGCCCATCTTCGACAATTCCGAAGCCATGACCTTTATCCTGTCAGTTTCCTTCATTCTTGCCTGGGGGACATTCACAAGCCTGGTCTCACCCTCGGCAAAGCATCCGGCCACCGCCATTGCCGGCAATGCATCCGGTGTTGAGTTCATATCTATTTCGATCCCCTTAAGCCCGTTGCCTTTAACAATTATGCCATCGCCTGTATATCTGACGACCGCACCCATTCCGGCAAGATAATCCAATACCCTCTTGTCTCCCTGGGGATCGGACATATCAAGGTTTTTGATCACAAATTCCCCTCCCGAAATCGCTGCAAGGACCATGAAAAACGTCGCGGACGAAAAATCTCCCGGGATAGCCATATCGAAAGCCTTATATTTCTGTCCACCTTTTATGTATATCGCTTTGAAATCGTCATTCTGATACTCAATACCCTGATTATCAAGCCACCACATTGTCATCTCGACATACGGCCTCTCATTCAGCCTGGTGATAATCACTTCGGTATCCTGCTCCAGCAGAGGGGCATTTATAAGGATCGATGAAAGGTACTGGGAGGTGAATGCATCAAGCTCTGTGCTGCCGCCCTTCAGCCTGCCCCTGACTGCTACGGGAGCCATATCATTGCCTCGTGTTGAAAACACATTGCCCCCGAGAGCATTCATAGCACGTATCAATGGGCCCAGAGGTCTGCGGCGTATCTGATAATCGCCGGTAAAGACAGTCCAGCCGTCGGCCAGGCCTGCCGTCATCAATGCAAAGCGCAGCGACGTTCCTGAATTGCCTACATTCACAATATCCTCCGGTATTGATGGTACGACGCCAAAGCCGTCAATAACATAGCTTTCTTCAATATTCTCAAATCGGGCGCCGAATGCCTTGCATACATCCACCGCAGAAAATGCATCTCTTGAAAAAAGGGGCTGTGAAATGACAGACCTGCCTTCCGCAAGGCTGGCAATAAACAAAGCCCTTATCGTATGCGATTTTGACCCGGGTATGCTTACAGTACCACGCGTATCTGATTTTCTCACTAAAAACAGCATATAACCCAACCTTCCTGCCGTTCTACAAAAAACGCTACAAATTAATACTTATATATTAATATATGGCAGCGTTAACGTCAAATCAGATCATCACCGTCCTGATCCGGGTAGCTATTCAGTTGTATTAAAATATCCTGTCCTTGCGCGTGTTGCAGGCGACAAATATCAGCCCCGCCTCAAGCTTCAATACTTATCTGAGCCTGAATATTCATTCATCGGCAGCACGGGATGCTTCCTGCCCGGGAATGTCACCATGCATTCTTTTTGGCGGCGGGCCGAAGAACTGATAGTAATTGCACAATATCCTCCCGTTGTAGAGCTTGCGTTTTTTATCCGCACGCCTCCCCACCAGTGCTTCAAAGCGCGGATGGGAGGTTATAACATAGAAGGACCATGTATCGAACCGCTTGAATACTCCCCCCATCTCCCTGTACAGCCGTTCAACCTCGGGCATCTCACCGAGCCGCTCCCCGTAAGGCGGGTTGCATACGATAAAGCCGTATTTGAATCTGGAGCTGATATCGGAAAACGGCAGGCGCTGCAGGTGTATGTCCTGCAATACTCCCGCTTTTTCAGCGTGATGGCGTGCCAGGCTTATCACGGAATCATCTATATCCGATCCGTGGATCCGGATCTCATTATCCCTCTTTATCTTGTCCTGAGCTTCCTCCCTGACCCTGGACCACAAACCGGCAGGCGTCTGCCACCAGCCCTCGGCGGAAAAACTCCGTTTTAGTCCGGGTGCAATATTCGCAGCTATCATGGCAGCCTCAACAGGGATCGTACCCGAGCCGCAGAAGGGATCTATCAGCGCCCTGTCCGGCTTCCACCTGCTGATCATGAGCAAGGCCGCCGCCAGTGTTTCCTTCAGCGGAGCGCCTGTCACCAGGTCCCGGTAGCCGCGCTTGTGCAATCCGGGTCCTGACGTGTCTATCGTAAGAGTAGCGGTATCCTTGAGTAAACTGACTTCAATCCTGTATAGCGGCCCGTTGTCAGCGAACCACTGCTTTTTATACCTTTGCTTCATTTTTTCAACTATGGCCTTTTTGACGATAGCCTGGCAGTCCGGTACGCTCGTCAGCTTTGAATCCACAGATTTGCCGTCCACAGGGAATTCTGCGTCCTCAGGCAGCCACTCGTCCCATGGCAGCGCCTTTGTACCTTCAAACAGCTCATCAAAGGTCAGGGCTTTGAACTCACCCATTTTGACAAGTACGCGGTCAGCGGAGCGCAGCCAGAGATTTGCCCTGCAGATCGCCTCTTCGTCCCCGGCAAATGTCACTCTTCCGTTTTCCACCTGCTGGTCCGAATAGCCCAGCCAGTTCAGTTCCCTTGCCACAACCGCCTCTATACCGAAAGCCGATGTAGCTATCAATTGCATTTTAGACATTTTTCCTCCTAAAACAGCAGCCTTTTTCTGAAAAATCTTAATGAGATTCTCATTGATACAATATATACCAATACCGTGAATATGGCAAACCTGATTACTTAATATTATTCTCCTCTATAGACAATGATATTTGTTTTGCAAATAGCTTCCTTTATTGTATAATTAGTATAATCGCAAAATTGCATTATACCGGAGGATTCATATGAACGAGAATAAAATAAATATCTTCAAGTGTTTCATTTACAGCATCACTGGCTTTGACAGGTACAGGATCCTTTTAAGGCAGAGCATGGGTAAAGCCGTCGGCTACCTGATACTTCTCTCACTTTTGCTTTCAGTTGCTGTATTTGCCCCCATATACTCCACATCCAATGAAGTAATAAATAAATCCACAGAGTACATCGTTGAAAGCATGCCTGATTTCAGTCTTATAGACGGGCGTCTCGAAGTGAATGGACAAATGCCCATCGTTATCGATGACGGAAATATCCCGGTAGTGGTGGATACCACACCCGGCGCAGAGGATAGGATACTGAACCAGTATGATACTGTACTGCTGTTTACCAGTGACAGGATGATAATGAAGGATTACGTGAACAGGCAGGAATACCCGCTCAGCTCATTTGAGGGACTTGATATCACAAAAGGCAGTCTCATTGAGGCAATGCCTCTGATAAAGTCATATATAATCGTTGTATTGGCTCTCGTAGGTATTTTTATGGGTCTCTTCTTTGTGGCAGGTAAATTCATATCAGCTCTTGTTGTAAGCCTTATAGGCCTGATAGCCAATTCATCTTCAAAAACCAATCTATCCTTCAAGAGCTTATTCAAGATAAGCATTTTCTCAATGACCCTCCCACTTATCATAGGTACAGTGATCAACGCCCTGATGATAAACATACCCTTTCTCGCGGTACTGTTTTACGTCGGCTCGGGCATATATGTCTTTGGGGCAATAAAAAGCATCAAGAAAGAACTTGAGATATCAGGAGGCGACAGCTGGAACTTCTATAGCAGCGATACCTTCAACCGCAATAATAACGGTAACAATAATTTCGACGGCTTTAACTACAGAAACGGCGATCCCAACGACAACAGGCGGGATTACGGATACGGCAGCAAACCGGATTTCCCTCCCATCAACAGCAACAGCAAAAATAATGAAACCGGACCTGAAAATACTGATAATGATCCAACAGATGCTTCGTCCGGCAATCCGACAGATGGACCGGCTAATGGTTCCGCAGGCAATTCTGCAAATGATGAGCCACAAAATAATAACAGCGATGAAAAATAAGCTGAGCCAGACAGTAAATGAATCAAGGGCCGCCGAAAGGCGGCTTTTTGTATGAAATCCAATACTATTGAAAAAGATAATGTAAAGTCTATATCAATAGAATATGGAGGCCTTGAAATGGATAAGAACCAGGAGGAAAACCTGCAGCTGACCGTGGTACCGGTGTCGCTTTGGATAGATACGACCAGTGAAACCGATTACCCTTCTCTGGAGAACGATATCGAGGTGGACGCCGTGATAGTCGGCGGCGGGATAACCGGTCTGACTGCCGCATATCTGCTTAAAAAGCATGGTATAAAAACAGCAATAATCGAAGCAAATCGTATCGCCAAGGGTGTATCAGCCCATACCACAGCCAAAATCACATCTCAGCATTCGCTGAAATACTACAAAATGATAAACGCAGTCGGAGAAGAAAGGACAAAGCAATATGCTTCAGCAAATCAGGCTGCCATAGATATGGTTGAAAGCATAGTCCGTGAAAATAACATAGAGTGTGATTTCAGAAGAGCTCCCGCGTATGTATACACACAGGATGAGAGTTATGTACAAAAACTTGAGGACGAGATCGAATCAGCTCTCAAAATGGGGCTGCCTGCCGGATACACAGATACCCTTGACCTCCCCTTCGGCATACAGGGTGCAATGAGATTCGATAATCAGGCATATTTTCATCCAAGGAAGTACCTGCTGGCTTTGGCATCGATCATTGAAGGAGAGGATTGCAGGATATATGAAAACACTCGCGCTGTCGATATCCAGGAGGGCGAAACACATACCGTGATCACAGACAGCGGAAAGAAGATCAGTGCAAAATATGTAATTCAGGCAACCCGTTACCCCTTCTACGACAAACCTGGGCTTTATTTCGCAAGAGTATACCCGCAGCGCACCTATCTGATGGGTGTCCGGATAAAAGGCAGTTTTCCTGACGGAATGTACATCAATGCAGAACAGCCGTCCAGGACCATGCGTCTACACAAAGGAAAGGATATGGAGCTGATGCTAGTCGGAGGTGACAGCCATAAAACCGGGCATGGTGAAAATCTGCACAACCATTACGAAATAATCAGGGACTTCGCCAAACCGATATTTGATATATCCGGCATACCGTACAGATGGTCGGCACAGGACTATACCGCAATGGACGAAATACCGTTTGCAGGACATATGACAGCTAACAGGAACAGGATTTTTGTCGCCACCGGTTTTGACAAATGGGGTATAACAAACGGTACAGCTTCGGCAATGCTCATAACGGACCTCATCATAAAAGGAGAAAGCCCCTGGGAGGAGGTATACAGTCCTTCCCGCTTTACACCGGGAGCATCTGCAAAGAATTTTATTGTTGAGAATGCAGATGTGGCAATAAAACTGATTTCCGGCAAATTGAACATGCCCCTTGAAACTGCTCCGGTCGAAAATGGCAAAGCAGTAATAACAGTGGTTGACGGTTACAAAGTCGGTGTGTATCGCGATTATGATGACAAGCTTCACTATGTGAGCACCACATGCACTCATTTGGGCTGCGAACTGAAGTGGAACTCGGCAGAGCTGTCGTGGGACTGTCCGTGCCACGGCTCGAGGTTCACATATGACGGAGATATAATCGAAGGGCCGGCACTGGAATCCATTAAGCCAATAGAGAGCGGCCTTGGAGAAGGCGGCAGTAACGAAAATGCCGGCAGCTAGTCAAGCTGTCCGGCACCTGTTCATATCTCATATTTGTATTTGAGTACCGCCATGCACTGTTACCGGTAAATGCCGTATACACTGCTTACATCCTGAATATATATGATGCCGTTTCCTGGCTCTTCCATCTTCAGGCTGTCCCTTATTGTATCTGCGATGGTATCCGCAGCTTCTGTTTCAGACAGTATAAGCACTACTTCCTTCTCAGGCTCTATCTCCATCGAAAAAAGCTTGCTTGTTTCGTGTATGCCCGAGCCTCTCGCATTTATGATGGTGCCGCCCTTTGAACCTGCTTTCACGGCCGCCTCTATTACTTCCTCGGCTCTGCCCTTGTCCACAATGGTAAAAATCGCTCTATACACAGTATTTGTACCTCCTTCTGTGGTTATTTTGCAGTCAATGCATCTGGTTCCCATGATTTTGTGGACGGGAATAGTGAATGCTATTCCATGATGAGGCTTATCGAAATGGAACTCCTCATCCAGCTTTTGAAGAGCCTCATAAGCTGCTTTTTTTTCAGCGAGCATCCAAACAATCTCCTTCCTCACGTCATAAAGACTGAGCAATTCAAGAAGCTTGCTCTTGACCGTGCCCCTGCCCAACAAAATCGTACCGCCCCGCACGCCATGATGCTTGGCTGCTTTTAGTACCTTGCTGCCATGTCCGTCATTAACAATGATACAAATCAATTCGATTCCCAGATTATTCATATCATTAATGCTTTCCATCCTTTGTCAAACCTCCCTTATGAGATCTGGCCCTGTAAATCAGCCCCAATATCTGAAGTGCAATAACCGGCGTCATCGCAACCATCGAGATCATACCAAACCCGTCTATCAGCACATCCGCACCTTCAATAGCATCAGCCGCACCCTGGGCGAAAGCAAGGATAAACGTCGCAGTCATAGGGCCGGACGCAACTCCCCCCGAGTCAAATGCAATACCGACAAACAGCTTTGGTGCAAAAAATGACAGTGCAATAGAGATTATATACCCTGGCAACAGATAATGCCACAGTTTTATTCCCGGAACTATGATCCTGAGCATTGACAGTGCCACCGCTGTTCCTATCCCGATAGAGAGTGCTATCATTACAAGCTTTCTATTGACATAGCCGCTGGTGACATCCTCTATCTGATGGGTCAGTACGTACACGGCAGGTTCGGCCAGTATCGTGACCAGTCCCAAAACAAAACCGATCGCGACTAAAAGAGGTGTATTGCCAAGTGCTGAGATTTTATATCCGGCGATCGTTCCAACATCCATAAATCCTGCGTTCACGCCTGTCAAAAAGAGTGCCAGACCGATAAAGGTATATATGAAGCCTTTTATAATATCCATGAAGCTCCTCTTCCTCAGCTTGAAGGATACTATCTGAAATATGATGAACATAACGAGCAGCGGCAACAGCGCTATAGCTGATTCCAGCGCCAGCACCGGAAGCTTGCTAAAAAACGGAGCCAGTATCGAATCAGTTTGGTAGGTACTTGTCTCAAGTACACCGGATAATTCATCAGTCCCGACAATAATACTCATTAAAAGCACTGCCATGATTGCACCGGCAGACACAATGCCCACCAATCCAAAGCTATCCTTTTCCGATGCCTTACTGTCCTTTTTCATAACAGATATACCCAGTGCAATAGCCAGCACGAAAGGTACCGTCAAAGCTCCGGTAGTAGCGCCCGATGCATCAAAAGCAATTCCCAGGAATACAGGTGATGAAAATATGGCAAGTATCAGTATGATAATATATAGGACCGTCAAGGTCTTATATAAAGGGATATTGAATAATATCCTCAACAGACCCGCTGACAGCAGCAATCCTATTCCAGCAGAGACAACCAGCACAAGCATCCACTTGGAGATCGCTCCGGAAGTGACAGCATCTACCTGACCGGCGAGTATCTGCAGATCAGGTTCTGCTATTGATACTATGAATCCAAGCAAAAGCCCGGCAGATGCTATTATTATTAATTTGTTCGACTTTGCCAGCGATGAACCCATCAGTTTGCCAGCCGGGGTGATCCCCAGATCTACTCCTATCAGAAAAATCGTCAACCCCACAATTATCAGGAAGGCTCCTGTTAAAAATCTGAGTAGTGTCGGAAGTCCAAGCGGTACAAGTGTAAAGTTTAGAATGAGCACTATTACGGTAATTGGTAAAATAGATAAAACAACTTCTTTTAATTTATCAAGGAGTACATTCAAAAACATCCCTTCCTTTCGACATATTATTCTCTATAAAAAATCCGATATACGATGATGAGCAACCGGACAGTGATAAAATTAGAATACATCTGCAGAATTTAATACCCCATAATTATATCAAAACAAGCTCGCCCGTAGTACAAAGTTTTTTTCTTTTATAGAATTCGCGTTTTTCTGTAACTTTAGTTACAGATTGGCCTTTGATTTTATTGTAAAATTGAACTAAAGAAAACAAGACAGGAAGGGATGATTATATGAAACGTAAAATAATAACAATAGATGAAGAGAAATGCAACGGCTGCGGCCTTTGTGTCAGTGCATGCCATGAGGGTGCACTCATAATCGAGGACGGTAAGGCAAAGCTGATATCCGAAACCTACTGTGATGGTCTGGGAGACTGTCTGCCAGAGTGTCCCACCGGTGCTATAGAAATAATGGAGAGAGAAGCGGCGGAATACGATGAAGAGGCTGTAAAAAGACGTCTTGAGCAGAAAAAAGCACAGGCTCAGAGCCCTTGCCACGCAGCTCCGGCCGGCGTCGGAAATCATTTCCATGCTGCAGGTCAGCATATGGGCTGTCCTGGATCGCGTGCCCGAATAATGAACAGACAGTCAGCTTCCAATACAAATACCGAAGCAATGAACAGCAAATCTGAGGCTGCTGCTCCAGCCAGGGCTGAATCACAGCTTGGCCAATGGCCATGCCAGATAAAGCTGGTACATCCGGCAGCGCCGTATTTTAACAACGCACACCTGCTCGTTGCCGCAGATTGCACAGCCTTTGCATATGCCGATATCCATCAGGATTTTATGAAAAACAAGATAACGATCATAGGCTGTCCGAAGCTGGATGAAGTGGATTACTCGGAAAAGCTGGCGCTCATACTGGCAAACAATGAAATAAAGAGTATCACCGTGCTGCGAATGGAAGTTCCCTGCTGTGGAGGTATAGTCCAAGCAGTGAAAAATGCTATGATAGGCAGCGGAAAAATGATCCCCTGGAGCGTAGTTACAATAAGCACAGACGGAAACATCATAGAAGGCTGATGGCATTTGCTTTGAGCCAGCCGCTGTCCTTTATGCCAGTGCCACATCCAGCACCATCATCAGAGCAAAGCCAAGGAGGCAGCCGATTGTAGAGAAGTCGGAATTGTTGGATGACTGCGCCTCCGGCAGCAATTCTTCAACAACGACATATATCATGGCACCTGCAGCGAAGGACAATGCATATGGCAGCAACGGCTTCACTGCAATAACGGCAACAGCTCCAAGCACACCGGCAACTGGCTCCACAAGCCCCGAAATCTGTCCGTACCAGAAGCTCTTGAGTCTTGATACCCCTTCACGTCTAAGGGGTATCGATACTGCCGCCCCCTCAGGCAGGTTCTGAAGGCCCATTCCAAGTGCAAGTACAAGCGCGCTTGTTATGGATGCTGTTCCAATACCGTTTGCAGCCGCTCCAATAGCCACGCCTACCGCCAGTCCTTCGGGAATATTGTGCAGAGTTATAGCTGCAACAAGCAGTATGCTTCGTTTCCAGCTGGATTTGATGCCTTCCGTCTGCTCCGCGGGCATGCCGATATGAAGATGCGGCATGAGCGAGTCAGCCAGCTTCAGGAACAATCCTCCGGCCAGGAAACCTGCCACAGGCGCGAGCCACGGCAGACGGCCCTCTTCTCTGGACATTTCTATAGCCGGAGCCAGAAGTGACCAAAAGCTTGCGGCAATCATGACGCCGGCCGCGGAACCGAGCATTACGTCAAGGACCTTCTTATTTATTGTTTTGAAAAAGAAAACAAGAGCAGAACCTGCAGCCGTCATGAACCAGGTGAAACCGGTAGCAATAAGCGCTTGTACGACAGGGCTCAAACTATAGAATGATGCATCCATTGCTGCCTCCAATGTAAAAAGTAAGTTGTAAATCTGCGTATATTATTTACCACTCGATACTCAACATAAACAGAAATAAAGCCCGGAGCTTATCTGCATTTGCTGCAGACCCCATAAAACTTGACCCTGTGGTCGGTCACAAGGAAGCCGTTCTTTAAAAGTATCTGAGCTTCAAGGGAATCCAGCAGGTCATCCTCGACCTCTGACACGCTGCCGCATTTGCTGCAGATCAAATGATGGTGGCGATGGTCTTCATTGTCTCTTGAAAGCTCATAACGGCTAAAGCCGTCATCCAGATCCAGCTTTATTATGACCCCTATCTTTTCAAGGAGCGTTAAGGTACGGTAAACTGTAGCAATACCGATCTCAGGGTGATTCGCTTTTACATAATTGAATATTTCTTCAGTGCTCAGGTGATTGCCGCTGTATCGCAGAAGCACATCAAGCACAGCGCCTCTCTGTCCCGTGAACTTGTAGCCGCTGTTTTTCAGCCGTTCCCTCAGTTCATTTTCATCTGAAGCACTCATCTGTTTTACCTCCTGGTCAGTATTGCATTCATACATTTCCATTCCTTGTATAACTTCCTTTAGAACCATTTTATTATTACCAATGGTTTTTTTCAACTTATTTCTTGAATCACAGCCCTTGCTTCATAGCGTCCTGACCATTCTGACATGATCTATCCCTGCTTCCATGAAAACCTCGCCTTCTTTCTCAAATCCAAGGCTTTCATAAAACCTTACAGCGGTAAGCTGCGCATTAATGGTTACTTTTTCTGCGGCATTATCCCGTGCAATTGCCATCAGCAGCCTGCAAATACCGTCCCCTATGCCGCCCCGCCTCATATCCTTCCTGACTGCGACCCTGCCTATCCGGGCATTCCCGTCCTTTAGCAAGAGTCTCCCGCAGCCTGCAGTAACTCCATTCACACTGGCGAGCACATGAATAGCCTCGCTGTCCAGTTCATCAAACTCTATTTCCTCCGGCACACCCTGCTCACGAATGAATACCTCCCGCCTGATCTCAAATACCTGCTTCATTTCATTTTCTGATTCGGCCCTGATAATCTCAACCATTATGTCCCTTTCTCCCTTCGCTTCATTTGTGTAAATACATCCATACTTCTTTTACTTTATTATAACGCATCGTTCAAAGAAAAATTTTCGAATAGGCAACAATTTGTTACACAAATTACGCTTAGTAGAAAATTTTTCTTAACTTTTCTATTGCAGGCTGTGTTCGTTTATTTTTCACTTTTATATGCTTCCACTTCCCCTTTTCATACTCCGCCCGATAGCAGAGGTCAGTACCCTTGACGCCAATGAGCTGCTCGTGGTGGCACCTAATGATTACTATTTCTTAGTTGCCAACAACCTAAGAAAAGTTATATTTCTTCCGTTATCAATTTCTATACCCTCACTCTCGTTCGGGTCAAGAATCCATATAAAGTCACGCCAAATTTTTGCACCTTCTTTATTTTCAAAAGTATCTATAACGTTAATATTGATTGAATTTGCTTTTTCCCATATATTTCGCCACCATGCAGGAGAATGGTAGGAATCAAAATCAGGATGCCAATATGGTTTGAGATATTCAGGCACTTCGTTTAATTCATTAAAAAACCCGGGTATTACAACACCAATTTGTCCGCTCGGTTTTACAACACGGGCTAATTGTGAGTCCATAAAATTTTCATTCATTCCATATGACCATATTGAATTAATACTGATTATTGCATCAAAAAATTCATTGGCAAAAGGCATTTCCAATGCGTTTCCTTGAACAGGAAATACTAAATTCTGTACTTGGGCCTCTCTGATACGTTGCCAATTATCGTTTACGTTAATGCATAAGTCAAATGCCCAAACCTCAACGTTAAATTCTTTTGCTAAAAAAATGGAACTTAATGCTTTACCGCAACCAAGGTCTAATACTCGCATACCGGGCTTCAAATTCATGCTTTTTATCAATGCTTCTGTTAACCAAAGACAATTTGAACCCATTTGATTGTTAATAATCCAATGGGGATCGTATTTAGATGATAAGGGGTATAATGGATTATTCATTTTTTCAATACGATTTAATAAGTTCAAAATAATCTCTCCTCTAAATATAATTCAATTATTTTATTATACATAATATGACAACAGTATGCCATATTGAGGAAAATTAATAGCATATATATAGAGGTGGTCATGCCTGTCAGAAGCAATTTTCAAATCTCAGAAGTGTCCCGATTGGGCCGGCCTCCCCCTTGTACGATACGATTCAGGACGAAAGTAGTACTTTTTTCTCATACATATAGAGACCCTGGTACCTTTTTTCTTTTTGCAAAAGGCATAAAATAATAATAAAGAGGAGGTGTCTGCTTTGCGAATATTTTTCAATAGCCGAAAAGGAACCGCTGCCGTGATGACAGCTATAATGATGACAGTACTGCTGGGGTTCTGTGCGCTTGTTGTGGATATTGGCGGTGTCAGCCTGGAAAGAAGCAAGCTGCAGAATGCTGTCGACTCAGCCGCACTGGCAGCGGCGCAGGATCTACCCGTCGCATCGGAGGCTGCCGCAACTGCAGCTGATTATCTGGTAAATAACGGATTCGGTGAAGCTGTCGTAAATATCAGCTTTAGCGGCTCAAATAGACAGATAACCGTCGATGCGTCACAACCGGTCAATTATGCCTTTGCAGGAGTTCTTGGAGCAGGGAGCACTAATGTAAAAGCTTCAGCTACAGCACAAAAGGGCGGCAAATACCTCGATGGCGCTTTTAAATATGCAGTGTTTTCAGGTAGCAGGAATGATGAGCTCTGTATCAACTCAAACGGAAAGCCCACCTATGTACTCGGTAGTGTCCATTCAAATAATGGCTTCCGGTATAATGGCAACCAAGATTCCCTTGAAATAACAGGCGCACTTGACACTGTCGGCAGAATTACGCTAAACAGCTCCCACACAACTATAGGAGAGCAGATACCCTTCAGCGATATTGTCCAAATGCCGGATTTCTCCGAGGAAATTAAGCAACTGGCCCAACGGGATGGCACCTATTACAATACAAGTCAAAGCTTTAACGGCGATTTTCATGTGAATGAAGCTATTTATGTAAATGGACACATCAACTTCAACAGTAATACATTTTCCGGAGTTGGAACAATATTTGCTAAGGACGACATAATGTTCAATAATTCGGTCGCATATGAGGGACCGGGTACAGAAGCGATATGCATATACTCTCAGAACGGCAGTATACATTTCAATAGTTCCGGTGCGGTTATCCGAGGCACGATTTATGCTCCAAATGGTACAGTGGTGCTGAACAATGCTATACATAAAGTCTACGGCAGGATAATCGCCGAAAGAATTATTTTCAACGGCGGTGTTGAGGTGTACAGCTCCGATGGCGATACAGTCTTCATGGAATCCTTTGATGAGGGCATCAAGCTGGTCAGGTGACCCATATCAGCCTGCCCGTACAGGATACTCTCTCCCTCCTGTATGGACAGGTCATACAGATCATAGGCCGGGCCGGTCATCCCCCGATACCTGTCCGGCCTTCAGTCTGAAGCCTAAAAACATCAACTCTCTTACCTCTGATCGTTAAACGAGGCGTGCGCAAGCAAGGCTCGATGCTTGCCTACTGCCTCGTTATGACAGCGACCAGCATGAAGGAATCGCTGGGAATATACGAGCTTCTGACGAAATCCCCATAAAATTCGAATGAATCAAGGCCTACATCAGAAAATACATTCTCGAGCATCCCGGATGTAAGAGGAAACAGATCCACTCTGTTGCTGAGCCTGACCGGTCCTGTTTTTTCTTCCACGGCCAGAACAGTATCAAAATAGATCAATCCTGTGCTTTCGTCACGAGTATAATTCCTCTGAAATACAAGACCTTTCTCTTCGTTTGTCAAAGTGGGAAGCGACGTGATGCCCTTCTCAAGAACACGGTCAAAATTGATGATCTGAAGCACGATACTGCCGCCAGGCGCCAGCTGCTCCATCATCTTTATTACTGCGGTCCTTATAGCATCCTTGCTTCCAAGATGGACTATGGAGTTGCCGATGCAGAAAATGCAGTCGAATTTGCTTCCAGCGCTGTCCATGCCTTTATCAAGCTCAAGCATGTCACCGGTAAAGAACCTGACAGACACATTATTGGCGGCTGCCTTCAAACCGGCAAGCCTTATCATCTCAGGATCGGCATCCATGCCCATGACTTCGTGGCCGGCCTGAGCCAGCCTTACAGAATATCCGCCTGTACCGCAGGCTATATCCAGAATCCTTTTAGGCGGCTCCCCTGCTATTTCGGATATCAGTTTAAGCTGTTCCTCTCCTGCAGGGAAAATATATTCATAATACGGTGCAATTTCTTCATAAAAGCTCATTCACTCATACTCCGGTTTCAATTTCAGAGGTGCAGTGGGGGCACCTTGTTGCTTCCTTATGTATACTGGTACGGCAGTATGGGCATTCCTTCGTTGTTATTGGCACAGGCGCAGGTTTCTTTTTAAATCTGTTTATCTGTTTCACAAAAATAAAGATCACCAATGCTATTATCAGAAAATCTATAACATTGGTCAGAAACATCCCATAGTTAAAGGTAGCCGCCCCTGCATCCTGAGCTGCCTTCAGCGTTTCATAAGTTTTTCCGTCAAGAGCAATGAACAGGTTCTCATAGCTCAGATTGCCCGTTACCAGTGTGATAAGCGGCATTACGATATCATTTACAAGTGAGGTCACTATCTTTCCGAAAGCTCCTCCTATGATAACACCGACAGCCAAATCGATAACGTTCCCTTTTACGGCAAATTCCCTAAACTCCTTTAAAAATGACATTTTACTGCCTCCCTCTCCTTTTGATAATTGCATATTACCACAGCAGCGGCATCATAAACAATAATAATTCTCCAATGCTTTTTTCAGCCTTCCCATGATTGTTTTCCTCAGGCTGTCAGGACTCATAACTTCAACATAGCTGCCGAAAGATAAAATATATCCGTATACCCATTCATCCTCAGGCAGTGTCAAAGCTACATCACATGTTCCATCAGCATTCCTCTTTATTGCATCCTCGTCGTAATCATCATATACCCTGTGCATTATTTCAGGTCTGAATCTGAGCAATGCCTTGATAATCCTTGGATCAGCTGCAGGCATGCCGGCCTCTGTCCTGCTTTCCACGACGCGTGGTGTAAAATTCTCATCGGTCAAGGTCAGCTTTTTTATACGTGAAATCCTGAACATCCTGCGGTCCTCCCTGCTTCTGCACCAGCCCAGAAGGTACCATGCCTGTCCCTTGTATATCAGCTGAAGAGGCTCAACTGTCCTTGCGGTTTTTTCCTCAAGTGAGCTCAAATAATCAAAAATTACGACCTTTTTATTTAGTATAGCCATCTTGATATTCAAAAATTTATTGTCATCGTTCGGCTCACTGCCCCATGGAGAAAAATCAATGCGAACCCAGTCATTCTGGGCGCTCTTTCTAAACAGTGCACCCAGCTTGTCAAGGGTGGCGCTCAGCTCCGGATACCTGGTTGCCTGGAGCGTTTTAAGAGCAAGCATCATGCTATCAGCCTCGTGTTCATTCACGATTGTTTTATTGAGAGCATAATCCTCCATAAGATGAATACCGCCGTTGCTGCCCTTGCAGGTATAAACGGGCACCCCCGCTTCAGACAGCACATCTATATCCCTGTATATGGTGCGGGTCGATACCTCGAATCTGTCCGCCAGCTCCCTTGCCGTGGCAGATCCCCTGTTCATCAATAATATGGTTATCTCCAGGAGCCTGTTGATCTTCATAACAAAAGACCTCACTTTTTATTACATCAGCATTTATCCATGGCCATTTCTCTTTCCAGAATGTGCCTTGCCACCCCGTCATCGCTGTTGCTGCCGATCACTGCTGTAGACAGAGCTCTCAGCTGCTCCACACCATTTGCAACAGCATAGAATTCATCGCACGCCTTTTGCATTGGTATGTCATTATTGTTGTCACCGTATCCTACCACCCTGTCATAACCGTACTCCCTGCGTAAAAAGCTGACGGCGTTGAACTTGGATGCGTTGATACTATAGATCTCAAGATACCAGAGCTCAGGTTCATAGATATCCTTGTACAGTGTCATGTCAATACCGCCGCGGTCCTTTAGTTCGTTATAAACACATGAAAGGCCTTCATACTCATCGATCAGCGTAAAGTATATGACATTGTTTTCCGCAGACTTGTGAATGAAGCTTTCGACCTGCTCAAAGGATTTGTAATACCTCTGCACCCGCTCATCGTGAAACTCCCTCATCTGCCTGGTTTTCAAATTTTCATAATAAGTAACAAGAATACCGTTTCTGATTACATACATGAAACCGCTTATTCCATACTCGTTTATTATATCAATAACCATGCGGGCTTTATCTTCCGGGATGCTTTCCGTCTTAATATAGCGTTCACTGCGAAGGTCGTATATCACAGCACCATTCATAAGCACTGCGGGTACTTTGACATCGAGATCTGCAAGTATCTTTGTCGTAGATGCTGCTGTTCTTGCCGTTGCAACACTGAAGTGCCCTCCCATTGATATGAATTTGTTGAGCGTTTCCCTGGTAAATGGGCTCAACTCTTTACTGCTGTTGAGAAGAGTCCCGTCAAGATCCGATATATAAAGCGTCTTTGGCATATTACGTCTCCATTTTGTGCATCTTTCTTTTACACTGTCAGTCATTTACATATAGAATACCAAACAATATGAATATTTCCAATATACTTCTGCTTTATGACTGCCTGGCTTTTATAAGCCGAACAAATCTCAGCTTGCCTGCCTGCAGGATATCACCGTTCTTTATACCGGTCACAGTGCAGTCTTCCAGTTTTACGCCATTGATCCTGACAGCGCCCTGGGATACAAGCCTTCTCGCCTCGCTTTTGCTTGGGCAGAAGCCAACCTCGACCAGCAGGCTTGATATGTCAACATTTCCGCCTTCATGTATTTCTTTTGGAAGCATGAATTCCATTATGTCATCAGGCACGCCTTTTTTCTGAAACACGGATACAAAGCCCTCTTCCGCTTGATTTGCCGCTGCGGCGCCGTGATAAAGGCCTGTTATTTCACGGGCAAGCCTCATTTTCAGGTCCCTCGGATTAGCTTGGTCATTGCGCAGCATTTTTTCCATGGCATCGATCTCATCGGGGTGCACGTCGGTCACCAGCCGGAAGTACTTGACGATAAGCTGGTCCGGTATGGACATTACCTTTCCGTACATGTTGCTGGCGTCTTCATCGATACCTATATAGTTGCCGAGGCTCTTGCTCATCTTGTCGATGCCGTCCGTGCCTTCCAGGACCGGCATGAACAATGCTGTCTGGCTTTCCTGACCATAGTCCTTTTGGAGCTTCCTGCCCATGAGAATATTGAACCGCTGCTCGGTTCCGCCCAGCTCTACATCCGCCTTGATCTCAATTGAATCGTAGCCCTGCATCAGCGGGTAGAAAAATTCATGTATACCAATGGGCTCATTTGCTGAGAACCTGTTTTGAAAGTCATCCCTCTCAAGCATACGGGCAACAGTGTATTTTGAAGCCAGGCTGATGACATCGGCAAAACTCAGCTTGCCTAGCCATTCACTGTTGAACCGCAGTTGGGTCCTCGTCCTGTCCAGCACTTTGTAAATCTGTGTCTCGTATGTCCTGGCGTTTTCAATTACCTCAGCCCGTGTCAGCTGCCTGCGTGTCTTTGACCTTCCTGTCGGGTCGCCGATCATTCCGGTGAAATCCCCTATGATAATCACCGCCTTGTGTCCAAGGTCCTGAAACTGCCTGATCTTGCGCAGGACTACAGTATGCCCGAGATGGATATCCGGGGCAGTTGGATCCAGCCCCAGCTTTACTGTCAGGGGCCTGCCCGACTTCTGTGAATTACTGAGCTTCTCCCTCAGTTCGGCAGCGTCAATTATCTCCTCTGCCCCCTTTGAAATGATTCTGATTTGCTCATCGATGGAAAACATAACATCCTTCCTTTCTTTTTTCCTCTCTGATTCCACAGCCGGTACAGACCACTATCTTCCGGCATGGTATGGATGTATCGCTTACTCTTTGCCAGAATGTGACTGTACCTCCCCAGCCCCGATGATTTTCAATAAAAAAGCCCCCGCCCTCTGATATTGTCAGAGGACGAGAGCTGTTACTCCGTGTTACCACCTCAATTTATTGATGTCTTGCGGCATCAACCTTGTTGTGAACGTGCAAATGCATTATTCACTAGCGCTGTAACGGTCGCAGGCTTCCGGCGTCGACTTACTTATGCAGCAGTTGGCCGCATTTTCAGCCCGCAGCTCGCAAGATGTATTCAAAATGCGTTTCCCTGCCCCTCTCACCATCCGGGAACTCTCTGTCGGGATCCATCATTCCTACTTCTTCTCGGTCATCGCCTTGTCATTATGGTCATATCAATTAACTGTCTTATTTTTGCTATTATACGCACCATTTATTCCATCTGTCAATAGGCTGATTGTCAATTAGTAAATTCGAAAATTAGTCTGCAGTCTTTAAAAAACCTGTCGACATCAAGGCCTGATATCAAAGCTTCATGTAAAAACCTGTTTTCTTGCCCCGGTCAAAGCCTGCGCTTTCATAAAAGGAAAATACACCCTCATCCTTTCTTCCGGTCAGCAGCATGACCTTGTAACAGCCTTTCTCACGTGCGATTGCGATTGCCTTATCAAGCACAGCCGAGCCATAGCCTTTTCTCCTGAAGCTGCCATGGGTCACAACGTTTTCTATCAAGCCGTAAGGCCGGCCGCCTCTTGTCATATTGCTGACGATCACCAGCGTGCAGGACGCTGCAAGGCAGCCATTCTCCTCCAATACCAGAATACTTTGCCGACAATCATCACAGATCTCATCCCAAAGCTGCATTGTCGTTTCATTCTTTGAAATATCGGGATCATCCGGGTTAAGGTATCTGTAAAGCTCCAGCAGCTTACCAAGCTCATCCCGCCTCACTTTTCTTACCCGATCGGCCATAACCAGCCTGTCTTCTGCAGCCTCTTCAACCATTCAGACACCTCCACCAATTACATACAGATAAAGCATCTCCTGCTTTATTCACCTATTATCTTGACCAGAACATGCTTGCG
The DNA here is from genome assembly GCA_023412665.1 of Bacillota bacterium. Lineage (GTDB taxonomy): Bacteria > Bacillota > Clostridia > Acetivibrionales > DTU013 > DTU013. Next base: position 29,092 of record JAEZCA010000025.1, read on the forward strand.
GCGTTTACCGTCATATTCTCCGTAAAATATCTGCTCCCATGTGCCGAAGTCAAGCTTGCCGTTGGTTATCGCCGCAACTACCTCACGGCCCATGAGCTGCCTTTTCAGGTGCGCATCCGCATTATCCTCAAAGCCGTTGTGGTTATACTGGCTGTGGGGCTTTTCCGGCGCAAGCTTCTCCAGCCACACTTCAAAATCGTGGTGGAGGCCGGCTTCATCATCATTAACAAAAACACTGGCGGTTATATTCATAGCATTTACCAGCACCAGGCCTTCCTTGACACCACTTTCATCGATGCACTCCTGAACCTGCGGCGTTATATTGATATAGGCCCTTCTTGCCGGTGTATTAAAAAACAATTCCTTACGATACGACTTCATTGGCGCCTCCATGATCATTTCATTGAAAACTCATGCAGCAGCTTCTCCTTCATATCCCACAGCTTCTGCGACAGGTCCACATAGTACTCATGGGGATTCTCAAAACGGGTGACCTCTTCCCAAAGCGTATTTACCTGTTCACGGCAGTACTCCCTTATTTTATTGAGCTCAGGCAATTCATACACACACTGTCCCTTTTCAAACAGCTGTACCATGAGCTTTTTCGCATAAAAGTCCGTCACAGTTTTCCGCTTCCAGGTGAACTCGGGATCGAAAATTACATATGGCTTGCTGTCATCAATAACTTCGTCATTAGTCGTCAGAACATCCGCTATGGCCTTTCCGCTCTCTCTGTCAAAAAGCCTCCAGACCTTCTTGAATCCCGGATTTGTTATCTTTCCGACATTCTCGCTGACCTTTATCTTCGGTATGATCTGCCCATTCTCCTCTATTGCACTGAGCTTGTAAACCCCGCCGAAAACAGGCTCCGATCTGGAAGTGATGAGCCTCTCTCCCACTCCAAAGGAATCTACCTTTGCGCCCTGTGTCAGTATATCCCTTATGATATATTCGTCCAGTGAATTGGAGGCTACAATGGCACAGTCCTCAAAGCCAGCCTCATCAAGCATTTTTCTGGCCTTGCGCGAAAGGTAGGTAATATCGCCCGAATCTATTCTGATGCCCTTCGGTCTGAAGCCCCTGGGCAGTATCTCTTCCTTGAATGTCCTGATGGCATTTGGCACTCCTGACTTCAGGACGCTGTACGTGTCGACCAGCAATGTGCAACTGGACGGGTATATCCTTGCATATGCCCTGAAGGCATCAAGCTCCGACGGGAACATCTGGACCCAGCTGTGAGCCATGGTGCCCAACGCCGGGATCCCGTATTCACGGTCGGCGATAGTACAGGCTGTCCCTATGCATCCTCCGATGTATGAAGCCCTGGCTCCGTTCACCGCACCGTCATATCCCTGGGCCCTTCTCGAACCGAATTCCATAACGACTCGCCCCTGCGCCGCGGTCACTATCCTGTTGGCCTTTGTTGCGATAAGGCTCTGATGATTAATGGACAAAAGCAGCATTGTTTCAATGAACTGGGCTTCGATAACCGGACCTCTCACCGTTACGATGGGTTCATTGGGGAAAATAGGTGTTCCTTCAGGAATAGCCCATATGTCACATGTGAATTTGAAATCCCTGAGAAATTCCAGAAACTCTTCCGAAAACTGCTTCTTGCCTCTCAGATACTCTATATCTGCATCATCAAACTTCAGTTCCTTTATATATTCAATAAACTGCTCGACTCCCGCCATTATAGCAAAGCCGCCACTATCGGGCACCTTCCTGAAAAACATATCAAAATAAGCGATTCTATCCTTAAGCCCGCTCTGCAGATAGCCATTGGCCATAGTGATCTCATAAAAATCAGCCAGCATCGTAAGATTCTTTCTTCCCATTTCCTTATACCTCCATTGTCATATAGTCCTATGTACAGTTATAACGCATTGTTCAAAGAAAAGCTTTCGATTGTTCCACCCCGTTGCCTGCCATGCTCAAACATCCAGTCTCATTTTGTAGTCGTCCATCACATAGCCGTCGCCGATATCCGTCACAAGCTCTTCAACTATTCTAAAGCCAAGCTTTTTATATATATTCACTGAACTGTTGTGCTTATTGACAAACAGCATGATGTGATCCTGGCCGCCTTCAACGGCAATGGACCGCACCTTCTCCAGTATCAGCCTTGAGATGCCGCGTCCCCTGCAGTCTTTATGCAAATACAGCTTGCTGAGCAAAAGCTCCTTCCGAACACTTTCAGCCCTGACCGCAAAATAACCGACAGGCTTTAAATCGTCATATACCATGAAATACCTGTAACTGTTGAAACCAATATCCCTTAGTATACTATCGGTATTCTGCAATTTTGACAGCATATAATCGACCTGTTCAGCTCCTATTATAGGTGTATAGTGCTCCATCCATATCACTTTTGCCAGTTTCTCAAGCTCCATAGCTTTTTCCCTGTCATTGCGATTTAATTCAACCAAGCTTATTTTACTCATTGCATGTCTCCTTATCCTTCTATACATAATGCTTTATGTTGTTTTGGGAGCAGCGGAGAAGCGGCACAGCCAAAAGAAAATAATCTTTTTTGTATACTAGCACTTTAGCTCAAAGCAGTCAATGATTTTGATACTAACATCTTTGTTTTGAACAAGCTCTGATAGCAGACATATCCGGCTCCGATTGTGGAAATAATATGTTGGGGCAGTACGGAGCTGATTTTACGGATCACAATAAACTAAAGGTGATTATCATGGATAAAAAGAGTAATTCAAAAAGCATATTATCATGGCTCATATACAAGGATAAACCCATATATGCCAATAATACGGGAAAAGCAACAGAAAACAAGAAAGGAAAATCAGTTGACGCGGACAGTATTCGTAATTCTGCAGGTAAGAGCCATAAAAGGTCGAAGCAGTCAGGCAGCAAAAAAACAAAAGCATTTCACCAATTGGAAGAAAATCTATCATATATCGAGGATGCATTCAACCATCCGGATAACAATGATATCGTCCTTCGAAGGCTTTCCATTGGAAATGGTGTGAATGCCTTCATATTTTATCTGGACGGAATGGCTGACCGCAACACCATTAATCTGTCCATTTTGAGACCTCTCCTGGATAAGAGCAAATACAATGACCTGGATGGAAAAAATCTGTTCGACTATGTATATAACAGTGTTATTGAGACTCATCAGCTCGAGAAAACGGACACTCATGAAAAGGCAATAAATGATGTTCTGACAGGCAACACTGCCATATGTATAGACGGCTATCCAAACTATATACTATGTGAAACAAAGGGATTTGATAAGCGCAATGTTGACAAGCCACAGGTGGAGGGTGTGGTCAAGGGTCCGCAGGAGGCATACAACGAAAATCTCAGGACTAATATAACTCTTATCCGAAGGATTTTGAAAAACAAAGGACTTACCACAGAATTCTTCAAGCTTGGGGAGCGCAACAATGAACAGATAGCTGTCCTATATCTGAAAGACCTGGCAGATCCGTCTCTGGTAGATGAAGTCAGACGAAGGGTCAAGGGACTTGTAACGGATATCATATTGGGGGACGGTGTGCTGGAGCACTTCATAGAAGATAATCCAAATTCGATTTTTCCAACTATAATATCAACTGAGAGGCCTGACAGGACAGTAGCCCACCTCTCGGACGGCAAGGTCGTCATTCTGGCTGACGGCAGCCCATTTGCACTTATTGTGCCGGTTACGGTTTTTGATTTTTTAAATACTCCGGAGGACACTTCATTGAGATGGCAATTCGGCACTTTTTTAAGATTAGTCAGACTATTTGCAGTTTTTGCTGCCTCGCTGATGCCCGGACTTTATGTAGCTCTGACTACCTTTCACAGGGAGATGATCCCGACAGACCTTCTGATCGCCATAGCCCAAGCAAAGGAAAATGTGCCGTTTCCAACATTAGCAGAGGTCATCCTTATGGAGCTTTCCTTTGAACTGATACGTGAAGCGGGCATCAGGATACCGGGCATCATCGGAAATACCATCGGTATAATAGGTGCCCTTATACTGGGACAAGCCGCTGTTCAGGCAAATCTTGTAAGCCCTGTTCTGATCATCATTGTTGCTTTCACCGGCCTGGGGAATTTTGCGATACCGGACTTTAATTTGGCATTTTCAATGAGGATAATCAGGATTATTTACATTTTTTCAGGAGCTTTTCTTGGATTTTTCGGCATATCGCTTACCTTGATCATACTGCTTGCATTTGGTGTGAGCCAGAAATCATTTGGAGTGCCGTTTTTCACCCAAATAGCTCCTATAACGCGAAAAAGCAGCGACCTGCTGATAAGGCTGCCTATTTGGAAGCAGGAGCTGCGTCCTGATTACGCTAACCCCCTTGATATAAGACGGCAGCCAAAGATATCAAGAAAATGGATTTTATCGGACAGATATAGGAACAGCGGACAGGGAGGAAGTAAAAAATGAACAGCGAGGGCAAGATCGGGGTGTTTGAGGCTATATCATTCGTTTCGATCATTACGATAAACAAAGTATTCTTTACAAGCGTAGGAAGTATAATCCGTTATACCGGTACAGCTGCCTGGTATGCTACGCTGATCTCATGTGCTATTACAGTTATTGTATTTACACTGGTGTATATGCTGCTGAAACGATTCCCGGGCAAGGATCTGGCAGCGATTTTTGAATGTGTCACCGGCAGGTTCATCGGCAAACTGCTGATTCTGATAATAAGTGCATACTGTATATTCAATGCAGGATCAACTCTGCGCGAGTTTGTAGAAATGATAAAGGTATATAATCTGCCCTATACACCTACAAGCCTGATAATATCTCTCTTTTTGATATCCTCGCTGATAATTTCGCGATACGGCTTTCAAGCAATAGCAAGGCTCTGCGCGATCTGTTTCATACCAACAATGGCAGGTCTGGCTTTCATATTGCTGCTGTCCGCAAATTCCTTCGATTTTAATTTGCTGAACCCCATCGGAGGCCACGGGCTTGCAACAACGTTTATGTATGGTATAAGCAGGAGTTCGGCATATACTGAATTTTTGCTCCTTGCCTTTACAATAAACGCTCTGGATGAATACAGGGATTTCAAAAAAACGGCGCTGACCGGAATACTTATATCAGGCGCAGTATTTTCAATATCCTTGTTCTGTTATCTGACCATATATGGTTATACGTCAGGCAGTGAGAACATCTCAGGCATTTTTCAATTATCAAGATCCATATATTTCAACAGATACATACAAAGACTTGAATCCATATTCCTGTTCATATGGGTCATTTCATCAGTCCTTACAACGACAGCCTCCTATTATATAAGCATGCTGATTTATTGTAAGGCATTCAGGATAAAAGATCACAAGCCGATGCTTCTGCCCTTTTCCGTACTTGTATTTATAGTTGCGATACTGCCTGAGAGCATGCAGGAAGTCACCCAGAGAAACATTGCATTTCTCAGACAGTACAGTTTATATATAATGTATCTGATCCCTGTCGCTGTACTGTTTCTGGCATTTATAACAAGAAAAAAGGGTGGTAAAGCGAATGTCTGAAAGGATCATTACACTAATACTCACGATGGTAATACTGGCTTTTCTTCTTTCAGGCTGCTTTGACTCCCGTGAGATCGATGATGAAGTGTACGCCATTTCTGTTGGTGTTGATAAAGGTACGGCGGGAAAGCTCAGGCTTACGATCCAATATCCTACATACACGGGCCCTGGCGGCGGTTCAGGAGGTGAAAACAAAAAGGTACAGTCCAATAGTCTTGTTCACACAATCGAGGCTCCTACGATCCTTGAAGGTATAGATATGCTGAGCATAAACATATCCAGGCATGTATCGCTGATACATACCAAGTGGGTCATATTCTCCGAGGAATATGCCAGAGAAGGCATAGAAAGATATATAGCAGGCCTTGAAAGATACAAGGAGACCCGTCCGAGTATGTCTATTGTCGTAGTAAGGGGGTCGGCAGAGGAATTTATTAAGGAAAATAAGTCAAGTGTCGGGGACAGCCTATCAAAGTCCGTAGAATTGCTGCTGACCCAATCAAAATTTACAGGTATATTTCCCATGGTTAAATTCATGGACTTCCATACTGCTATGATATCGCCTTATAAGTGCCCGATAGCATTATATGGCGGAATAAATGATTTTGATTTTGAAAACGGTGCTTCAAAACTGGACGGGCGCAAAGGCCTTATCCCCGGCAAAGCACCCAGATCAAGCGATTCAAGAAGAGAACTGGCAGGTATGGCTGTGTTCCATACAGGCAGGATGATCGGTTACCTCGACGCATATGAGACCGCAGCATACCTGATGATAAAGGGCCAGTACAGAAGCGGTATGATGTCGGTGCCCGATAAAAGCGATCCCAGTAAAAGAATTATTTTTGATGTCCATAAAAGCAGACCAACTCGAATCAAAGCATATTTTAAGGACGGTAAGCCTGTGATCGATGTGACAGTCGGTCTCGAAGCCGAAATATATGCAATCCAAAGTGAAACGTCGTACGAAGAACTGGATCTTACACATAAAGTGGAAAACCAAATCAAGGCATTCCTGCTGGATTCGATAAAGCATACTATCAAAAAGACACAGGAAGAACTGAAAGCGGACATATTCGGCTTTGGAGAGAATATGGCCGGCAATTTCTTCACCATTGCGGAATGGGAGTCATATGACTGGTTCTCCCAATACCCAGATGCTGTCATAAATCCATCCCTCAATCTGAAGATACGCCGCACAGGCACTATTTTCCAGAGCTACCAGAAGTTTAAGCAAGGAGAGGGTGATAATGATTGATCGTATTTATCATAATGCTGTTTGTTTCAGCAGCGGGAGTCTATACCTTCAGCTATGGCGTGTATCTTGCCAAAAAGGAGAAGAATGCACTGGCGGCCTTCGGTACAATACTTCTCTCGCTGATCACCGTGGCTGCCCCAGCGATCATGTTCATACTGAAATATTAGCGAAAATACGAAGAAGACCGGAACAAGAGGAAGACCGGTTTAACATTTAAGACTGCAAGCCTTACAGATACTTCGTCATCAAGCAGTTCGAATGTATAACCGGTCTTCCTTTTGTTACCCAACAATTGCCGAACTGTAGCTGTCCGCAATCATGAATGTTAACCTGTCTTCCTTATGTTAGCCCACCTCTTCCTCATCATTCAGGAACTTGAACTGGGAGGTGTAAAGCTTGTAATACTGTCCCTGGAGCTTGATAAGCTCCTCATGTGTGCCTGACTCCACAATACCTCCGTCTTCAACCACCATTATGCGGTCGGCGCTGCGGATGGTCGAAAGCCTGTGGGCTATTACAAAGGAAGTCCTGCCCTTCAGCAGCTTCCTGATGCCCTTCTGTACCAGTCGTTCAGTATGGGTATCAATACTGGCCGTAGCCTCATCGAGTATCAGTATGCGCGGGTTGGCAAGCAGCGCCCTCGCAAAAGCGATCAACTGCCGTTGACCGGCAGAAAGTCTTGTGCCGCGCTCATTCACATCGGTATCATAGCCCTTCTCAAATTTCATTATGAACTCGTGGGCAGATACAGCCTTCGCTGCCTCGATAACCTCTTCATCTGTCGCATCCAGCTTGCCGTAACGAATGTTTTCCTTGATCGTTGCCGAAAAAAGGAATGTATCCTGAGGCATAAGGCCTATCTGGCCTCTGAGACTATCAAGTGTAACATTGTTGAGGTTGTGCCCGTCGATGAGTACTTCACCTTCCGTAACCTCGTAGAACCTGCTGATCAGGTTTACAATGGTGGTCTTGCCGGCGCCTGTCGAGCCGACCAGCGCAATAGTCTGACCGGCGGAGACATCAAAGCTGACATCCCTTAGAACCTGCTGCCCCTCATCGTATCCGAAGGTCACATTTCTGAAGGAAACATCCCCCTTTATCTTCGGCATAGGCTTCGAACCCGACCTGTCCTTAATGTCAGGGTCGATGTCAAGTATCTCGAATATCCTCTCTGCTCCCGACATATTGGTAACAAGCTGGTTGTAAAAGTTGCTTATGTTCATTATCGGCTGCCAGAACATGGAGACATAGCTGGTGAATGCCACCAGAAGGCCCGGTGTTATGGAATCCGTTTGTATCAGGCTGGCACCGAACCAGAATACCAGGATGTTACCTACCCCCCAGGACATTTCCACCGTAGGCCAGAAGAAGTCATTCATACGTATCGCGCTTATAAAAGCATCCTTCCACTCATTGCACAGCTTCAGGAATATCGACGAGGTTTCATCCTCAGCGGCAAAGCTCTGAACGACACGTATCCCCGAGAAATCCTCATGGGTAAACGCGTTCAGGTTTGAGGACTTCTTTCTGTTCAGCTGCCATCTCTTCCTCGATGATATGGATATGAATGAGAAGACAACTACCATTACAGGCAGTGTTGCCAATGCTACCAGTCCCAACCTGTAGTTCATCACCATCATGATGACCACAACGGAGGTTATTTTTATAAACTCAGGGATCAGGCTGGTAACACCGTTTGTAAAAAGGTCATTCAGCGAGTTGACATCCCCGATGATCCTGGCAAGTATCTTCCCTGCCGGCCTGCTGTCAAAAAACGAGAAGGACAGCTTCTGTATATGTCCGTACAACTGCTGGCGGATCGTCAACAGTATGCTGTTGGAGACCTTTCCCATGGTCAGCGTCCTGAACCGCGAACAAAGCATGGCAACCGCATTTACCAGTATCATTACTCCTCCGAGTAAAAATAGGTTTTTCCAGTCCTTTTGAACGATGAATCTGTCAATACCGATCTTCAATAGGTACGGATTAAAAAGCTCAACTGCTATTACGACCGCCATCAGCAGCAGCGTCATAATGACAGACCAGATATAAGGCTTCAGATACGCTGCCAGCCTCCTGATCAGCGATATGTTCAGGCTCTCCTGAAGCTCCTCATCTTCCTTAAAATTATTTATAGGCATTTATACCACCTCTTTTTCCAATGCTTCCACATAGTCGCGGTACTGTTCGCAATATGTGTCATAATATCTTCCGCGCAGTCTCAGAAGCTCATCATGGCTTCCTCTCTCTGCTATGCTGCCGTCCTCGAAGTAAAGGATCTCATCGGCATTTTTGACTGCAGACACCCTGTGGGCGATAATGAAGCAGGTAATCCCCTTCCTTCTTTCCATCGCCTTCTGGATTGCATATTCCGTTTCCATGTCAAGGGCGGATGTGGAATCATCCATTATCAGCACCCTTGCATCCCTGACCAGAGCTCTTGCAATGGATATCCTCTGCTTCTGGCCTCCCGACAGACCTATGCCCCTTTCTCCGATAACGGTCTTATAACCCTCCGGCATCTGGGACACAAATTCATCTACCATTGCATCCCTGCAAGCAGCCATGAATACGTCATCTGGCACTTCACCCGCCCCGAACTTGATGTTGTCTTCGATAGTGTCTGAAAACAGGAACGTATCCTGCATTACAGCCGTCACATTCTTTCTGAGCGTGGTCAGGTCTATTTCTTTTACATCGATGCCGTCAATCAGCACCTTTCCGTCTGAACAGTCATAATACCTGCCAATCAGGTTTACAAGGGAGCTTTTACCTGCCCCTGTCATCCCCATAATGGCAACTGTACTGCCCGGCCTGGCATCAATATTGATGTCCTTCAATACGCTGGTGCCGGCAAATTCAAAGCTGACATTCCTGAACTCCACATGGCCGTTAATCTTATCAGGCTTTCTTGGTGCATCGCAGTTCTTGATCACCGGCTCTTGCTCAAACAGCTTGTCGATCTTCTTTATCGATGCTATACACTGTGCCAGCACGCTGGTTAGCCATCCCATCATACGCATAGGCCAGATCAGCATGAAAATGTAATTACTGAAAGCAACCAGGGTGCCAAGAGACATTTCTCCACCTATGACAAAGTAACCGCCAAAGGTAATAACCAGTACAAGCACACAATTTGAAAGAAATTCGATGGGAGGATTGTACCTTGCCATTGCCCTTGCCTGCTCAAAATTTATTTTGTAGTTTTCTTCGTTCTGATGAAGAAACTTCTGTATCTCATACTTTTCCCTGCCGAATGCCTTTACGACTCTGACTCCCGCTATGTTCTGCTGTGCAGTCGTATTTAGCACCGCCCTCTGGTCGCTTATCTTTTCATAGGTCTTGCCAACGGACCTTTCAAGCTTGAATACCACAAACTCGATGACCGGCATAGTTACAAGGCTTATGAGCGCCAGCTTCCAGTTGATCGTCAGCAGGATCACTGTCGCAATAATAAAATATATGACCTGCTCCAAAAACAGCATGAAGCCAAAGCATATTGCATGCATTACGTTCTCGGTATCTTCTTTGATCCTGGACATCAGCTCTCCGGTATTGTTTTCATCAAAGAACGAGAACGATAGCTTTTGTATGTGGTCAAAAATATTTTTTCTGAGATTAACTATAACCTTGGAGCTGGATATGTCAAAACACAACTCCTTGAAGTAACCCAGAACCGCACGGCCAAGAGTGATGCCTGCCAGCGCAAGTAAAGCCGTTCTGAGATATTCCATCTTTCCGTTCTGAATTACCTTGTCAATTATCTCTCCCACAAAGTAAGGATTGTACATATCAAGTGTAATGGCTGTGACTAATGCTAAAAATCCCAGCAGGTAGGTAAGCCATTGCTTCAAAATCAACTTCAATAACCGTTTCAAAAAAACTCCCCCTTAGCTCAATTTTTTCAGAGCTTTCTTTTCTTACCGATAAACAACCTTACACAAAGACTATCAGAAGATTCCGGCAAACATGAAAATAGGCCGCAGATTCGCACACCGCCGCCCTTAAAAATAATTAAAGGCCGCGGGGATAACCCACGGCCTACTCGTTCATTAACGTTGAAATCGTCAGACAATTCCAGTGAGTAAGGCAGGGTTATCGGATGCCATTTTCCCGTTGCTATCAAGTTTTACTGCATTTGCTGTGATTACTGCATTTGCTGTGATTACTGCATTTGCCGCAATCATTCTGTTAAATTTACCTGACATCTTCCTGCCTCCTTCTTAGATATTTGCGGAACCACAAAACATTTGTGAAACCACATGAATCTATGGTAAATCAAAATCCTTTGATAGTCAAGAAGTTTTTTACAACTTTCTGCCATAATGAGGATGGAAATATAACTAAGGTCGTCCATAACCTTTATCGGCGAGGCATGTTTATTTTTTGGGAATACAATCATAATTCTAATAGCATTCCTGCTCTATTACTCCAGTTCCTGCTCAAGCCGCATCCGCTCACGCTCCTGCTCCTGTTTGAGCTGTTTCTGCTTCTCATCATACTCCTTCTCCAGCAGAAGGATTTTTTCATAGGTGCTATTGTTGATCACACCTGTGCTGTAGAGTTTATTTTCCTTTTGGAATTTCGAAACCGCATTTTTAAGAGTACTTCCAAACACTCCATCCTCACTGCCGTGATAATAGCCCAGCTTCTTCAACGCTCTTTCCATAGCCTGGACATCAGAGCCTACGTCACCGTCCCTCATTGGGTAAAAGGGTATATTGTCATATACTATGGTTACAAGCGTATTATGGGGTACGATTCTGTACAACTCCAACACTTCCTTATTGCGCATTCTGATGCAGCCTTTCGAGGTATTGGTCCTTCCGATGGACCAGGGTTCATTTGTGCCATGGATGCCATACTTCCCCCAGGGTACGTTGAATCCGAGCCAAGCTCCTCCGAACCCTTCCCCCCAGGTATCCTTGCTGATTATTTTCCAGGTCCCTATGGGTGAGGGCGAGTTGGGTTTTCCTCCTGAGACCTCATAGGTCGTGATTGGCTCACCGTCTTTATAAACATACATCAGCAGGTTATCAAGATCTATAAAGAGGTGGTAGCCGGTCATACTTATTTCATGTTCCTTCTCCTTGGTATCCTCTTCGAAATTGACCGAGCTTGCATCCTCCTTCACAGTCTGGGCATCAGAGCTGTCAACATCTTCTATGTATGAGGCCACCGCATCTGCCGAATCCAAAAATTCTTCGATCGTCCGTTCATTTCCGCCGCAACTGCAAACGGTATCGCCCTGACGATCTGCTGCCCCGTCTTGAATCTCGTGCATATTCATATGCCCGCAGTCATCCCGTTTACTGAACACATTTATATATAAAAGAATAAGGATCGCTATAGCCAAAATGCTGTATAATATGGCATTTGTCTTTCTTTCATTCATTTACCGCTCACCGCCGACTCCCTGAACTACTTACTATAATAAATATGCCGATTCTGTGATAATATATTTTTATTAAATAAGAATTCTCAACTTTCCCCACCCAAATCAGTGTCTGAACCTTTACAAATTAATGCAGCTCACGCCGCTGACCTCCGTCTGCTCACATCTGTCATTTATTACTATTGCATTACAATAGTTTAAAATAAGTTAAATAGACAGGTAATGGCGAAACTTTTGTAGAAATAATATGTCGAAATAGGTATAACGAGGCGAAAGTTGTCCCCAGCCCCACCTCTTTACGTATTTTCAGTTGCTTGCGACCAGCCTCGTTGAAACGCGCAGAGGTAAGAAAATTTTTCGGCAAACGAAAATTTTCAATGAACCGAAGTGTTATAACAATGCATTAAATAACCAGATTCTACATAAGGAGCTAATGATGAAAAAACTGTTTAAACGAATTGCTACACCCATTATGATGTTAGTTGTGCTTATCGCACTGTTGACGACAAATACCTGTGCGCTGGAACAGTATACGGCAGTTCCTGCAACATCGGCAGATACAGCTCCGGGCGGGCTGAAAGCGGAAGCCGCAGCAGGAGTGGAGAGTACTGCTGCAGCAGACAAATATGACGCTATAATGACAGGAACAGCATTGATTTCTAACAGCATGATCCTGGCGGATAATACTTCCGCACAAAATAATAAAGACACTTACACCATCTCTGATAAACAAAAAGAAATGCGGGGCGTATGGGTGGCATCCGTAGTTAATATAGATTACCCGACAAAGCCCACAACTGATCCCGAGACTCTGAAGGCAGAGGCGCTGAAGATATTGAACGATGCACAGGACACAGGCTTTAACGCAGTCTTTCTCCAGATCAGGCCGACGGCTGATGCTTTTTATAAGTCAAAGTACTTCCCTTGGTCAAAATTTCTCACAGGCACTCAGGGAAAGGCTCCTGACGGGGGCTTCGACCCGTTGGACTTTTGGGTCACAGAGGCTCACAAGCGCGGCATAGAGCTGCACGCATGGATCAACCCTTACCGCATAACAAAAAAGACAGCCTCCGAGGCAAAGCCTACTATCAATTCGCTTCACTCCACCCATCCCGCACGAAAAAATCCGAGCTGGGTGGTTCAATACTCCGATAACAACCTCTATTTCAACCCCGGCATACCCGAAGTGCGTCAGCTGATCATAGACAGCGTAATGGAAATTGTCAGCAATTACGATATTGACGGAATACATTTTGATGATTATTTCTATCCCGGAAGCGACTTCAACGATTCAAAAACATATACCCAATACGGAAAAGGTTTTAAAAACATCGGTGATTGGAGAAGGAACAACGTCAATCTGCTGGTTTCAGAGGTAAACAATGCTATCAAGAGCTCGGGCAAGGACGTGCGCTTTGGCATCAGCCCATTCGGTATCTGGGCCAACAAGAAAAACAATTCCCTCGGAAGCGACACAAACGGTCTGGAAGCATACAGCGCTCATTATGCCGATACAAGAAAATGGGTGAAGGATGAGATCATTGATTATATATGCCCTCAGATTTATTGGAATATCGGATACAATGTTGCTGACTATAGCAAGCTGCTCACATGGTGGAAAAATGTCGTCAGCGGAACTTCGGTAGACCTGTACATTGGTCATGCCGCATATAAGGCGGGCAATTCGAGTAAATCCAGCCCCTGGTATGGCGTAGCTGAAATAGAAAAGCAGATGCTGCTGAACAGGAATTACCCTGAGGTCAAGGGCAGCTTGTTTTATAATTACACCTCCCTTGCAAAATTTCCTGCCCTCAGTGCTACAATAAAGAGCGTTTACAGCCGACTGGACGGAAATACTACAAATGTACCCATTACAGTGGCCTGGCCTTCAAGTGATATAACAACAAGTTATACAAAGTATTATCTGACAGGCACCTCCGATCCGACAAAGCCTCTCTATATAAACGGTAAGCTGATTGAAGACCGCTCGGCAAAGGGCTATTTCGGTGTATTGATAGATCTGGCAAAGGGAGCCAATACCTTTACGTTTTCACAGGACGGATCGTCTGTGACCCGGACAATCACAAGGTCGACAGGCTCTTCATCTGCAACCAAGATGAGCAAGGCTCAGATTATAGCCTCCTCTGTATTCCCCCAGTCAGAGGAGTACAGAATGCCGGGTGAAAAAATAACCCTGTCCTGCCAGGCTCCTGCAGGCGCAAAGGTCACAGTTAAGATCGGCGGCAAGACATACACGATGACCACCGCCTCCAAGAGCGGTGGATTGTACCAGGCGAAATTCACATATACGTATACTATTCCTTCCTATACGGGTACTCCCCGCAATATTGACCTGGGCGCACCGGTATATTCGATGAATTATAACGGAACTGTCAAAACCGCTACAGCACCGGCAAAGGTCGGAGTTATAATGAAGGATTCACCCTTCTATGCCGAGATAACAAATGAAGATATAGATACCTTTGAAACACCCAACTCCGGCAACGGCGCCGCTTATGAGCTCAGAAAGGGCATGGTGGACTATGTTACAGGCATGACAGGCAGCTATGCGCGGCTTGCCTCCGGCCTGTGGGTAAGGAAGGTAAGTATCTCCACATATACTTCAAAGGCAGCCTTGAACCCAAAAATCACATCTGCGGTATATAGGACCGGAGAAAAATGGGATACGATGAAACTGACATATCCCTCTTCCCTTGCCGCAACCGCTTCCTTTGAGGGCTCAAAGCTCAAGGTCAATATATCTGCTGCTGCCTCAGGCGTGATACCTGTATTGCCGGGCAATGCACCGTTCTCTTCAGCAGCCTTCAATAAAACCGGACATATAGGTCAGTATGTGTTAACCATGAAATCAGGCGCAAATATTGATGGTTACTATATAGAAAAAGTTTCCGACGGTATTGTCGTCCATATTAAGAAGCCCGTGAAAGCTGCATCAGGCGATAAGCCGCTTACAGGGATAACCATAATGCTGGATCCTGGCCATGGCGGCGATGACAGCGGGGCTACAGGACCTTTGGGCACTTTATATCCAGAGAAAAAAGTAAATCTTAATACAGCGCTGAAGCTGAGATCTGAATTGGAGAGCCTTGGTGCCAAGGTACTGATGACAAGAACCACTGATACAGCCATATCACTTTCAGACAGGCTGACAGCCTCAAGAAATGCGAAGCCCGATATGTTCCTGTCCCTCCATTCCAACAGTATGGCGGAAAATGTTGACATATCAAAAATAAATGGTTTCTCAGTGCACTATAAGGAAGCACTGGCAAAATCACTCTCTCAGGAGCTGTTGGAAGGCTCTGTGGAAGCAGGGCGCAGAGGAAGAGGCCTTTACTGGGCAAACTTTTATGTAGTCAGAGGCACCTGGACACCCTCGATGCTTATTGAGATGGGCTTTATGCCCAACCCACGCGATATGGAAATGCTCTCGGACGACCTGGAACAAAGCTTCCTTGCAAAAAGGCTGGCCGCCGGCATCGTGGACTACTTCTCACGCCAGCGCTGACGGACGGAACTCGCGCAAAAGTAAATATCACGTCCGCATATTATTCAAAACTATAATAGTCCTTAGACAAAACGAAATGGCAGCATCAATTGCAGTGGCTTCAGTGTCCTTGTCGCCAAAGGGCGTGGAACCGCCTATGACGGCAAGGACGGCACCTGTCAGCACAGGGGCTCTGCCGGCTCTTCTGTTCTGCAGGCTGAATACCTGTCCGAGTGTAAACAATATGCTGGTCTCCATCTCGGAGGCCAGTACCCCCCCTTCTTTCAGAAGCCTCATGTATTCCTCATTTTCCCGACGCTTCGGCCCCACTCCCATTTCCCTTGCATAAAGCGAATCCTTTGAATGCACTATTCCGAAAAACACCTGCTTGGACATAGTTGCAGCAGGCTCAGCCAGCATTTCCTCATAGGCCTTATGAGATGCCAGAATAAATTCAGTGGATGGAATAGCCGGAAGCTCAACCGGAAGATATTTTCCGGAGGTGGTTTCATCCTTCACACTGCCGGTGGGTATAACAACAGACCCCGCCGGGATATATTCCGGCTGCATGGAGCCTGACGTGCCCACCCTGATAAGGTTCACCGCGCCCAGGGCGATCAGTTCGTTTATTATGATATCTGCGCTTGCCGCACCAATACCCGTCGATATGACAGCCATATCAATATCACCGGTCTTTGTCTCCATTTTCCCAAGATAAAGGTTGTGGTTTCTGGGATGCTTTTTAACTACCACATCCTTCCACATGGCAGCTATCTTCTCAGCTCTGCCTTCGGATCCCGGTATCAAAACATACCTGCCGCATGCTCCGTTCCCTTCAAAATCGCCTTTCTCAGCATTGATATGTATCGGCGTGAAATTTTCCATACTCATATGTTACCCTTCCCCTCTCCCAAGCTACTTGGTACTATCTCCCCTTAAGGAGCTGTCTGCGCTGCAACTGTTTCACTTTTTCTCTGCTAAAGCTTCCCGAACCAATATAATAAATGCCTTCTCAAAACTCTCGTCGTCCGCCCTGGTCCGCTTACCGGCATTTGATGTCCTTCCTCCGGCCCTTCGCACCTTCTGTCCAAGATGCCTCTCGAACAAAAGCCTGTCTATATTATTATCATTATATATCATGCCATTCTGGTTGATCGCTTTTGCCTTTTTTCCAAGCGCCATCGCTGCAACACCGTAATCCTGCGTCACAACAATATCCCCTTTGATAATAAGGTTTGCCAGTGCAATGTCAACACTATCCCGCGCCTTATCGACCACTTTGACGGTGCTATAACCGTCATCAAGCTCATGGCTGGTATCGATCAGCATCGTGACAGGTATTTTATATAGTTTTGCACACTTTACTATGATGCTCTTTACGGGGCATGCATCCGCATCAACTAATATCTGCATCTGATCACATTTCCTTTCATCACATAACCAATATATATCAGTTAACTTTAGCTGTAAATGAATTATTTTCAATAAGGCTGGAGTATTTAAGTGAAAAAATCTATTGACAAACACAGATTCTATTAATACTATATGACTATATTGGTATATTTAGTCATATAGTATAACAAGCTATAGGAGGTAACAAAATGGCGAAGGGCTTTTCTGAAAGAGAAAAGGAAGCTATCAATAACAAGCTGATGGACGCAGCCGAGGAATGCTGGGGAAAATATGGTCTCAAAAAAACCAGTGTGGATCAGCTTGTAGCAATGGCAAACATATCAAAAGGCTCATTCTACCTCTTCTATCCGTCTAAAGAGTATTTATTTATGGATGTATTTGACCGAATCGATCAGCGGATAAAGGCAGAGATGTTCAATAAACTACAGGAGGCAGGAGATAATCCCAAGGAGAGCTTTATATCAGTCGTCCGCCACCTTTTCAAGGAAGCAAAGAAAACGCCGTGGATACTGAACATGTATGAAGGCGATCTTGAGCTCCTAGTCAGAAAGCTGCCTCCGGAGCGTATTGGCATCCATTTGAATAATGACGACAATGCAGTATTAGATCTGCTAAGGGTCCTCAATATTGAACCCTCGGATGACCCAAAAACCATATCCGGCGCAATGAGGGCCGTCTTCCTTACTCTTTTACACAAAAGTGAAATCGGTGAAGATATTTTTGATGATGTGCTGGACTACCTGCTGCAGGCAGTTACAGATAAATTGTTCAGTGATGGTTCCTCGCAGCAGACTAACTGAAAGGGGTGGCAAAAATAGTGATAAACGTGAGAGAGCTTGGTTTTTCTTATTTAAAGCATAGAAATTTCATTAGCGACATGAGCTTTAGTGTAGGCAAAGGCGAAATATTCGGCTTTCTGGGACCGTCAAGCGCCGGAAAAAGCACAGTCCAAAAAATTCTTACAGGTATCCTGAAAAATTACTCGGGCAGCGTTAAGATTCTGGGGACTGAAGTAAAAAACAGCAAGCGGGACATTTATCAGCATATTGGTGTGGACTTTGAATTTCCCAATCTATACAGCAAGTTTTCAGCCCTCGAAAATCTTCTGTTTTTCGGAAAGCTATACAAGAACTGCGGATATGATGCTATGGAGCTTTTGGAGAGGGTGGGTCTGAGTAACGATGCTCATAAAAGAGTATCGGAGTTTTCAAAGGGTATGAAAATGAGACTGAGCTTTGTCCGGGCGATACATCATAAGCCTGAGCTCATCTTCCTGGATGAGCCCACTTCAGGCCTCGATCCCGCCAATGCACGTACAGTGAAGGATATGATCCTTGAACAAAAACAGGAAGGCAAAAGCATCCTCTTGACCACACACAACATGCATGACGCCGAAGAACTCTGCGACAGGGTAGCGTTTATTGTAGACGGCAGCATCAAGATCATTGATACACCAAATAATCTTCGTCTGAAAAAGGGTGGAAACACAGTTACATATCAATATGATGAGAACGGCAAAAGAGCGAAAGCCAACTCACAGCTCGATGGATTATATGCTAATGAGGAATTCATGCGAAGGCTTAAAAGCAGACAGGTCGTATCGATACACTCCAACGAGCAGACACTTGAAGATATTTTCATTGAAGTGACGGGCAGGTGCTTATCATGAGATTGATCAATGCTATAGTTCATGATATCAAGTATCAATTCAAACATGGTTTTTACTTTATTTATTTGATCATGGTTGTCTTTTATATAGTAATGATGGGTATCCTGCCCGAAGCATGGAAAAGTACTGCTACAGTCGCCGTTCTGTTTATTGACCCTGCGGCATTGGGGTTCTACTTTATTGGAAGCATACTACTGCTTGAAAAGGGCGAAAAAGTACTGGATGCATTGTTTGTATCACCACTCAGGGTATGGGAATATGTCCTTGCAAAAGCTGTTTCACTTGGGATAATATCAGTGCTGGCAGGAATTATTATAGCCGTTATCGGTCTTGGCACAAAGGTGAAGTCCCCGCTTCTGATACTATCTCTTTTATTTGGTTCAGTAGTATATACGTTTGTGGGATTGTCGGCAGGAGTAAAAGCCAAGACAGTGAATCAGTTCATGCTCATTACAGTACCCGCAGAAATCCTGCTGGGTGCACCTCCGATCATATTGCTCTTTGGGGTGAAATCGTATCTGCTGGAAATTATGCCAGGTTCGCTGATACTAAGACTTTTCCAGTGTTGTACAGGGATTATACCGATAGGTGGTACGCCTATTGACCCAGTATTAATGATGGTCATGCTGATAATATGGTCGGTGCCGGTATTTTTACTGGCAATAAAGCGGATGAACTGGTTTGTGTCAAAGTTCGGAGGGACAGGATGAAACAGACAATACGATTGCTTAAAGGAAGTCTCACTCAGATATATCGGGATCAAATGCTGCTTTTACTTTGTTTTACACCATTTATGGTAAGCATTCTGTTAAAAATCGCCATTCCGGTGATAAATGGGTTGCTGACAAAGTATCTGAATTTTCAGCTGACTCCTTATTATCTTATGGTCGATGCATTGGTCATCACACTGAACCCGATGCTGATTAGTGTAATGACAGGACTATTGATGCTCGATGAACGGGATGACGGGATATGCCAGTACTATTCGGTCACACCGGTGGGAGGAAAAGCATACCTCATGATGAGGCTTTCACTTCCCTTTTTCTACTCTCTTATAGCTTCACTGGTATTGATTCCGTTTACATCGCTGAGCGGCCTGTCATACGGATTAATGATCCTGCCTGCTGCCGTATCATCATATGGCGGTATACTGATGGGCATGATACTTGTATCAATCGCTTCCAACAAGGTCGAGGGTCTGGCTGTTTCAAAGCTTATGGGCATCATTATCTTCGGCATACCGCTGGCCTGGTTTGCAAACTCATACCTAAGAGCTATTGGATTCCTGCTCCCGACTTACTGGCTCATGGATATGCTACTGCAGGCCAAGGCAAGACAATTTGTGCGATACATGGCAGATTTCATCCTGGGTGTTACATGCACAACAATCTGGATCATTGGTCTTTACCGTATATTCATTAAGAAGATCAAGTGATTTTTTTAATTAGCGTTTTCGCTCACATATGGTCTGGCAAAACTGTCTTTAAGAGCATTGTTCTTCTTGAGCAGGCTTTTAAAATACATACTTGGAAGCCGGGTCGCAACAGCGAATTTATACATCAGCAGTGTGAAGTCCGTTAATCTCTCAGGTCGTGCAAGCTCCTTTAGCGTCACACTGTCGAAGGTTCCTTCTTTAATCATTGATTCACCCAGCTTTGCAAATCTTTCCCTCTTTTTCGTCTGGTAAGATTCAGGCATCAACCTGGTAGGCTCGCTTGTTCCCATCACCGCTGTACCCATATAATCCGCTCCGAGCAGCTCAGTCAGACGGACAAGGTATTTTTCCACATACCTGCTATGACATGCCTCTGGGAATCCTGAATGAACCACGAATCCCAGCTTCCTCCCTTGCATTTTCCCGGTAAATGGCGCAAGCTCCTCTATAAAGGCAGCAACTATCCCAGGCAGTGAATCTGTATACAGCGGAAATATAATAAGAGCAATATCGGTCTCAGCAAATTTTTTCGCATATAAACCATGTTCCTTGGTTTTTACCAGATATACTTCCTCATGATCTATCCGTTCAGCTCCGGCGGCGCCTTCGGCAATCCACTTTGACAATACCGAAGAATTGCTATTTCTGCCTCTTGGAGAACCGTTAAACACTGTTAATTTCATTTTTCAGCACCTCCACATCACCAGTAGTGACAACGCTGAATTGCAGCGAAGACTTCATATTGATCGCCATGCGACTGTAAATGTCTGTTATTATCTCAGTGTCAGTATTTTGAAGGTCGAACCCGCTATCACCATCCTTCAGCAAAACAAGTCCGAGCTTCGGATAATTCTTATATCTCTTTAAATGGTGGCATTCGTTGTTGAATATCCCTATGTAAGGGTGGACCAGCGGTATCATCCTGTCATTTATCTTTTTGATATGCTTACTTACAAAACCCATTACTACAGGTGACAGAAAAATTGTCAGGTCAGAATTGATTATGCTTCTTAATATATCAGGCATCTGATCCTGGTGCATACACACACCGGGAGTTTTTACCCAGCAGTTCCAGCAGCCCGTACAGTATTTTATATCCATATCCCTTAATCTGAACAAATTAACGTTGAGTTCATTGCCGCAATTATCCGAAAACTGCTTCAGATTCTTCTCGAATTCAATATATTTATCATCTTTTATGCCATTCAAAATAGTGACACTCTTCATATATTACATCCCTTCGTTATTTCAATATCCTCCGCAGGCCCCCTTTTGTTTACATATGCTCCTATGACACAGAATCCCATCTCTCCAAGTTCCTTAAGAAAGTATTCATAGCTTTCATCCTCAAGCATCCCTGCACACAGCATAGTTGCCAGGCCATACGTATATGTGCTCATCTTCTTGAGCATCAAACCCAGATCTGCATCCTCAAAGCACTTCAGATGCTCCACCTTCTTCATCTGTGATAGATTTCTTTCATTGAATCTTTTCAAAATGTATTGGTATCTGTTATCTTCCATGAAAAGCTTCCTGTATATTGTCCTGTAGTCCCTTGCAAATTCCAGAAGACCAAGACCTATATTGAGAAATACATCGCGGGTGTATTCCTTTTCCGTATAATCCGTAAGGATGTCCAATGCATGCTCAAGCAGCTGCTCCTTTATCTGGTCCACATTTTCAAAGCTTGTGTAAATCGGAGCTGTCGAGCTGTTCATCCTCGCTGCCAGCTTTCTTACAGACAGGCTTTCGATCCCGTCCTCCTTAAATATCTCAAAAGCCGTATAGATAATCTGCTCTTTTGTGAAAACTGTTTTAGGTGGCATATGTACCTCCGTTTGTTGCAAAATAAATTGACTGTCATTAGTATTGAATAAAAAATAACACCCGTTATGTAACAAGTGTTATTTTATAATATAGGGGATATATAGTCAATATATTTTTATGTTTCTATATCAACTACACTTATTAGACGAACCACGGGATGGTATCGCTCCCGTATACTGCTCATATATCATGGGAATATACGCATACATCGCCGCGCCTGGTCCAGCCTGCCGAATGCCAGAAGCTGTTGCCCAACGCATTGTCGGCGAACACGAAAAGGTGGCATTTTTCGATACCTGCTGCCTTCAATTGCTCAAGGTTTCTTTTGACCAGAATACGCCCGATGCCCCTGCCCCTGTATTCGGGCAATACTGCAGTATGGTATATATAGCCCCTTCTATAGTCATGTCCGCACAGAGATGTCCCGATTATCCTGTTTCCTTCCTTGAAGCAAAAGCTAAAACCCGGGTTATTCAGAAGAAATTCCCGTATTCTGCTTTCAGAATCAGCTTCACCGATACCCATTCCGGGTGTGTTTTTCCACAATGCAAACATTTCTGCATAATCATCCGGATGGATCTCTCTGATGCCCGCATCGATGTCCAGCTTTATCCAGTAATAGCACCTGCCGTCCTCGATGCGCTCCAGTATGCCCCCGCTGTTTTCTATGACCCGTCTGGACGCGGCATTGTCTTCATCGCATGTTATAAGCGCCCTGGGTATATTAATTTCCGCCGCTTTTTTCAGTACTTCGCCAAGAAGGAAATTACCATAGCCTTTACCCCTTTCGGACGGCCGGATGCAATAGCCGATATGGCCGCCGGTGATCCTTAGCCTGTCGGACAGATACCTTCTAAGCTTGGCAATACCTACAGGCCTACCCTCTACATACAGCCAGTATACAGTCTGGGGTACGAATCCCGGCTCCAGACCGATTCCGCGGGACACATCGATCCACCTGCAAATAACATCCTTAAATTCTTCATCCTTTACATTAAAAGCATTGTTCTGAAAACCGTTCTCTCCGGGGCCGATCTCCCGAAGCATTTCCAATATATCCATTCCGTCATGCCTTGAGCATTCACGAAGCTCCATCAGCATCATACATCATCCCTTTAGTCTTAGTTTTTCAGCTTTATCTTTGTTTTCTTCACCGTTCCCTCAGTCTCTCCCGGCTGCTCTATTTAATAGCTGCTTTGGGCTTTTTTCATAAGCTGCCTTACATTATCTTACCAAAAATCCATGATATACTTTTCATCATTTTAGTAACAGCACTACGGCTTAGTAACAGCACTACGGCATCTTCCTTCCTGCATACAGCAAATGACTGCATGCCCCATATACAGCTTCATGATCCGCGATCGCATAAAACAAATCGACCCATTCCCTGAACTTGTCTTCCGGCAGTGATTTACTGTTGATTTATTGTTGGTTTCTGCCTCATACAATGCATGCATAATACCGGCAATTATCATTCCCAATCCTTCCACACCTCAGGGCAGTAACCCACCGTCGCCTTCCGGCCATTCCTCACTATCGGGGTCCTATACAGCTTTGGATTATTGAAGAGTACTTCGGCTGCCACATTGCCTACACCAAGATTCTGCATATTCAAAGTCTTGTACTCTTTTACCGTTGTATCGATCAATTCCCTAAGACCAACGGAAGCCCTGACCGATTCAAATTCTCCCTTACTCAGACCGTACTTTTGTATATCAACGTACTGGTACTTGATTTTTCGCTCCTTAAAGTAGCGTTCCGCCTTCTTGGTATCAAAGCATTTATTTGCACCAAATACTTGTATATTCATAGTTCACCGCCATTTTTCTCAAAACACATCACCTGACAAGCACATGAATGAACCAACGTAATCCTGATCATTCCATCAATACTGCTCCAAGCTCCTCAACAGTCCCAACCACCAGCGTTGCACCGGCCTCCTGCAATTCCCCGCGGCTGCCGTAGCCGAACAGGACTCCGATACAGTCGATACCAGCCCTTCGTGCGCCTATGACATCATACTCACGGTCCCCTACCATGACTGCTGAACTCAGGTCACTGATTCCGGCCATTTCAAGTGCATATGTGATCACTTCATCCTTGTTGACTCTCGTACCGTCAAGCTCGCTGCCGCATACAAGGCTGAAATATTTCATGAGGCCGAAATGCTCCAATATGATGTCTGCAAAGACCTTCGGCTTAGAGGTAGCCACTATCAACCGTCTGCCGCTCTCCGACAGCTTTGCCAGCAGCATATCGATGCCCTCGATCAGCTCATTTTCGTATATGCCGGTTTTGCTAAAATACTCCCTGTATTTCTCAACTGCATGTGCTGCCCGAGCTTCATCAAAGCCGTAATACTTCATGAACGAATCCTTCAGCGGCGGCCCTATGAATTTACACAGCCCTTTCAGATCCTCGGTTTGGATGCCAAAAAGCTCAAGTGCATAATTTACGGATTTTGTAATTCCGATTGCCGGATCTGTGAGTGTGCCATCCAGATCAAACAAAATAAAGGCTTTATTTTTCATCACATAGTCCCTTTGCATTTTATCATATGCTTTTTGACAATAATATCGCAAATCCTGATCATTGACAAGGAATAAACTCTCTGTGAATAACTTCATCATGCTTGAAATCAGCCTCGAATATTTTCTGCCATACAGATGAATAATATGATTGGTGATAACACAGTGTCATGAACACTGTGTCATAGTGAAAATGTGCCGACAGAACGACTTATAAGAAAGGTTGGTATTATGCAGAATCGAAAAAAACAGGATAGCCTTTTTGTAAATAAAATTGCAAACCCGAACGAAATGAAAGCTGTATCAGATACCTCTGCAGGTAATGCAAATAAAGATCCCTTCTGCGTATATGCACACAAAAGGCATGCAGCGGGATCAATAATCGAAAACAGAAACGGTGGCCCGGAATCAATTTGTAAAGATGACGGGGTATGGCACAGCCAGAGGTGACACTGTCTGTTGAGTAATAGCAAAACGCCTGATTTATCTGATGATAAAGCAGGCGTTTTATTTAGTACATGCTTTTCCTTACCGTACATCGCCTTCTGCAAGCTTTCTTCTGCCTTTAATCAAGCTGCATGCCGATTTTCCGGCAGAAGCGAGAAAACCGAAAAGGATGAGCACGATGCTGAGTCCTGTTCCAAAGCCCTGGAAAAAATCATGTAATCCGATGGTGTGCTTTAAGATCATAGTTACGCTGTACACCAGCAACCCTGTGATCAACTGCCAATTCTTCACAAAACGTCTATTCTCTGTACCGTTTCCATTTACCATATTATCCATACCCTCCTGTATATTGTTGTTTTCAGTATTTATTTCATGTAACCAACACATATATAATTCCTCCTCTTTCACATTTCTCCTGATATTGCCGAGGCGTTTTCATACGCTACTTTACACTATCTTCACATTGTTATATGATAATAGACCTTTATAAAGCCCCTGACCAATGCAGTGAATATCAGTGCTCCCAGCAGCGAAAAAAATGCGGTCTCATTCAGAAAGCCTGCTGTAATGGTGCCGATGGATAGTCCGGCCATACATATCCCCATACCAATTGCACCCGACTTTTGCATGATCATTTTTGTCCGTTCATCGTTCTCCTCTATGTATAATTTTTTAAGCGATTCATTCGTTCTCAAACTAACAATGAATCTTACTATAAAGAACACCAGCGCCAGCTCAATGCCGATAAACGCACCGAAGTGAAACCCTCTGATAAAATCCGGTATTGGCGGCAGTTCTGCTGCATAAAGCGGAAATATAAAGTATATGACTGCCAGAATAATCAAAATAAACGCCATCACCAATATTCTCTTCTGAATCTTAGCTTTAAATTTATCCATTCCTATAAATCCTCCACATCCGAAAAATCAAATACTTCTTCTATACTCAGTCCAAAATATCTGGCGATTTTGTATGCCAACACAAGTGATGCGGTATATTTGCCGCACTCCAGCGATGTTATGGTCTGTCTTGTGACTCCTACGGCAAGAGCCAGCTCTTCCTGAGATAATTTGTTTTTTTTCCGTAGTTCCGGGATTCGTGTTTTCAATAGCTCCCTCCTCACAGATCAAATTGCAATGTGTACTTTGCATTTTTAGTATAGCAAGCTTTGCATATAATGTCAAGTGCGCTTTGCAAAATTATTGTCTTAAATAATATTACAATTTTTTCTGTATAAACCGTCATATAAAAAATAAAATGATTCTAAAAAAGTCGAAATTAGGAAGGATACTTATTACTATTTGTCGAATAATTAAACATTCCAAAAAATACATATATAATTTATTACTGCATGAGATGGAGTATATATCATGGATATTATCAAGAACGATTATATAAGGATAATAAAGAATCCAGATGGTATATATCTGGAAACATATAAAAGGGGTTATCTGATCCAGGATTTCAATGTGATAATCACCAAAAATCCCGAAATCAGAATAACCAGCTTTATTGCCATAAGAAATGCTCTGCTCAATGCACCCCACCCTCCGATTAAGTTCGGCACAATAGATCAGCGAATTGTTATAGAAGTAACTGATAACGACATGATGGCATACGTGACATTATACGTGGATGAGTCCGAGCTTTCGGAAGAAAACAGAGGAAATCTGGTCAGAGAGATCATACAGAAGCTGCGGGAAAGAGGAGTCATTTTCGGTGTCAAGGCCGATACCCTAATGGGCAAGCTTGAAACCAGGGTGCCTGTTCTGGTTGCAGAGGGCATAACGCCTGTAAATGGCATAGACTCTGATATAAGGTTATTCGAGCTGAAGGAACCAAAACCCGACATCAAGGAAGACGGCAAGGTAGATCATTATGAATTGAATCTGATAAATAAAGTCAAGCAGGGCGATTGGCTGGGAGAGCGTACAGACCCGACCGAAGGCACGCCTGGCAAATCAGTAAAGGGCGAAGTCGTGCATCAGCTGAAAGGCAGGCGCTTTCCGCTCTTTTATGATTCAAGCACTGTATTGGAAGTATATAAGGATGGTATAACGACCCTTTATGCGAAAACCACCGGTGCCGTGCATTATAAAGGCGATAAGATCAGTGTTTCAAACTATCTTGAGATCTCCAGCGATATTGATTACAACACCGGCAACATTGATTTCGATGGCTTTCTGACCGTCAAGGGTGCCATTGCGGACAACTTTTCCGTAGCTGCCAGGGATGACATAGAGATCCTTGGGGAGTTTGGCATCGGCAGTGTCAAGGAGGTTGTCAGCCGCGGCGGCAATATATTGATCAAGGGCGGCATTGCCGGCAAAAACAAAGCAGTTATCAAATCCACAAAGGATATTTATACAAAATACATTTCCGATGCAACTGTAATATGCGACGGCATTGTTCATGTAGGTTTTTACTGTCTGAACAGCAACATAACAGCAAAGCAGTTAATCATCGAATCCATCAAGGGCAAGATAATCGGCGGAGTCATCAATGCGGAGCAAAAGGTTGAAGCCGCATATCTGGGAAATGAGAGTGAGAAACGGACACAAATCATCATCAAGGGTTTTGACCGAAGCAAAATGAAGAAGGACCTGGACGATCTCCAGAATTCGCTGGTAAAAGCTAAAGCTGCTTTGGCAAAGACCAAGCAGGTATATGCATTATTTGCCGAACCAATCGACTCAAGCTCAAAACAGTTCAAGAGCTTTGAATCAGCAAGAGATGCATATTTCCACTGCAAAGACGAAGTCCGGCGCCTTGAGAATGAATTGAGAATTATGCAGAAGTACTTTCGTGTCAAAGGCGAGGGAGAAGTTAATATATTAAAAAGAGCCTATCCGAATACTATGATTCAAATAAAGAGAGAAATCAAAGAATTAAATAGAGAATCGATCGCATCATGCTTCTTTATGCAGGATAATAACTTGAGAGAGATATGACTGCTGATTGCACCAGGAGGCGCGTTTATGAGCTATAATGAAATATTGAAAAAAGTAGAAGAGCAAAAAAGAGAAAGAGAGCTTTCAGGTAAGATGTTCCGTTACTCCGGCCTTATCCTGGCTGTTGACTATTTTTCACAAAAGCTGAATTCCGAACAGATCATGAACGCGGCATTTGATTTTGTTAACGAGCTGCTGACCCTTGAGAACTCCTCCCTGTACTCATTAACAGACGGCAGCTTCCAATTGATCAGGGAAAAGGGCAAGAGCATCGGAGTCAGAAGCATCCCCAGCAATAAAAAGATAAATGACCTGGCTGTCTTCCACGGGAATATCCTTACTGACAGGGCCTCGATCCTGCGCTTCTTTGATGAGGTCATATACAGCAACTGCAATGTGGATATAGTTGTACCTATCATAGTCGATTCGAAGCTTGATGGTTTCATTCTTGTTCCCGAAAAAGCGTCGGGAGAGTTTGATCAAAACGATCATATCATATGTGAAGTGCTGATGAACCTATGCAACAGCGCTATGAGGAATTATGCGTCATATACCGAGCTAAAAAGCATCAATACAAGCCTTGATGAAAAAATATTCAATCTCTTTGCCATCAATCAGTCTTCAAAGGCCCTGTTGAGCCAGCTGGACCTGGATTCACTGTACAGTCTCTCAATAGACGTATTCTCTGAGCTGACACAAAGCTCCTCAACAGGATTTGTGCTTTATGATGAAAAGAGCGAGAAATATATCCTCAGATCCTGCCGGTTTATTTTTGAAAGCATCAGTTCGCTGAATCTCATTCTTGAAACACACGAAAATACCGCCGTTGATCCAAACCGCATCATCATTGATCTTGCAAACCCAGATGATGAGCATTATTTCAACAGTATTTTCAAGAACGGTGTGTGTACTATATCAGTACTGAAGGCTCAATATGTCATACTGCTTAACAAGGGCAGCCATGTTCTAGGCTTTGTGACCCTTGGCACAACGGTAACTGGCTCAGGATATAAAAAGAACATATTCGAATTGATAGAAAGCCTGGCATCCTCTACATATATAGCTATATCAAACGCAAATCACTTCAAACAGGTTGAGGAGCAGAAAAAAGTAATCCAGAACAAGCTGGACAGGCTGATTTCATTGAATACACTGGTGAAAAACATAAATAGCTCTATGAACATCGAAACCCTGATCGACATCACAATGAAAACCCTCAGTATTTCGTTCCTGGCTGAGAAATGCCTGATAGCAACATATAACAAAGAAGATAAGGTATTTAAGGTTGAAAGCAGCTACGGGATCAAAGACGGTATATCGACAATAAAAACCAACAGGAGCTGGAACAGGGTATTAAAGGGCAGAACAGCTTTGGCTATGGAGAGTGGTGAGCTTAAGAAGTATTTTGATGATGATGTCTGTGACAGATTCGGAGAAATTACCGGAGCACTGATCGCACCAATTTATCTGGATAGATCGGATGTTGAAATACTGGGCGTTATCATAGTATTCGACTTTTTTGACAGTTTGATCAGCGATGAGGAAAATGTCCTTACGATAGAGACAATTTCCGGTCATATCGCCCCCCTTCTTTATAATCTTGATCTGATCGAGGAGCAGAAAACAGTGCTGAAGCCTGACTATGCCGAGATATTCAAGAAAGACCTCAATAATGAAATCAAGCAGGCCGGAGAATACGGGCTGGAGCTTTTTATCATCAAGGTCTGCCGCTCCGGCAGCTTCAGCTTCATCAAACCCGATTTGGCCGGGGTCCTGGATAAGGTATTTGACAAAATCTACCCGGTCGAATATAATTCTGTTTATATTATGACCAACAGCAAAGAGGATACAGAAAGCATTAAAATCAACAAAGCCCTCGATCTGCAAAATACAACAATAGCTATTTCAGTTTTGGGCCGTGATTTTAACAGCCTCGAAGAATTTTTGGCGCTGTAGGGGATGTAATAGCATCGTGCCTGTATAAGTATTATATACGGCAGTTATTTAAGGGGTTTAAATAAAATGATCAAGGATATGATTGATCCCGGTGAGAATCTGTTATGGGAAGGCAAGCCAGACAGGACGGCATATGTTGTCGGGCCTGTATTTCTATTTATAATCGCAGGAATCATGATGATAATCGCATTGTCTCTTATGGGCATCATAATCGCCACCGGTGCAGAAGGTGAAGCACTGATAGTCTGTATCTTCATAATGGTCCTCAATCTGATCCCAGCCCTTATCATGGGTGCTGCATTACCGATCTACCGATCGTTAAACTGGAAATCCACACACT
This sequence comes from Bacillota bacterium, assembly GCA_023412665.1. Taxonomy (GTDB): domain Bacteria; phylum Bacillota; class Clostridia; order Acetivibrionales; family DTU013; genus DTU013. Next base: position 59,321 of record JAEZCA010000025.1, read on the forward strand.
ACGCAATTACCGACAAGCGTATATATATTCAAAAGGGTGTAGTCGGCAAGGATATAACTATCAAGGATTTTACCGATATAAATGACCCGGAGGTAAGTATCGATTTCATTGACAAGATCAGGAATTGCGGCTCGGTACATCTCAGCCGCCGATACTACATAACAAGGAGCGGCCGCAAGCAATATACCCTCGCTCCTGCCCTTTTACACATTCCCGATCCCTATGTGGTGTTTGATCTGGTAAAAAGGATGGCGCTGGACATAAAGAGCGACATTTTTTATCCGAATGGCATTAGGCCTAATGATAACAACGGGTATAAAACGGATCACCGGCCATGATGATCCGTACCTAAAAAACACAGAGTATGAAAGGGGCTTGAAAAATGATAAAGGATATGTTTGATCCCGCTGAGAATCTGTTATGGGAAGGCAAACCGGACAAAGTGGCTTATATACTCGGTAAGCCTATTCAATACCTGATTGTATTGATCGCTCTGGTATTCTATCTGATCTCATCCTATGTGGCAAGTTCAATGGAAAATTCGTCTGTCAGCTTCAGCTCCGAGCTTGCTTTCGGAGTTGCAATTATAGCGCTGGTTTTTGTATTAATGCCCCTTTATCGCACAATCAACTGGAAATATGTCCAGTATGCTGTTACAGACAAGCGTGTCTACTTTACTTCAGGAATTATCGGAAGAGATATCAATGTGCTTGATTATACTGCCGTCTACAGTCCAACAGTGATAGTGGACTTTATTGACAAGCTCAGGAATTGCGGAACCATTCGCCTCAATCCCAGGGCCGGCAGCGCCGGTATGAAGACAGCTGGGGGCAAAGCAGCGCTCGAGCACATACCGGATGCATATAATGTTTATAAGATGATAAAGCAGGTATCTCTGGATATAAAGAGCGACATGTACTACCCAAACGCTTATAGACCTGCAGAAAACAAGGGCTATAAAACAAAATACACTCCAAAGCAGTAGAAAAACGACCCCGGAACTATCCATACATCCCGGGGTTTTCTTTTTTCATTCGATCAGCTTATGATAGTTTTCCATCAATTCAATGAATTTGCTCTGATCTCCGCCCGAATCAGGGTGATACTTCTTTGCAAGCTCCCTGAACCTCCTCTTTATATCTGTTGCGGATGCATCCGGTGAAAGACCCATCCATCCAAGCAATTCGGGGTCATACAGCTGTGCTGCCATTATTCCGTTTTCATTGTAGTATCTATAGTAGACATTGAAGAAAAACTCATCGAGCAGGTTTTTATACTCATTCCTGTTCATAGCCGCCACTTCTTCCAGCCTGTACTTCACCGCTGCCTGCTCCCTTCCGCCGAGGCTGAAGAAATCGTCCCACACGAGCTTGAAACGACCGGAATGCATTATACTGTTTGCATTTAAATTAACTGCATTATTTGACCTGCCGAAGCGTATCTTTATCTCAAGCTTTTTCAGTTTCCTGAGCTTTCTTTTTGTCTCATCGATCAATCCCGGATTGGACAGCTTGACCCCTCCTCATTTGACAAATCACATCCGCCAGCTTCATACCGCCATGTATGATCTCATTGGTTAGATATAGATTCCTGTCCTAATATCTTACGCGAAGCTATAATGAAATATATCAAAAACATCAGGCATACAATTCCTGTAAAACCATACCCTCCGAATATGTCAAAATGTCTGGATATATACCCGAAGCCCATGCCGGTCAATGCAACAAAGCCCTTCAGTCCTAGGGACTGGAAAGACTCTATTGTCGCCCTCATATCGTTGTCATTTATCTTATGGTGCAGATAACCGCTTATCAAAGGATCGGTTATCCCTGAAAACAAGCTGATTACAGCAAGTATCACCAGGCTCGAATAATTTCTTGCTATCGCAATGTATATGAAGCCGGCGGCAAATACAGCCGCAACACCAGACAATATGGTCCTGACACCGAACCTTTTCTTAAGTGCGGATACCAGGATACTTCCCGGAAGCCTCAGTGCCATGAAGAGCGACAAAAACAGTCCAAACCAGGCAACCGGTATCTTCATTCTTTCAAGGTATATCTGCCAGAACTCCTCAAGGAAGTTCAGCGTCGCTCCGGTTATCATCCCTGCAAGCAATACTAAACTTACTCCCGGATGCCCTCTGAAAAACCTTATGGAGGTCACCACATATCATTTGAATGGAAAATAATCATCCGTTCTCATTTCATGGTTACCGGGATTTTTTTGAATTTTTGCAGGTTCCAGCAGTATTATAACAATCACCAGTGATACCAGCATACTAACTGCCGAGATAATGTAATTTAGTTCAAATCCATATCTGCCTGCCAATATCCCGCCTGCTGACGCTGCTATAGTTACTGCTGTAAAGTCGACCGCATTCAATCGTCCGATATGACCTTCAAAGTCCTGCTCTTTACCAAGCAAGCACAGTGAATCATATAAAAGGGCGTTTTCCGAGCCGCTGCAGGCACAATGCCCAATTCCGGCCATAACAACCACAATAGCAAAATGTATAAATTCGTGTGAGTATAAAAGTATTATGAACTCCAGACACGCCAGAATATTGCTTACAACCATCATCCGTTTATGACCGCATCTGTCCGATATGATCCCGCTAGGTATTTCAAGTATGACAACGGTAAGCGCATAAATTATTTCAATGTATACCAGCGCCTGGACTGTCATTCCCCTCTGCTCGAAAAAGAGCCTCTCTATTGCGTATGCGGGTATGAGCCCGCGAAAAAAACGGCTGATATACAGCTTCCATATGTTTGATTTAATGTCCACGACAAAGCTCCTCTCAAATAATCAAAATGAAATCTAATGTTGCTTCATCCTGATAAAGGAGGCGCTCGTGAACTATTTAGATTTTGGTGTTAACAAGGAGGTCTTGCGTATTTCATCTTCTTCACCTCATGGGGACGGTTCTCCGAATCTGTTTCAGGTACACTTTACCATAACCCAGCTGCCGTTACCATCCTTAGGCTATATTGTTTACTAATTGTTCATATTTTTATGTTCACAGTCTCAGGCAAGATATTCTTCTATCTGATGATGCATTTTCCAAACGTCGCAGTTGATGTTTGCCAAAATAACAATATTTGTACCGGTCTCCGGATAATAGCTCATAACTGCCGACACTCCCGGATTTGAACCATCTTTATCCATCCTTATGATCCTGTCGTCGAACATATAAAACTCAAATCCAAAGCCCATAAAGTGCTGTATCGTACCGTAGGTCGAATGAAAGACCTTAGGAGTCAGAAGGAGTCCGGTATATTGCTCATTGAAGAACCGTCCCTCAACCAGGCCTCTCATCAGTCGGTCGAGATCATCAACAGTCGTATATATCCCTCCCTCCGGAGTACCTACGGGAGGAATGGAATATATATTCTTCCGCCATGATGGTCCTTTTGCGTTCTCAAATGGAATATAACCTTCAGCCGTATTCTCATTGATCTCATCCATCGAAGGAAAATATGTGGATGTCAGGCCCCACGGTATCAGCAGGTTTTCTTTCAACCACTCCGTATACTCCATTCCGGTAATCTTCTCAATGACCATCCCCAGAAGCACATACCCTGCATTGTTGTATCTGCATCCTTCGCCGGGTCTGAACATAGGAGCCTTCCCGATGAAGTTCTCAACCAGGTCCGAGGCATTTCTGAAACGATAGTTAGGCTTGTTTATGAACAGGTCTTCATAATTTTCGCCGGCTTCTTCATCCGCATCATCAGCTATTCCCGAGGAATGGGTCAACAGGTGGTACAAAGCTATATCCCTTGAGAAGGGTTCTCCATCAAAAGAAAGGTGATCACAGAGCCTGTCCTCAAGGGTCAATGCTCCCTGTTCCGCCAATTTCAATATACCGCAGGCCGTAAAGACCTTTGATATTGATGCGGTGTTGAAGCGGGTCACTATACTGTTGGAGATATGCCATTCCCTGTTCGCATAGCCGAAGGCATTCTCATAATGGAATTCATCCTCCACGCCCTTTCGTGATATGTGTATAGCTCCGGAAAAATCGTTTTCCACGGCAAGCTTATGCACTAATCTGTTCAATCCGGCTATGCCCGCGCCGCCCCCTCCCTCTGCGAAAGTTACGGCATCCTGGGAAAATTCGCGCATTCCTTCAAAGCAATAAACCAATTCCGGATCGCCCTCATCAAGTCTGCCGATATTGCCGCAGCAGACAAACCCACAGACATCGAGCAGCTTCTGCATTGGTACATTTGAGGAATTTGTCGATGTGAATAACTCTCCTCCGTCGCGGCAGTACAGGTCGGTCAAATAACGCATAAGACTTCTCCCGAACCCATTCCTCCTGTACTCTGCCTTCACTATGAGCAACTCAATGAAATGCCGGTCAAAAAAGTTGTTGTTTAAAATAGCGTATGCTTCAACAACACCATCGACTGGTATTACATAACATCTTCCGTCCCTTACTGCATTGCGTATTGTTTCCTCACGGTCCCTTGAGCCTATAACACTTTCATCAAGCGCTGCGACTTGTTCAATATGGCATATTTCTGCCTTTATAACCATAAAACCATCACCTGGTCCAAATAGGACGATTCATTCTCCTCGTAACGGCGACAGAATCGTTCCATGTTTTGGTATGATTTTACCATAGGGCTAAAAATTTGTATAGAGTTGGAGAAAATCATCCGTCTCGTCATTTCACTCTTTTGAGCCAGAAAAACAGACCAGCCAGCCATTCATGGTTAGCCAAATTATCAACTATGGGCAGCATCCCTATCCCATACAGATGATTTTACAAATAAGGGCAGCGTATATATGTCAGAATGGATGATTTTGCAGATAAGGGCAGTAGTTTTGATTTTCCAAGACCACAGTGTGCAAAAATCGGGTCTTCTGGGCGCATAATATAATACAGTTTTGATTTTCCAAGACCACAGTGTGCAAAAATCGGGTCTTCTGGGCGCTTTATACTATTCTGGAGTCTACATAACTCAATATTAATCCGATTATATGCCATAATCATTGAATACCCTCAATAAAATCAATGAAATTGTGCCCAGATGACTGGTTTTTTGCACACTCTCTCTTTTGCCCAATAGTAATGTCCCAGTTTAAGCCGCCTTGTCTTGAATCCAGGGTAAGAGATAGATATAACGCATCGTTCAATTTCCAATGGGGGCAAGCCCCCATACCCCCTCGCTGCGGGCGAAATAAATTCGCCCTACGCTACACTCCGTGCGCCACGCCTAAACGTGGCGTTTGAACAACGTCAATGGGAGATTGTACTCGCCACTGACAGCTTTCTCAATCGATACCCGCCACCAAGCGTTTTTCAGCCAAGGGCTGAAAATACGTATAGAGGTGGGGCGGGGAGGCCATCTATCGCCTCGTTATATACGAAGGCCAGTTAATAGAATTTTCGATAAAATGCTTGACCATTATTAGCAGGTTTACTGCCCATTGAGATATAATGCAGTCAGGTTTTTGTGATCCTTGCCGCCAGTGCAAGCCAGCAAAGGCCGATCAGAAATCCGGCCAATACATCACTGGCATAATGCACGCCAAGATAGATTCTGCTTATCCCGATCAGCAGAATCATAAGCCCCATTGCACCGGCAAACATATACCTGCTCCAATGCCTGCCGTTCTTCACCAATAGGTATGCGATAAAGCCATAGAAAATCATAGAATTCATTGCATGGCCGCTTGGAAAGCTATAGCCGCTTATCTCTATCATTCTCAGCAGTTCCGGCCTCGGCCGCTGGAACAGATGCTTCAGCAGCTGATTGAAAAGAGCGCCCAGCACAATATTGGCCGATAACAACAGACCCAAACGGTAATGCTTTTTCTTTTTAAAAACAAAGATCAGGAAAGGTATTAATACTGCAAGAAATGTAATAGTCCATCCCGATCCTATGAATGTGAATAATTTCATAACTCCGGTCATCTCATCGGATATAAAACCGGAGACAAACCCGTAGACAGTATCATCAAATGCCTTGATACCTCCCCACAGATTCATTTCTGGCACAGCTTGCATTACAAATGTGTTCATCGGCTATCTTTTCTCATCCCAATAAAAGTACTTCCGGCAGGCCGTCAATCATGCAATTTACTCCAACACCACCGCTGTTCCCGAGGCAATGACCATCAGCATATTGCCTCCCTGTCCCAGCACCTCGTAATCCACATCAACGCCCACCACTGCATTGGCGCCGCATTGTTCAGCCCTGTGGATCATTTCCATGACCGCCTGATTTCTGGCACCAATCAATTCGCCTTCATACGATCCGGATCTGCCCCCGAAAAAGTTGGTTATACCGGCTGCAAAATCCTTAATAAAATCCACGCCGGAAACGACCTCTCCGAAAACTATACCCCTGTACTCCTTGATCCTTCTTCCTTCAACGGAAGGAGTAGTTGTGACTATCATAACATAAACCTCCAAATAGTTTCTATAAGCTGATCAACTATATATACGAGATCTGATAGCAATTTTCTTCAATTTCCAATGGGGTCAAGCCCCCATACCCCCTCGCTGCGGGCGAAATGAATTCGCCCTACGCTACACTCCGTGCGCCACGCCTAAACGTGGCGTTTGAACAACGTCAGTGGGAGATTGTACTCGCC
>JAEZCA010000058.1 GCA_023412665.1 Bacillota bacterium
CCTGTTCTCCGTCATGCTCCGTCAGCTCAAAAAGAAGCCTCTCAAGGTTGCTGGAAATAAGTATGTCCATAGAAGGCGATATTGTTTTCTTGAACTCTCTTTCACGGTTGTAAAGTCCTGTATTGATAAATTCAGTCAATACATTGTTATCATTTGAGGCGCAAATCAGTTTTTTTATAGGCAGTCCCATATCACGGGCATACCAGGCAGCAAGAATATTTCCAAAATTTCCTGTAGGTACTGTAAAATTAATTTCTTCACCGGCTTTTATCTCTCCTGCTGCCAGCAAATCAGCATATGCAGAAAAATAGTAAACGATCTGAGGCACGAGCCTGCCCCAGTTGATCGAATTGGCTGATGAGAATTTGAAGCCGTTTTCCAGCATCCTGTCACTCAGCTCTTTATCTGAAAATATTGCTTTTACCCCATTCTGGGTATCATCAAAATTACCCCTGACAGCAACGGAGTAGACATTCCGGCCTTCCTGAGTCACCATCTGCATCTTCTGCACCTGGCTTACACCGTTTTCAGGGAAGAACACAATAATCCTGGTCCCCTCGACATCCTTGAAACCTTCAAGAGCAGCTTTTCCGGTATCGCCCGAGGTAGCAACCAGTATTACCGTTTCAGAGCTTTCATTTGTTTTCCTATTTGCCTTCACCAGCAGCCGGGGCAATATCTGAAGCGCAACATCCTTGAACGCGCAGGTCGGACCGTGCCACAGCTCGAGTATATATGCATTATCATTAAGCTTGACTACAGGAGCCACCCTGCCGTCATCGAATTTTCCGCTTCCATATGCGCCCTTTACACACCCGGCCAGCTCTTCATCCGTATAATCGTCGAGAAAGCGCCGCAGAATGAAAACGGCTCTTTCCATATAATCCATATCAGCAAGGGAATATATTTCCTCAGGCGTGAGCTTTACTGCAGCTTCAGGTACGAACAGCCCTCCGTCGGGCGCCAGGCCGCGTTTTATTGCTTCAGTTGATGCTATATCCCTGATTCCTCCGCGAGTACTTTCATAATACATTTCGTGACCTCCCCGGCAATATTGTTCCATGCACCGGCAATGCCAAGACCGACGCTCTATTAATAATAATACAAAAGCATATAAAATAAAAGAAATGTTTTTAGCAGCGGAAAATAATAAAATGAAGTTACACGAAAAAACCGGCTGTTTCGGCAGCCGGCATGTATTGTTCATGTTCATTTATGTGCATCTTCTGTTTATGGTATCTTCGTCAGTTCATTGATCCTGACTTTGGCATTGCGGGTATACCAGCTTGCCGGATACCCTTCCACAAGCTCCTGGAATAATGCCAGCGCGCTCCTTGAATCATCCTGTATCTGATTGCAGCGTCCCATATAATACAACGCGGCATCCATCTTGCTGTACTTGGGGTCATACATCCGTATCTTCTCAAAGCTTTTCAGCGATTCCGGGTACTTTTTCTGGTTGTACAGCTTATACCCCGTATCATATGCTGATTTTGCCGCAAGCGGCATCACCTTGTCATATAGTGAATCGAATTTCTTCTTCTCTTCATCCTTGAATTCTACTGTCTTCATCAGCAGAAGCATGTCGGCAGCGCCCTCATATTCCTTCCTGCCAACCATTGATTCGATTTCATATATCCTGACGGCTGCCTTATAATAATCAGCCTGCTTGATAGCATTTTCCCTGTCCTTCTGTGACACTTCATATTTCTTTTCAAGCTCTGTATATTTTTTCTCAAATTCTGCAATTGCTTCATTAACCAAATCCTCAGTATTATCTTCCTGAGGAGGCAGCTGCACTGCTTCCGGTTTGGGCAAAGATGAGTAAATCACAAGAGAGAGCAGCAGACCTGCGGCAAACCCTGCTCCAATTTTCACTGCGCTGATGAGCATGCGCTTTTTTCTATTATTGTCAAATATTAATGAGTTTACTGACTTGTCCGGCTTTTCGGGTTTCTCTGGCTTTTTATTCCTGATCCGCTTCAAAGGTTCTCCGGGTTGATCCTGCAGTGGCTTCTTCTGTTGTTTTGTCTTTAGCGAGGAAGGCATTGCCTCTCCCATACCTGAACGCTGCATGAAATTAAGCGCATAGACGCTGTTTGGCTCTGAGCTGACAACTCTGGCAAAGGTCTCTGCAGCCTTCTCCTTGTCTCCAATATAGCTGTAGCATATTCCCAGCAGATTCAGGGCCTCATTGAAATTCGGGTTCATTGAAACAGCTTTCCGCAGCTCAATGATGGCAATATCCTCACTGCCGTTCCGAAGGCTTTCGATGGCTTTGTTATACATGAATATGGAATTACGGACATTGTCAGAGATCTTATCCCCTTCCTGGACAATGCTTTCCAAATTGATAGGCTTGAAGTTATTCAATTCTGCCTTTATATCCACTAAAACCTCACCCCCCGAAATATTACCCACCATTCTCCCTATCGGTCTTTTAATCTTTCTATGGTTCAATCATTTTACAGACCAAAATAGTCCCGAACTGCACCGATATAGTACAGAGACCCGAAAGCACAGATAATCTCATCCGGTTCGGCAATTTCCATACTTAGTCTGATTGCATTTACAATTGTATCACTTATCCTTACGTCATTACAATAGCAGCGGGAATACTCAGCCAGTTTAGCTGCAGGCAAGGCTCTGCCTGTAAGAGTGGTGACAGCAATGAGCCTTCTTGCTCCGGGCAGCAGCGTTTTAATCATCGTCTGATAATCCTTGTCGGCTGCCACACCCATTATGAGCGTCCGGGGCTTTCCCGGGAAATAATCCTCAAGGGTCTGCTTCAGTACTTCTGCCGCCTGCGGATTATGTGCACCGTCAATAATGAGCACAGGCTCCTTTGAGAGCACTTCCAGCCTGCCGGGCCATTTTGTATTTACAAGCCCTCGTCTGATATCAGCATCAGTAATATTATAGCCCTTCTCCCTCAAATGCAGAGCGGCATCAACAGATAAAGCAGCATTTCGGGTCTGGTGCTTTCCAAGCAGGCTGATCTCCAAGCTGTCGAATCCTTTGTAGCTGAATACCTGTCCATCTATTCCAAAACTGCCTTGCCTGATATCTGCAAAATCAGTTTTAAAAAGTCTGGCACCTCTTTCAGAGCAGGCGTTTTCAAAAACCTGCTCCGCTTCCATGCTCTGGCTGTATACCAGAACATCCCCTCCCGGCTTTATTATGCCGGCCTTTTCAAAGGCGATCTCAGCCAGCGTATTGCCCAGCCTCTCGGTGTGGTCAAGGCTAATAGCCGTGATTACTGCCAGCTCCGGCACATCAATGACATTGGTGGAATCGAACCTTCCTCCAAGACCAACCTCAAACACAACTATGTCACACTGCTCCCTGCAATAGTACTCCAGCGCTATCGCAGTAATTATTTCAAATTCGGTGGGATGGTTCTCTCCCATACTCACCATTTTCTCTGCGCTGCTCTTGACAAAGGCTGTTATTTTCGCCAGTTCGGATCTGCTAATCTCTTCATTGCCTATTCTGATCCGCTCTGTAAACCGCTGGATGTAGGGCGATGTATATATGCCTGTCCTATATCCGGCCTCGGATAATATGCTGCTAATAAATGCAGACGTAGAGCCTTTGCCATTTGTTCCAGCAATATGGACAAACCGTAGTTTTTTTTGCGGATCGCCCATAAGCCCGAGCAGCATTCGAATATTGTGCAGACCAAGCTTTTCCCCGAATTTGTAGGTCCCATGTATATATTCCAGTGCTTCTTCGTAAGTCATAAACATTACCCTGCTTCTTTTCTCAGGACTGCGTACGGTGCATTTACTCTGCTTCTTTCTCAGGACTGATCCGCACCGCAGCATTTCTTATATTTCTTTCCGCTGCCGCATGGACACGGATCATTCCTTCCCACCTTCTCCCTGCTGCGGGCTGTCGGCTTTTGAGGGCCGCTGTCCCCATGGCTGGCAGCTACAGGCTCTGCCACCCTTTCTCTCTTAGGCGTTCCCTGTTCGCGGTTGATGCGCATGCGCAGTATCATTTTTGCTGAATCCTGCTGAATGTTCCGGATCATCTCCTCGAACATATCAAAGCCTTCAACCTTGTACTCGATAGCAGGATCACGCTGGCCGTATGCTCTCATCCCGACACCATACCGCAGCTGATCCATTGCATCTATATGATCCATCCATTTTTCATCGACTACCCTCAGCAGTACTATCCTCTCAAGCTCACGCATCATCTCGGTGCCGAATTCAGCCTCTTTGGCCTCATATAGGCTGGTCATCTCTTTGACCAGAGTCTCCTTCAGATCTTCCTTTGTATAATCCTCCAGATCTTCTCTGGATATATTGAGAATGTCTGCATTTGGCAATATGGTCATGACCTGTGCCTTAATGCCTTCCCAATCCCACAGATCCGGGTGGGGAGACTCTCCGCAAAAGGCTGAAACTATCGAGTCCGCCGTGCCATCAAACATCTTGAGGAAGGAATCCCTGAGATTATCTCCGTTGAGCACCTGCTTGCGCTGAGTGTATATGATCTCTCTTTGCTTGTTCATTACGTCGTCATATTGGAGCACGCGTTTTCTGACATCGAAGTTTTTCCCCTCGACCCTTCGCTGAGCGTTTTCTATGGCGTTTGAAAGCATTTTGTGTTCTATCGGCTGATCATCCTCAAGTCCCAGAGTATTGACCACCGCTGTCAGTCTTTCCGAACCGAACAGTCTCATCAGGTCGTCTTCCAGTGATATATAGAAACGTGAAGAGCCCGGATCGCCCTGACGCCCTGAACGGCCTCTCAGCTGATTGTCTATACGCCTGGATTCGTGCCTCTCGGTGCCGATGATATGGAGGCCTCCGGCCTCTATTACCTTCTCTCTCTCCTGGTTTATCTGCTTTTTGAACATGCCATACAATTCCTTGTATGCCGCCCTTATCTTCAGTATCTCTTCATTGTCGGTATCATTGAAGCTGGTGGATTCACTTATCAGCTCCTCAGCGTTCCCCTGCTTCCTGAGCTCCTGCTTTGCCATGAACTCAGCGTTTCCGCCGAGCACGATGTCGGTACCGCGGCCTGCCATGTTCGTAGCTATGGTGACCGCGCCGAATTTACCGGCCTGTGCAATTATCTCTGCTTCCTTCTCATGGAACTTTGCATTGAGGACCTGGTGGGTTATGCCTCTCTTTTTGAGCATACTGCTAAGCAGCTCGGACTTCTCTATGGATATCGTTCCTATCAATACAGGCTGACCATTTTTATGCTTCTCAACAACCTCATCTATAACTGCGTTGAACTTGCCGGCTTCATTCTTATAAACACAGTCCGGATAATCGATCCTTACCATTGGCATATTGGTTGGTATCTCAATGACGTCGAGCTTGTAAATAGTCTGGAATTCCTGCTCCTCGGTAAGTGCGGTACCAGTCATGCCGGCAAGCTTTTTATACATTCTGAAATAATTCTGGAAGGTTATGGTTGCCAGCGTTTTGCTTTCTCTTTCGACCTTTACGTTTTCTTTGGCTTCGATAGCCTGGTGCAAACCATCGCTGTACCTTCTGCCGAACATAAGGCGGCCGGTGAATTCATCAACGATGATGACCTCTCCGTCCTTAACCACATACTCCCTGTCACGTTTCATAAGACCATGAGCCTTAATGGCCTGGTTTATATGGTGGGACAGCGTCATGTTTTCAGGATCTGAAAGGTTTTCTATCCCGAAATACTGCTCCGCCTTTGTGACACCCCGGGCGGTCAGAGCAGCCGAATGAGCTTTTTCATCAACTATATAATCCGCATCAATATCATCGTCATGCTGTTTGTCATCAGTCTCGGTGTAGACCTTTACCTTTAGCCTTGATGCAAAGCTGTTGGCTTTTTTATACAAATCGGTGGACTTGTCTCCGGCACCGGATATTATCAATGGTGTCCTCGCTTCGTCAACAAGTATGCTGTCCACTTCGTCAACGATGGCGTAATGCAGGTCCCGCTGTACCATATCCTTTTTATAGGTGACCATGTTGTCCCTGAGGTAATCAAAACCGAATTCATTGTTTGTGCCGTAGGTAATGTCGCAGGCGTACGCTTCCCTTCTTTGAACGTTATCCAGTCCATGCACGATAAGGCCTACACTCATGCCCAGGAAGTTGTATATCTTGCCCATCCATTCGCTGTCACGCCTTGCCAGGTAATCATTGACAGTAACCACATGCACACCCTTGCCCTCAAGCGCGTTCAGATAAACCGGCAGCGTCGCTACAAGTGTCTTTCCTTCACCGGTCTTCATTTCTGATATTCTGCCCTGATGAAGAACGGTACCGCCTATCAGCTGCACACGGAAATGTCTCATTCCGAGCACCCTGACGGAAGCTTCCCTGACCACCGCAAATGCTTCGGGCATGATATCGTCCAGTGTCTCGCCGTCAGCAAGGCGTTTTTTGAATTCCGCAGTTTTAGCTTTCAGCTGCTCGTCTGATAATGCCTTTATCTCGGGTTCCAGCGCTTCCACCTTATCCACGAGCGGCGTTATTCTCTTCAGTTCTCGTTCACTATATGATCCTATGATTTTTTCCACTAGATTTTTAAACATATATACCTCCACATATTATACGTTGGCTTTTTTGATAAAACTATGCTGTTTAAATGGAGATATCAATATGGAGGTGAAAGGCCTGATTTACAGCAGTACATACCCTTATCAGTGGGCAGGGCTGCGAAATCCTGTATACCTTCGCCTCTCGCCAGAAAAAGATTGCCGTCTGAAGGAAGAGCCACAATGAATACTTCATTGCTGTTGTTATTTAAAGATAATATATGTGAATTTATAGATTCAAAGCTACTGCAGTTAATTATACGGCTGCTTTCACAAGAAGTGCCTCCAGCCTTTTCTGCACATGCAGAAGCTGCACTGATAAGATCTCTCAGCGCGACAGCTGAAATGTTTGTACTTGCGGCGATCTGAGCTTCGGCGCCCTTTGTGGTCAGCGTCGACAATATCAGAAAGCCTATGAATATACTTCTGATCAAGTACTATCTTCCTTTCCTTCAAGCCTTTCAAGCACTATCCTGTAGCCGTCGGCCCCGTAGTTGAGGCACCTGTTCACCCTGCTTATGGTGGCTGTGCTTGCCCCTGTTTTTTCAGAGATGTCCATATAAGTATAACCCTCTTTAAGCATTTTAGCTACCTCAAGTCTCTGGGCCATAGCTTTGATCTCTGACACGGTGCAGATATCTTCAAAAAAATTATAGCATTCCTCTGTATTCTTTAAAAGCAACATTGCTTCAAACAATCCGTCAGTCCACTGATCCTGTATCTTTGAATTCATACAAGCACATCTCCCGATCGAACTATTGTTGCACTTTAATGCTGTAAAACATTAAATTGCACTATGTCTTTAACATACCAGCTTTTTTATTTGTAGTCAATACAATTTCACCGAGGTATTGGCTATGCCATTTACAGCGTTTCTCCCTTACTGATTCTGTACCCAAACAAGAATTTGTACACACCCCATCCACACCCCCGGGTGATAAACTTTAAGTGCTTTCTGTACCAAGCAAAATTTTTGTACACCTGCTAAGGATAAATTACTTCATAACTTACCCTTGAACAGTGGTATAATGTAATGAGAAATGCGGCAGATAAAAGGAGGAGAATAGATGCAAACAGTAGTAAGGCCTGTGTCCTCGGCATCCGATCTGAAAAAATTCATCAGGCTTCCGTGGAAAATATATAAGAACGATAAATGCTGGGTACCTCCCTTGATAAACGATATAAAAACCTCTCTTGACCCGGCAAAAAACCCTGCGCTGGGGAAGATAATTTACGCCAAGTTTCTGGCAGAGCAGGACGGTGAACCTGTCGGCAGGATATATACAGGAATAGATACCAATCTTAATACAAAAAAGAATATGAAGATGGCATTTTTCTCAATGTTTGAATGCATCGAGGACTACGATGTCGCCAAGGCACTGCTCGATACTGCAATGGACTGGGCAAGACACAACGGAGCAGCTTTTGTAAACGGCCCCTGCGCCGTGACCGGGACCGACGGTGATGAAAACAAAGGCCTGCTTGTGGATTGCTTCAACAAGCCTCCGGTATTGATGAATTCATACAATCCTTCCTATTATAAGGATTTCATAGAACGATACGGCTTTGTCAAGGATTATGATGTTTTCGCATACAGCATGGATAGGGAAACGACCTTTCAGAAGGATCCGACAAAGGTCATAGAATACGCTAAAAAGCGCTACGGCTTCAGGGTCAACCCGATAGATCTCAAAAATATAGAGGAAGAAATAAAGGCATTGAAGTATGTCATGGATAAGGCCATGCCGTCGGAATGGCCCGATTTGGTGCCGCCGACGCTGGATGAGGTCCGCGATATGGCCAAAAGGCTCCTTCCTTTGGCTGATCCGGATTTAATACCTATAGCAAGGTGCGGAGATGAACCCATAGGCTTTGGTATCGCACTGCCGAACTACAATGAGGTATTGATCCATCTGAACGGGAGAATAACCCCGCTGGGCGCTCTAAAATATCTGTGGTACAAGCGGAGGATAAAAAGTGCAAGAATGTTTGTCATGTTTGTCATACCGGAGTTCCGCAGCAAGGGTGTATCATTTGCCATATACTATACTGCCTTCACAAATGCCTTGAAAAATGGTTTTATAGCAGGGGAAGCCTCCACCATAGGTGAGACAAACCTAAGGATGAGAGCCGACATAGAGGGCACCGGCGCAGTCCACTACAAAACCTATCGAATATACAAAAAGGAACTCAATTGAGTTCCTTTATTCTTGCACAGGGCCGGTATTAAACCTTCAACTCATCATTGCAGGTATCAGACCTTAATCTCATCCTCTTCCAGACTTTCCAGGCCGCCTTCATCTATAGCTTCCTCAATGTACCCGCCCTTCCTTACAGAATACTTGATACCTCTCCAGGTAACATATGGATTGCTGATTGAGAAAATGAGATAAAATGTGGCAAACAGATCAAAGAATAGCGGTGTTATGATATCTGTGAGCATGATCTTGTTTTTCGTCAATGCTCTCATAATAAACCCCTGTATGACTCTTAGGGTCATAAAAATAAATGAAAGGTAAATCACATATGGATTAGTAAAAATGAAACCCAGTATGAAGATGATCCAATACCAGAACATCATCAGGATAAAGCTTGGCAGCTCAACTGCGATATGCGCCTTTACACCAACACCGATCCTTCTGGCATAGTTGAAGGATTTCTCCTTATCGAGCTTTTGTACATGACACTCTATAAACGGTCCCAAAATAAGCTTGTAACCCATCTTGTATAATGTGTTGCCCAGGTGCAGATCCTCAAGCAGTGAGCCTCCGAACGCTTCAAGACCGCCGATCTCCAATAGCAGCTCTTTTCTCATGCCAAACGCCGCACCGGTCGCCCCAAGGTCCATACCCAGCTTTGTCATAAAGGCCCAAATGAAATCAGTCTCGCTGTTCTGTGTGAATGTGAAAAACCTGGTCCAGAAATCCGTGCCGCCTATATTGACCTGTCCGCATGTAGTAATGCCCACTTTTTCATTTTTCAGCGGCCTTATCATCTTCAGTATAAAATCCTGTTTGACTCTGACATCGCTGTCTCCAAACAGAACCATGTCATATCTGGCCTGCTTCATGCCGTTGACCATATTGGAGCTTTTACCGTTCAGCCCTTCCATAACAGGGTTGACTATGATCTGGCAGTCTACTGAAGGATGATTCTCCATTACCATTCTCACTACCGGTATTGCCGGATCGTCCGGTG
Organism: Bacillota bacterium; assembly: GCA_023412665.1. Classification (GTDB taxonomy): domain Bacteria; phylum Bacillota; class Clostridia; order Acetivibrionales; family DTU013; genus DTU013. Next base: position 9,752 of record JAEZCA010000058.1, read on the forward strand.
TCTGAAAGCTGAAAATATGCTGTACCGGGCCTGTATAGTTCTGCCTGAACCATGATTCAAGGTTTTTCTCCAGTTCAAAATCCAGATCCTTTATCGGGTGTATGATGGACACGCCCACATCCTCATCCTGCTCATCCGAGGGTATGATTCGATTTGTCCAGTTCATGTGTAGTCTGAAAAAAATCAATTGAGCGCACCAAAATAATATAAAGAATGCTCCCACTGCAATACATATATATAACAGCAGCATACTTGTTTCCCCCATATCAAAAAGAAAAATACCAGAGCAATACTTTGATTGCGCCTGGAGAGTATAATCTATAGTTATTATATAACTTATCCACTAATAATACAACCAGTACACCAGCGGGAAACCTGCCTGCTTTTCACCGCTTTTCGCTTTGTGCCGGAACTGCGGATCAAAAAGCTACAACAGCCTCAAGGATTCATTGATATGGACCAGATTATGCCTTGTGGCAGGCATCAACAGAAGTCCTGAGCAGGTCTTTTTCCCCCAGTAATCCAAAAGACCAGATGCTGACTGTACTACAGAACCATCCTTTAGCAGTTGCTCCAGACGGGTCGATTCCACCTTGCGTTTAAGATCCAGGGGATGAAGAGAGCTTATCACGATGCGCGTTCTTTCTGCAACAGCCTTGCGATATTCCCTCACAGCATCGATATCAGCAGTTCGGCTCAGATCGGTTATCTCCGCCTCATCCATGGCATTGCCGGTATCTCTGGCCTTTATTTTCAGCTTGTCATGCCAGCTGCCTTCATCGAAGACCTGTTCACGATCCGCGATCAGAACATTCATAGTCATGTCCTCTATCCTGGCCGAATGCCAGAGTTTCCAGACAATAGACTGGTCGCCTGGATGATACCGTCTGAATTTATCTTCATTAAAAAGCTGCCATACTTCATCCTCAAAGGATATGGAGCAATCCTGCTCTGATCCCTTTGAATGGACCATGGCATGCAGCTCCAGACAAATCCTTATACAATTTTCAAAATCATCTGCCTTCGGCCAGGTATCCTGAAGATGCTTGAACTGCCTGTTCCAGTACTGCCTGTTCGGATCTGCCATGGTATGCCTCCCGATGACGATATTTTTATGCAGCTATTGTAATATAGTATTTTATAAGGAAATTTTACTCTTACGCATGTGAACATTCAAGTATTATGTGAACGAATGATGTTAAACTGCTGCTCAAGCGAATTATTCCATAATACAATCATAAATTTGTCTACTTTATTTGTAATTGTCTGAGGCATATAATCAAAAAGAGTAATTTTATTTTTTTACTGTTACATAATACTAAACATATCGGGAGGTCAATCATGTCTAATAAAGTATCAAGGCAGCATACCAAAGCAGTAGTGCGGATCATTGATCTGCTTATTATCTTCTGCCTTCTTCTTACATCGGCAGGCTGCACAAAGCCTGAAGAAGCAGAAGAAGATCCTTTGTTTATGGAGCAATATGAAGAAGAACCGTCCGATATGAAGCAAAATGAAGAAATCCCCTCAGAAGCTGTAGAAGTGCAAACTTCGACAGAACGCACCTCTATTAAAATCTTTTTTCCAGGCTATCAGCCAAGAAACTGGAGCGAAGCGAAAGCTGAGATTGAAAAGCGCACACGTGATACACTTAATATAACACTGGATTTCATATGGACAGATCAATATGCGTATATAAGCCATGTCAAGACTCTACAGGCATCAAATGATTATGTCGACGCATTTGTACTCGCCAGCCCCGATGGAGCCAGTCCCGATTTCACAAAGCTTGCAAGGGAGGGCATGCTTGAAGATATTACAGATATATTCCCTCAAAGCGCCCCCGCCTTATATAAAAAGTACTCCAATGAAGAATTGGCATACGCCTCTGTAGACAGCAAACTTTATGCGGTTCCTTCATTATACACAGTTGCTGATAGTCCAAACATTATAATAGATGATTCGCTGCTTAAAAAGTATAAAATTAATAACATTACGGATTTTGAGCAATACGAAGCATTCCTGAAGAAGGTGAAGGAAAACGAACCTGACACTATACCGTGTGTCGACACAGGTACATTCATAAATGCTCTTCCATCGGTCTTTGGCTATGCAGTGGCAGACAAACCAAATATGCTGGTGTATAAGTGGGACGACCCGGAGATGAATCTAATGGCGTGGGAGACAACACCAGAGTTTCAGGATACTGTAAATATGATGATCGAATGGTATCAAAAAGGGTACCAAAAAGCCGCACCAACCAGGACAAATAATATAAGGGCAGCGTCTGTAATGATCGGAAGTCCTATGTCACCACCGTCAGAAAAAGCGCAAAAAGTGTCCTTGAGCAATTCCGCAGGGATAGGGACAACATTTGAGTTCGACTCTGTAAGAGTTTGCCGTATTTTCCCGGAGAAAACCATACAGAGGGACAATCCCATGGGAAAATACTACGTTAACGGCTCTTTTGTATTTCCGAAAGCATCTAAAAATACAGAAATGGTACTCCGCTTCCTGGAATGGGTCCAGCTTGACCGCAACAATTATAATCTTTTGCTTTATGGAATAGAAGGAAAGGATCATGTTATAAAGGATGGAAGACCCCAACTGCCCAAGGGCATGAACTCGGTCGGAAGCTCCTACATGTACTGGGGCGGGCATTGGGCCTTCAAGAACCTGGAATATGAAACTGCCGAAAAGAATGTACAACCTCTGATGGAATATCTGAAAAGAAATTCGGAATATCCGCCTCATGGAGTCTTTTACCCGGAATACGGAGGGCTGGAGCAAGTGGCGGCACAGAGGGCTAAAACTCTTCAGGAATTTTACACGAGGATCTCCCAGGGAGAGGTAAAGACTCCAGAGCAATTGGAAAAACTGATCAACAAGATGGAGGATATCGGAACTGATGAACTCATAGCAATGGCGCAGGGCCAGTTGAAAAAGAATTGACATATCTGGGACAGATACCAGCAGGAAGGACAATTTCGTCAAACGAATGGATGAGCTCGGCACAGACGAGCTTATTGCAGCAGCACAGAACCAGCTTATAATGAACTAATTGTGCAGCTGCGCATACGTAGAACCAGATGACGTAAAAATAGTGGTTGTTCATGAAATATTTACAATTAATTCAAAATATACGTCTGTAATTTATATACAATTTATGTGTATTATATAGAAAGCCGATAACATGTTTCCTGTTTTAGGAAGCGGGAAATTGCAGAACGGTATCGTTAGTAAATATCGTAAACAAGGGAGTGTAGTAATGGTACATAAGAAATCAAAAAGAAACAGCTTCAGCTATCCAAGGCTATTGGCCGCACTTATTACAATGTTTTGCATGCTTCTTCCTCTGGCTGGCTGTGCCGGAATAGAAAGCGAAGATGACTCATCCTTTATGGAAAAGTACGAGGTCACCGAAAAATTGGAACATGCATCCATCAAGTTCCTGTTTCCAGGAGCTGAACCTAAGAACTGGAAGAATGTCAAGGCAGAGATCGAAAAACGCAGTGCGGACAGGTTGAATGTTTCACTGGACTTCAAATGGGCGGAATTCGGTCAGTATATGGACGCAGTAAAGGTGCTCGATGCATCAAACGAAGTTTATGATGCTTTTGTGTTGAGCAAACCTGACGCCAATTACCCGGATTTCACCCAACTGGCCCGTGAAGGCAAACTAAAGGATATCACACAGACCTTCCCAACCAGCGCTCCATCCCTTTTTTCCAAATACACGAACGAGGAACTGGCCTTTGCCTCTGTAGACGGTAAAATCATTGCAGTTCCGTCGTTATTCCCGCAGGCCTTCTGTACATACCTCATTGCCGATGATGCACTGCTTAAAAAATATTCCATATCTAATATAAAAAACTACGATGAATATGGAGCATACCTTAAGGCAATAAAAGAAAATGAACCGGATGTGATACCCGGAACCATAGCAAATATGGTAAATACAATCAAGCTTTTTGCCAGAGCTTCAGGCTATGTTATTGCAGATGAGGCAAACCGGCTGGTATATAAATGGGACGATCCTCAAATGAAGCTGGTGCCATGGGAGAAAACATCAGAATTCTACAATACGGTAAATTATATCACTGACTGGTTCAAAAAAGGTTATCTGAGTTTTAATGCGGACCAGACGAAGGTATCCTCCTTCATATACGAGGGGATGCTTTCACCACCGTCACAGGAAACTACAAAAATGACATTCTCGGATTCCACAGGACAAATAAAGGAATCCAATCCGATGAGAGCTTTTTACCTCTATCCCGAAAAGCATGTACAAAGAGATAACCCTATGGGAAGCTTTTTCTACAACGGCTCCTTCGTGTTCCCCTCCGCTTCCCAGAATACAGACAGGGCTCTGCGCTTCCTCGAATGGGTACAACAAAGCCGTGATAATTATCTTCTTATGACCTGCGGTATCGAAAATGAGGATTATGAATTAATGGGGGGACAGCCGATAATGCCTGCCGGTATGGATTTCGGCAACCGTACATATATGTACTGGGATGGAAACTGGGCTTTCAAAAATATCGAGTATGAGTATGGATATACAACCGGAGTAAATGATGAAGTAATTGAAACTCCAATGGAATTCCTTCAAAAGAATTCAAAATATCCTCCTCACGGAGCCTTTTATCCAAACTACAGCGTGATTCAGCAGACCGCCAATGACAGGCAGAAAGCCTATTCGGATTTTGAGTATAAGCTCTCGCAGGGGCTGATACAGGATATGACCGAAGTGGACGCGTTCATAAACAAGCTTGATGAGCTTGACAGCACCAAGCTTGTTGAAGAGGCACAAAGGCAGATGACCGGTAAAAAATAATCTACTGGAATGCTTGGCGGGATGTCGGAAAATGCGGCATTGGGACAGTGACCACAAGACAAAAAAACAAGTTTTACAGCATTGACAAACGTGCATACCGACTGTATAATATGTAAGTCGGTATTCGAGACAATGCCTGCGGGTGTAGTTCAATGGTAGAACATCAGCCTTCCAAGCTGATTGCGTGGGTCCGATTCCCATCACCCGCTCCACTTGTTTTAAGCAGCAGGATGCTTCCAATCAAAAGAAACACCCTGCCGCCTCAAACTGAATATGTGCCTGTAGCTCAGCTGGATAGAGCAACGGACTTCTAATCCGTTGGCCGGGGGTTCGAATCCCTTCAGGCACGCCAAACCCTTGAAACCACTAGGTTTCAAGGGTTTTTATTTGTCACAATTCATCTATAGACCATCGGATTATTGTTATTTATGTCTATAATATTTTACTTCCGGCAATTTATCAGTGCCAAAACATTTTTCGATCCTTTGATATTCGTAGTTGTTATCACCGGCTTGTGCTATGTATACTCCTGTTTTGCTTTCTTTTAGTATCTCACCGTCAATCTGGCTTTCATCATATTTTATTGCATCCCTTAATGTCAGAAACATTGCGTTTCCATTTACCTGTGCCGATATCAATGGCTCGAAGAAGATCTTATATGTGCCATATAATTCCAATCTTTTATACCTATAAATGCCTTTACTGAAATCCTCTTTAGATATTTCCTTTCCGCACAGCCTCGTGATATCCGGTATATTCTTGTAATTGCTGCCCTCAAACCATTCTTTCCACTTCTCCTGGTCCCCTCGAACGGCTCCGGCATCGTTTTTACTACCGACTCTGTAGGATGCACGTATGTGTATGGTTCTTCAGTTGTATAGATAGGATTATAGGTTAACCCCTTCTTATTCATATAATCAAATACCGAGCGTCTAGTATATTCTTTAACTGTATAGTTAGATGGTATTCCTGCTTTGGCGAAATCGGTAGGATCACCTATTGGATAAACTTCAGCATCCGGATTCCCAGATTCCTTCCTTTTGCCTTCGACAAAATATATACTTATCCTAATCCCTCTGCCGTTTGTTGTAAATTTCCAGTCTGATGATCCTTTGCCTGTTTCACCACCTGCACCGCCCCCACCATGGTTTGTTTCTGCTAACGCAGGTAATGACAACATTAAAAGTATCATGACTACTGCTATGGCTGCTGAAAATATACGCTTTAATTTTATTGACCTCACTTGGTATATCCACCTCATTTCACAAAGCCAGTTCTTATATTATTGATTGCTGTTTCTTGGCCCAGTCCAAAACCATTCTCTTTCCTTTGCATCATAGACCGTCCAGCCCCCTACTCTTTGACCATCTTTGGGATTTTGTATTTTTTTTGCTATTTTTCTTTCATAATCGGCAAGTATATTCCAATCCGTTCTGAAGTGTCCCTCGCCTGTCTCATCATCCACTAGATACGGTTGCCCCATATAGGTCTTATCATCATGCCATATTCCACCAATATCCTTATCTCTCAACGTCCTGTCGCCATACTTCATACCGCTGTAAAGGTCCAGTCCCTGCCCATATCCTACTATACCTGCTGTTTCCGTCAGCACGGTTTTGTTCCCGTCCTTGTCTATGAAGGTGTCCCCTGCTATCGGCAGAGGCCTATTCGGGTCATCGCACCGCAATACCATAGGTTCCCTCTTGGGCATAGTCTCTGGTTCAGTCGTGTCCGGCTCCTTTACAGTGACCTCCGGCCTCTTTGTATAGTTCATCACCCTGCAGAACACTGTTGCTACCTCTGCTCTGGTTAGCGACTTCTGCGGATTGAAATTCCCAGCATTATCACCCACGATCAAGCCGTTTGAATAAGCCTTTATCACTGCACCCTTTTTCAAGCTCTCTATCGAAGCATAATCCCCTATATTACGCGTGATCCCCAGTGTTTCCTCCAGTTCCTCACCGTTTGCCTTTGCTATGTTAACAAGTATACATGCCATGTCATCCCTGCTTATTGGCGCATTCAACGCTTCCGGCGTGTTTTTGAAGTCCGTGCTCTGTATAAGCCCACTGTCAACTGCCGCATTGTAGTTCGCCTCTGCCCAGTGCTTTGCATTCGGCACCGCCTTTATGTATTTTTCCGCCACAAGCCTTGTGGATATCGCTATGAACTGCCCAAGTGTCACTGTCCCCTGGGGGTCGTATCGGCCCACTCCGTTCACCGGCGCAGACACGCCTGTTATTATCCCTTTGCCAGTCAGCGTCATTACGTCTTTATAGAACCACTGCCCCGACTGTACATCGCTAAACGATGTTGCCGCCTTATTTGCACCATATGCAGGCATGAGCATGGATAATACAACAGCAATGATAATAAGGAAATTCACAATTTTCTTCACTTAAGTACCCTCCCAGAATCGCTTTACTATTACGAATTCGTATTTTAGTTGGCATGACAATCATAGTTGCTATTAATTTTGGTAACATAACCACAATTATACAATATAGTTTATATCACCTTTTAGATAGTATCAAGAACTCATAAATGCATTTCATCCAATATATCCTACATATTGTCGGATTTTATTTACATTATTATATAATTTACAATATAATATATATAAAATTATCAAAATATTGTATTTCATTCTATGCGATAGATATGATGCAGAGAATTTTGCACATCATGTGAATGAATAATTGGTAAAGGGGAGAGAATTATGTCTTCTTTCAGGGTAGACACTAGTGCTTTTGACAGCAACATACCCAAAATTGCAAAGATAAAAAATATAATGGGCACGATCCAGCAGGAAATGTCCAAAATTACCTCTCGCCTTAGCTGGGAGATAAAGGGCCAGCAGCAGCTGGACAAGAAGCTGACCCAACTGCAATCAGAATTTGACACTCTAAAAGGCTCCCTTTCCAAGATGGAGAATTGTCTTGTAAAGGTCAGGGACGAATATGTACATGCACAAAACGACGCTAAAAAGGAACTGAATGGCCTATCAAATAGTATTCTTGGCACTTTCAATATACACCCATGGGGTAATACCAGTGCACCATCGATAGAATGGCTTACTTCCCAGACTCCAGCAACAGG
>JAEZCA010000072.1 GCA_023412665.1 Bacillota bacterium
AGCTATACCGGTTATAGGCAGCTCGGTCCCACTGCTATTTTCCAAATCAGAAATATTATCGGCAGAATAATATTTGCGGCTGTCATCCAACTGTACCATGCTGTCGAAGCCCAGCTGCTCCTTTATATAGTTTATGCCGTGCCTAATGATATTATCTTCGCCTGTAACATTCATAAAACCCTGGGTTATCTCATATAAGAGCTTTGCAGTCTGTTCATTTCTTTTTGATATCTCAAGCTGGCGCTGGAATCTTGCGGTCAGGCTGGATGCAATCACCGATGCCATGAGGAAAAAGAGTATAAGCGTCATGTCATTGGTGCTGTTGATTGCAAAGGTATGCAGAGGTTCAGTAAAGAAATAGTTGAATATCATAATACTTGCACATGATGCAACGATCCCGAAAAAATATCCTCTGGTAAACGCAGAGACAAGTAATACACCAACCATGAATATCATTAGGATATTGACCTTGTCAACGCCTATATTGTTCAGCACAACAGAGCAGATGGCTGCTGCAGCTATAACAGAAGCCAGGCAAATGTAATCCTTGCCCCTCATACCGGTCACCTCACAAATTAAAGACCCATGTAACTATATTACCAGATTATCAATCAATGTTCCTCAGTATTTTCTCAACATCGCTGTGCCTTCCAATAACCATCAGGTGCTCATCGGTCCTGAAGACATGATCCGCCAAAGGCAGCGGAGATACCTTGTCTCCTATCTTTGTGGCAAGGATGCTGACATGGTATCTGACTCTGAAGTTGACCTCCCTTATACTCTTGCCGATCCACAGTTCCAGGGTAGGTATTTCGTAAATGGCAACATCCTTTGTGAGCTCGATGTAATTAAATAGGTTGTTGGCACTGCACCGGACCGCCAGCTTTTCAGCTATGTCACGCTCAGGGTCCGAAATCTCGTCAGCGCCGTTCTTTAACAGGAATTTGGCATGTATATCCCTGCTGGCCCTGCTAATAACACGCTTTGCACCTAACTCCTTGAGGAGGCTTGTTATCTCGAGACTGCTCTGGAAGTTGGTCCCGATACATACAAAACATATGTCAAAGTTACGTATCCCAAGTGAACTCAATACTTCCTCCTTTGTACAATCTCCTATCTGGGCGCTTGTCACCACAGGCAGAAGGTCACGGATGTTTTCCTCCTCCTTATCGACGATCATTACCTCATTTTCGAGTTCTACGAGTTTTTGGCTCAGGTGCCTGCCAAAACGGCCTATCCCTATTACAAGCATTGATTTCATAAACATACCCCTATCCGAGATTTATTTTTTCCGTCGGATATTGGACAACCGACGGCATTCTGTGCTCTGTGAATATTAGCGCTAAAGAGAGGCTACCCACTCTGCCGCTGTACATGAGAAGTACAATGATAATTTTCGCGAATACATCGAGTGACCCTGTGATCCCTGTTGAAAGGCCAACTGTACCAAGGGCGGAAAAAACTTCGAACATCACGTCACTCAAAGCGAAACTGCTGTTTGATATATTTATCAAAAAAGTGGACAGGATCACAAGCACAGTGTTTACCGAAATTATGGCAGAGGCTTTTTTAAGAGTATCATCCTCAAGCCTTCGGCCAAAGATGTTTTCTTTTTTTACATTTCGCAGGCTTGCCCAAAGTGATATGAATACAACTGCAGTCGTTGTGGTTTTAATACCGCCGGCAGTTGAGCCGGGACTGCCGCCGATAAACATGAGTACCATAGTAAGCAGCTTGCTTCCGGGTGACATTGCTGCGATATCAACAGTATTGAAACCCGCTGTACGTGGAGTTACAGACGCAAACAGCGAAATCAGCAGTTTCTCACCAAACGGCTTGGAAGTGAGCAGGTTGGAATTTTCAGATAAATAGAACAGTACAGCTCCTAGAAAAATCAACAGAAAGGTCATAAATAATACAATTTTCGTATGAATCTGGTATTTTTTGTAATTGAGCTTGTTTTTGATCAGGTCGTCCCATACAAAAAAACCTATACCACCGATCACTATAAGTAATATTATAGTTAAATTGACTACGGCATCACCTGAAAAAGCGGTAAGGGACGAGTATTCGCCAAATCTGCCCATAATGTCGAAGCCGGCATTGCAAAATGCAGAAACGGAATGAAATATACCACAATATATTCCCTTTATAAACCCAATTTTAGGGATAAACCTCAATGACAAAATTATTGCCCCAACAGTTTCAAATATAAATGTAATAAAAAGTATTTTTTTTGTCAGCCGCACTATTCCTCCGATATACATGGTGTTGACACTTTCCTTCAGCAGGCCCCTTTCCTTGAGCCCGATCTTCCTTTTGAGCAGAAATGAAAACATTGTAACAATGGTCATAAAACCAAGGCCACCTATTTGTATAAGCGTCAGTATAGTCAATTGTCCGAAAAGAGACCATTGGCTATACGTATCATACACAACAAGGCCGGTAACACAGGTCGCAGATGTTGCGGTAAACAAGCTGTTAATTATGCCGGCGCTCTCACCGTTCCTGCTCGAAATCGGCAGCGAAAGCAGCAAGGTTCCAAGAACAATAACAATAAGATACCCAAGTGATATTATTTGTGGATAAGTCAGCGAATTCAGTTTTTTCTCTAATAATTTCATAGTATGGCCCCCAGTTCCGGAACAAGCCTGTATATACTTTGCTCTGCTGTTTCTTTGCCGCTGATGCATTTGATATCTTCAGCAGTATACATGTTAAGATTCCTTTGATCATTGCACAAGCTTATTATTTTATCTGTACCATATACCTTCTTAACGATTTTACATATGGTAATGTTGTCCACATCGTCATCTGACAACGCAAAAAGGTACTCAATACGCAGTTGTTGTTTGAAAATTAAAGGCTCGGATATAGCAACTACATTGATTTTACCTTTTTCAAGTTTTCCCGCTACATGCCTGGCAAGCTCTGATGTCCCCAATACAACGGCAATCGGCACATCCGCAGCAGGTTCACAGGCGAAGCCCTTGTTTTCAAGGAACCTGTCAAGTTCCGATGCCAAAAAACCTATAAAAACTATGGGTATGATAATGACAATGATCAGTAAAAAATTCACATTCTCACCCTCTTGCGAAAGTAATATGTCAATATTTTATTAGTTTCGATATTAAGATTGTATTAATAGTATATATTGGAATATTAACATAATATTAAAAATACAAATGATACTATAAAGATTTCATTAAGATTACCCATGTGTTACCTTTGGCTGTTTTAACATTGACGTGGCATGCTGTGATAGAAAAAATTGCTATATATAATTATTATTATTGACTTTCTATTTCCTGGTATGTTATTTTATTCATATCACATGAATGAAAGAAGGGTATTGATGTCGGCAAGATCTGTTAAGGTGGTTCTCAACTGAATATAGTTGATCAGACGCGCTGAAACGGAAAGACAGTTGCATAGTATACTGTTTGATGTTTTAATGATCGTAATTAATTAACACTTATTTTAGTGTGTCTGAAAGGCATTACCTTATAGACTGCTTCAATATCCAAATCTGAGTTTGATTGGCCATTGATGGAATTATGGATGCATGAGTCCGGCAGGGTATGTCTGTCCGGGCTTTTTTGATTTCCCCGCCCTGACGGCATGCTGCAGTTAACAAATACAGTTCTGTCGAACATATTATCCGGCCGGCACTTTATCTGCCATATTCCACTCCTTTACACTGAATCGAACCTTGGGACGACCCGCAGAAGCATTATGCCAAATTGGCAAGGTATGCCGTCTGCGGGTTTTTTGCTACCAGGAAACGTTAACTTTTAATCATGCCGGGCATAAAGCGCCCTGGCAAAGATGAGCTTCAGGAGGTAATAAAAACAATGACCAACAAAATGTTTAAAACACTCGAATTTGATAAAATACTTGATATGCTGACCGGACACGCGGTTTCAGAAAAGGCCTCTGAAAGGATCAGAAATCTTGAACCCTATATGTCGGAGGCAGAGGTATCAAGACATCTGAATGAGACAACTGAAGCCAGAAGGATCATCGAACAGTATGGCACTCCGCCTCTGTCTCCCATGACCTATCTGGACAAAATATTGGCTTGCCTTGGTAAGGGGATCATGCTGCTGCCTGAACAGCTGGGCAGTATCGCGCAGTTTCTTACTGCCTGCAGAAGAATGAGGACATACCTGAAGAAAGCCGAAGCATCCGCAGCAGCTGTAGCTTTATATGGCAATTCCATATATGAGCTGGGGGAGCTTGAGGATGAAATCAACCGGACAGTGCGAGGAAATCAGGTAGATGACAGAGCATCTCCCCAGCTTGCCGATATCAGAAGAAAAATCGCAAATGCCGGCGAGCAAATAAGATCAAAGCTTGATTCACTGCTGAGGAATAACAAAGCATGGTTTTCAGAGAGCTTTATATCAACCAGGAACGGCCATTATACGCTGCCAGTGAAAAAGGAATACAGGAACCAGGTGAACGGAACTGTAATTGATATTTCACAATCAGGGAGCACCTACTTCATAGAGCCCTCGTCTGCACGAAAGCTGCAGGAGGAAATGGGGCTGCTGTATATTGAAGAGGATAATGAGGTCAGGCGCATCCTTTATACGCTGACGGCGCTTGTCGAAGAGAATGCGCAGTTCATCAGTATCAACAGGGAAGCTATGGAAACACTTGATTTCATATTTTCCAAAGCGAAAATGAGTATTGCAATGAATGCGGCTCCACTGCCTGTCAAGCAGGAAAGAAGGATATCGATCACAGGCGGACGTCACCCGCTTCTCAAATCTGAGACAGCAGTACCTTTGGATTTCAAAATCGGAGGAGAAATAAGAGGCGTTGTGATAACAGGCCCAAACACAGGCGGCAAAACCGTGGCGCTCAAAACTATCGGCCTATTGTCGCTTATGGCTCAAAGCGGCCTGCATGTGCCCGCCGCGGATGGCTGTTTTACCATGAACAACTATGTACTGTGCGATATCGGTGATGGTCAGAGCATATCGGAAAACCTTTCGACCTATTCTTCGCACATGACCAATATTATCGAGATACTCAGGTCAGCAGATAACCAGTCACTGGTCCTGCTGGATGAACTGGGGTCCGGTACGGACCCGGCAGAGGGCATGGGATTGGCAGTAGCAATACTGGAGGAACTGGCAGCTAAAAAGTGCATATTCGTTACTACTACTCATTACCCTGAGATAAAGGAATACGCTGCTAATACACCTGGACTGACAAATGCCAGGATGGCCTTTGACCGTCAGACACTGCTGCCATTATACCGGCTCGAGATCGGAGAAGCGGGAGAAAGCTGCGCACTATATATAGCAAAGCGCCTCGGACTGCCTCAGCATATGCTCAAAAGGGCAGCGGCGGAAGCATACGGTGAAAGAACATACCGTAAAGCCGATAAAGCTCCTGATCCTTTGGTCAGCCAAGCTCTGAACAGTTCTTCGGAAGCTGTAAGGAGCGATACAGCCGGCATACAGGCTCAAGCCCCCAAGAGGATCAGGCCACAGGAAATAAAAAGATCCCCCGAGAACCCGCGCTATATGAAATTCAACATAGGTGACAGTGTTATAGTTTATCCCCAGAAGCTCATAGGGATCGTATATCAGAAAGCAAATGAAAAAGGAGAGCTGGGAGTACAGATAAAAAAGCGCAAGGTTCTTATAAACCATAAAAGGATCAAGCTTCACGTTCCTGCACAAGAGCTGTATCCTGACAACTACGATTTTTCGATCATATTCGATTCCGTGGCGACAAGGAAGGCTCATCATAAGATGGAGCGCAAGCATGATCCGGGACTTTTGATAGAGTTGACGGATGAAGCCAGTATGGAACAAATGGAGGGTAAATAAAGTGAGCAACGGCATGGATAAAGTAATAGCAACAAGCAGGCTGAAAAAGGAATATACGCGGTATGAAAAGGAAGAGGGCTTCAAGGGCAGCGTCAAAAGTCTGTTCAGACGTGAGAAGATCATAAAGACAGCGGTAAGGGATTTTGATCTTGAAATAGGCAGCGGAGAATTCGTGGGTTTGATCGGTCCAAACGGAGCGGGAAAAACAACTCTGATGAAGATGCTGACAGGCATCATCTCCCCTACCGGAGGAACCATCAATGTGCTGGGGTATGTTCCAAACGAACTCAGAAATTCCTACAAAAAGCAGTTTGCCATAGTAATGGGACAAAAAAGCCAGCTGTTCCAGGATATTTCGGCGGCAGACACCTTCCTGCTTCTAAGGGAGATATATGAGATAACGGAAAGTGAATACCGCAACAGGCTCACATATTTCACAGACCTGTTCGCAGTTAAGGATTACCTGAACGTGCCGGTACGCACGCTTTCACTCGGTGAAAGGATGAAAATGGAGCTTATAGCGGCTCTGCTCCATGGGCCAAGGATACTGTTCCTTGACGAGCCGACAATAGGCCTGGACGCAGTGGCGCAAAAGCAGATCCGCGGTTTTCTCAAGGAGGTCAATAAGGATATCGGGACGACAATCCTGCTGACCAGCCACTACATGGATGATATCAAGAGCTTGTGCAAAAGGTGCATAGTTATCAACGAGGGACTGAAGATTTACGACGGCAGCCTGGATCTGCTCTTTGACCGCTTCCAGACCCACAAGGCAATAACGGTGTCCTTCACGGAAGTCACAAGCTACAGACCTTCCTTTGATATCAAAATGGTAGAGGAAAACCCCTTCAGGCTTTCATTCCTGGCTCACCGCAACGATGTTCGCAGCATACTTGGCGATATCATGAGCAAATGCGATATAAATGATATTTCAATTGAGGCTGAGGACATCGGCATAGTAATAGAGCGGATCTACAAGTCCGGAACCGGGACAAACAGGAATGGAAATGATGGTAAGGAGGATAATGGATGAGAAAGTATATAGAAACGGTTAAGATCCTGTTTAAAAGCCAACTGGCATATAGGTTCGATATCATTATGAACATCGTTCTTACAGTATCTAAAATGCTGCTGGCATATGTGCTATGGAGCGCTGTTTTTGAAACGCAGGATATTGTTGCCGGCTTTACGCTCAATTCCATGATGTCCTATTACATAATAAGCAGCTTTGTCGCACAGCTCGATCAGGCAACCGGCACCGGCTGGCATATTGCGGAGGATATCAGGAACGGCAGCTTTTCCAAATATATAATCAAGCCAATGAATATCTTCGGGTACTTCACTGCACATACCGCAGGGGTCTCATTATTCCTGCTCATCTTTAATTTGTTGGCGGCAATATTGTGGGTATTGATTTTCGGTGTGGAATTTGCTATGACAAATGATGTCCTGATGATCCTCCAGGCTGTTGTCCTGATCCTGCTCGGCCTTCTCTTCATGGTGCAGCTCAGCTATTTCATTGGGATACTGGCTTTCAAAGTCCTTGATGTCACGATTTTTATGCTGATCAAGGACAATATCTCAGAGTTTGTGAAAGGCTCACTTATACCTCTGACTTTGCTGTCACCGGCCATAATCGGCGTAATGAAGCTCTTCCCATTCTATTATGTCACCTATCTGCCCACAATGCTTTTGCTGGGCAGGAACGGGAATGAGGCTCTGCAGGGGATCCTTATCCTGGTATTCTGGATAGTGCTGTTCAGGTTCATCAATTTATACACCTTCAGAAGACTGCGGCACAGATATGACGGGGTGGGAATATGATTTTGACTGATATGAAGTAAAATGGAATAGATACGATGGAGTGATGATATGAGTATAAAAAGAAATCTGAAAATAATGTACATGCTTATGAAAATGAAGCTGCAAAGGAACATGGCATACCGCTTGTCCTTCTTTGGAGTGTGCTTCGCCGATGGTTCCCTTTTCCTAATGCAGATCCTCATGTTCTCGGCGATCTATTCACAGGTCGGCAATATTGGGGGCTGGAGCAAACATCAAATGCTGTTTTTCATAGGTACCTTTTCATTGCTGAACGCACTTAATATGGCGCTGTATTTCTTCGGTGTCATATCGATACCGCATAAAATCAAGTCAGGAGAACTGGATCTGTACGTTACAAAGCCTGTAAATACACTGTTCCACCTGTCCTTCGAAAATATTGACATCGGTTCCATTCCACTGGTCTTTGCGAGTATAGGTATTGTAATATATGCGGCCGCAGGAATGGATACCAGGGTTACTGCATTGACGGTCATCGGCTATATATTTCTTATACTGATCATGCTGGTGCTGTACTATGACATGGAAGTAATACTGCGCACTTTCCCGTTCTTTGTGGTACAATCAGCCTCCATCGAACGGTTCGAAGAAGGACTGCTGTCGCTGTGCATGAGGATACCGGGCATCCTGTTCAAAGGAGCATTCAAAGTACTGTTCTACCTGGTTCTCCCCTATGGCATCATGGCTACGATCCCGACTCAATTCTTCTCCGGTGCACTGTCCCCTGCAGGCTTTATTTACTCTATAGCAGTCGTTGTGGTATTTACAGCATTTACAATGGCATTTTGGAAGTTCGGGCTGAAAAATTACAAGAGCACCGGCAGCTGACAGCTAAGCAACTAACAGTTCACTTATTGAACTGACAGAATAACGACGATATATTGAAAGAAATAAATTTATTATAGAGAAGGAATGATTATTATGAAAAACTTGAACATGGATACAAACATTTTATTTCAAAGGCTTGAAACAGAGAGGCTGATACTTCGTCAGTTAACAATGGATGACAAGGAATTCATATTCAGACAATTCAGTGATCCCGAGGTGTGCAGATATTTTGATGAAGAACCTTTCAGCACTGTTGAAGAAGCACAGGAGCTTATTGAATGGTACGCAAGGCCGGACAAAGACCCTTGGCGGCGCTGGGGCATCGTTAAAAAGGATGACGGTGTCATGATAGGCACATGCGGTTACCACAAGTGGGACCGGAGACATTTGCGGGTCGAAATCGGCTATGATATTTACAAGGATCACTGGAGCCATGGGTACATGACGGAAGCCCTTAAAACACTTATAGGATTCTGCTTCGATATATTGAAGGTCAACAGGATAGACGCCCTGACACATCCTGAAAACAACAGATCAATAAAGCTTCTGACAAAGTACGGCTTCCAGAAGGAAGGTATCTTAAGAGAGTATGTCTGTCACGGCGGGAAATTTGATGATCAGCTCAGTCTTTCATTATTGAAAAGAGAATGGGCACATTACTGACAAAGGATGGTGCTCTGCATCCTTGCCGGCTACCTTAATTACAGTTTCAAATACAGGATAGACAGCAAAATGTATGCTCAGATACTCGCCGAACGAGAAGCACGGGGTGACATTAACCTGAAAAATTAAGCAAATGGCGGGACCTTTTGCCTGAAACAGAACAAAAGGCTCCCCGCCCATCTGTTGCCTCGTTATATAACAAACTCTGTAACACAATCCTGAATATAGCTTTTTATAGTGCCCGATGCCTTCAGGCCGGGTGACTTCTCATACAATCCGCATATCTGCTCATCCCCTGCCATCACAAGTTTTGCGGCCTTGTCAAGCAACGCACACTCCTCTGCAGAAAGCATGTTAACATCCTTGAGCATCAGACCCCAGCAATCCCATGGAAGCAGCTCCACTTTATTGAGCGAGGCGACATCTCTGATAAAGTCGCCCAACACAAAACCAAGCCCTTTCATCTCGAATATACCGAAGCAGTCAGGGTTTGCCGCCCCGCTCCTGCACAGCATCCAAGCTTCACTTCCTGTTACGAATCTGCCCTTTGGCATATCAAGGGTATCAAAGTCTATGCCTAGTGTATCCTTCTGAAGCTTGTCGAGCTGCGGATCCACGCTCACCCACCTGTTCTCGCTGCTGTTCCAATACTCACACATCCAATGGTCCTCGTAATGACCAGGTGTAAAATATGTACCAAAACCACAGCGTGCACGAGCAGGTATTCCTTTTGATCTGAGGACTGAACAAAGGAATACGGAGTGATCCCTGCAGTTGCCGATAAACCTTTTTTCATAAGGTCTTACTTGTGTCAGCGGTGACTTGTCAAGGCTATCTATTAACGATAAGATATTGGATACTTTCCTTGATTGCACATGCCGGTATTGCGACTCAGTAAGCGTAACGCCATACGACTTTGCCCAGAAGATATGAAGAAACAGTCCGTGAATCACTTCGACGATCCCTGCTACGTCATCAGGTAATCCTTCATACTTCTCCAAAAATGTTCCCGGGTCCGTGATCATGCTGTGGGATCTGTAGTAATCGAGCATATTGTCCGATTTATTCATATACATTCTCCTCCTACACATTGCTGCCCACCACCTTTATCAGGCAGTCTGCGGCTTCATTACATTAATTGTATCTCAAATAAAAAAAAACACCCAACATTTAATGCTCTTTAATGTCAGGTGTTTTAATCACTTTCATTTCAGATCTATTCCAAAATAAAGGGTATCAATACCCGGGCCTCTATCATCATTAAGTGTTTTCTGCAAGCCATATCCTCTTTTCAACAGCATACCTATATGTGCATTATTCTGAGACCAGGTCCGTGTTGAAACCTTGCTGCAGTGAATACCCTCCGGCAGTTCATTTTCCATATGATCATACATACGCGATAGAATGCCCTGTTTTCTATGCTTCTTGTCAACACAAAGGTATGTAAAGCCCGATTTCAAGCCCAATCCCGTATGGGGTACCTTTCGTGTATTGTATTGTATTGGATTGGATTGGATGATTCAATTGTACTATAGAAAATAATCCAAATGCAATAATATTACTAAGGGCATGACAATTTCATTAACAGCCATTGCATCAGAGCTCCGAACTCCACATATGGAGACTTTGAAGGTGTGTCACTCCCCACTGCCAAATATCGCCACAGTCTGATTATCCAACACAAACCTTTGTCCGTCCCATTTTAGAAAATTTTGTATATAGCCCAGTGAATCGGCATTGTATCTGCCGGCGATTTTCTGGAATCGGGTCTTTGACAGTTGAATAAAGAAAAAATTCCTGAAAGCCTTGAGATAGGCTTATTTTTTTGTCAAATTTTAAAAATAAATAGTGCGCAATGCGTCGCACTGTGTTATAATATAAGTATTATATGAATGACGAGGTATGTGAAATGAGACTGCAGACTTCCGAATCAAAAAATGCAACATCCTTTTATATAACAAAATCTGTCTATAATAAGGGTACTCGCAGCACCAAGATTGTTGAAAAGCTTGGAACCTATACAGAACTAAAAAGCAAGCTGAATGGCAGAGACCCCTACGAATGGGCGGAAGAGTATGTCAAAGAATTGAACCGAATAGAAAAAGAAGGGCGGGAGCCCGATATCATTGCGAGATATTCACCGAATAAGCGGATTGAAAAAAATGAACAGCGTTGTTTTAACGGCGGGTACCTCTTCCTGCAGCAAATATATCATGAGCTAAGATTAGACAAGCTTTGCAAGGACATCTCCCAGAAATACAAATTTGAATTCGATCTGGATTCCATCCTTTCGAGACTGGTATACAGTAGGGTCATTTTCCCTTCATCAAAACTCGCAACATATGAGCTTTCAAAAAAATTCATCGAACAGCCGAACTTCGACCTGCACCAGATTTACAGAGCCCTTGAATTCCTTGCGAAAGAAACGGACTTCATACAATCCTCCCTGTATGAAAACAGCCTGAAAATTTCAAAGAGGAACACCCGCCTACTCTACTATGACTGCACCAATTACTTCTTTGAGATTGAACAGGAAAGTGGAAAGAAGCAATACGGACCTGGAAAGGACCACAAGCCCAACCCCATCATCCAGATGGGCCTGTTCATGGACGGAGACGGCATCCCACTGGCATTCAGTATCGACAGGGGGAACATGAATGAACAACTCACATTGAAACCGCTGGAAAAGAAGATATTGTCCGACTTCGAGCTTTCCAAGTTCGTTGTATGCACCGATGCGGGCCTTTCATCCGAAGAGAACCGGAAATTCAACGACAGGGACGGACGAGCTTTCATCACTACACAATCTATCAAAAAACTGAACAAACGCCTAAAAGGATGGGCGCTTGCAACAGAGGGCTGGAAACTTCCGGGTAGCAGCAAGACCTATGATATTTCCAAGCTTGACGAGATGATAGAAAAAGCCAGCGAGGAGGACAAGGCAAAGCTGCGGGCTAAAGTCTTCTTCAAGGAGCGGTGGATTAAAGAGAACGACCTTGAACAGAACCTGATTGTGACATACTGCGTAAAATACAGGGATTATCAGCGTAAGATCCGGAACTCCCAGGTAGAACGTGCCCGGAGAGCAATAGACACTGACCCCGCGAAGTTAAAGAAATGCAACCAAAACGACTACAAAAGGTTTGTCCATAAGACAAGCTGTACTGCCGAAGGTGAAGTTGCAGAAAAAGAAATATTCAGTATTGATAATGATCTTGTCCTTAAAGAGGAAGCCTTTGACGGTTTTTACGGGGTCTGCACAAATCTGGATGCCGACGTTTCTGAAATCATCAGGGTGAACAACAGGAGATGGGAAATCGAGGAATGTTTCAGGATCATGAAAAGTGAGTTCAGGGCGAGGCCTGTATATCTTAGCAATGATGACAGGATAGAAGCTCATTTCATCACCTGCTTCATATCACTGGTCATATACAGGCTGCTCGAGAAGCGCCTCAAAGGTGAGTTCACCTGCCATGAGATCATAAGTGAATTACGGGAAATGAATTTCAAAGAGATTCGTGGGGATGGCTATGAACCGATATACACAAGAACGGATTTTACCGATGCCTTACATGAAGCTTTCGGCTTCCATACCGATTACCAGATTGTCACTTTGAAAAATATGAAAAAAATTTTTAAAGCAACTAAAAAGCAATGACATTGCGCACTTTTTGGGTAAATGACAAAAGCTTGAATCCCAGTATTATCAATGGGTTTCAAGCTTTTTCTCCTCTTCAACTGTCAAAGACGGGA